>CAIUMD010000055.1 GCA_903900155.1 uncultured Caulobacterales bacterium | reverse complement strand
TCGGCGGAGGCGGCTATCTAGCGAACCTCGAATTCCGTGTCAAATCGTTTTTTTCAAAACTTTCCGACACATCCACCACCAGACCCAAAAGTCTTCGGCAGAGCCGGCAGCTTCTAAAGAAACCACCAAATCCAGTCAAGCGATTTTTCAAAAGAAAAACTTAGCTAGACCAGAGAGAAACATCTGAAAGATCCGAAAGGAACTCTCCGATATTTCTTGGAGGGCGGCCTTTAGAATAACCACCCAAGTCAGTCAAGTGATTATTTTGAAGAAACTTCAAAACGATTACTTGCCTAACCTTGCATCGCGCCGCTGATTTCTTGCGAACTCTTGGCGGCGATGCATCGGAGCAGCGCTTCTAAAGAGGAGCCATTCCGAAGTCAACCAACTCTTTTCGGCTTTTTCGAAGCTCCGGAAACCCGGGATCGAAGAGACAAAAAGAGGATCCCAGGGCCGCCGTGGCCGCCCTTTGCGGATCCGTCATCGAGTCGATTGGAGCGCGGTTTCTAGCGAAGCGTCTGGACCGATGCAACTCCCTTTCGGGGGCCGCGTCGTCCGGTCGCGATGCCGTTCCGAGCGAGGCGGTGATCTAGTCCTCGTTCGGACGACTGGCAACCCCCTCGCGACAATATAACGACGCTCTTTTGACGGGATGGTTAGCCCCGCCTTTAGGAGCTCGCAGCGACGGGCTCCGCCCCTCTATATCAGTGCTGGCTTTCCGGCAGGCGGACGACCAGGCCGTCCAGCGCGTCGCTGACCTTGATCTGGCACGACAGGCGGCTGTTGGGCTCGACGTTCTCGGCGAAATCCAGCATCGACTCTTCCATGGCCGACTTGTCGCCGGTCTTATCCAGCCAGGCGTCGTCGACATAGACATGGCAGGTCGCGCAGGCGCAGGCCCCGCCGCAATCGGCGTCGATGCCCGGCACGTTGTTCTTCACGGCGCCTTCCATGACGGTCAGGCCCGGCTTGATGTCCAGCGCGTGTTCCGTGCCGTCGTGTTCGATGTAGGTGATCTTGGCCATGCGGTTCTTCTCTATTCCCCTTGGACGACCTTAGGCCGCCACCTCTTTCATGGACACCGTGAGATCGGCGAGCTTGTCGGCGCTCACGGGCGTGCGTTTGGCGATCAGCTGCTTGCCTGCCATGAATTCGGGCGGCGCATTGACCGCCTCGACGGCCTGCAGCAGGTCGCCCTTCAGATGGAAGACCGCGAACTTGGCGGCGGCGACGTCGCCGCGCACCACCTGGCGGTCGGCCTCGAACGGCAGGCCGGCGATCTGCAGCTTCAGATCATACTGGTCGGACCAGAACCACGGCGCCTCCGGCGCCGGACCGGCGCGACCCAGAATCGCCGAGGCGGCCTGCTTGGCCTGCTCCAGGGCGTTGGGCACGGATTCGAGACGGAACTGGCGCTCATATAAAGGGAGCGGACGATGGGTGACGTCGCCGATCGCGAAGATCGACGGGTCATTGGTGCGCGCCTCCAGGTCGACGACCACGCCATTGGTGGTTTCCAGACCCGCGTCCTTGGCCAGCTCGTCATTGGGCACCGCGCCGACCCCGACCAGGGCGACATCGCAGGGCAACACCTTGCCGTCGGTGAACTTCACGCCGGTGACGTGGCCGTTCTCACCTTCGAAGCCCGCGACGCCAGCGTTCAGTTCGAAGTCGACGCCATGCTTGCCGTGATAGTCCTGGAAGAAGGTCGACAGGGTCTCGCAAGCGACGCGGGCCAGGACGCGGCTTTCACGCTCGACGATCGTGGCGTGGCTGCCCAGCGCGCGGGCCGAGGCCGCCGCCTCCAGGCCGACATAGCCGCCACCGATCACCGCCATGCGCTTGCCCGGCCTCAGGGCGTGCTTGAGCAGCTCGGCGTCGGCCGCCGTGCGCAAGGCCAGGACGCCGGCCAGGTCGGAACCCGGGATCGGCAGCTCGCGGGCGCGGGCGCCGGTGGCCAGGATGAGGAAGTCGTAGGCAATCACCTCGCCCGAGGCGAGGGTCACGGTCTTCTCCGAACGGTTGATGCGCTCGGCCACGCCCTCGAGGCGCAGGAAGACATTATTGTCGGCGTACCATTCGGCCGGCTTCAGCGAGAGCGAGTCGGCGTCGGCCTCGCCCTTGAGCCAGGCTTTGGAGAGCGGCGGGCGCTGATAGGGCAGCAGCGGCTCGTCGCCGATCAGGACGATCCGGCCTTCGTGACCGTACTGCCGCAGGAAAGCGGCGGCCGAACCGCCCGCGTGACCCGCGCCGACGATGACGACGCATGCGTTCTGATTGGCTTCAGCGCTCAACGACGCCCTCCCATTTCGTCAAAAATGACGCCGGCGTCACCTATTGGCAAGCGCCTTGATCAAGGCCCGATATAGAACGGGGCGGCTCGTTTCCGAAGCCGCCCCGCGCCAGTCTTATAGAGAGAGCCCGTCAGACGACGCGCTCGACCATCATCTTCTTGATCTCAGCGATAGCCTTGGCCGGGTTCAGACCCTTGGGGCAGACCTGGGCGCAGTTCATGATCGTGTGGCAGCGATACAGCTTGAAGGGATCCTCAAGCGCATCGAGGCGGTCGCCGGTCGCTTCGTCGCGGCTGTCGATCAGCCAGCGATAGGCGTGCAGCAGGGCCGCCGGGCCCAGATACTTGTCGCCGTTCCACCAGTAGCTGGGGCACGAGGTCGAGCAGCAAGCGCACAGGATGCACTCGTAGAGACCGTCGAGCTTCTCGCGGTCCTTGGGCGATTGCTTCCATTCGGTCTGCGGCTCGGGCGTGTCGGTGTGCAGCCAGGGCTCGATCGAGGCGTACTGGGCGTAGAACAGCGTCAGGTCCGGGATCAGGTCCTTGACCACCGGCAGGTGCGGCAGCGGGCTGATCTGGACGGCCTTGCCCGGAACCTCGGACCAGCCGTGCGTACAGGCCAGGGTGTTGCGGCCGCCGATGTTCATCGAGCACGAGCCGCAGACGCCTTCCCGGCACGACCGGCGGAAGGCCAGGGTCGGGTCGATGTTGTTCTTGATGTAGAGCAGGGCGTCCAGGACCATCGGGCCCACGGCGTCCATGTCGACGTCGTAGGTGTCCCAACGCGGGCTGCCGCCCGCTTCCGGATCGTAGCGGTAGATCTTGAAGGTCTTGACCTTCTTGGCGCCGGCCGGAGCGGGCCAATGCTTGCCCGACTTGACCTGCGAGTTCTTGGGGAGTGCGAGTTCGACCATAGGTCAGTCCTCATCATCGGCTAGAGCAACGGACAGGTCGTTGTTTTCCTCAATTCTCAGCATTCGGATATCCTTGGTACATGCGGAGAACCATGGATACTTCTTTGCTAATCTTTGAACCACTCGCACACACCGCACAGCATCAATTGTCTCGTCGCCGAAGTAGGTGCTACCTTGACGCCATTCGAACCCGTTAGACGTCAGAAACTTTCGAATATCACCGTAGGCGTTGGTTGCATTGTTACCGTGATATAGTTGTCCGAGCATCTCGGTATCCAGGTCGAAAACTACGGCGTACATTGAGCCACCTCGACGGCCTGAGTTATGTCCAATTCTGGATGCAGCAGCCATTGCTGAACCTCTAGTAGACCCGTTGCTTCGGCGGGATGTAAGCGATGTCGTCAGACATGGTGTAGCTGTGGACCGGGCGGTAATCGATCTTCACCTTGCCGGTGTCCAGATCGAGCCACGCCAGGGTGTGCTTCATCCATTCCTTGTCGTCACGGTCCGAGAAGTCCTCGCGAGCGTGGGCGCCTCGGCTTTCGGTGCGATTGGCCGCGCCGTTCACCGTCACGACGGCCTGACCGATCAGGTTGTCGAATTCCAGGGTTTCCATCAGGTCCGTGTTCCAGACGAGGCCACGGTCGCTGACCTTGACGTCGCCCTTCTTGTCCCAGACGGCCTGCAGGCGCGAGACGCCGCTGTCCAGGCTTTCGCCGGTGCGGAACACGGCGGCGTCTTCCTGCATCGCCTTCTGCATCTCCAGACGCAGCTCGGCGGTCGGGATCGAACCCGAAGCGTTGCGGAACTTGTCGAAGCGCGCGACGTGGCCGTCGGTCTGGGCGTCCTTCAGTTCCGGCTGCTTGGCGCCCGGCTTGATGATCTCGGCGCAGCGCAGGGCCGCGGCGCGACCGAACACCACGAGGTCGATCAGCGAGTTCGAGCCCAGGCGGTTGGCGCCGTGCACCGACACGCAGGCGGCTTCGCCCACGGCCATCAGGCCCGGGATCACCTGGTCGGGGTTGTCGCCCGACTTGGTGACGACTTCGCCGTGGAAGTTCGTCGGGATGCCGCCCATGTTGTAGTGGACGGTCGGCAGCACCGGGATCGGGGCCTTGGTCACGTCGACGCCGGCGAACACCTTGGCCGTCTCCGAGATGCCCGGCAGGCGCTCGTGCAGGATCTTGGGGTCCAGGTGATCCAGGTGCAGGAAGATGTGGTCCTTGTTCGGGCCCACGCCGCGGCCTTCGCGGATCTCGATGGTCATCGCGCGGCTGACCATGTCACGGGGCGCCAGGTCCTTCACCGACGGGGCGTAGCGCTCCATGAAGCGCTCGCCTTCCGAGTTGGTCAGGTAGCCGCCTTCGCCGCGGGCGCCTTCGGTGATCAGGCAGCCGGCGCCGTAGATGCCGGTGGGGTGGAACTGCACGAACTCCATGTCCTGCAGCGGCAGACCGGCGCGCAGCGCCATGGCGTTGCCGTCGCCCGTGCAGGTGTGGGCCGAGGTGGCCGAGAAGTAGGCGCGGCCGTAACCGCCCGTGGCCAGGATCACCTGCTGGGCCTGGAAGCGGTGCAGGGTGCCGTCGTCCAGCTTCCACGCCGTCACGCCGCGGCAGACGCCGTCGTCCATGATCAGGTCGAGGGCGAAGTACTCGATGAAGAACTCGGTGTCGTGGGCCAGCGACTGGCCGTACATCGTGTGCAGCATGGCGTGACCGGTGCGGTCGGCCGCCGCGCAGGTGCGCTGGATCGGGCCTTCGCCATAGTTCTTGGTCATGCCGCCGAAGGCGCGCTGATAGATCTTGCCGTCCGTGGTGCGCGAGAAGGGCACGCCCCAGTGCTCGAGCTCATAGACCGCCGCCGGCGCGTTGCGGGTCAGGTACTCGATGGCGTCCTGGTCGCCCAGCCAGTCCGAACCCTTGACGGTGTCGAACATGTGCCAGCGCCAGTCATCCTGACCCATATTGCCCAGCGAGGCCGAGATGCCGCCCTGCGCCGCCACGGTATGGCTGCGGGTGGGGAACACCTTGGTGATGCAGGCGGTCTTGAGACCGGCCTGGGCGCAGCCGAGAGCGGCGCGGAGGCCCGAGCCGCCGGCGCCGATGACGACGACGTCGAACTTGTGGTCGATGAACTTGTAGGCCGACATCAATGGGCTCCGGTCACGGTCAGGGCGACCTTGAGGATCGAGAAGATCCCCACGGCGCCGGCCAGCACGCAGACGAACAGGTTGCCGATCACCAGGGCGGACTTGGTCGTGAAGCGGTAGATATAGTCTTCGATCACCACCTGGACGGCGCCTTGCAGGTGCGCCAGGGCCGAGATCAGCAGCAGGCCCAGCAGCACGGCGTTCACCGGCTGGCCGATCCAGGTCGCGACCGTGTGCTGGTCGGCGCCGATCAGCTTCAGGGCGCTGTAGACGCCCCAGACGGTCAGCGGCGCGAAGGCCAGGCCCGAGACGCGCTCGGTGATGAAGTGGCCGACGCCATGGTGCGACGAGCCCATGCCCCGGGCGCGCGACAGCGGCGTGCGGAACTGGATAGGCTGGAAGAGGTCCTTGTTGCTGCTCATCAGAACGCTCCGTTCGCGCCGGCGATGACCCAGGTGACGATCGTCGCCACGACCGCGAAGGCGATCGCCATGGCGCCGGTCATGTCGGCGATGCGCGGGGCGAAGCCCTTGCCCGCATCCCAGAAGGTCTGGCGGATGGTGTAGGCGACATTGAAGAACACCGCGAAGGTCTCGCCCAGCAGAACGAGCTTGCCGATCGGCGAGCCCAGGATGCCGCGATAGGTGTCGTAAGCCTCGGGGCCGGCGGCCAGCGCCGCGGCCCAGCCCGCCAGGATCACGGCGCCGACCCACAGGCCGATGACGCAGCCGCGGTGCAGGATCGAACAGGCCATGGTGATATGCCAGCGCCACACCTGCAGGTGCGGCGACATCGGGCGCTCAGGCAGCCCCCGGCTCGTGTCGGTCATGGGAGGTCCAACCTCAGTAGCCTTTGTGCGTTGCGGGATGCTTTTAAGCGCGAAGGCGGGGGTGTCAATTAAACGGGGCCGTGTTGAGAAACGTTCTCAGTCCCGCTCCCGTCAGGTTAAGGAACCCCTAAGGCCAAGGTTGCGTTACGATCAGTCGCTTTAGGGGGAAGCACGATCCGCGCATGAGCAGTCCGATCGATTTCAAAGCGGTGTTCGACCGGATCTCGACCCCGTACATGCTGATGGACGACGACCTGGTCATCGTCAAGATGAATGCGGCCTATCTGGCCGCCACGGGGCGTCCGCGCGAAGAGATGCTGGGCCGTCACGTCTTCGACGCCTTCCCGTCCGAGGGCGAGGGTCGTCGCCTGCTGGAAGAGTCGCTGGAGCGCACACGCGACACCGGCGAGACCGACGTCATCGCCGTGCTGCACTACGCCATCCCAAAGTCCGTCGCCGAAGGCGGCGGCTTCGAGGATCGTTACTGGAGCTGCACCCACACCTATGTGCCGGGCGTCGGCGGCCGGGGTTACGTGCTGCAGAACACCCAGGACATCACCGAGATCAAGCGGCTGAAGGACGCCGCTTTCAGCCCCGAGGCTCCGCCGTCCACGGCCCTGCTGGGCGATGCGGTGCTGCGCCGCGTCGAGGCCCTGCAGTCCCAGAGCGTCCAGATCCGCCGCCTGTTCATGAAGGCGCCCAGCTTCGTGGCCGTGCTGAGAGGTTCCGACCATGTCTTCGACTTCGCCAACGAGAGCTATCTGCGGCTGATCGGTCGGCGCGACATCGTCGGCAAGCCGCTGGAGGAGGCGCTGCCGGAAATCCGCGAGCAGGGCTTCATTCAGCTGCTGGACGAGGTGCGGCGCTCGGGCGAGCCGTTCATCGGCCGCGACGTGCCGGTCATGCTGGCGCGCAAGCCCGGCGAGACCCTCGAGCAGCGTTTCCTCGACTTCCTGTACCAGCCGATCATTGAGGAGGACGGTTCGGTGTCCGGCGTCTTCGTCGAGGGCTCGGACATGACCGACCGGGTCGTGGCCGATCAGCGCCAGCGCCTCTTGATGGACGAGCTGAACCACCGCGTGAAGAACACCCTGGCCACGGTGCAGGCCATCGCCCAGCAGACCCTGCGCGGCGCGGCCGATCCCGACCGCTTCGCCGGCGCCTTCGAGGCGCGGCTGCTGGCCCTGTCCCAGACCCACAACGCCCTGACCGACAGCCGCTGGGAAGGCGCGGGCTTACGACAGATCCTGAACCAGGAGCTGGGGCCCTATGGCGATGAGCGCATCCGCATGGAGGGCCCGGACGTGCACCTGCCCGCCCGCGTGGCCCTGTCGCTGGGCATGGTGTTCCACGAACTGGCCACCAACGCCGCCAAGTACGGGGCGCTGTCGACGGCCGGCCGCCTACTGCTCTCCTGGTCGGTCAATGACGCCGGAACCCTGGACTTCGAATGGCGCGAAACCGGCGGCCCGCCCGCCACGTCCCCGGACCGTCGCGGCTTCGGCTCGCGCCTGATCGAGCGCAGCGTCACGGGCGAACTGCACGGGACCATCGCCGCCGACTATGGCGAGGGCGGTCTCGTGGTTCGCTTCAACGTGCCGCTGGACCGCGTGTTCAGCTAGGCCCGAAAGACCGTCAGGGCCAGGTGTTGCAGCAGCATGATGGTCTTGGCGTCGCGGATGCGGCCGTCGGCGATCATGGCCAGGGCCTCGTCGATGCCCGGCTCCAGCACCTCGATGTCCTCGCCCTCGTCGGGATGGCCGCCGCCGTCGCCGATCCGCATGGAGGCGTCGTACTCGGCCACGAAGAAGTGCAGGATCTCGGTCACCGAGCCGGGGCTCATGAAGGCCTCGAACACCTTGCGGACCTCGCCCAGCCGATAGCCCAGCTCCTCTTCGACCTCGGCCCGGATGCGCACCTCCGGCGCGGCGTCGTCCAGCAGGCCGGCGGCCGCCTCGATCAGCAGGTCGTCATGGCCGTTGAGGAAGGCCGGATAACGGAACTGCTTCACCAGCAGCACCGTGCGGTTTTCCGGATTGTAGGGGAGCAGCACCGCCCCGTTGCCGCGATCATAGTGCTCGCGATGTTGCGTCTGCCAGGTCCCGTCGCGGCGCTTCCAGTCGAAGGCCGTGGTCTTCAGGACGTACCAGTTGTCGGAGAGCAGCTTGGTCTCGCGAACGCGGATGCGATCTTTGACGGTCATGTTCGTCGACTAATGGTCGCGCCGGGCGGAAACAAGGCCTACCAAGGGTATGCGAAAACACCCTGGGGAGAATCCATGCGCCGTTATCTGCTGCCAATGCTCGCGGTCGGAACGATGATGACCGCCACCGCCGCCCACGCCGTGCAGACGTCCTGCCCCGCGTCGCAGAAAAGCAAGGCGCTGAACGCCGCCTCGCTGTTCGACGGCCCGCCCGAGGGCATGGTCGAGCTGCGCCCCGAGGAAGGCAAGGAAAAGAACGGCCTGCTGCGCACCTACTGGATGCTCGGCGACATCCACAAGGCTGGCCGCGTCCCGCACCTGGTCTGCGGCTATGAAGACGGCGGTCAGGTCGTGATGAAGCTGGGCAAGACCGTCAGGGCCTGCATCCGCTTCGTGCGGACCGACAAGAAGGGCAATAGCAGCGTCTTCTCTGTGCGCTGCGAATAGCTAGTCGCGGATCCGGGCGACGTAGTCGGCCGACCGCATCTCGTGCAGGCGCGAGACCGTGCGCTCGAACTCGAAGGCCCCGTCGCCTTCGGGATAGAGCGCTTCGGGCTCGGCGTCGGCCAGGGCCACCAGCTTGGCGTCGGCCTCGTAGAGGGCGTCGATCAGGGTGTTGAAGCGCTTGGCCGCGTCGCGCCGAGCGGGCGACAGCATGGGAATGTCTTCCAGGAAGATGGTGTGGAAGCGCTCGGCCACGGCCAGATAGTCCTGCGGCCCCAACGCCTGCTGGCACAGGCTGGCGAAGGACGAGCGCAGCAGCCCGCCGGCCGCGCGCGGCAGGCGCATCTTGCGGCCCAGCACCTCCAGGGTCACGCCGGCCTCGGCCGCGCCGTCCAGCATGTCGGCCCACAGCCGCTCGAACTCGGCCTGGCTGGCCTTGTCGTTGGGGGCCAACCAGGTGCGGGCCGCGCGCAGGCGGTCCAGGCGGAAATCAACCGGACCGCGGATGGCGACGATGTCCATCGCCTGCTTCAGCATGTCGATGAACGGCGTGAAGAGCTGACGGTTGAGGCCGTCCTTGTAGAGGTCGTCCGGCGGCCGGTTCGAGGTGGCCACCAGGGTGACGCCCCGCGCGAACAGGGCCTCGAACAGCCGGCCCAGGATCATGGCGTCGGCGATGTCGGTGACCTGCAGCTCGTCGAAGCACAGCAGGCGAGCGTTCTGGGCGATCACCTCGGCGGTCGGGACGATCGGGTCGTCGCCCTTATGCTGGCCAAAGCGCGCCTTGCGCGCCGCCGCGTCGCCCTTGCGCCAGGCGTCGATGTCGGCGTGGACCTCAGCCATGAAGGCGTGGAAGTGGATGCGGCGCTTCTTCGTCACCGGCGCGCTGTCGAAGAACAGATCCATCAGCATGGACTTGCCGCGCCCGACCGGGCCCCACAGATAGACGCCCCGCTGGCTCTTGGGCTTGCGGCCGAAGAGCGAGAAGCCAGGCTCGCCGGCATTGTCCAGGTCGGCCTCCAGCCGCGACAACGCCTCGACGGCGGCGGCCTGAGCCACATCGGGCTTGATCTCGCCCTGGGCCAGGCGCTCGCGATAGGCGGTGCGAAGGGATGTCGGCATCGCCAGTGCGGTTAGCGCGTGAGGGACGCGAATGGAAGCCCGCCCATGCGTCACCCTCATGCTGACAGGTCCGCCGACGCAGCCTAAGCTTCTAAGATGGTTCATGTTCCGGCCGTCGGGGTGGTCGGCGCGCGACAGACGCCGCAGCCCCACATCATCGACACCTTGATCGCCGAGCGCGCGCCGCGCCTGACGGGGTCGGCGATCTGGCCGCTGGTTCGGCCGGGGCTCTACAGGCTGCTGGACTATCGCAAGGCCCGGCGCATGGCCGAGCACATCTGCCAGTTGGGCGGCCGCGCGGCGCTGGACCATGTCTCCGAGCTGCTGGCCCTGAAGGTCGAGGTCTCGGGCCTGGAGAACCTGCCCGCCACCGGCCGGGTCGTCGTGGTGTGCAATCACCCGACCGGCATTGGCGACGGGGTGGCGGTCTATGACGCCATCAAGGCCCGGCGGCCGGATGTCGTCTTCTATGCCAATGCCGACGCCCATCGGGTGTGCCGCCGCTTCGACGAAGTGCTGATCCCGGTCGAGTGGGTCGAGGAAAAGCGCAGCCGCGAACGCATGCGCCTGACCCTGTCCATGACCCGTGAGGCGATGGAGGCCGAGCGCGCCCTGATGATCTTCCCGGCCGGCCGCCTGGCGGTGAAGGGCGAGGACGGCCGCCTGACCGACCCGCCCTGGATGGCCAGCGCGGTCTCGATCGCCCGCAAGTACAATGCCCTGATCGTCCCGATCCATCTGACCGGCCCGTGGTCGACCCTGTTCCACCTGTTCGACAAGCGCTGGAAGGAATTGCGCGACATCACGCTGTTCCATGAGCTGCTGAACAAGAAGGGCCGGCCATTTTCGCTGGTCATCGGGGCGCCGATCGACGCCGAGGCCTTGCCCGGCGACGCGGGAGAGGCCACGGAGACGCTTAAGCGCTATGTGGAGCGCCAGCTGCCGAACGATCCGACAGGCCGACTGACGTGACTGAAGTTTTCCTCGCCGACGAGGCCGCGACGAAAGGTCTGGGCCGCAAGCTCGCCGCCGCCCTGCGCCCCGGCGACGCTCTGTGCCTGACCGGCCCGCTGGGGGCCGGCAAGTCGACCCTGGCCCGCGCCCTGATCCGCGCCCTGACGACGCCGGACGAAGAGGTGCCCAGCCCGACCTTCACCCTGGTGCAGTTCTACGAGACGGCGGATTTCCCCCTGGCTCATTTCGACCTCTACCGGCTCTCCGATCCCGACGAGGCCTACGAGATCGGCCTGGACGAGGCCCTGGACGGCGGCGTCGCTTTGATCGAGTGGCCGCAGCGGCTCGAAGGGCGTTTGCCCGCGACTCGGCTCGATATAGACATCGCCCTGGACGGCGACGCGCGACGCGCCGTCATCGTGGCGCACGGCGGTTTCGAAGGACGTGACCTTGAGTTCTGAGCGCGAGACGGCCAAGGCCGCGTTCCTGGAAGCCCACGGCTTCGACGACGTCCGCCGCGAAAGCCTGGGCGGCGACGCCTCCACGCGGGCTTATGAGCGGCTGCATCGAGACGGCGGCCAGACCTTCATCTTCATGGACCAGCCGCCGGCGCTGGAGAGCGTCGTATGCCCGCCGGGCGCAACCGACGCCGAGCGCATCGCCCTGGGCTACAACGCCGCCGCGCGCCTGGCCGCCGGCTCGGTCGGGGCCTTCGTGGCCACGGCCGACTATCTGCGCCAGCGCGGCCTCTCGGCCCCGCGCATCCTTGCCTATGACGTCGCCCAAGGCTTGGCCGTGTTGGAGGACCTGGGCGATGGCCTCTACGCAACCCTAATCGCCGAGGGCCAGGACGAGCGCCCGCTATACGAGGCCGCCGTCGACCTGCAGGTGGCCCTGCACGCCGAGACGCCGCCGGACGTGCTGGCCGTCGACGAGGTCCGCTGGCCCCTGCTGACCTATGACACCCTGGCCCTGAAGCACGCCACCGACACCTTCCTGGAATGGTGGCCGCAATTCGCTGGCATTCCGGCCTTCACCCCCGAAGCCGTAGCCGAATGGAACGCGCTGTGGGCGCCCGTCTGGGTGCGCGGCGAGGCCGGGGCCAGCGTCTTCACCCATCGCGACTACCACGCCCAGAACCTGCTGTGGCTGCCGCAGCGCGACGGCGTCGCCCGCGTCGGCCTGCTGGACTTCCAGGACGCCCTGCGCGCCCACCCCGCCTGGGACCTGACCCACCTGCTGCAGGACGCGCGCCGCGACGTGTCGCCGGAACTGGAAGCGGCCATGCTGGACCGCTACCTGGCCGCCCGTCCCGGCGTCGAGCGCGATACCTTCATCGCCGACTACCGCGCCCTGGCCGCCTCGAACGCCGCCCGCATCCTGGGCCGGGTCTTCGCCCGCCAGGCCCTGCTGGGCCGCCGGCAGTACGAAGCCTACATGCCGCGCACCTGGCGCTATCTGGAACGGAACCTGGGCGATCCCGCCATAGCCGGTCTCAAGACCTGGTTCGACCAGTATGTGCCCGTGGAGGCCCGTCGATGAGCGGCCCCAAAGTCGCGATGGTGCTGGCCGCCGGCCTCGGCACCCGCATGCGCCCGCTAACCAACGATCGGCCCAAGGCCCTGGTCGAGGTGCAGGGCAAGGCGCTGATCGATCACATGCTGGACCGCCTGGCCGCCGCCGGAGTCGAGACCGCCGTGGTCAATGTCCACTATTTCGCCGATCGGCTGGAAGCGCATCTCGACGCCCGTAACGCCAATGGCCTCCTGCCGCGCATCGTCATCTCCGACGAACGCCCGCAACCGCTCGAGACCGGCGGCGGCCTCAAGCACGCCCTGCCGCTGCTGGGCGAGGGCCCCGTCTGGGTCGCCAATATCGACTCGGTCTGGATCGAGACCGGCGTCCCGGCCCTGGAGGCGATGGCGGCCGCCTGGGACCCGGCCCGGATGGACGTGCTCCTGATGCTGGCCCCGACCGCGACCTCGCTGGGCTTCCACGACAGCGGCGACGTGTTCTTGGAAGACGATGGGGCGATCCGCTTCAAGGCGGCGGGCGAGAACGGCCCGCTGGTCTATGTCGGCGTCCACATCTGTAACCCGACCATCGTCAAGGACGGTCCCGAAGGTCCGTTCTCCCTGACCCCGCTCTGGAAGCGTCTCGCCGCCGACCACCGCGTCCACGGCGTCGCACCCGACGGGCTCTGGATGCATGTCGGCGATCCCGACGCCAAGCTGGCCGCCGAAGCCAGGCTCGCCCAAGAAAGTTTAGGGGAAGGATGACCGGACCGGCCCCTTTCTTCGAGCGTGAGGGGCCGCGCTGGTTCTCGATCCCCGCCCATCGCCCGTTCGTCGACGACCTGGCGCGCGGCCTGCTGAACACGCTGGAGCCGCTGGGCCCCGAGGCCCTGCCGCGCGCCACGGTCCTGACCCCGACCCGCCGCGGCGCGCGCGCCCTGGCCGACGCCTTCCTGGCGGTCGGCGGCGGTCGGGCGCTGCTGCTGCCGCAAATCCGGCCCCTCGGTGACCTGGACGAGGGCGAGCCGCCGTTCGAGCCAGGCGATCTCGCCCTCGACCTGCCGCCCGGCGTCTCCTCGCGCCGCCGCCGTTTCGAGCTGGCGCGGCTGGTCGTCGACCATGGCGACAAGCTGTCGTTCAAGCCCGGTCCGGTCCAGGCCTTGGAACTGGCCAAGGCCCTGTCGGAGTTCCTCGACAGCTGCCAGATCGAGGAAATCCAGTTCGAGGACAGGCTGGACGGCCTGGCCGAAGGGGACCTGGCCCAGCACTGGCAGGTCTCGGCGAAGTTCCTCAAAGCGGTGCTGACCGCCTGGCCAAAGCGGCTTGAAAGCCTGGGCCTGATCGACGTCTCCGAGCGCCGGGTCCGCCTGCTGCGCGCCCTCGAGGCGCAGTGGAAGAACGATCCGCCGACCGAGGTGCTGGTCGCCGCCGGCTCGACCGGCACCGCCCCCGCCACCGCCGATCTGCTGCGGGTCGTGGCCGCCGCGCCCAAGGGCGCCGTCGTCCTGCCCGGTCTCGACGAGGACCTGGCCGACAGCGCCTGGGCCCGCATCGAGGGCACGCCCGGCGAGCAGCACCCGCAGGGCGCGATGAAGCGCCTGCTGGACCGGGCCGGCGTCTCGCGCTCTGACGTCCGCGCCTGGGTCCCCGATGTCGACAGCCGGGGCCGCTGGCGGCGCCGCATCGTCAACGAGGCTCTACGGCCCGCCGAGGCCACCGCCGACTGGCTGGCCCAGATCGCCGCCCTGCGCGCCGAAGCCCCGGGCCTGGACCCGATCGTCGAGGGCCTGACCGGCTTCTCGGTCATCGCCGCCCGCGCCGAGGAGGAGGCCGCCGGCGCCTGCGCGCTTCTTTTGCGCGAGGCGCTGGAAACTCCCGACAAGACCGCCGCCCTGGTCACGCCCGACCAGACCCTGGCCCGCCGGGTGATGACCCGCCTGCAGCGCTGGGGCGTCATCCCCGACAGCTCGGCCGGCGCGCCCCTGGCCGCCGCCGGCGCGGCGATCCTGGCCCTGCACCTGGCGCGGCTGGTCGAGGAACCGCTCAATCCCGTCCGCCTGCTGGCCTTCGCCAAGCACCCGCTAATCCTGGGCGAGGACGAAGCCCCCGCCGCCGCGGCGCTAGAGCGCAAAGGCCTGCGCGGCGCAGCGCCGGGCTCCAAGGACGTGCTGCGCGCTCGCCTGAAGGACGCGCCCGAAGCCCTGGCCCTGTGCGACCGCGTCCTAGCCGCCGTCGACCACGCCGCGTCCGTCTATGCCGACGGCTTCGCCCCGCCCTGCCGCGCGGCCCAGGCCATCGTCGAGGCGCTGGAAGCCTTGATCGCGACGCCCCGCCTGTGGGCCGGCGGCGCGGGCGAGAGCCTGGGCGGGCTGATGGCCGCGCTGGTCCAAGACGGCCAGCCCCTGCCCGACGCCTCGCCCCAGGCCTTCGCGGATATCCTGGACCGGCTGGTCAACGAAGAGACCGTCCGCGTCGGCGGCGCCACTCATCCACGCCTGCGCATCCTGGGCGCCATCGAGGCCCGCCTGGTCCGCGCCGATCGCCTGGTGCTGGCGGGACTCGAGGAAGGCGTCTGGCCGCAGGGCGCACCGATCGATCCGTTCCTGTCACGGCCCATGCGTAGCCGCCTGGGCCTGCCGCCGCCCGAGCGCCGCGTCGGCCTGACCGCCCACGACTTCGCCCAGGCCGCCAGCGCGCCGGACGTGGTCCTCGTCCACTGCGAGCGGCGCGGCGGCGCGCCGGCCGTCGAGTCGCGCTGGCTGTGGCGCCTGAAGACCCTGGCCGCCGGCGCCGGCCTCGCCCTGCCCCGGCGCGATGACGTGCTGGACTGGGTTCGCGCCCTCGACGCCCCCGATCCCTACGCCCCCATCGGCCGCCCGGCCCCGACCCCGCCGGTCGAGGACCGTCCGCGCAAGATGGCCGTCACCCGCGTCGAGGCCCTGACCCGCGACCCCTACGCCGTTTGGGCCCGCGACATCCTGCGGCTCTACCCGCTCGAACGTCCCGACGAGCCGGTCGAGGCGCGCGCCCGAGGCACGGCCATCCACGCCGCCTTCGAGGACTTCGCCGAGCAGTTCCCCGACGCCGTGCCGGCCGACGCGGCCGCCGTGTTCGAGAAGCTCTATGTCGATCACCTGGTCGCCGCCGGCATGCCGCCCACGGCCCTGGCCCGCGAAAAGGCCCTGGCCCGCGAGGCCGCCCTGTGGGTCGCCGACTGGGAGCGCCAGCGCCGGACCACGGCCCGCAAGGTGGTGGTCGAGGCCGCCGGGGATCTGTCCCTGTCGATCAATGGCCGCCCCTTCACCCTGACCGCCAAGGCCGACCGCCTGGAGCCGACCGCCGACGGGACCGTCCACATCCTCGACTACAAGACCGGCGCTGCGCCGTCGCAGAAGCAGGTCGACACCGGCTTCTCGCCGCAGCTGACCCTGACGGCGGCGATCCTGATGCACGGCGGCTTCCCAGACCTGGGGCGGCCCACGCCGGGCGACCTGACCTATGTCCGCGTCACCGGAAGACGTCCCGCCGGCGAGGAGCAGGTCCGCGCCCTGGCCGGCGAAGAATCCAGCGCCGCCGCGACCAAGGCCCTAGAAGGCCTCTCGACCCTGATCGCCCGCTACGACGATCCGGCCGAGCCCTACCGCTCGCGGGTCGCGCCGCAGTTCGTCAAGGAGCACCCCGGCGACTACGCCCACCTGGCGCGCGTGTTCGAATGGTCGACCAGCGGCGATGATGGGGAGGGCGAATGAGCGCTTACGATCCCCAGCGCATCGCCGCCGATCCGGCGATCTCGGCCTTCGTCACGGCCAATGCCGGGTCGGGCAAGACCAAGACCTTGATCGACCGGGTCGCGCGCCTTTTGCTGGCCAAGGTGGCGCCCGAGGCGATCCTGTGCGTGACCTATACCAAGGCCGCCGCCGCCGAGATGCAGCGGCGCCTGTTCGAGCGCCTGGGCAAGTGGTCGGTGACCAGCGACGCCGACCTGCGGGCCGAGCTGATGAAGCTGGTCGGCGAGGATGAAGCGACCTACGACGCCAAGCGCCTGTCCGAGGCCCGCGCCCTGTTCGCCCAGGCGCTGGAGACGCCGGGCGGCCTGAAGATCCAGACCATCCACGCCTTCTGCGAAAAGCTGCTGCGGCGCTTTCCACTGGAGGCCGGGGTGTCGCCCGGCTTCACGGTGATGGACGACCAGGCCGGCGCCGCCATCGCCCGCGCCGCCCGCCGGGCCACGGCCGCCTGGGTCGACACGCACGAGGACGCCTTTGCCGAGGCCTATGCCCGCTTCTCGGTGGCGCTGGATTTCCTGAGCTTCGAGGGGATGTTCGACGGCTTCGAGACCCGGCGCGGCCAGATCATGGACTATGTCCGGCGCTGCGGCGGACTGCCCGGCGCCATCGCCGACGCCTGGGCGCGTTGCGGTTTCGACGAGCCGACTTCGGCGGCCGACCTGGCGGCGCAGGCGATGGCGCGGCTGGATCTCGGCGCCTGGCGGGCGGCGGCCGCGGTGCTGTTCGATAGCGGCGGCAAGGCCGACGCCAAGAACGCCGAGGCCCTGGCCGCCGTGGCCCGCGATCCCGACGCCACGCTCGATCTGGCGTTGCGGGCGCTGTTCACCGAGGGTGGCGACGGCACGCCCGCGACCTGGCCGGGCAAGACCTCGGGCCTGAAGAGCCGCGAGGACCTGCGTGAGGCCTTGCTGCTCGAACAGGCCAAGCTGGAGGCCGCCCGCGAACAGGTCCGCGCCGCCAAGGTGGCCGAGGACACGGCCGACGCCCTGCGGTTGGCGGCGCTCTATGTGGAATCGCATCGGATCGAGAAGGAGGCGCGCGGCGCGCTGGACTTCACCGACCTGATCGACAAGACCCGGATGCTGCTGACCGAGAAGGTCGAGGCCGCCTGGGTGCTCTACAAGCTGGACGGCGGCATCGACCACATCCTGCTGGACGAGGCCCAGGACACCGCGCCCGAGCAGTGGGAGATCCTGTCCGCCCTGACCGCCGACTTCTTCGCCGGCGAGACGGCGCAGGGCTGGGGTGGCGAGCGGCGGGCCGAGCGGACCCTGTTCGTGGTCGGCGATGAGAAGCAGTCGATCTATTCGTTCCAGGGCGCCGATCCGCAGCGGCTGCTGATCGAGACGCAAGGCTATATCGCCCGCATCGAGGCCGTCGGCGCGGTCGGCAAGGGCGTGCCGCTGACGGTGTCGTACCGCTCGACCCGCGAGATCCTCAGCTTCGTCGACGCCCTGTTCTCCGATCCCGAAACCCGCGAGGGCGTGCCGCCGCCGGTTGGCCAGGACCTGGTGCGCCACGAGTTGTTCCGCCAAGGCCATCCCGGCTGCGTCGACCTGTGGCCGCTGACCCGCGAACGGCCCGGTGAGGAACGCGAGGCCTGGGACGCGCCGGTCGACGCCGAGAGCGAGCACAGCGCCAATCGCCGCCTGGCCGAGGCCATCGCCGCCGAGACCGCCGCCATCTTGGCCCGGGGCGACGCCGTCTTCGACAAGGAGATCGGCCGCCACCGCGCCGCCCACGCCGGCGACATTCTCGTCCTCGTCCGTCGCCGCAAGGTGCTGTTCGAAGAGATCATCCGGGCCCTGAAGCGACGCGGCGTGCCGGTGGCCGGGGCCGACCGCCTCTCGCTGTCCAGCCACATCGCCTTCGAGGACCTGCTGGCGCTGGGGCGGTTCATCCTGTTCCCGGATGATGATTTGACTCTGGCGGCGCTGCTGAAGACGCCGTTCTGCGCGCTGACCGATGAGGACGTCTACGCCCTGGCCAAGGGCCGCCGCGCGACGCTGTGGGCCGGGCTGCGTCGCCGGGCCGAAGAGCGCGCCGAATGGGCGGCCGCCAAGACGGTGCTGGACTGGGCGCTGACCGAGGGCCGCAAGCGCCAGCCGTTCGAGTTCTTCGCCGGCTGGCTGGGCCTGGCCGACGCCGGTGGCCGCTCGCACCGCGCCAAGGTGCTGACTCGCCTGGGCGCCGAGGCCGAGGAGGCGCTCGACGAGTTCCTGGCCCAGGTCATGGAGGCCGAGCAGCGCGGCGTGCGTGACCTGGAAGCCCTGGTCGCCGACTTCGCGGCCCTGGATATCGTCGTCAAGCGCGAGATGGAAGGCGCCCGGCGCGAGGTGCGGGTGATGACCGCCCATGGCTCCAAGGGCCTGGAAGCGCCGATCGTCTTCCTGCCGGAGACGACCGTGAAGCGAGGGGCCGGCGGCTCGCCGCTGCTGGCGACCGAGGACGGCGCCCTGCTGTGGGCCGCCAGCGGCAAGGGCGATTGCGACGCCTCGGCCCGCGCCCGCCGGCTGCGCGAGGAGAAGGAAGGCCAGGAAGCGCTGCGCCTGCTGTACGTGGCCCTGACCCGCGCGCGGGAGCGGCTGATCCTGTGCGGTCGCATCGACGCCCGCACCAAGGAAGACAAGGTCGGCGGCTGGTACGCCGCCGCCCGCAACGCCTTCGCTCATCCCGATATCGCGCCCGATGTTCGCACGATCGGCGAGGACGGGGCCGCCTTCCTGCGCTACGGCCCCGACCCGCTGGCCGCGCCGCGCGTCGAGGAGGATGTGCGCGCCTCGGCGACCGCGCCGGCCTGGATCAAGGCCGTGGCCCCGCCAGAACCAGCCGCCGCCCGCTACGCCGCCCCGTCGCGGATCGAGGACAACGCCCGCGTCCCCGCCCCGTCGCCGCTGGCGCGGGTCTCGGGCCTGGGCCGCTATCGCCGGGGCGAGATCGTGCACAAGTTGCTGCAGCTCCTGCCCGACGTCGCCCCGGACCAGCGCGCCGGGGCGGCCCAGCGACTGCTCTCGGCCGAACGCGACCTGACGGGCGAACAGCGTGAGGAAATGGCCGCCGCCGCGTTCGGCGTGCTGGACGATGCGCGCTTCGCCGCCGTGTTCGGGCCTGGCTCGCGAGCGGAAGTCGCCCTGGCCGGGACCAGCGCGCATCTTCCCAAGGGCCTGGCGGTTTCCGGCCGGGTCGACCGGCTGGTCGTCGACGCCGAGCGGGTGCTGGTGGTCGACTACAAGACCAATCGCCCCTCGCCGGACCGCATCGAGGACGCCGACCAGGCCTATCTGGCCCAGATGGCGGTCTATGCGGCCGTGCTGCGCGAGGTGTTCCCGGGCCGCGCCGTGGAGGCGGCTCTGGTGTGGACGGACGGCCCCAAACTAATGCCGGTTCCAGAAAAGGTGATGGTCGACGCCCTGGCGCGGCTGGCCTAATCCCGTTGCCGGAGACGCGCTGGGCGCCTACATCTTTCGCAAGCGTCCGGAACGATTCCGGATTTTGACCCTTACCACGTCCTCCGCGCCGATCCGCGTGACGCCAGACTGGAGCAGACCATGAGCACCGTTGTGGTGACCGACGCCACTTTCGAATCCGACGTCCTGAAATCCGGCAAGCCCGTGCTGGTCGACTTCTGGGCCGAGTGGTGCGGTCCCTGTAAGCAGATCGCCCCGGCCCTGGAGCAGATCTCGGAAGAGCTGGCCGACGTCGTCACCGTCGCCAAGGTCAATATCGAGGACAGCCCGACGACCCCGTCGCGCTACGGCGTCCGCGGCATCCCGACCATGATGCTGTTCCGCGATGGCCAGATGACCTCGATGAAGGTCGGCGCCATGCCCAAGCAGAAGATCCTGGAATGGCTGAACGAAGCCGGCGTCCAACCGGCCTAAGTCGCCTTCCCGGTTGATTCGAAGCGCCCGTCCCGGTTCGTCCGGGGCGGGCGTTTTCGTATCCGGAAAAAGAGCATCGTCGGTCGAACGGCGTCATGCAACGAACCAGCGTGGCCGTAGTTCAGTCCTCGGGATGGGATCGTAGCTTATCCAAGGATTGTTTCATGACACGAGTTCTCGAAGGCAAGGTCGCGGTCATCACCGGCGCGGCCGGGGCGATCGGCGTGGCGACGGCCAAGCTGTTCGCCGAGCGCGGCGCGACCATCTTCGGCGTCGACATCGCCGGCGCCGACTGGTCGCGGCTTGAGGCAGCTCTGCCCGAGGGCGCCAAGCTGGTCACGGCCGAGGCCGACGTCACCGACGAGGCTTCGGTGAAGGCCTATGTCGACAAGGCCAAGGCGGAACTGGGCCGCATCGACATCTTCTTCAACAACGCCGGGATCGAAGGTCCGGTGCAGCCGATCGAGAGCTACCCGCTCGACGCCTTCCTGAAGGTGCTGGGCGTCAATGTCGCCGGGGTGTTCCTGGGTCTGAAGTACGTGCTGCCGGTGATGTACGCGCAGGGGTCGGGCAGCGTGATCAACACCTCCAGTGTCGCGGGCCTGATCGGCTCGCCGGGCATGGCCGGGTACAATACCTCCAAGCACGCGGTGATCGGGATCACGCGAGTGGCGGCGACCGAGGCCGCGCCGAAGGGCGTGCGGGTCAATTGCGTCAATCCGGGTCCGATCGAGAGCCGGATGATGGACTCGATCAACAAGGGCCAGTCGGCCGACGCCAAGGCCGCCCATGACGCGATCAGCGGCGCGGTGCCCGCCAAGCGCTACGGCACGCCGGAGGAGGTCGCCGGGCTGGTCGCCTTCCTGGCTTCGGACGACGCCGGCTACTGCAATGGCGGCTTCTACACGGTCGATGGCGCGCTGAGCGCCACCTAGGCCGGCCAGGTCTCGCGGCTCAGGCCGAGGACTTCCCCGGCCAGGTAGAGCGAGCCGCAGATCAGGACGTGCGGGACAGGGTCCATGCCTAAGGCCCTGTCCAGCGCGTCCTGGACGCTGGCGCAAGCCGAGGCGCGCAGGCCGGCCAGTTCGGCGGCGGCGGCGGTGTCGGCGGCGGTCGCGGCGGCGTGGCCTTCGAAGGTGACGGTGAAGACCTTGGCCGCCACGCCTCGGAAGGCGCCGAAGAAGCCGGTGGCGTCCTTGTTGGCCAGCAGGCCCGAGATCAGCGCCACGGGGCGACCATCGCGGGCGGCCAGGTCGGCGACGGCGCGGGAGACGGCGCGGCCGGCGTGCGGATTGTGGCCGCCGTCCAGCCAGAGGTCGGCGCCGGCGGCCTTGGCGCGCTCGGCCAAAGGTCCAGCAGTCAGGCGCTGGAAGCGAGCGGGCCAGACCGTATTGGCGATCCCGCGACCCATGGCGGTCTCGTCGATTCGCGGATCGGCCAGGGTCAGCAGGCCGGCGACGGCCAGGCCCGCATTGGCGAACTGGTGCTCGCCCGGCAGCGACGGCGCCGGCAGGTCGAGCAGGCGGTCCTGCATCTGGACCAGCAGCCGGCCGCCCTCGTTCCAGGCGTCGAAGTCGCGGCCCATCAGGGTCAGCGGGAGGCCGGCCCGTTCGGCGGCGGATTCGATCACGATCTCGGCCTCTTCCTGCTGGCGGGCCGAGACGGCCGGCGCGCCGGGCTTGATGATCCCGGCCTTCTCGCCGGCGATCGCCGTCAGGGTGTCGCCGAGGAATTCGCGGTGATCGATATCGACCGGGGCGATGACGCTGACCGCCGGCCTCTTGATGACGTTGGTGGCGTCCAGCACGCCGCCCAGCCCGACCTCAATGATGCAGAGATCGGCCGGGACCTCGGCGAAGGCGACGAAGGCCGCGGCCGTGGTGATCTCGAAGAAGGTGATCTCGCCGCCGGCGTTGGCGGCCTCGACGCGGTCCAGCACGGCGGCCAGATGGTCGTCGGTGATCAGGGTTCCGGCCAGGCGGATGCGCTCGGAAAAGCGGACGAGGTGCGGCGAGGTGAAGACATGGACCTTGAGCCCCGCCGCCTCAGCCATGGCCCGGAGGTAGGCGACCGTCGAGCCCTTGCCGTTGGTGCCGGCCACGTGGATCACTGGCGGCAGGCGGTCCTGCGGATCGCCCAGCGCCGCGCATAGTCGCCGCATCCGGTCCAGCGACAGGTCGATCAGCTTGGGATGCAGCGCCTTCAGCCGCTCCAGGGCGGCGTCATGGGCGCGGAGATGCTCGGCCAAGGCGGTTTTACGCCGCCTTGCGGTTGCGGCCCATCATCAGGGTGCCCAGCAGCGAGCCCAGCACTTCCGGCAGCTCCTTGCGGTGGGTGACGCGGTCGACCATGCCCTTCTCGACCAGGTACTCCGAACGCTGGAAGCCCGGCGGCAGGGTCTCGCGGATGGTCTGCTCGATGACGCGCGGGCCGGCGAAGCCGATCAGGGCGCCCGGCTCGGCCAGGTGGATGTCGCCGAGCATGGCGTAGGAGGCGGTGACGCCGCCGGTGGTCGGGTCGGTCAGGACCACGACGTAAGGCAGGGCCGCGTCCTTCAGTTCGTTGATCGCCAAGGTCGTGCGGGCCATCTGCATCAGCGACAGGGCGCCTTCCTGCATGCGGGCGCCGCCCGCGGCGGTGAAGGCGATCAGCGGCACCTGGCGCTCGAGGGCGGCCTTGGCGGCGGCGATGAAGCCTTCGCCGGCGGCCATGCCCAGCGAACCGCCCATGAAGGCGAAGTCCTGGACCAGCACCACGGCGTCGACGCCGCCGACCTTGCCGTAGCCGATGGCCATGGCGTCCGGCTCGCCGGTCGCCTTGCGGGCCGCGGCCAGGCGGTCCTTGTAGGGCTTGCCGTCCGAGAAGTGCAGCGGGTCTTCCGGCACGGCCGGGGTCGGCAGGGCTTCGTACTGGCCGTCGTCGAAGGTGAACTTGAAGCGGGCTTCCGGACCGATCCGCATGTGGCGACCGGCCGGCGTGACCCACAGGGCCGCTTCCAGGTCGGCGCGGAAGATCATCTCGCCCGTGTCGGGGCACTTGATCCAGAGGTTTTCCGGCGTCTCGCGCTTGGCGAACGCGCCGCGCACACCCGGCGCGATCCGCGACAGCCAGCCGCCGCCACGGCGATCGGTAGCCACTTTCTTGTCGCCCTTTTTCGGGTCCTGGGGTTCAGCCATAGCCATAGCCTTAGAGCCTCACTTCGTCCCGACTCGCGCCGAACGCACAGCCTTAGCCAGCTCCGACGCCTTGAGAAGAACCTTCTCGGTCACGTTTTCGTTCAACTTGGCCGCCGACTCAATCTCGTCGACCAGGGCCGAGCCCACCACGGCCGCGTCGGCCACGCGGGCCACCTCGGCGGCGCGCTCGGCCGTGCGGATGCCGAAGCCCACGGCGACGGGCAGGCCCGAGGCCTTGCGGATGCGTTCGACGGCCGGCGCCACCGCGTCGGCGTTCGCTTCTTTCACGCCGGTCACCCCCGCGACCGAGACGTAATAGACGAAGCCCGAGGTGCGACGGATCACGGCCGGCAGGCGCTTGTCGTCGGTCGTCGGCGAGGCCAGACGGATCAAGGCGAGGCCTTCGGACTCGAGCGCGTCCGACAGCGGATCGGCCTCTTCCGGCGGGCAGTCGACGACGATGAGGCCGTCGACGCCGGCCTCATGGGCCTGCTTGGCGAAGGTCTCGAAGCCGCGGTTCACCAGCGGATTCAGATAGCCCATCAGGATGATCGGCGTGTCCTGGTCGCCTTCCCGGAACGCCCGGACGATGTCCAGCGCGCCGTTCAGCGTCATTTTCTGAGCCAGGGCGCGCTGGCTGGCGCGCTGGATGGTCGGGCCCTCGGCCATCGGGTCCGAGAACGGAAAGCCCAGCTCGATCAGGTCGGCGCCGGCGGCCGGCAGGCCCCTGACGATCTCGAGCGCGGTCGCCGCGTCCGGATCCCCGGCCATGACATAGGCCACGAAAGCGGCGCGGCCCTCGGCCTTCAGCGCCGCGAAGCGACGATCGATACGATCCTTGGTCATCTTATCCCTTAGATCGCCCGGCCGAGCGCGTCGGCCACGGTGAAGATGTCCTTGTCGCCGCGGCCCGACAGGCAGAGCACGATCACGCCGCCCTCGCCGATCTCCTTGGCCAGCTGGGGCAGCTTGGCCAGGGCGTGGGCGCTTTCCAGGGCCGGGATGATGCCCTCGAGCTCGGCGCACAGCTGGAAGGCTTCCAGCGCCTCGGCGTCGGTGCAGGTCAGGTACTGGGCCCGGCCGATGTCGTGCAGGAACGAGTGCTCGGGCCCGATGCCCGGATAGTCCAGGCCCGCCGAGATCGAGTGGGCGTCCTGGATCTGGCCGTCCTCGTCCTGCAGCAGATAGGTCTTGTTGCCGTGCAGGACGCCCGGACGGCCGCCGGTCAGGGAGGCGGCGTGCTTGTCGGTGTCCAGGCCGTGGCCCGAGGCCTCGACGCCGTAGATCTTGACGCTCTCGTCACCGAGGAACGGGTGGAACATGCCGATGGCGTTGCTACCCCCGCCCACGCAGGCGACGACGGCGTCGGGCAGGCGGCCTTCCAGTTCCTGGATCTGCTCGCTGGTCTCGCTGCCGATCACCGCCTGGAAATCGCGGACCATGGCCGGATAGGGGTGCGGACCGGCGGCGGTGCCGATCATGTAGTAGGTGTCTTCGACGTTGGTGACCCAGTCGCGCATCGCCTCGTTCATGGCGTCCTTCAGCGTCGCCGCGCCCGAGGTCACCGGACGCACCTGCGCGCCCAGCAGGTTCATGCGGAAGACGTTGGGCTTTTGCCGGGCGACGTCGACGGCGCCCATATAGACCACGCAGGGCAGGCCGAAGCGGGCCGTGACGGTGGCCGAGGCCACGCCGTGCTGGCCGGCGCCGGTCTCGGCGATGATCCGGGTCTTGCCCATGCGCTGGGCCAGCAGGATCTGGCCCATGCAGTTGTTGATCTTGTGCGCGCCGGTGTGGTTCAGCTCCTCGCGCTTGAAATAGATCTTCGCGCCGCCGAGATGCTTGCTGAGGCGCTCGGCGAAATAGAGCGGCGAGGGGCGGCCCACATAGTGGGTCAGGTAGCCCTTCAGCTCCTTCTGGAAGCTCGGATCGTTCTTGGCCTCGGCATAGGCGCGGTCCAGCTCCAGAACGAGCGGCATCAGCGTCTCGGCCACATAGAGGCCGCCATAGTCGCCGAAGCGGCCCTTGGCGTCCGGATAGGCCGACCAGTCGTTAGGCTTGGAAGGGGCGTTCAAGTGCTCATCCAAAGTTCTGTCCTAACGCGTGACGGGCGCCGAAACCGGTGTCCACTTTCGGCTGTCACGCTTGCACGCGTTTGACGGCGTCGAGGAACGCCGTGATCAGAGCGGGGTCCTTTAGGCCGGGACCGCGCTCCACACCAGAAGAAACGTCCACAATCGGGGTTCCGGAGACCTTAACGGCCTCGCCGACATTCCACGGATCCAGCCCTCCGGCCAGGAAATGCGGGCGAGAAAATCGCCGGCCGGCCAGCAGTCCCCAGTCGAAACGCGCGCCGGTGCCGCCAGGCAGGGCAGACCCTTCCACGGGCTTGGCGTCGAACATCAGGTGCTCGGCGACGGTGTCGAAGGCCCCCGCCTGGTCGACATCGGCGCTGCTGGAGACCGAGAAGGCCTTGATCACCCCGACGCCGGCGCGGGCGGCGATCTCGCGGACCCGCGAGGGGGTCTCCTTGCCGTGCGCTTGGATCAGGTCCGGGCGCATGGTGGCCATCAGGCGGTCGATCAGGGCGTCGTCGGGATCGACCGTGACGGCCACCGTCTTCACGCCGCGCCCCCGCACGGGCTCGATCAGCCGCGCCGCCGTTTCAGGCGCGACATTGCGCGGGCTCTTCTCGAAGAAGACGAAACCCAGGAACGCCGCCCCGCCGTCGAAAGCGGCTTTCACCGTCTCGGGCGTCGACAATCCGCAGATCTTGGCCGTAGTCATTGGAGCGGGAGTTACGGGCAGGGAAGGAAAGAGGCAAGCCCAGGGATTCTGATGCCTGCCCCCTTCCCCCTTGATGGGGAAGGGTCGGGGACGTGTTTCATTGGCCTCGCGCCATGCGGCTGCGAGTTGATGAAAGGGACCGCGGAGCGCCGGGCCACGCCCGGAGTGTGAGGTGTAAGTACCGTTTCGACGAAGCCAGGACGCTCCGCGCAGCCGTTATTCGAAAGCCTCCGGAGCGCGGGGTTTTAATCCGCTTCCGAACGCGCCTCCGACAGGCGGAAGGATTGGCTATCCCTCCGGACCGCCCAGGCGATTTCAGCCCGGGCCTGTTGCACTGTCAGCCTGCATCCACCGTCGTTTTTGTGTTCCAGGGTCGACTACCTCGGGGATGGAGCAGTTGCGAGCCCAAGTCGCCTTGAGTCCGCGCCGACGAGCACTACCCGCTCGACCACCCCTGACAGCCGCCCAAGTCGCCGGCCGGACGTCCCTTTCGCGCTGTCAGGTGAGGATGATTATGCGCGCGCCCCTGAACGCGGATCATTGGCGCGCTGCATTTTTCCAGAACCCGTTGATCCGGCGCGGCTTTGTCTCGAAAAGAACGGGGATACAGCGTCCTCAATCCCCGTCCGAAGGTCCCGATGGCCCCCGTCCACGTCGATCCCGCCCGCGTCCATGAGTTCGTCGACGCCGACGCCTTCTACGCCTGGCTGTCGCAGAACCACGACAAGGCCCCGGAGGCCTGGATCAATATCTACAAGGTCGGCTCGGGCCTGCCGTCGATCAACGCCAAGCAAGCGATCGATGTCGTGCTGTGCTGGGGCTGGATCGACGGGGTGAAGAAGAGCTTCGACGAGAAGAGCTTCCTCCAGCGCTACACGCCGCGCGGCAAGAAGAGCATCTGGAGCCAGATCAATGTCGACAATGTCGCGCGGCTGGAGCGCGAGGGTCGGATGACGCCGCACGGCCGGCGCGAGGTCGAGGCCGCCAAGGCCGATGGCCGCTGGGACCGCGCCTATGCCAGCGGCAAGGACATGAAGATCGAGGGCGACCTGCTGGCGGCGATCGAGGCCAATCCGAAGGCGATGGCGATGCTGCCGATCCTGTCGGCTCAGAACCGTTTCGCCCTGGCGTTCCGGGTGCACAACATGAAGACGGACGCGGGCCGGCAGAAGAAAATCGCCGACTTCGTCGCCATGCTGGAACGCGGCGAGACGATCTATCCGCAGAAGATCAAGGGGTAAGGGCCGGCCGGCGCCGCAAGGGAATGGCGCCGACCGGAGGGCTTACGCGTCGGCTTACTGCTGCCGACAGAACCTAGATGGGAGGCCGCTCCCGCCCTTAAAGACGGTGCGGCGCCCTGTCGCGGAGGTTGTGCTTAAGCTTTGCGCCTTGGCCTGGATCCAAGCTAGGCTGCAGGGGTGACATCGACTCCGCCTCGCACCCTGTTGCTCATCCTCGCCCTGGTTTTCGCTGCGGTCGCCTGGAACGCGTGGAATGCGGCGCATCCCCGGAAAGGCTTCAGCTGTGCCGAGCGGTGGGAACGCTACGTTCGCAGCGAATGGATTCAAGGCGACCGCCATAGCCGCTTGGGGCGAGATTGCGGTCGGGCGCTGGGACTCCCCAGCGCCCGGTAGCCTAGGGTTTACTCTGCCGCCGGCTCGACCGGTTGGTCATAGGCCGCCATCAGCGCCATGTTCAGGATCTTGGACACCGAGGCCGACAGCGGCGCGATCTGCACCGATTTGCTGAGGCCCAGCAGCACCGGCCCGATCACCGTGGCCCCGCCCAGCGACTGCACCAGCTTGGTGGCGATCGAGGCCGAGTGGATGGCCGGCATGATCAGGATGTTGGCGCTGTCGGTCAGGCGCATGAACGGATAGTTGGCGCGCTTTTCCGGATCCAGGGCCAGCTCGGGCGGCATTTCGCCCTCATATTCGAACTCGACCTCCATGTCGTCGAGCATGGCCACGGCCTCGCGCACCTTTTCCGAGCGCAGGCCCATCGGGTTGCCGAAGGTCGAATAGCTCATGAAGGCCACGCGCGGCTTGAAGCCCAGGCGCTTGACGGCGCGGGCGGCCTCGCAGGCGATCTCGACGATCTCGTCGGCTTCCGGCAGCTCGGTGACGTTGGTGTCGGCCACGAAGATGGTCCGGCCCTTGGCCAGCACCACCGACATGCCCATGATCCGGCCGCCGGGGGCCGGGTCGATGACGCGCAGCACCTCTTCCAGGGCCTGGTCGAAGCTGCGGGTCACGCCGGTGACCATGCCGTCGGCCTCGCCCAGCGCCACCATCGAGGCGGCGAAGCTGTTGCGGTCCTGGTTGATCAGGCGCTGGACGTCGCGCTTCAGGTACCCCTGGCGCTGGAGGCGGTGATACAGGGCGTCGACATAGTCGGGGTTACGGTCCGACAGGCGGGCGTTGATGATCTCCAGGCCCACGGTCTCGGGGTCCAGGCCGACCAGCTTCATGTTCTCGTGCACCAGGTTTTCGCGGCCGCACAGGATGGCCTTGCCGTAGCCGCCGGTCTGGTAGGCGTAGGCGGCGCGGATGACGCTGGGGTCCTCGCCCTCGGCGAACACGATGCGCTTGGGGTTGGCCAGGACCGAGCCCGAGATCTTCTGCAGGAAGCCGGCGGTGGGGTCCAGGCGCTGGGCCAGGCCCGCGCGATAGGCGTCCATGTCGGCGATCGGCTTGCGGGCCACGCCGGTGTCCATCGCCGCCTGGGCCACGAACGGCGGCACGTACCAGATCAGGCGCGGATCGAAGGCCGACGGAATGATGTAGTCGGGGCCGAACTTCAGCTGGCGGCCGTGATAGGCGGCGGCGACCTCGTCCGGCACGTCCTCGCGGGCCAGCATGGCCAGGGCCTGGGCGCAGGCGATCTTCATCTCGTGATTGACGCGGCGGGCCCGCACGTCCAGCGCGCCGCGGAAGATGTAGGGGAAGCCCAGGACGTTGTTGACCTGGTTGGGATAGTCGCTGCGGCCCGTGCCCATGATCGCGTCCTTGCGGATGCGGTGCACCTCTTCGGGCGTGATCTCGGGATCGGGATTGGCCATGGCGAAGATGACCGGGTTGGGGGCCATCGAGGCGATCATCTCGGGCGTGAAGGCGCCCTTGGCCGACAGACCCAGCAGCACGTCGGCGCCGGCGACGGCTTCGGCCAGGGTGCGCTTGTCGGTCTTGACCGCGTGGGCGCTCTTCCACTGGTTCATGCCCTCGGTGCGGCCCTCGTAGAGCACGCCCTTGCTATCCACCGCGATGACGTTCTGCGGGTGGACGCCCATGGCCTTGATCAGCTCCAGCGAGGCGATGCCCGCCGCCCCGGGGCCGTTCAGCACGACCTTCACGTCCTCCAGCTTCTTGCCGGTGATGTGGCAGGCGTTGATCAGGCCGGCGGCGCAGATGATGGCCGTGCCGTGCTGGTCGTCGTGGAACACCGGGATGTCGAGCAGGTCCTGCAGCTCGGTCTCGATGCGGAAGCACTCGGGGCTCTTGATGTCTTCCAGATTGACGCCGCCGAAGGTGATCCCGATGTTCTTGACCACCGTGATGATCTCGTCGGGGTCCTTGCTGCTGACCAGGATGTCGATGCTGTCGACGTCGCCGAAGCGCTTGAAGAGGACGCTCTTGCCTTCCATCACCGGCTTGGAGGCCAGCGCGCCGAGATCACCCAAACCAAGAATGGCGGTACCGTTCGAGATGACGGCGACCATGTTGCCCTTGGAGGTGTATTCGTAGGCCGCGTCGGGGTCGGCGGCGATGGCGTGGACCGGCACGGCGACGCCAGGCGAATAGGCCAGGCTGAGGTCGCGCTGGGTCGCCATCGGCTTGGTCGGGGTCACCGCCAGCTTGCCCGGCTGGGGGTAACGGTGGAAGGCCAAGGCCTCCTCATCCGTGAAGGTCTTGCGTTCCGCGTCGCTCATCCGGCGTTTCCCATTCCTGCTGCGCAAGTCGAAGAAGGGGCGCGCCGTCGATGCGAACACGCCCTTATGCCGGATCAGCGTAGCGATGGGTGCAGAGCGTCACAACCGGGCTTGCGTGCGAAAATCCCAGCAAACGCTTGTTGGGATTGGCGTTGCGTCAATGACGGCGACCTTCGGGAAGGCCGCGCGAGGTTGACCTCTTGGTCCGGTATTGCGATTTGCAATGTCGCAAAGCGTACAGAGGAAGTCCCTTGTCCCAGCCCGTGAAGATCGCGATCGCCGGCGCCGACGGCCGCATGGGCCAGGCCGTGGCCAAGGCCCTGGAAGGCCGCGCCGACGCCCGCGTGGCCGCGCGCTTCGAGCGTCCGGGCGTCGAGGGCGAGGGCCTCGTCTCGCGTGACGAGGCCCTGACGACCGCCGAGGCCGTCATCGACTTCACCCTGCCGGAAGCTTCCGTCCGACTGGCCGAAGAGGCCGCCGCGAAAGGCGGGCCGGCCCTGGTCATCGGCTCGACCGGCTTCTCGGACGAACAGCTGGCCCGCATCGACGCGGCGGCGAGCAAGATCGCCATCGTCCGCTCGGGCAACTATTCGCTGGGCGTCAACATGCTGATGGGCCTGGTGCGCCAGGCCGCCGCCGCCTTGCCGGCGGAAGACTGGGACATCGAGGTCTACGAGGCCCACCACAAGCGCAAGATCGACGCCCCGTCGGGCACGGCCCTGATGCTGGGCGAGGCCGCCGCCGAGGGGCGCGGCGTGGGCCTCAGCCAAGTCGCCGACCGCGGCCGCGACGGCGTCACCGGCCCCCGCCAGGACGGCGCGATCGGCTTCTCGGTGGTTCGCGGGGGCGGGATCATCGGCGAGCACAGCGTGATCTTCGCCGGCGAGAGCGAGAGCCTGACCCTGTCGCACTCGGCCATCGACCGGGGCCTGTTCGCCCGCGGGGCCATCGCCGCCGCCGTCTGGATCAAGGGCAAGCCGCCCGGCCTCTACGACATGCAGGACGTCCTAGGCTTTTCAAAATAGGGATCTAAGCTGAGCCGGGGGGTTTCTTGAGGATCTAGACTTTTAGGACCTGATGGCCGAGCCCTCGACCGAGCCCAAGCCCAAGACTTCCAGCCGCCGCGACCGCTTGGCCGATCTGGGCCTGGAGGCGGTGTCGCTGTCGATGCTGGCCTTCATCGCCACGGGCCTGGTCGTCTGGTCGGGCCGGCGCGAGATCAGCCGCGAACTGGCGCAGGCGTGGCTGCGCGACCGCGGCATCGAGGCCGCCGTCGAACTGGACGACCTGGACGCCACCGGCTTCACCGGCAAGATTCGCCTGGGCGCCCGCGACAACCCCGTCTTCTCGGCCGACCGGCTGGAAGTCGCCTATGACCTCTCCGCCCCGTGGAACGGCGAGACCTTCGGCATCCAGACCAAGGCCTTGCGCCTGGTGCGGCCGCGCGTGCTGGCCAGCATCGACGCCAAGGGCCAGGTTCGCTTCGGCGCCCTGCAGCCCCTGCTCGACGAGTTCCTGAAGTCGCCCAAGAAGCCCAATGTCCCCGGCCCGGCCGTGCTGGTCGAGGACGCGCGGCTGGATCTGGCGACCCCCGGCGGCCGCGCCCGGATCACCGGCGACGCCAGCCTGGACGACGGCCAGCTGCTGCGCTTCGACGGCCGCCTGGCCCCGCTGCATTACGCCGTCCGCGACCTGGTCCTGGACAGCAAGGGCGCCACCGTCTCGGCCCGCAAACGCGGCGACCGGCTGAGCATCGAGGTCTGGCTGGGCCTCGACAGCCTGGAGAGCGAAAAGGCCGACCTGTCGGGCGCCGCGGCCAAGCTGTCGGCCGACCTGCCCTATCCGGACCTGGCCAAGCTGACCGCCAGCGGCCTGGTCGAGGCGCGCCTCGACCTGCGGGCCGGCGGCGGGCGGATCGGCGACAGCCAGGCCGAGGACATCGCCGGCGATCTCGCCCTGACCGGACGCGTCGATGGCGGACTGGAGCGCTTCGCCTTCCTGGGCCGCTCGCGCGGCGCCCTGCGCGGCGGACGCCTGTCGGCCCCGACCCTGGACGCCCGCGACGCCGGCCTGACCTACGATCTTGAGCGGGTCACGGCCGGCCGCGCCGACGGCCGGGTGACCGCAAGGGGCCCGGCCCGTGTCGAACTGCGCGCCAAGGAGGCCGTGGCCGCCGGAACCGCCGTGCGTGACCTGCGGACCCAGACGTCCTCAGACAGCCTGGCCCTGGCCGCCGACGCTCAAGGGCTGGCGCTGAAAGGGCCGCTGGCGATCGACGCCACGGCCGCCCGCCTGGCCGGCGGCGCCCTGGCCCTGTCCTCGGCGCGGCTGAACGCCACGGGTCGGATCGACCAGGGCCCCGGCGGCCTGATCCTGGCCTTGAACGGCTCGGCCGGCGGCAAGAGCGGCGTGTCGGGTCCCGACGCCGAGCGCCTGGCGGCCCTGATCCCCAACCCGGCCTACGCCAAGCCGCTTAGCCAGGCCCTGCGGACCTTCACCCTGTCCCTGCCGGCCGTCGACCTGGACATCAAGGGCGGCCGCACGCGGCTCTCGACGGGCCAGGACGCACGGCTGTCCGCGCCCAACGGCGTGGTCCTGACCGCCGGGGCCTCGATGGACGCGGGATCGGGCGCGGCTCGGGGGACATTGCGCGCCGCGCTGGCAGGCGGCGGCCTGCCCGTCGTGAAGATCGCGGCGCCCGATTGGCGCGCCACAGGCGGCGTCATGACCTCGCGCCTGTCGATCGCCACCGAAGGCTTCGACCTGCCGCCAATCGAGGGCGTGACCGGCCAGGTCGACGGCCAGGCCCGCATCGCCGGCGGCCGCTTCACCCTGACGACGGCCAAGTGCGTCCCGGTGACCGCCAAGGCTTACGCCCTGGGCGACGCGCCCGTCACCGCCATCAAGGCCCAGCTCTGCCCGGCCAAGGCCCCGCTGGTCACCGCCGGCGCCAACGGCTGGAGCGCGGCCCTGCGCTTCGGGGGCGGCGAGGGCGACCTGGCCGTGGCCGAGGCCAAGCTGCAGAACGTCAAGGGCGAGGCGACCTTCGGCGGGGCCGGCGGCTTCGACCGCTCGACCGTGCGGATCGACGGCGCGGCGGTCAGCGACGTGGCCGTCAGCAAGCGCTTCAACACCATCCTGGCCAAGGGCTCGCTGGGCCTGTCGGGCGGGTTGTGGAGCGGGACCTTCCAGGCGACCACGCCCGTCGGCGCGCCACTGGGCGAGATCCGCCTGCGCCACGTGGTGGCCACGGGCAAGGGCCAGGCCGACATCGACGCCAGCAAGCTGGCGTTCGCCAAGGGCGGGCTGCAACCGGCCGAGCTGTCGCCGTTGGCCGCCTTCGCCCAGAACGCCCAAGGCCCGGCCAGCTTCACCGGCGTCTTCGCCTGGGACGCGCAAGGGGCGACCAGCCGCGGCCGCCTGGTCGCCGACAAGATCGACTTCACCAGCCCGATCGGATTCGTCGCCACCCTGGACGGCAGCGTCGACTTCACCGGCCTGGCGCCGCTGACCACCGCCCCGAACCAGAGCCTGAAGATCGTCAAGATCGACAGCCTCGTGCCGCTGACCGCCATCGAGTCGGTGTTCCAGCTGGGCGCCGACGCCCTGCGCCTTTCCAAGGCCACCTTCGAGGCCGCCAAGGGCCGCATCTCGATCGAGCCGACCGACGTGCCGCTGGAGCCGGGAAAGACCATCAGCGGCGTCATCGTCATCGAGCATCTGGATCTGGGTGAGGTGCTGGCCGCCTCGTCCCTGGCCGACAAGGTCAAGGCCCAGGCGGTTGTCGACGGCCGCCTGCCCTTCACCTTCGGCCCCGAGGGCCTGCGCTTCCAGCAGGGCAAGATCAGCGCCATCCAGCCGGGCCGCATCGAACTGGCCCGCGCCGCCCTGACCGGGGTGCAGACCAGCCCGGCCGACAGCCCCAATGACGCCCCAGGGGCGCCGCCGGCGCAGCCCGCTCAAGTCAACGCCATCCAGGACTTCGCCTACCAGGCCATGGAGAACCTGGCCTTCGACCAGCTGGAAGCGGGCGTCAACAGCACCGACAAGGGGCGCCTGGGCATCCTGTTCCACATCAAGGGCGAGCACGATCCCAAGGTCGCCGAAAAGGCCCGGGTCGGGATCCTGGATCTCTTGCGCGGCCGCGCCTTCGACAAGCGCATCGCCCTGCCGGCCAAGACGCCGGTCGATCTGACCCTCGACACGTCGCTGAACTTCGACGAGCTTCTGGCGGCCTGGCGCCGCTCGTTCGCCGAGGAAGAGGCGAGCGCGACCCAACCTCGTTCAGGTCCGGTTCAACCGTGACCGATCATCCTGCGTACGAACTGGAGAAACGCATGAGAAAGCGCGCCCTCTTGATGGGCTTCATCGCGACGGCGGCGCTCGGCGCGGCCGCCTGCACGCCCACCGTCCGCGTGAAGGTCGACCCGATCAATATCTACGCCAAGCTGGACGCCGACGTGCGCGTGCGGCTGGACAAGGAAGTCCAGTCGCTGATCCAGCAGAACCCCAACCTGTTCTAGGAAAGGAACCGACATGATCCGCAAGACGATGACGGTTCTGGCGATGGGCCTCTCCCTCGCCGCCGTGTCCGTCCCCGCCTTCGCCCAATCGGCCGCCGCCAAGGCCGCCGTCGACGCCGGCAAGGCCGCCGGCACGGTGGGCGAGCAGGCCGATGGCTATCTGGGCATCGTGGCCGGCGGCGACGCTGGCCTGCGCGCCTCGGTCGCCGAGATCAACACCGGCCGCGCCGCCGCCTACAAGGACATCGCCGCCAAGACCGGCGCGACCCCTGAAGCGGCCGGCCAGGCCACCGCCAAGCAGCTCTACGCCAAGATGGCGCCGGGGCAGTTCTGGAAGCCGCTGGATGGCGGCTGGGTGAAGAAGTAAAAGCTTTCATGGGGTTGGGTGGCCTGCCCGCCCAACCCCATGGCAAAATTTGGCAAAATATGCCATTCTTTGGCCAGAGATACGCCATGGCCACGATGAACGTCTCCCTTCCCGCTGCGATGAAGGAATGGGTTGAGGAACAGACCGAAACCGGTCGCTACAGCAACGCCAGCGACTATGTTCGCGACCTGATCCGACGCGATCAGGAACGCGCCGACAAGATCTCGGCCTTGCAACGCCTCATCGACGAAGCCGAAGACAGCGGCCCTAGCGACAAGTCCATGAGCGAGATCCTGGCCGAGTCGCGCCGCAGGGTCGGCCGTGGCGTATAGGCTCAGCCGCAAGGCCGAAGAGGACGTTGTCCAGATCTACTTTCGGGCGTGGAGATGTTCGGCGTCGATCAAGCCGAACGCTACCATGAAGGCCTCGAACGCACCTTCGAGCTTCTCTCGCAATTCCCGTTCGCGGCGCCAGAGCGCACCGAGCTGGAACGCGGATCACGCGTCCACCCCTTTTCGTAGCCATATCATCCTCTACCGCCTGGACGGCTCCGACATCTTCATCCAGCGCGTCCGTCACGCCAGCGAGGATTGGATCGGGTAGCCGCCGTCGTCGTGAACGACCCGCCCAACTAGCGTGAGCAGGCAAGCGTCCCTAAAAGCGGCCCATGCCCGCTTCCCGTCCGCGCCTGCCGCCCTACGCCGCCCTGTTCGGGGCCATCGTCACCCTCTGCGTGGGCGCCTCCTTCGCCAAGAGCCTGTTTCCGCTGGTCGGCGCGCAGGGCGTCACGGCCTACCGGGTGTTCTTCGCGGCGCTGATCCTGCTGATGGTCTGGCGGCCGTGGCGGCATCCGATCTCGAAGGCCGACCTCGGAAAGGTCGCGCTGTACGGCGCGGCCGTCGGCCTGATGAACCTGATGTTCTACATGGCCTTGCGCACCATTCCGCTGGGCCTGGCCATCGCCATCGAGTTCTGCGGTCCGCTGGCCCTGGCCGTGGCCAGTTCGCGCAAGCTGATCCACTTCGTCTGGATCGGCCTGGCGGTGCTGGGCCTGGTTCTGCTGCTGCCGATCGAGCCGGGGGCCAAGCATCTGGACCCGGTGGGCGTGGGTTTCGCCTGCGCCGCGGCGGTGCTGTGGGCGCTGTACATCATCCTGGGCAAGCGGATCGGCCACCTGCACGCCGGACGCTCGGTGGCCCTGGGCATGACCACGGCGGCGCTGATCGTCACGCCGGTGGGCCTCGTCACGGCGGGCGCGGCCCTGTTCCAGCCGCATCTGATCGCGCTGGGCCTGGTGGTGGCGGTGCTGTCCAGCGCCATCCCCTATTCGCTGGAGATGATCGCCCTGCGCGGCATCCCCAAGCGCAGCTTCGGCGTCATGCTGAGCGCCGAGCCGGCGGTCGGGGCCCTGGCGGGCCTCGTGATCCTGCACGAGCATCTGTCGGCCGCCCAATGGCTGGCCATCGCCGCCATCGTCGCCGCTTCGGTCGGCACGATCCTGACGACGCCGCCGGAAGCGATCGCGGACGAGGCTAGCCCCTCCCCCTAGCGGGGGAGGTGTCGGCTCGAAGAGACGACGGAGGGGGAAGAGGCGGGGGCGGCAGGACTTCCCCCTCCGGTCCTTCGGACCCCCTCCCCCGCTTGGGGGAGGATCTAGAACTAGCTGCGCGCCACGAACCAGCCGTTGCGGAAAGCCTGATCGGCCTTGCCATACAGGAACGGCGAGCCGTCCGGCTGGGTGAAGCGGCCGCCGGCGCCGACCAGCACCGCATGGGCGGCGGCGGTGTCCCACTCCGACGTCGGGCCATGACGCGGATAGATGTCGGCCGAACCCTCGGCGATGCGGCACATCTTGATCGAGCTATCCATGGGGCTGCGCAGGTCGAAGCCGTATTCGGTCGCCAGCTCGGCGGCCTTTTCCTCGCGCATGGTGTGGCTGACCAGGCCCAGGGCCTGGCCGGTCGGCCAAGGCCGCACGCGGGCCGGAGCCTCGGCCCCATCGACGCCGGTGCGCTTCATCGTCCCCTCGGCAGTCGTGAACCAGACCTCGCCCGTGGCCGGAGCGCAGACGGCGCCGGCGACCGGAACGCCGTCCTGGATCAGGCCGATATTGACCGTGAAGTTGGGATCGCCGCGCACAAAGGCCTTGGTGCCGTCCACCGGGTCGACCAGGAAGAAGCGCGAGCCGACCTCGTCCGGCGTGCCGAACTCGCTGGCGTGCTCTTCGGAGATCACCGTCACGTCGGGATAGAGCTCGGCCAGACGCGCCAGGATCAGGCGCTCGCCGGCGCGATCGGCCTCGGTGACCGGGCTTTCGTCGGCCTTCTGGGCCACGGCCAGCTCGGTCTTCCAGAACGGCAGGATGACCGCGGCGGCTTCTTCGGTGATTTTCGCGAGGGCGCGGCCCCAATCGGCGAGATTCTCGGTCATCATTGTCCCCGGGGGTCGTCGCCGACGAATTCCAACCGCACGCGCGAGGCGTCGATGGTCTGCTTGCCGGCCTCTTCGAAATTGACGGTCACGCGGTGTCCGATCACGGACTGAACCTGGCCCAGGCCCCAGTCGGGCTGGCCGGGGTGGCGCACCAAAACGCCGGGTTCTAGAAACGGATCGATCACGGGCGCTTTCCTAGGGCCTGTCCGTTCCAGATGAAATCTGGAACGGAACAAACAGGCCCGATTTTTTCTTGGAAGGCCGATAGCCGCCGAAACCGGCATCCACTTTCGGCTATCGGCCTTTCGAGAGGACCCGCCCAGTTTGCCAAAGCCTCAAATCACGGCAGAGTTCGCCGCCATGACCGACACTATCTCCGAGACCCCGGCCCCTTCGTCGCCCGAAACCGACGTCCAAGGCCCCGACTTCGCCGCCATGCTGGCCGCGCGCCTGTGCCACGACTTCATCAGTCCGGCCAGCGCCATCGTCTCGGGCCTGGACCTGCTGGACGATCCGGCCGCCCAGGACATGCGCGACGACGCCATGGGCCTGATCGCCTCGTCGGCCCGCAAGCTGGCGGACCTGCTGCAATTCACCCGCGTGGCGTTCGGCGCCTCGGCCTCGGCCGAGAACTTCGACTCGCGCGAGCTGGAAAAGCTGGCCCAGGGCGTGTTCGCCCACGTGCGCCCGACGCTGGACTGGCAGATCGAGCCGCAGGCGATGAACAAACCGTCCTCGCGCGCCATCCTCAACATCGCCCAGATCGCCGCCAGCGCCCTGCCGGCCGGCGGCGTGGCCACGGTGAAGGGCGTGGCCGCCGACGGCCGGTTCTCGATCATCGCCGACGCGGCCGGCCCCCGCGCCCGCCTGCGTCCCGAGGTGCTGGCCGGCCTGAAGGGCGAGCCGCTCGCCGAGGGCCTGGGCGGTCCGTGGGTCCAGGCGGCCTATCTGAACGCCCTGGTCCGCGCGGCCGGCGGCCAGATCGCCGTCGAGATCGGCGAAGAGCGCGCCAGCATCGCGGCTTGGGTTCCCGCCTAGGGGTTCCGGCACAAGCTCTGCCATAAAAGTTACATTTGCCGCACCCCAAACTGAGGTTCGGCAAACCGCTCCTTAACCAGACCGCTCGCACGATGACGGTCTGATTTGGAGCATGCCGTGAAGACCTGTCTGGTGGTCGACGACAGCCGGGTGATCCGCAAGGTCGCCCGCCGAGTCCTCGAGGACATCGGCTTCGAGATCGCCGAGGCCGCCGATGGCATGGAGGCCCTGGCGTGGTGCCGCGCGGCCATGCCCGACGCGGTGCTGCTCGACTGGAACATGCCGGTGATGAACGGCATCGAGTTCCTGCGCCAGCTGCGCGGCGAACCGGGCGGAACCGCGCCCAAGGTCGTCTTCTGCACGGTCGAGAACAGCGTCGACCACATCCGCACCGCCCTCGAGGCCGGGGCGGACGAGTACATCATGAAGCCGTTCGACGGCGACATCATCGAGGCGAAGTTCGCCGAGGCGGGTCTGCTGTGACGCCCGAGGACATGGACCTGCTGGCGGCCCTGGGCCGCGCCCGCGCCGGCGCGCGGGTCGAGACCGAAAAGCCTTATCTGGTCGAGAGCCGTCTCTCGCCGCTGGCGCGGCGCGAGGGCTACGATTCGATCGACGCCCTGATCGCGGCCCTGCGCGCCCAGCGCGAGGAACGCCTGATCTGGGCCGTGGTCGAGGCCCTGTGTCGCAGCGAGACCACCTTCTTCCGCGGCCGCGAGGCCTTCGCCCAGCTGCGCGACAACGTGCTGCCCGCCCTGTCGCAGCGCCGCCGCGAAGCCCCGATCCGCATCTGGAGCGCCGCCTGCGCCACCGGCCAGGAGGTCTATTCGATCGCCATGGCCGCCAATGAGTCGACGGGCCTGGCGACCGGCACGCGCTTCGAATTCTTCGGTTCGGACCTCTCCGAGCGCTCGCTGGAAAAGGCTCAGGCCGGGATCTACACCCAGTTCGAGGTCCAGCGCGGCCTGCCGATCCGGCTCCTGATCAAGTATTTCGAAAATCACGACGACACCTGGGCGATCTCGCCGCGCATCCGCCAGATGGTGCGCTGGAAGCGGATCAACCTGCTGGCCGACCTGTCGGTCATGGGGCGCTTCGACGTCATCCTGCTGCGCGGCGTGCTGCGCGGCATGGACGCGTCGCTGCGGAGCAAGGTGGTTCAGGCGCTGACGGCGCTGCTGCCGAACGACGGCGTGCTGGTGGTCGATCCGGAAGACGATATCGGCGAGATGGACGACATGCTGTCGGCCGCGCCGGGCGAGACCGGGATCTACCTGCGCGATCCGTCCGTGCGAACCGCCGCGGCGGCATAGTTTCGAGAACGGGCGCGCTAGCGCGCCCTTGGGGCTTTCGCGGGGGCGCGGGTCACCGCTGCGCCGCCGAACAGGCCGCCGACGGCCTCTTCCAGCTTCTTCACGCCGCTGACCGGCGCCGGCGTCACCGCCGCGAAGGCGGGGGCCAGCTTGCGGAACAGGATCGGGTGGGCTTCCCGGCCCACGATCGCCCCGTGCAGGTCCATCAGGTCGACCACCTCGCGCGCGGCCTTGCGCCACTGCACCGGCGGGGCGATGCCGTGCGGGGCCGGGGCGCGGCAGTCGGAGAAGTCGGGGCGCAGGCCGCAGCCGGCCTCGATCGCCGCCTCGACCTCGCGGGCATAGGCCTGGTCGCGGGCCAGGCGGTCGACGTCGACGACCAGGTCAGCCTCGGGCAACGCCTTCAGATACGAGCGCAGCCACACCGCCAGGAAGGCCTGGAACGAGACGCTGGCCGGGGCGCGCTTGAGGCGGCCGCGCACGGCGGCCAGGCGCTGGTCCAGCGAGCCTTCGCCGGCGAAGTCCTGGCCCAGCAGCGTGCGCGACAGGTCCTCGGCCCCCGCCATCTCCGACAGCAGAACGTAGTGGCAGAGCTCGAAATAGGTCGGCCGGGGGCGCTTGCGCAGCGAATAGAACGACAGCCACTGCTGGACGGGATCGCGCACCAGCATGACGTGGAATCCGCCGAACCGCCGCTTGAGCCAGCCCACGCGGCCCAGGGTGCGGCAGCAGGCCAGCACCGGCGTCTCGCCGCGCTCGCGGGCCGCGCCGATCAGGCCCTCGACATAGGCCTGCTGGCCCAGGTCGCTGGCCTCGGGCTCGATCCAGAAGCGGTCCAGGGCGTAGCCGGCCTGGAAGCCCTTGAGCCCCCCCGCCGGGTCCAGCACGACCTCGAACTCCTTGAGATAAGGATCGGTCCCGCCCGGATGGCGCAGGCCGCTGTTGTCGGGGGTCTCGGCGTTGATGGTCAGGGCGGTCACCCGCGCCAGTTGCTCGTGCCAGGGTTCGTAATAGGCGCGCACGCCGGGCAGCGCCCGGAAGCGGCTCCACACATAGGTGCTGGAGCAGCGCCAGCCGCTGTGCACGAAGATGGTGTTGTTGGCGGACAAGCGCCTCGATCCCCTCGATCTATGCCGAGAGCTTGAGCGCGCAAGTTTTCAGTCCGATGGCGGATAACCGCCTCTAGGTTGCAATGACGAAACAGTTCGTTGGCGGCTGAAAGACAAAAGGCCCGCCGGCGGAACCGGCGGGCCTCTCGCAATCAGGAGGTCGAAACGCCTTACTTGGCGTCCTTGGCCGTGTCGCTGACGGCGCGGCCAGCCGACGAGACGTCCTTGCCGGCGCCTTCGACGGTGTTGCAGGCCGCGACCGACAGGGACGCCAGGGCGGCGGCGATAATCACGAGCTTACGCATGGTCTTCTCCGCAATGGCCCCGGTCCGTGAGCAGGGGCGCGTGTAAATAAGTGCCTCCAGAGAACGCCAGCGGCGAAGCTGGGTTCCGGAAATCAAGCGGCCGCGTTCAAGGCTTGCGGCGTCGGGAAAATCAGCCGCACCGTCAGGCCGCGCGGCTCGTGGCTCTCGAACGTGACCTTGCCGCGCAGCTGGCGGGCGAAGGCGGTCATCAGGGTGCGGCCGACCCCGCCGCCCAGGCTTTCGGCCGCGCCGGGACCATCGTCGCTGATCGACAGCTCGGCCTCTTCGCCGCGCACGTGGAAGCCGACCTCCAGCTTGCCGCCATTGGGACCGAAGGCGTGCTTCTGGGCGTTGGTGATGGCCTCGACCGCGAACAAGGCGATCGGCGCCAGGCGGTCGGGATCGATGACCAGCGGGTCGGCGTGCACCTCGGTCCGCACCAGCGGCGAGGTGGTCATGTCGTTGGCCAGGAGCTGGGCGGTCAGCTCCTCCAGGAACGGCCGCAGGTCCACCCGCTTGAGGTCCGGCCCCTGGTAGAGGGCGCGATAGATCTGGGCCAGGGCCGTGATCCGCTGGCGCGTGTCGTTCATCGCCGCCTTGGCCGCCGGATCCGCCAGCGCCCGCTGCTGCATGTTGAGCAGCGAGGTGATGATCTGCAGGTTGTTCTTCACCCGGTGATGGATCTCGCGCATCAGCGCGTCCTTCTCGGCCAGGCTGTCCATCAGCGAGGCGTCGCGGGTGACGATCGCGCCCGCCATGGCGTCCAGGGTGTTGGCCAGTTCGCGGATCTCGGGCGGCGCGCGCTCGGCTTGCAAAGGCCGCACGGAGAAACGGCCGCGGGCGTAGATGGCGGCGACGCGTTGCAGATAGACGATCCAACGCACCACGCCGCGCTCGGCGACCCAAAGCACCGCAGCCAGGGCCATGAAGAAGGCCAGCAGCGGCAACATCATCCGCGAAATCGGATTGATCCAGGCCCAGGACACCAGGCCGGGCGTCGGCGCGGACAGCACCACGAAAACATTGTCCTCGACCAACGGCGCGGCCGAGTAGTTGCGTTCGCGCTTTTCCAGGTCGCGACCCGTCCACAAGGCCGAGCCATCCCTGGCCGCCTCCTGGCGCCAACGCGCGGAGACCGCTTCGAAGGCCTTGGGGTCGGTGGCGGCGAAGATTCGGCCGTTGCTGTCGGCCAGGGCCACCTCGGCGCCGCCGGGCATGAAGCGGCTGGCGGTCTCCAGCTTCAGGTCGCCGAGGGTGAGCACGGCCGCCATGGCGCCGTCGAAGCGCTCGGGCGCGCCGGCGCGCACGGCGGCCAACACCGCCGGCTCATTGGCATAGACCGCGCCGGGATCGGCGGCGACCACCATCTTGGCCCCGTTGCGCAGCGACTGGAACCACGGCCGTGCGCCGCGCTGGACGTCATAGGGCGTGGTGGCGGCCGCGCAGGCCACCCGCCCCCGGCTGTCGAAGCGGATCAGATTGGCATAGCCGTTAAGCCGCGCGCGAACATCGGCCAGCCGCTGGGCGCACTCCAGGCCCACCGAGCCGGGGCCCAGGGTCTGCAGCAACACCCCGGCGGCTTCGATATTGTAGCGGGCGAGGGTGGCGCTGTGACCGGCGGCCAGCTCCAGGCTCTGGCGGCGCGCATCGGCCTCCGCCCGGAAGGCGAAGATCGACTGCGCGATACCGAGCAGCAGCACGGGCAGCAAGGCCACGACCACGGCCACGGCCAGGCGAACGCGGATGGAGGTTACGGCCTGCGCGGCGCGGCCGGCGAGGGCATTCACCGCAGGGAGCTCAACCGCTCCGCGTCGGCCAGGATGGCGTGCATGGCGTCGCTCGCCGACCCGCCGTCCCGATCATAGGCGCCCGCCTCGAGAATGGCCTGCAGCGCCCGGCGGGCGCGGCTGACCCGGCTCTTCACCGTGCCGACGGCGCAGCCGCAGATCTCGGCCGCCTCCTCGTAGGCGAAGCCGCCGGCCCCGACCAGGATCAGGGCTTCGCGCTGTTCGGCCGGCAGCATGCCAAGGCCCAGGCGCAGCTCGTCCAGAGCCACGGGCGCCTCGGGATCGTCGACCGCCACCAGGGTCCGCTCGGCGGCTTCCTGGTCCAGCTGGCTCTGGCGCCAGCTGCGGCGCTTCTCGGAATAGAACTGATTGCGCAGGATCATGAAGGTCCAGGCCTTCATGTTGGTGCCCAGCTGGAACGACGCACGGGCGTCCCACGCCTTCATCATGGCGTCCTGCGCCAGGTCGTCGGCGGCGGTGGGATCACCAGTCAGGGTGCGGGCGAAGGCGCGCAGATGCGGGATCAGCGTGACCAGCTCACGTTTGAACTGGTTGTCGCGGGCGGGGTCGGGCGGCGAGCGGCCGACTTGCGGTTCGCTCATGCTCAGCGACCTCCCGCCGGCGGCTCGGCCTTGCGGAGGATGTCGAGGAATTCATCCGGCACCGGCTCGTTGACGACCTCGTCGAACATCTGGCGCAGCTTCACGCCGATCGCCTGCTGGCGCAGACGGGCTTCATCCAGCGCCGCGGCGCTCTTGCGTTTATCTTCCATGGGTACGTGTTCGATCATGTCCTCGACACCGAACTGCATTTGCATCGGCGTCCGCCCCCTTTGGCCGAATGTCTTTCCGCCAGACGACAACGTGGCTTTCCGTAGCGAGTTCCATAAGCTTGGGCATAGGATGTCAAAATTCTGTTGTTCGCGGAACCGCTCAGTTGAGGGGGCGTTATCGGACTTCGACGGAACGGCGTAGCTTTGCCGTTCGTTTAGTGATTTTCGAAGACACCGCATCGGGAGGGGTCATGAGTCTTCTTGCTCGGCTGGCGCCGCATCTGCCGTATATCCGCCGCTACGCCCGCGCCCTGACCGGCGACCAGACGACGGGCGATCATTATGTCCGCGTGGCGCTCGAGGCCCTGGCCGCCGGCGAGCGCTCGCTGGACGCCGACCTTTCGCCGCGCGTGGCGCTGTATCGCGTGTTCCACGCCATCTGGCTCAGCTCCGGCGCCCAGCTGGAAGCCCGCCGTGAAGACGGCGTGACGGGTGGGGATGACGCCGCCCAACGCCTGATGCGAATCGCCCCGCGGTCGCGCCAGGCCTTCCTGCTCACCGCGCTCGAGGGCTTCACGCCCACCGAGGCGGCCCAGATCCTGGACTGCGACTTCGGCGAGGTGGAACGGCTGATCGCCGACGCCCAGGCCGAGATCGACGCCGAACTGGCCACCCAGGTCCTGATCATCGAGGACGAACCGGTCATCGCCGCCGATATCGAGGCCCTGGTCAAGGAACTGGGCCACGACGTCATCGACATCGCGGCCACCCGCGGGGAAGCGGTCGACGCCGTCGCCCGCGCCACGCCGGGCCTGGTTCTGGCCGACATCCAGCTGGCCGACGGCTCGTCGGGCATCGACGCGGTCAAGGATATCCTGGGCCGCATGGACGTGCCGGTGATCTTCATCACCGCCTTCCCCGAGCGCCTGCTGACCGGCGAGCGCCCGGAACCGACCTTCCTGATCACCAAGCCCTTCCAGCCGGAAACGGTGAAGGCGGCGATCGGCCAGGCCCTGTTCTTCCACCCGCGCCGCAGCCAGACCAAGGCCGCGTAGGCGGTTTCTCCCGAATGATCCCCGAGACGGCCTTCCGAAAGGGAGGCCGTTTTTCGTTGGGCGGATGTGCTTTAGCGCATGAAAAAAGCGGCTCCCTCTCGGAAGCCGCCCCTTTCAGACGATGCTAAAGCCCTAAGGCGCCTGCTTCACCGGCGCTTGCGGCGTGTCGTACCGCTGAGCCTCGGCCGGCGTCTTCGCTCCGTTGTTGACCTCGACCGCGGCCAGATCGCCGGCGCGGTATGTCCAGGCGCCGAACAGGGCGATGGCGGCCAGGATCGTCGAGACGATCAGCACCCAGAACACGTGCTTGCCCCAGCGCCCCTGGCGGGCGCGGGTGGCGTTCAGGCGCGGCGCACGTTCAGGCGCGCTGGAATGATGAATATCGGCGGGCATGATGTCATACCTCCTATGGCGTCCACATGTTGGCGGCGGCCGCACGGTCGCGGTCATTGAACGCCTGGACCATCCCGGCCGAGGCGCCGACCGCGGCGATCACGACCAGGGCCATGATCCGCGAACGCATCCTTTTTTGACGCTGGCTCGGCGTCGAAACGAAAACCGTACCGCCATGTTCGGCCATATATGTCCGGATCACGACGTTGCTCCCCTGCCCCGGCGAACAACGTGTCCGCCTGACATTTCAACGTCTTGCCGTCGCCGTCGTTCCGGATTCCAGAGCCTCGAAACACACGAAAATCGTCAAAAAGAAACAGGCAAAAAAAGCGCGCAAAGCGGGAACCCTTCGCGCGATCTCTCGTTTCTACATTGCGAAGGCGGCGACGCCCCCCCGACTTGAGACTGGCGATAGCCAGTCTGCCGCCTTCGCACCCCCCTTGGTTGATGCGAACTCCAGCGGTCCGGTTCCCGGTCCGCTTTCTTCGTTGCTCTTCGCCCTCCCAAGCGCACGCTTGGGAGGGCGACAGGATCAGTTCGCCGTCAGTTCGCCGGCGGCGCCAACTCGAACAGGATGTCCGCCCGGCGGCGCAGCGGATTGGCCGCGCCCGAGGCGGCCAGCGCGCCGGCGTCGCCCGCGGCGACCGCGTCGATATCGACCTTGGCAAAGCCGACCTTGGCCAGGGCGCCCGTCACCGTCTCGGCGCGGCGCTTGGAGAGGGCCAGGTTGGCCTGCGGGGCGCCGACCGCGTCGGCCAGGCCCAGCACCCGCACCGATTTCACCGCGCAGCCGCGCGCCTGGGTCTGGGCGCCGGCCAGAACCATGCGCGCTTCCTTGGTCAGGGCCGCGCTGTCCTGCTCGAAATAGACCGAGGACTGGAAATTGTCGCAGACAGGCGCGGCGGCGGCCACGGGCTTGCGCAGCGTGCGCCAGGGACCTTGGGTCTGCGCGCAGGCCCCCAAGGCCAGCATGGCGCCGCCCAAGGCGATGATCGTCGTCTTTTTCATTCCACCCTCCGAAGCTTGCGAACACAAGAAAGGCGACCGGCTTAGCCGATCGCCTTCATTTGGGACGTCGTCGCGAACCGCTGGTTAGTAGCGGGGCGCGCCGTCTTCCCAATAATAGCGACCGCTGCGGGAGTCGTAAAAGTAGTAACGGCCCGCGCGCTCGTCATAGTACTGGCGACGGTTGGCCGAGGTCGAGCCGCAACCGCCATCTTCCCTGCAGCCCTTCACCGCGCCGACGGTGCCGCCGATGGCCGCGCCGACCAGGGCGCCGCTGCCGGCGCTGCCGCTGCCGACATTGTTGCCGATCACCGCGCCCGCCAGCGCGCCCAGGGCGGCGCCGCCGGCGGCGTTGCGTTCGACATTGCCGGTCGAGGTGCAGGCCGAGGCCAGCACGCCCACGCCCATCAGGGCGATCATGGTCATCTTCATGTTGGCTCTCCGATCCGAACTTCCTGTCCCCGTGTCGAGCAAACGACTCCCGGCGGCGACGGTTCCGTTTCGTGAACGGAACCATGGTTCAGCTTGAGCCGTTGCCTCCCCGAATTTCACGAAGGGGGACGCTGCGTGAAGCGCATCGACGTCATCGCCAATACAGCTTCGGGATCCGTCGGCCCCGATGCGCCGCAAATCGCCGAACGGCTGCTCGCCGAGTACGGGGTCAAGGGCGTGGTCCACGCGCCGGCGCCGGGCGAGATCGGCGAATGCCTGCGTTCTGTGATCGACGGCGCGCCGGACGCGGTGCTGGTGCTGGCCGGCGACGGCACCGCGCGCGGCGCGGCCGAGCTGGCCGGTCCCGATGGTCCGCTGATCGCGCCCCTGCCCGGCGGCACCATGAACATGCTGCCCCGCGCCATCTATGGCGAACGCGACTGGCAGGCCGCGATGAAGGCCTGCCTGGACGGCGGCGAGGCCAGGATGATCTCGGGCGGTGAAGTGGGCGGTCGCCTGTTCTTCGTCGCCGCCATCCTGGGCAGCCCCGCCCTGTGGGCCACGGCCCGCGAGGCCGCCCGCGAGGGCCGCGCCGCCATCGCCGTGGCCCGCGCCCGCCGCGCATTGCGCAACGCCTTCTCCGGCCGGCTGCGCTTCACCCTGGACGGCCGCCCCAAGGACAAGGCCGAGGCCCTGACCCTGATGTGCCCGCTGGTCTCCAGCGCCCTGGACGCCGACGAACGCGCCTTGGAGGCCGCCGCCATGGATCCTTCGGGCGCGCTCGATATCTTCCGCCTGGGCTTCAACGCCGCGCGGGGACAGTGGCGCGAGGACCCCTCGGTGTCGGTCGGCCGTTGCCGGGTGGGCAAGGTCTGGGCGCGCGGGCGGATCCCGGCGATCTTCGACGGCGAGCCGGCCAGGCTGGATCCCGAGGTCTCGATCCGCTTCCGCCCCAAGGCCTTCCGCGCCCTGGTCCCGCGAGACGAAGCCTGAAGTCCATGAAACTGGTCCAGGTCTCCGACATCCATTTCGGCGGCGAGAACCAGGAAGCCGTCGAGGCGGCCGCAGCCTGGATCGTCGCGGCCGCGCCGGATCTCGTCATCGCCGCCGGCGACCTGACCCTGGACGGCAAGGTCCCCGAGTTCGACGCGGCCGCGGCCTGGCTGAAACGCCTGCCCGATCCCAAGATCGTCGCGCCGGGCAATCACGACACGCCCTTCGTCGGGCCCGCCGAGCTCTTCGCGCGGTTCACCCGCGGCTGGGGCCGTTTCAAAGACCGATTCGGCGACGAGGACGGAGCCTCCTGGCGCGCGCCGGGCATCACGGTGGCCTCGCTCAATAGCGCCCGCGTGGCTCAAGCACGCTGGAACTGGTCGAAGGGCGCGGTGTCGCACGGCCAGATCCGCCGCGTCGTCCGCGAGCTGGAAGCTGCGCCGGCCGGCGACCTGCGGGTGGTGGTCTGCCATCACCCGCTGATGGAGATCCTGGGCGGGCCGATGACCGCCAAGGTGCATGGCGGGGTCGACGCGGCCAATCGCTTCGTGGCCGCCGGCGCCGACGTCATCCTGTCGGGCCATATCCACCTGCCGTTCGTCACCGCCATCCCGTTCGGCGACGGTCGGACCCATGCGGTCGGTTCGGGCACCCTGTCCCACCGCGAGCGCGGCGCCGCGCCCGGCTTCAACGTCATCGAGGTCGAGCCCCACTGCGTGCGCGTGGCGGCCATGGCCTATGAGCGCGGCAAGTTCGATGTTTGGCGCACCTGGGCCTTCGACCGCCGAAACGAAAACGGCGCGGCCTAGAAGGCCGCGCCGTTCGTCGGTTCGATATCGGTCCTGCCTAGCGCGGCGCGCCGCGTCCGCGGAGGCCGCCAGCAACCAGTGACACCACGAACAGGATCAGGAAGACGAAGAACAGAATCTTGGCGATCCCGATCGCGGCGCCCGCGATGCTGGTGAAGCCCAGCAGAGCGGCGATCAGAGCGATCACCAGGAAGGTCACGGCCCAGTTCAGCATGGGTTCCTCCGGAAAAGTCGGGGCTGTTGTCTCGCTTGGAAACAACGCCCACGACTCCCGGGCGTTCCGTGAACCTTAGGCCGAAACCTTAGGTCGGGGCCGGATAGGCCCAGCCTTGGGCGCCCGACTTGGCGGCCGCATACTGGCTGTCGGCGAGGGTCCAGTTGATCAGGTTGTCGAAAACCGCTTCCAGGAAGCCCTTCCGCAGGTTCTGGTAGTCCAGATAGTAGGCGTGCTCCCAGACGTCGGCGACGACCAGGGCGGTCAGGTCTTGCGTGACCGGGCTCTCGGCGTCGTGGGTCGAGATGATCTTCAGGGCGCCCGAGGCGTCCGAGACCAGCCACACCCAGCCCGAGCCGAAATGGCCGACGCCCTCGGCGACGAACTTTTCCTTCAGGGCGTCCAGGCCGCCGAAGGTGCTCTCGATGGCGGCGGCCAGGTCGGCGCCCGGGGCGGTCTTGGTCGGCGACAGGCCGTCCCAGAAGAAGGCGTGGTTCCAGGCCTGGGCGGCGTTGTTGAACACCTTGCCCGGGCCGGCGCCCTTGATGACGTTTTCCAGCGAGCCCTGGTCGTCGCCGTTCAGCAGGCCGTTCAGGGCCGTGACATAGGCGGCGTGGTGCTTGTCGTGGTGGAAGCGCAGCGTGTTGGCCGAGATGGTCGGCTCCAGCGCGTCATAGGCGTAGGGCAGGTCCGGCAGCGAGTACGTCATGATCACTCCATGGGGAAGGCGTTCCCATGGAGAGGAAGGGAACGCGCGGAAGGCATCTAGAACGCGCGGAGCCAAAGCGTAAGCTTTTAAAGCGGTCCGGAGCGCTCAACTTTAGTTGAGAAATTCCCTTTGAAAATTGGGGCTTCCCCAAAATCTGAAGAGAAATCTAAGGCGCAGAAACGCCGCCGAGCGAGCCCGGCGGCGGTCGGTCGTTCCAATAACGCCCCATCAGCGTTGCGGCGGCTTCGGGTCCAGGAACGCCTTGGCGACCGCGGCGGTCAGGGTCGGGTTCTTCAGGGCGAAGATCCCGGCGGCCAGGCCGATGCCGATCGAGACGATCGGGCGGTCACGGACGATCTCGACGACTTTCGCCGTCATGTCGAAACCAGCCTGCGGCGGCGCGTTGTGATGCGCGTTCCGGCTGCCCTCGACCTTGCGGGCGGCGATCATGCCGGCGACGGCGACGATCAGCGCGGCGACGGCCGCGACAATCGCCGCGGCGCCCGCTGGCGAGACCAGCGGGACCAGCACGGCATAGACCGCGAAGGCGGCGGACACGACGCCGACCGCCGCGGCGGCGGCGATCGCCGCCGCCGCCGCCAGCGTCATCAGGGTCTTTTCGAAGATCACCGGTTGTTGCTGCGGCCGCCGGAGAGCAGGAGGCCGATCAGCACGCCGACGCCGAGACCGGCCAGGGTGGCGGTGATCGGACGTTCGCGGATGCGCTCGCTGGCGTAGCGCTGGGCGTCCTCCAGCTGCTGGCCGGCGGTGTCGGTATAGGCGCGGCTCTGGGCGCGCAGGGTCTCGAAGCCCTCGGTCACCGACTTCTCGACGCGCTTGGCGGCTTCGGTCAGCTGGACCCGAGCGGCGTCGGCGGCCTGAGCGAAGCTGCGCTCGGCGTGCTCGACGGCTTCCAGGGTGGCGCTCTTGGCCTTCTCGGCTTCCTTGGCGGCGGCAGTGGAACTGGCGGGCATGATCATCTCCTGGTTCGCGACGCGACCGACCTAAACTGGAGGCGCTGAAGCTGCGCCCCGTCAACGCCGAGCTTAGCGCTGCGGTTCCAAGATACTCAAGGTCGACAAGCTTCACCACACGGGAATCCACAGCCCGGGCCAAAGGCCAGACAAAAATAGGGGGCCGACAAAAGTGGGCCCAAACCGGCTCGCGCCAAACGCGAAGCGGGTCTAAGGTCGAATCATGGAGGACGCCCCCATCGTCACCGACGACAGTCAGGAAGCCGCCCGTCTCAACGCCTTGAAGGCCTTGGACATCCTGGACGGCGCGACGAACGCGCCGCAGTTCCTGCGCTTCGCCCGTCTGGCGGCCAAGCTGTTCGACGCCCCTAAGGCCGCCCTCGCCCTGGTCGACAAGGACCGGGTCTGGCGCAAGGCCTATGTCGGCTATGCCGGCCCCGAGGCGCCGCGCGACGGCGACCTGGCCGCCCAGGTGGTGGCCGCCAACGGCCCCGTCGGCCTGGCCGTCCCCGTCCGCGACGTCCATGGCCATGCGATCGGCGCCCTGGTGGTCGAGGGCCCCGGCCTGGCCGGCCCCGCCTCGGACGAGGATCTGGCCGCCCTTGAGGACCTGGCGGACCTGGCCGCAACCGGCTTGGCGGCCAAGCCCTGCACCTCCCCCAACCTGGAGAGCGAGCGCCTGGAGCTGGCCATCTCGGCCGCCAATTTCGGCGAGTTCGAGTGGGACATCAAACGCGACGTCATCAAGGTCAGCCCCCGCCTGGCCAAGATCTCGAACATCGAGCCCGGCGAGGCGCCCGGCGAGAACGGGATGGTGCTGTTCGACTACCTGCACCCCGAAGACAAGGAATGGGCGCCGGACTTCATCAACGGCCAGCTGAAGGAAACAGGCCGCTACGACATCGAATATCGCCGACCGCCGGGCCCTGACGGCCGCGAGACCTGGAACCATGGTTCGGGCGTGATCGTGATGGGGGCGGACAACGAGCCGGCCTATCTGATCGGCGTCGTCCAGGACATCACCGAGCGCAAGGCCGAAGAAGCCCAGCGCGAGAACCTGGTCGCCGAGCTGGACCACCGCATCAAGAACCTGCTGGCCGTCGTCCAGTCGGTGGCGGCCCAGTCGGCCCGCAAGTCGGCCTCGCTGGACGTGTTCCTCAAGACCTTCGCCGCGCGGCTGAAGTCGATGAGCTCGGCCCACGACCTGCTCAGCGCCGCCCGCTGGCGCGGCGCGACCCTGGCGCGGATCGCCGCCGCCGAGCTGGGCGGCCTGTCGCCGACCCAGACCCGCTGGGACGGGCCCGAGATGTTCCTGACGCCCCGCGCGGCGGCCGCCCTGTCGCTGGCCCTGCACGAGCTGGCGGTCAACGCCGTGCGCTACGGCTCGCTGTCGACCGAGAACGGCAAGGTCGAGGTCGTCTGGCGGCGTACGCCCGAGGGCGGCTTCGCGCTGGAGTGGCTGGAGACCGGCGGTCCGCCGGCCGTCGCGCCCGCGACCAAGGGCTTCGGCGCCACCCTGATCGAGGACGTCGCCGGCCGCGAACTGGGCGGCTCGGCCCACATCACCTACAAGCCCAGCGGCGTCACGGCGATGATCCAGGGCGCGGCCGAGGCCCTGGCCGACGCCCCGCTGGTCGAAGAGGCCCAGGTCGCCCCCGAACGCATCGTCGAGACCGTGGTCGCCGCCGACGAGACCGTCCGTCCGGGCGCCATAGCGGGCCTGAAGGTGCTGATCGTCGAGGACAGCCTGCTGCTCGCCCTGGAGCTGGAAGCGGGCCTGGAAGACGCCGGCGTCGAGGTGGTCGGCTGCGCGGCCGAACTCAGCGAAGCGCTGTCGATGGTCGAGCTGCCGTTCGACGTGGCGGTGCTGGACGCCGACCTGAACGGCCAGTCGGTGGCCCCGGTCGCCGAGATCCTGCGCACCATCGGCCGCCCGTTCGTGTTCGCCACCGGCTATGCCGACAAGGCCGCCCCGATGGGCTTCGACGCCCCGATCGTGCGCAAGCCCTACAACGTCCACCAGATCGCCCGGGCGGTCGCCGGGGTCACGGGGCGGGCATGATCATTCGGCCGGCTTGTCCGCAGGACCTCGACGCCTGGGCGCAGCTGCGCTTCGACCTGTGGCCGGACGAGAGTTCGGCCGCCGAGCATCGCGCCGAGGCCGCGCAGACGCTGGAGCAGCCCGAGACCTTCGCGACTTTCGTCGCCGAAACGCCGGACGGCGCGATCGCCGGCTTCATCGAGGCCGCCCTGCGCCACGACTATGTCAACGGCTGCGAGACCTCGCCGGTGGCGTTCATCGAGGGGCTGTATGTGCGGCCGGCCTATCGCAAGGCCGAGGTCGGACGGTCGCTGTGCGCGGCGGTCGCCGACTGGGGCCGGGCGATGGGGTGTGCCGAACTGGCCTCGGATGCGCTGGCCGATAACGCCGAAAGCCACGCATTTCACCAGGCGGTCGGGTTCGAGGAGACCGAGCGGGTGGTGTATTTCCGGATGGGGTTGTAACGGGCCCGAAACCTCGTCCTTCGACAGGCTCAGGATAAGGTTTCTAATGATGCGCCGAGCTAAAAGCAGTCCTCATCCTGAGCCTGTCGAAGGACGAGGACGGCCCCTCAGATCACGCCGCGTGTCCTGAGCCCCTCGACCGCCTCGGCGCTCATCCCCACGACCTCGGTCAGCACCGCCTCGGTATGCTCCCCCAGCGTCGGTCCCGGCCACCGCACGCCGCCGGGCGTCTCCGTCAGCCTCGGGAAGGCATTCTGCATCTTCAGCTGGCCAAACACCGGATGGGCCACGGTCACGATCGACTCGCGCGCCACGAACTGCGGGTCGTCGATCATGTCCGGCGCGCGGTAGATCCGGCCCGTCGCCAGGCCCGCGTCCTGAAGCTTGATCAGCAGGTCGTCGATGTCCTGGTCGGCCGTCCAGGCGGCGATGCGGGCGTCGAGCTCATGCTGGTGGGCGCCGCGCGCGGCATGGTCGCGATAGCGGACGTCCTCGGCCAGGTCGGGCCGGCCCATCAGGTCGCACAGACGCTTGAACAGGGTGTCCTGGTTGGCGCCGATCAGGACGAGCTCGCCGCTCCTGGTCGGGTAGACGTTGGACGGCGCGATGCCGGGCAGCACGGCGCCGGAGCGCTCGCGGACATAGCCGGTGAGGTCGTATTCGGTGATCAGGTTCTCCATCACCGTCAGCACGCTCTCATAGATGGCCGTGTCGACAACCTGGCCCTTGCCGGTGCGCTGGCGAGCGTGCAGGGCCATCATCACGCCCAGGGCGGCGTTCAGGCCCGACAGGCTGTCGCCGATCGAGATGCCGGCGCGAGCCGGGTTGCGGTCCGGCTCGCCGGTGATGTGGCGCAGGCCGCCCATGGCCTCGCCGACCAGGGCGTAGCCGGCGCGCTTCGAATAGGGACCCGTCTGTCCGAACCCGGACACCCGCGCCATGACCAGGCCGGGATTAGTCTTGGCCAGGTCCTCATAGCCCATGCCCCACTTCTCCAGGGCGCCGGGGCGGAAGTTCTCGACCACCACGTCGGCCGTGGCGATCAGGGCGCGGGCGATGTCGCGGCCTTCGTCCGTGCGCAGGTCGACGGTGACGGACTTCTTGTTGCGGCCGATCACCGGCCACCAGGGCGACAGCCCCTTGGGCTTGGAGCGCCCCCACTGGCGCATCGGATCGCCGACCTTGGGGTCCTCGATCTTGATGACCTCGGCGCCGAAGTCGCCCAGCACCTGGCCGCAGAACGGTCCGGCGATCAGGGAGCCCATTTCGATCACGCGCAGTCCGGCAAGCGGGCCTTGGGTCATGGCGATTATCCCCCGTCGATCGGAACCGTTCACGGCCCCGTGATGTTTTATTGAGCACGACGGCGAACCGCGGCGCCGCCTTTTATTCCTCTACAAAAAGAACCCCAGGGAAAGACAGCCATGACCCGTCATTTTCTGATTGTCGGCGCCGCCATCGCCGCGCTGAGCGTCGCCGCTTGCGGCCAGAAGGCCGATGAAACCAAGGGCGCTGCAACCCCGGCAGAGCAGGCCGCCACGCCGGACGCCAACCCCGCCGCCACCGTGCCGACCCCGGCCGACGAGACCAAGGCCGACGTCTTCGCCATGAAGGCCGCCGACAGCGACATGTTCGAGATCGAAGCCGCCAAGGTCGCGGCCAAGCGCTCGACCAACGCTTCGGTGAAGAAGTTCGCCATGGACATGGAGAAGGCGCACATGAAGACCAGCGAGGCGCTGAAGTCGGCGATCGCCGCTTCGGGCGCCGCGATCACCCTGCCGACCATGCTGTCGGCGGATATGCAGTCCAAGCTGGACGACCTGAACAAGGCCGACGCCAAGGACTTTGACAAGAAGTACGCCGACGGCCAGGTCGACGCCCACCAGGCGGCCCTGAACCTGCTGCAGCGCTACGCCCAGGACGGCGACACCCCGGCCATCAAGGCTTTCGCCGCCGCCACGGCTCCGAAGGTGCAGGAGCACCTGAACATGGCCGAAGGCCTGAAGAAGGGCTTCGACACCGGCGAGGACGTCGCCAAGGCCAAGGAAGGGCGCTGAGGCCTTCTAGGGAATGGCGTAGGCGACGGTCGCTTTCGCGGCCGCTCGCTCGCGGCCTTCCGTCCACATCAGGACATCGGCCGTCGCGATGCGGCGGCCGAGCTTGAGCAGGGTCGCCTCGGCGTAGAGATCGCCGGGCTGGCACCCCCTCAGGAAATGGATGTTCAGCGCGGTGGTCACCGCCATGGCCACCTCGCCGATGTGCGCCAGGAGCACGGCATAGGCCGCCGTGTCGGCCAGGCCCATCAGGGTCGGCCCCGATATCACGCCGCCGGGGCGCAGATGCCGCGACAGATGCGGCAGCTTCAGCAGCGCCCGCCCCGGCCCGACCTCGACCACCGAGGCGATGTGCTCGGGATCGATGTCGGGAAAGGCGCGACGCAGGAACGCGTTCAGCGCGCCTGCGTCCATCTTGATATCCGCATCGCTCACGGGCCGACCTTGACCGTGTTGTCGTCGCCGTTGCGGTCGATGACGGTGTTGTAGGGGTCGATGCCGGCGAAGGTCGGGGCCTTGGCCGTCGTGAAGGTGAAGGTCTGGACGCCCGACCGGATCGGCCGGCGCTGATAGGCCACCACGTTCTTGGCGTCGAAACCCTTGTCGCCCGGCCTGGCGGTGAAGAGACCGATGTCCATGGTCTCGTTCAACGCGGCCGGCGTCTCCTTGCCCTTGCCGTCGGCGTACTTCTTGACCGCGTCGACCGTGACCGTGACGTCGAACTTGCCGTCGGCGCGCTTCTTGACCACCGCCGACTTGGTCTTCAGATCGTACAGGGTGATCTTCTCGAACAGGTCGGTGATCAGGGCCTGCTTGTCGGCCGGCGCCTCGGCGCGGAGGATCGTCAGGAAGTCGGTGGTGATCGGGTACGGCGCGCCCTTGAAGGCGTGGTCGGCGATCAGCTTGCGCAGGGCGCGATTGACCGTCTCCTCGCCCAGCTGGTCCTGGAGCCGGTACATGACCAGCGAGCCCTTGCGATAATAGACGTAGGGCTGGCCCTCGACCTTGTAGAGCGGCTGCTCGTCCAGGACGTCGCCGCCCCGCGCGCGCAGATAGCTGTCCAGTTCGAACTTCAGGAACCGGCGGATCTGCGGTTCGCCATAGGTGCGCTTCATCACCATCAGCGCCGAGTACTGGGCGAAGGTTTCGGAGAGCATCGCCCCGCCCTGCTGGTCGGCGCCAATCACCTGGTGGGCCCACCACTGGTGGCCGATCTCGTGGGCGCCGACATAGGTGACCATGTCGATCTTGGTCGGGTCACGATAGTCGGAGATGAAGAACATCCCCTCCGACCACGGAATGGTGTTGGCGAACGACTGGGCGAACTGCGCGTAGTCGGGGAACTCCTGGAAGCGCAGCTGCCGGAACTGATAGGGGCTGAAATTGGTCCCCATATAGTCCAGCGAGCGCTTCATCGACTGCTTCATGCGGTCGATGTTCCAGGTGTGCTGCGGATCGTAATAGACCGCCAGCCGGACGCCCTTGTAGGTCTCCTCGGCCACCTTGTAGCGGGCCGACTGGATCGACACGAACGGCATGATCGGCGCCTCGGTGACGAAGCGGGCGATGCGGCGATCGCCCTTCACCGTGTCCGAGACCTTATAGCCCGGCGCGATCGGCGTCTGGTCGGCCTCGGTCGAGACGGTGATGTCGGAGGTGACGAAGTCGGCGTCCTTGCGCAGGCCGTTGAACTGGCGGGAGGGCGCATCGCCCAGCTTGGCCATGCGCCGCTCGGGCGGCAGGCCGTACTTGCGGCGCTTGGCGCGGTCCTGCAGCAAACCATCGCGCGACATGCCCAGGATCGGCGCGATCTCCAGGTTGTTGACGAAGGTCCCGTTGTCGACGACCCGGCGCTCCTGGCCGCTGTTGGGGAAGCCGCGCTGGGCCCGCAGGGTGATGAAGCTCATCTTGCGCCGCTCGCCCGGCGCCATCGGCGTGTCGAAGGCGAAGATGCGGTAGTTGAACGTCTCGAACGTCTTCTTGGGCCGGGCGCCCTCGATCGACAGGCCCTTGACCTGCAGGTCGCGGTCGAAGCGGACGTGGATCTCCTTCAGCGCCGCGCCCGTGCGGTTCTCGAAGACGTACGAGCCCTTGGTCTCGACGCTGGGTTCGTGCGGACGCACGTCGACGTCCAGGGTCATGGCGACGATCTTGGGCTGGGGCGTGTTCTCGAACGGCAGCAGGGTCTTTTCGTAGTCGGCCTGCCACTTCTCGCCGTCGATCCGGGTCCGGTAGTCGTTCCAGACATTGGTGTTCATGTAGATGAAGCCGCCCAGCGCCACGAAGGCGACCAGGGCGCCGCCGGCCAGGATCCCGGCCCCGCCCGTCAGGCGCAGCGGCAGCCGGCGCAGGCGCGGCAAGAGGCGGGTCCCGGTCCCGCGCCGCCACAGGCCATAGGCGGCCACCAGCAGGATCAGGGCGAAGGCGCTCCAGTAGGCGCGCAGCCACCAGGCGCCGATCCAGAACTTGCCGAGGCCGTTCATGTCCGAGAACGGCGTGTCGGTGACCGCGCCGTAGTTGTAGAGCTTGTGCTCGAAGCCCAGGTTCACGAACGTGATGGTGGTGACCATGTAGATCACCATCAGGCCCCAGCCGATGAACTTGTGCGGGCTGATCGCCTGCAGGAACACGGCGAACACCGCCAGCAGGATCCAGTCGACAGCCTGGGGCAGGACGTACCAGAGGAGGTACTTTTCCAGCTCGAACTTGAAATAGCCGTGGAACACCTGGCTGACGATGGCGGCCACCACGCTGACCAGCAGGGTCGAGACCAGCACCAGCGAAATGGCCAGGGTCTTGGGCGCCACGAAGGCCCAGTCGGGCACGGGCGTGGCGTCGATGATCTCGTGGGTCTTCTTCTCGCGCTCGCGCCAGACCAGCTCGCCCGAATAGTAGATGGCGATGATCATCGGGATCAGGCCGAACGAGCCCAGCAGCGGCTGCAGCAGCACGCGGGTCACCGGATAGAGCACGCCGCCGTAGCGGCCGGCCTCGGTGGCGAACCACAGCGAACCCATGGCGTTGGCCAACCCTAAGGCCAGCAGCACGAAATAGGCCGGGCTCTTGAACACCTGGCCCATGTCCAGGCGCGTGCGCATGACCAGTTGCGCCCAGGCGGTCTTGCGGTCGAACACCGGCTGCGGCAGCGGGCCGGCCAGGGCCGGCGGCGAGGCGTCGTCCTCGGCCTTCTTGCTCTTCTTGACCTTGCGCTGGCCCGACAGGTCAGCCGACTGGAAGCGGAACAGGCCATGGGCGGCGACCAGGAAGACCGCCGACAGCACGATCACGAAGACGCGGTTGAACAGCAGCACGCCCGACAGCGGCGGCACCAGGCTGTTGCGCTCGCTGGCCGTCCAGTACTTGGCGACCAGGCCGTAGGCGGCCGTGCCTAGCGGCTCCCAATAGGCGGCGATCTTCTCGTATTCGGGCCGATCCAGCGCGATGTTGGCGATGATCCACAGCACCATGAAGGCGATGACGCCGACATAGGTCCACATCATCGAGCGGGTCACCGTGGCCAGGGCGAAGAACAGCGCCGAGGTCAGCAGGATCGACGGCAAGGCCAGGGCGAAATAGGCGAACAGATAGGCGTGCAGGTCGTTGGGACCCAGGCGCTCGGGATCGAGCCACGGCATGAACGAGCCGATCCAGATGGCCAGCGGCACGACCAGGAACGAGATCGCCGCCGCCAGGAAGGCGCCCGTGAAGCGGCCGTACAGATAGTCGAACTTCTTCACCCGGGTGGATCGCAGGATCGGCCCAAAGCCCGTCTCGTCGTCGCGCACCACCACATTGGCCACGAAGGCCGTGGTCACGAACATGTAGAAGATCGACAGGATCAGGTGGGTCTGGGCGATCGCGAACGGCGCGTTGCGGTGGATGTTGCCGCCGCCCCCGATCTGGATCTGGTCGATCGTCGCCGCCCCAAAGGTCAGCAGGAAGAAGATGACAGCCACGACCCAGAAGACGGGCGACTTCAACTGGTAGCGGAGCTCGAAGCCCGCGATCTTGCGAAACATCAGACCGCTCCCCCGCCTAAGCCGCCCGCCGCGTGGTCGAGAGGGTGGAGAAGTAGACGTCCTCCAGCCCGCCCTCAACAGGGGTGAAGCCCTGGCCGGGATTGTCGTCCGACAGGATGTGGATGACCGTGCGGCCCGCCAGCAGGCGGGTGGAGATGACCTTGTAGCGGGCCTTGGCGGCCTCCAGCTCGGCCTTGTCGATGATCTTCTTCCAGATCCGGCCCTTCAGCTGGCCCACCAGCTCGGCCGGCGCGCCCTCGCGCACGATGCGGCCGTCGCAGATGATGGCCATGGCCGGGCACAGGTCCGAAACGTCCTCGACGATGTGGGTCGAGAGAATCACCACCACGTTCTCGCCGATCTCGGCCAGCAGGTTCAGGAAGCGGTTGCGTTCCTCGGGGTCGAGGCCGGCCGTGGGCTCGTCGACGATGATCAGGCGCGGATCGCCGATCAGCGCCTGGGCGATGCCGAAGCGCTGGCGCATGCCGCCCGAGAAGCCGGCGATGGCCTTCTTGCGGACGTTCCACAGGTTTACCTGGTTCAGCAGGTGCTCGACCGTGGCCTTGCGTTCCTTGGCCCCGGAGACGCCCTTCAGCACCGCCATGTGGTCCAGCATGTCGTAGGCCGAGACGCGCGGATAGACGCCGAAGTCCTGCGGCAGATAACCCAGGGTCTTGCGCAGTTCCTCGGGGGTCCTCAGCACGTCGATGTCGCCGAAACGGATGTGGCCCGAGGTCGGGGCCTGCAGGGTGGCGATGGTGCGCATCAGGGTCGACTTGCCCGCGCCGTTCGGGCCCAAAAGGCCGTACATGCCGCGCGGAATGGTCAGGCTGACCTCGTCCAGGGCCCGCGTGCCGTTGCCATAAACGTGAGTCAGATTTTCGATGATGAGCATGCGCGTCCTAAAGCCCCCTATAGATCGCCCAATATCCCGACCGTGACATGACGCGACGGCGCGGACCGGAGCAAGTGAAAGAACATTTAGGCCAAGACCTCAACCGCAGGATTTCTGAACGGCGACCACTTTGGGGCGTCGATCCTGGCAGGGGTTTTGGCGTACGGTTTTTGGGTCTACAGGAGGCGCCATGACGACCTATGCCTTTCCCCCGCACGCCATTCCGACGGTCCCGGTGGAGGGATCGGACGCCGCGTTCCCGGTGCGCCGCATCCTGTGCGTCGGCCGCAACTACGCCGCCCACGCCCGCGAGATGGGCGCCGACACGCGCGATCCGCCGTTCTTCTTCAGCAAGCCCGCCGACGCGATCGCACCGCTGAAAGGCGAAATCGCCTATCCGCCGGCGACCAGCGACCTGCATCACGAGATCGAACTGGTCGTGGCGCTGAAGAGCGGCGGCGCGAACCTGACGGTCGCGCAGGCCCTGGAGGCCGTGTTCGGCTACGCGGTCGGCGTTGATTTGACCCGTCGCGACCTGCAAGGCGCGGCCAAGGCCAAGGGCCAGCCGTGGGAAGCCGGCAAGGCCTTCGACGAAAGCGCCCCGATCACCGCCATCCGGGTGATGGACGCGCCCGCGCCGGAGGCCGCCGTCACCCTGTCGGTCAACGGAACCGAGCGCCAGCGCGGCGAGGTCGGCGACATGATCTGGAACGTCGGCGAGGTGATCGCCAAGGCCAGCGCGCTGTGGACCCTGGCCGCCGGCGACCTGATCTTCACCGGCACCCCCGAGGGCGTCGCCGCCATCGTCAGCGGCGACAAGGTCGTCGGCGAGGTCGAGGGCGTGGGCCGTCTCGAATTCACGGTGGTCTAGGAGAGCGTGACAGCCGAAAGTGGATGCCGGTTTCGGCGCCCGTCACGCGACAAACAAGAAAGAATGCCGTGAAGCTCGTCCTGCACAGCGCCAAGCGCGCCGCCGCGCCCTATCGGGTGCGCATCGGCCTGAACCTCAAGGGCCTGCCCTATGAGCTGCGCCCCGTCGACCTGGTGGCCAACGCCCATCAGGGCGACGCGTACCGCGCCCTGAACGCCCAGGCCCTGGTGCCGACGCTCGAGGTCGACGGCCGCCCCCTGACCCAGAGCCTGGCCATCCTGGAATGGCTGGACGAGGTGATGCCCGAGCCGCGCCTCCTGCCCGCCTCGCCGTTCGAGCGGGCCATCGTACGAGCCATGGCCGAGATCATCGCCTGCGACATCCACCCGCTGAACAACCTGCGGGTCCAGCGCCAGCTGACGGCGCTGGGCGTCGGCGAGACCGACCGCAACGCCTGGACCGCGCGCTGGATCAGCGACGGCTTCCGGGCTTTGGAGCCCATGGTCGCCCAGCACTCGGGCGGCTTCGCCTTCGGCGACGCGCCGGGCCTGGTCGACTGCCTGCTCGTGCCGCAGGTGTTCAACGCCGGCCGTTTCAATGTCGATCTTTCGCCCTTCCCGGCGATCCAGGCCGCCGCCGCCCGCGCGGCCAAGCACCCGGCCATCGCCGCCGCCCACCCCGACCATCATCCGGAGCGCTAGATGCTTGAGGACCTGAAAGCCAACAACGCCGCCTGGTCGAAAAGCAAGACCCAGATCGACCCGGAGTTCTTCAAGCGCCTGGAAAACCAGCAGAGTCCCGAATATCTCTGGATCGGCTGCAGCGACAGCCGCGTGCCGGCCAACGAGATCGTCGGCCTGGATCCGGGCGAGCTGTTCGTCCACCGCAACGTCGCCAACCTGGCCCCGCCGCAGGACGCCAACTATCTGTCCGTGCTCCAGTTCGCCGTCGACGTGCTGAAGGTCAAGCACGTCATGGTCGTCGGCCACTACGGCTGCGGCGGCGTGGCGGCGGCCATCGACGGCCAGCGCCGGGGGCTGGTCGACCACTGGCTGCACCCGATCCGCGAGGTCCACGCCGAGCACAAGCACCAGCTGGAGCAGATCCCGGAAAAGCGCGCCAGGCTCGATCGCCTGACCGAACTGAACGTCGCCCGCCAGGTGCGCAATGTCGCCGCCGACGTCTTCGTCCAGGACGCTTGGGCGCGCGGCCAGCAGCTGGCCGTGCACGGCTGGGTCTATTCGCTGGCCGACGGCCTGGTGAACGACCTCAACATCGGCATCGCCAGCCGCGAGGACTATGAGCGGACCATCGCCGAGACGGTGGTGCAGGATCGTCCGTTCTGGAAGCGGGACGAGAAGTAATTCTGCTCCCCCTCTGGGGGAGCTGTCGCGGAGCGACTGAGGGGGCTTCTCCGTACGAGCCGAGCTGCCCCCTCCGGCCCTCTGGGCCACCTCCCCCAAGAGGGGAGGAGAGATCTACTCCCCCTTGATCCGCACCCGCGCCGTCACCCGGCGCCCCTGCGCATCCACCACCGCCAGCTTGTAGAACCCCGGCGCCGTCGGCTTCCAGATCGCCCGCCCGCTGACCGGATCGGGATCCAGCGGCTGACCTTCCACGTACCAGGTCAGGTCCTCGCCCTCGGCGGCGAGCACCAGGCCGCGCGCCTTCGAGCCCAGGGCGTCGACCTGCACCGACGCGCCGTCGGGCGGGAAGATCAGGCGCGGGCCGGCGTGCTCGGCTTGCAGTTTCTGCAGCGCCAACGGCGCCGACTTCGGCGCGATCGGGCGCGGGGCCGAGGCCTGGGCCCCAATGGCGTCGGCGACGTCGAACAGCAGCGGCAGGGCCGCGTCCCGCCCCGTCAGCCCCCCGCGCGCGCCGCCGTCGGCCCGGCCTGTCCAGACCAGGATCGCATAGCCGCCAACCACGCCCGCCGCCACCGCATCGCGGAAGCCGTAGGAGGTGCCGGTCTTGAAGGCCATGGACGGCCCGCCACGCGTCAGGGCCGAGGGCGCGCGACCACGCGGGGCCGGAGCCTCGCGCAGGATGTCCAGAACCTGGCTGGCCGCCTCGGGGCGGACCAGGCGATGGCCGCTGGACCGCTCGCGGGTCTTGGCCTCGTCCTCGGTCCAGGCCAGAGGCTTGGCGACGCCGTTGTCCCCCAAGGCCGCGTACAGCATGACGAGATCGCGCCAGGTGACGCCTTCGCCGCCGAGCGCCAAGGCCAGGCCGGCCTCCTTCAGCTGCGCCTTCGGCCGCGCCAGGTGCGCCCCGGCGGCCTCGATGCGACCGGCGAAGGTCTCGGGGCCCAGCTTCTCCAGGGTGGTCACGGCCGGGAGGTTCAGCGAATGGGCCAGGGCCTCGCGCACCGTGACCTTGTCGTGGAAGACGCGGTCGAAGTTCTCGGGCTGGTAGTCGGCGAAGCGGGTGGCGCTGTCGGCCAGCTGGGTGTCGGCGGCGAGCAGGCCGTCGTCCATCGCCATGGCGTAGATGAAGGGTTTGAGGGCCGAGCCCGGCGAGCGCAGGGCGCGGGTCATGTCGACCCAGCCGCCGGCCCGGTCGCGACCGGCCGAACCGACGGCGGCGCGGACGGCCCTGGTCTTGATCTCGACGACCAGGATAGCGGCGGTGGCGTCGGGCCCTTGCGCGGCCGCGACGGCGGCGGCCATGGGCTCCAGCCGGCTCTGCAGGTCGGCGTCCAGGGTCGAGACCACGCTGGCCTGCCTGGCCGGCGCCTTGCGCGCCAGCTCGCCGGCGACGTGCCAGGCCAGGGCCGGGAACGGCATGCGGCGCGGCAGGGGTTCGTTTTCAGCTTCGTAGGCGGCGGCCTGGCTGATCGCGCCCGCGCGGACCATCTTCTCCAGCACCGAGGCGCGGGCGCGCTTGGCGGCCTCGGGGCGGCGGTCGGGGCGGCGGGCCTCCGGGGACTGCGGCAGGGCGATCAGCATGGCCTGCTCGCCGTCGGTCAGGCTGGAGGGCTCGTGGCCGAAATAGCTGAGACTGGCCGCCCGCGCGCCCTCCAGATTGCCGCCATAGGGGGCGAGCGTCAGGTACAGGGCCAGGATCTCGCGCTTGGACAGCCGCGACTCCAGCTGCACGGCGCGGACCATCTCGATCAGCTTGGCGCCGAGCGTGCGGGGACGCGGCTCCAGCAGCCGGGCCGTCTGCATGGTCAGGGTCGAGGCCCCGGACGTCACCCGGCCATGGATCACCGCCGAGCCGATCGCCCGGACCAGCGACAGCGGGTCGACACCCAGGTGACAGAAGAACCGCGCGTCCTCGACCTTGATCAGGCGCTTCTGGAAGGTCGGGTCGGTGCGCGCCAGGTCCGCCCGGATCCGCCACCGCCCGTCCTCGACCGGCAGGGCGCGCAGCCAGGCGCCGCGTCGGTCCAGCGTGACCGGCGAAGAGTGCCTGGCGCGGGTCATGTCAGGCGGAAAGACCGCGCTGAGCGTGAAGAGCGCGGTCTCGACGGCGAGGGCGATCACCAGACCCTTGGTGATCGCCCCGACACCAGGTTTCCTCACTGCCCCAGCGAGATCGTCGCGCGCGAGGCCTCGGACCGCGCCACCACCGCCGGGCGGTACATGTCCTTGGCCACCGTTCCCGGCAGGAAGAAGCTGCCCGGCGTCACCGCCCGCGCCACATAGGCCAGGGCGAACGACTTGCCGCCTTCCAGGTCCAGCGCGGCGATGAAGCGGTCGTCGCGGCTTTCCTGGACGTCGGCGGCGGTCAGGGTCCCGAGGAACTTGAACGGACCGTTCTGGGCGTCGTCAGCGCCCAGGGTGGTCTCGATCTCGAAGCCGGCCGGCAGGGCGTCGTCGACCACCAGGGCGGTCGAGCGGGACTGCTGGTTGCTGCCCGAGACCAGCACGATCACCCGGTCGCCCTGGCGGATCGAGCCTGCGTCGATCGCGCCGCCGCCCATCGACAGCAGGCGCTTGGACACCGACAGGCCTTGCGCCGTGGCGCCGGGGGCCGAGGTCGGGGTGCCGCGCACGGACACCGTCCGCCACAGCACGCCCTTGCCGGTGTTGACGAACTTGGCGTCCGCCAGCTTGCCCACCGCCCAGCGCGGCGCGCCGCCGGCCGGGGGCAGGGCGTTGGTGCCGGTCGCCTGGATCGACATCGGGCCCGAGGCCTGGATCAGGGCGTTGGCTGCATGCAGCAGCGCCGCCTGCTCCTGGGTGTTCAGGGCGTCGGGGTCCTTGCTGACGTTCTCCAGCCGGCCTTGCAGCTGGCGGGCGACGTCCATCATGTTGGACTCCGCCGCCAGGGCCGTGATCACCGCGGTGTCGCGCAGCGGCGACTGGTACCAGTCCTGCTCGTCCTTGTAGCCCAGCGAGCCAACCGCCTGGCGCATGGCCGAGCGGGCGCGGGCGTTGTCGCCCATCCGGGCCAGGCCGGCCGCCACATAGGCCTTGGCCACGGGTTGAGCCTCGTCCTTCATCTGCACGTCGTGCCACCAGCGCAGGCGGGCCAGGTCGCCCTTGCCGGCCTTGGCCATCACATAGAGGGCGTAGGCGCTGGCGCGGCGGCGCATGCGTTCGGTGGCCTTCTTGGAGGCGTCCTCGTTGGACGCCCACCAGCCCGGATACTCCATGCGATAGGCGACCGAGGCCCAGCCTTCCGGCCGGCTGACCTGGCGCATGGCCGAGACCGCCTTGTCGATCGCGCTGTCGGGCACGGCGATGCCTTGGGCCCGCGCCTCGAGCAGGAAGTCGACCACATAGGCCCCCAGCCAGGGATCGGCCTCGCCGTCGCCGACGCGCCAGAGGCCGAAGGCGCCGTCCATCGTCTGGCGATCCAGGAGCTTGCCCACCGCACCGGCCAAGGCGGCCGGCGTGCGTTTCAGCTTGGGATCGTTCGAGAAGGTCTGGGCGTACAGCAGCGGATAGGCCGTCGACACCAGCTGTTCGGTGCAGCCGTACGGATAACGCTGCAGCGCCACCGCGATCGCCGAGGGGTCGAAGCCCCGGATCGGCGAGTAGCTGACCTGCATCGTCACGTCGCCCGCCGCCAGGCCCGACAGCAGGCTGTAGGGCGGGGTGTAGCTTTCGCCCGGCTTCTGGATCTCGGTGGTGGTGCGCACCACGTCGCCCCAGCCCAGGCGGGTCTGGATCGGATAGTCCTTGCTCGTCTGGAAGCCGGGGCCAGCGACCTTGAAGCCGATCTTGCCGATGCCGGTGACGTCCGGCGCCAGGAAGGGAATCTTCTCGGCGACGCGTTGGCCCAGGATCAGCTGGAACACCTTCCTGAAGGCGACCTTCAGGCCGTTGGTCGAGAAGGCCTCGGCGGTGTAGGCGCCCGGCTTGCCCTCGACATTGTGCAGCTCCAGCGTGGCGTAGGCCTGGTCGCCCGGGGCCAGGAAGCGCGGCAGGTTGAGGTCGGCCACCACCGGCTGGCGCACGGTCAGCGGCTTGGACGCCGAGCCGACGGCGGTGTCGGTCCAGGCCACGGCCTGGAGGCGCAGCTCGCCATTGAAGTCGGCCGCCGGCAGCTTGACCACGGCCTTGCCGTCCAGGCCGGTCTCGACGACGCCGGACCACAGGGCCACGGTCTTGATCGGGGTGGTGGTCAGGCCCTCGCCGCCGACCTCGTCGCCGCCGAAATTGACATTGGCCGGCGCGCCCAGGTTCGGGTCGAGCAGGCGACCATAGTCGTCGCGGTAGTTCAGGGTCAGGGCCCGCTTGCCGAAATACCACTTCACCGGGTCGGGGCTCTCTTGGCGAGTCAGGCGCAGGATGCCCTCGTCCACGGCGGCGATGGTGATCTTGGCCTTCTGGCCAAAGCCCATGCCCGACACCTTCACCGGGATCTCGACCGGGGCCTTGCTGTCGATCTTTGTCGGCGTGCCGAGGTCCACCGTCAGCTTGCGCCCCTTCGGATCGATCGGGACATAGACGAGGCCCAGGGCGCGGCGCGGCTTGGGCGACGCCACCGGGTCACGCGGCTGGATGACGCTGACCATCACATAGGCCCCGCCGCCCCAGGCGGCCGAGGTCTTCAGGCGCACCGTCGCGCCGTTCTCCCCGACCGTGACGGTCTTCAGATCGATCAGGCGGTCGGTGGCGACGGCCACCTGGGCCTCGCCGGCATAGGGCGGCTTCAGGGTGATCTCGACCGTGTCGCCTTGCGAGTACGTCCTGGTCCCGGCCGACACGCGGACCACGTCCGGCGCCTCGCCCTCGCGAGCGGGCGCGCCCCAGCCCGCCGAGAAGCGGGTGACGGTGCGCGCGCCGTCCGCGCCCTCGACCTCAAGGCGATAGTCGCCCCAGCCCAGGCGGCGGGTGACCTTGGCCGGTTGGCCCGCGCCGATATTGACCTGCGCCTTGGCCACGATCGCGTCGCGGCTGCTGCGCCGCCACTGCCAGCGGCCGTTCTGCTGGAACCAGTCATAGTCCCAGCGCTCGGCCACCAGGGTGTAGGTCGCCGTCGCGCCGATGCGCTGGCCGGCGGCGTTGACCGCGATGATGTCGAGGCTGACGGGCGGGTCGCCCTTGCCGGCCTCGCCCTGGTCGACCTTGACGCCGTAATAGACCGACTTGCCGCGCACCTTCAGGTCCAGCCCCTCGCGGACCGGGCGGCCGCCCGGCTCGAACACCGAGGCCGTGACCGAGGCCACCAGCGGCTGGGCCGTGTCGCCCGCGTCCGTGGTCCCGACCGACAGGATCGCCCGGCCCTCGCCGTCGGTGACGGTCGAGCCCAGGTCGATATATTTCTCGTCGAAGGCCTTGGACTGGTCGCCCCACGCGAAGCCCTTATAGGCCGGGAACGGGTCGGTGTCGGCGCGCAGGCGGGCCTCGCCCTGGGTCTGCAGGCCAGCGCCCGGCGCGCCATAGAGGAAGCGCGCCGAGACGTCGACCTTGCGGGTCTCGCCGGCCGCGACCGGAACGGACTCCTGGCCCGTGGCGGTGACCGCCAGGCGTTGCGGCGCGAAGTCCTCGACGCTGAAACTCAAGCTGCCGGTCGCGTCCTCGATGCCTTCGATGTGCAGTTCGGCGGTCCAGCGTCCACGCGGGGCCGAGCGCGGCAGGGCGATGTCGGCCAGCACGGCGCCGGCGTTCGCCTGGCCGAACGGATAGCGCTTGAACTCCACGCCCGAGGGCCGCTTGACGATGACCTCGCCCTTGCGGTCGGTCACGGCCTTGGCCAAGCGGTCGCGGACCATGGCGGTCAGGTGGACAGTCTCGCCCGGGCGGTAGATGCCGCGGTCGGCATAGAGGTAGCCGTCGATATCGGCCGCCACGCTGCGCCCGTCGACGCCGCCTTCGGTGCGGCCGCCCACGCCCTGCTTGGACAGGTCGACCGGCGAGCGGTCCAGGTCCAGCACCGCGAGATCCCCCTGCGGCCCATAGGCCATGACCATCTTGGCGCGCTCGGCGCCCTGGCCCTTCAGCAGCGGACGCAGGAAGCGCACGCGGCCATCGGCGTCGCTCTGGGACTCAGCCAGCGACTCGCCGTCGGCGGCCACCAGGGCCACCCGCACGCCCGACAGGGTCTTGGCGCTCTTCAGCGAGCGAACCACCACGTCCAGGCTCTCAGAGCCGTCGTAGCCCAAGAGCGCCATGTCGGTGAACACGATCCAGCGGCGAGCCTGGGCCGGGTTGTTGTCGCCGTTCTCCTCATCCGGGTCACGGGCGCCCGAAGCGTCGCGCGCCTTGATGACGAAAGCGCCGGCCTTCATGTCCTTCAGCACCGCGCCCAGCGGGAAGACGGTGGTGGCCTTCTGGCCCGTCGCGCCGCCGGTCACCGGCACCGCGCCCTTCCAGACGCGGCGGCCGTCGTCGCCCACGGCGTCATCGCCATAGTCGCCGGCCCAGTCGCCCTCGCCGGTCGGATCGGGGGCCGAGATCGACTTGCGCACCAGGTTGCGGTCCGGCACGCGCCAGACCTCGACGGCCAGGGTCTGGACGTTGATCGTCTCGATGGCGACGCCGTCCGATTCCTCGCGCGGCAGGATCACGCCGTCGCCGGCGAAGCCGACATAGGGCGGTTTCTCGCCAAACGTGAAGTCGACATCGGCGTTGGCGGTCAGGGTGTCGCCGCCCTTGGCGGGCAGGCCCTTCAACAGGGTGATGCGGTGATCGGTGAAGCCGACGCCGCCCAGGCACAGCTCATCGCCCTTCACGCGGACGGAGGGCTGACGGCCGAGGTCCGGCGAGACCAGCACGAAGTCGGCATAGGACTTGGACGGATCCAGGTCCTTGCTCATACGGATGCAGGCCAGCGGATCGGGGCCGCTGCTGTCGACGCGGGTCTGCCAGACGGCGAAGCCCTGGGGCTTGGGGATGCCGCGACGGGGGGCGTTGGCGCCGCGCGGCTTGCCGAACAGGCCCCAGGCCTCGCCCTTGACCGATTGGGCCCCGGCCGGCTTGCCGCCGCCGAAGAACAGGCCGCCCTTGCCGACCGCGAAGCCGCCGCCGAAGCCGACGATCAGCGACGCCGCCACGGCGATGGCCACCGGGCCTTTGAGCGCGGTCGGCCAATGCTCTGAGACCTTGGCGCGAAGGACGTTCCAGCGATCCGTGAGGCCCAAATTGGTCTTGGGGGAAGCCTGGCCGCGACCGCCTTCCGGCGGCGTCTCGTCCGTCGACATCCGTGTCTCCCACCTGATCTGCGCTGGTTCTTGAGGGGACTTGAACCCAAGCGCGACCAGGGGTCAACGGCAGTCGAACGACAGTGTTACGGCGAATGCCGAAGCTTGATCAGGCGTCGAACGCCACGACCCCGGCGGCCAGGTCATAGCAGGCCGAAACGACCTTCAGCCGGCCCTGTCCCAGGCGCTCGGCCAGGACGCCGTCGGCGATCTTGAGGCGAGCGGCGACATCGCGGGTGGTCTGGCGCATGGCCGCGTCCTGCAGGTCGGCCGGATGCTTGTCCTGCGCCGCCAGCACGGACGGCAGGATCGGCAGCAGGGTCTCGCGCATTGCGCCGCGCGGATCGACATGCCTGGTCGCCACGTCCACCGCAGCGCCAACGATACCGCACTGGGTGTGGCCCAGCACGACGACCAGCGAGGCCCCGAGGCGCTCGACCGCATAGACGATCGCGCCCAGGGCCTCGCGGCCGACCGTCGGGCCGGCGCGGACGATGAACAGTTCGCCCAGATTGCAGTCGAAGATCAGCTCCGGCGCGGTGCGGCTGTCCGAGCAGCCGACGATGACGGCGAACGGCTTCTCGCCCCTGGCCAGCTCGGCCAGGCGCGCGGCGGCCGGCAAGGCGATGCTGGCGCCGCCGCGGGCGAAGATGGCGTTGCCCTGCTTCAGGCGGCCCAGCGCCTCGTCGGGGCTGACATCGGTCGGCGCCGGCGAGGCCGCGCCCGCGGGCTGCGCGGCGGGCGGCGCGGTCCCGTCCAGCGGCGTCACGCCCGCCAGCGCCTTGTCCAAGGCGGCCTTGTCGGTAGCCTGGTGCTTGAGCGCGGCGCGGGTGCGGCGCCCCTTCCGGGTCAGGACGCTGGGCTTGGCCGGACCATCGCCCTCGGCGAAGGCCAGGGCCGGCGCGGCGAGGCTGGCCAGAGCCCCCAGCAGGATCCGTCTCGAAACCATCTCGTCCCCCGACGCGGCATGAACTCGCGCGGGAGGCTAGGCGGCAACGGCTCAGAAACGGTTAACCCGGGCCTTAAAGCGGCAGTTCGACGCGCTTGACCACCGTGCGCATGGCGATGCTGCTGCTGACGCGGACCACGCCGGGGATGCGGGTCAGCTCCTGGGCGTGGACCCGCTCCAGGTCGTCGACGTCGCGGACCACCAGGCGCAGCAGATAGTCCGAGCCGCCGGTCATCAGATAGCACTCGGCCACCTCGCGGACATTGGTGATCGCCTTCTCGAAGGCGCTGAGCGCGCTCTCGGCCTGGGACGACAGGGTGACGGTGACGAAGACGCTGAGCGGCAGGCCCACGGCCCGCTCGTCGATCACGGCCGCATAGCGGCCGATGACCCCGGCCTCCTCCAGCGCCTTGACGCGACGAAGACAGGCGGATTCGGAAAGATTCACCGCCTCGGCCATTTCCACATAGCTGGCGCGGCCCCGCCGCTGCAGCAGGTGGAGGAGCTTCCGGTCGAAACTATCAAGCTCTACGGCGGCTTTCTTCATATGAATGACATAGCACGCAGGAATCCTGCGCGACAGCGATCTCTAGACACGAAATCACCAGGGAAACTGCGTCTCCTTGAGCGCACAGTCCCGGTCAAAGCGCTTTTGGAGGAAGCATCATGCGCGTTGGCGTCCCTTCCGAGATCAAACCGGGCGAACACCGGGTCGGTCTCACCCCCACGGCCGTCCGTGAATATGTCGGTCACGGCCACACCGTCCTCGTCCAGTCGGGCGCGGGCCTCGGCGCCGGCTATGCCGACGACGTCTACGTCAAGGCCGGCGCGACCATCGCCCCGGACGCCGCCGCCGTCTTCGCCGGCGCGGACATGATCGTGAAGGTCAAGGAACCGCAGAAGGTCGAGTGGGAAAAGCTCGAGTCGCGCCACATCCTCTTCACCTACCTGCACCTGGCGCCCGATCCGGTCCAGACCGAAGGCCTGCTGAACAGCGGCTGCGCGGCCATCGCCTATGAGACCGTCACCGACGTCAAGGGCGGCCTGCCGCTGCTGGCGCCGATGTCGGAAGTGGCCGGCCGGATCGCCGTGTTCTCGGCCGCCGAGACCCTGCTCAAGCACAATGGCGGCATGGGCCTCTTGCTCTGCGGCGTGCCCGGCGTGCCGCCGGCCCGCGTGGTCGTGCTGGGCGGCGGCGTGGTCGGTTCGAACGCCGCCCGCATGGCCGCCGGCCTGGGCGCAGAGGTCGTGGTGCTGGAACGCTCGATCCCGCGCATGCGCGAGCTGGACGACCTCTATCAGGGCCGTATCCTGACCCGCTACTCGACCTTCGCCGCGGTGGAGGAAGAGATCCTCAAGGCCGACGTGATCATCGGCGCGGTGCTGACCGCCGGCGCGGCCGCCCCCAAGCTGGTGCGTCGCGAGCACCTGAAGCAGATGAAGCCGGGCTCGGTGCTGGTCGACGTCTCGATCGACCAGGGCGGCTGCTTCGAGACCTCAAAGCCGACCACCCACGCCGAGCCGACCTACACGGTCGACGGCGTCGTCCACTACTGCGTGGCCAACATGCCGGGCGCCGCGCCGCGCACCTCGTCGGAAGCCCTGGGCAACGCCACCCTGCCGTTCGGCCTGGCCCTGGCGGACAAGGGCCTGGACGCCTTGAAGACCAATGTCCACCTGGCGCGCGGTCTCAACGTCCTCAACGGCCAGCTGACCCATCCGGCCGTGGCCGAGGCCCTGGGCAAGACCTCGGTCGACCCATACGGGGCCTGGGCCTAACCCCAAGGGCAGAAGGGCGCCGCGCGGCTTCGCACGGCGCCCTTCTTGTATCTGGAGCCTGGGAGATCAGGCCGCGAAGCGGCCGATGTCCAGGCGGCTCTCGACCATGTCCAGCACGTCGGTCATCCGGAAGTCCGGGTCGACCGGATGCAGGGCGTCATAGACCGAGCGGGCGAAGGCCAGGTCCGCGGCGGTCTTGACCCGCCAGTCCAGGCGCGACCAGTCGCGCGGCGCGCGCAGGTGGGCTTGGCTCCAGCGCTGGGGCTGGTTGCGGATGGCGGCGGTCGGCGAGATGCGGGCCTGCGGGTCGCGTTCCTCGGCGGCCGCGTCGCGCAGCACATTGGCCTTGATCACCTCGACCTCGAGACCGGCCGGGAAGGTGCGATGCACGCGGTTGGAGGTGTAGTCGGCGCCGCTGGCCAGGGCCATGCGGACGGCATCGTCGATGATCCCCGGATCCATGAACGGCGCGTCGCCCTTCAGGCGGACCACGTGGCTGACCGCGCTGATCGCCTCGGCGCAGCGGGCGATCCTCGCGAGAATGTCGGCGCCGGCCCCGCGATGCACGGTGTGGCCGCGCGAGACCAGGAAGCCGGCCAGGGCGTCGTCGACCGTCTCGTTGCTGGTGGCGACGATGATCTTCGAGAGGCAGCGCGCGCCGCGCAGGCGTTCCAGCTGGCGCACGATCATCGGCTCACCGCGAAGGGTGGCCATCGACTTGCCCGGCAGGCGGGACGAACCCATGCGGGCTTGCAGGACGGCGAGGATCATGACGCGTCTCCCTATCTCGGAAGCAAGCTAGACCAGAACCATAAAACCGATGTGAATCAGAAGCTTATAGGTCGCTAACCAGCATGCTTAATTCGCGGACACCGAGGCGCGCGAAAAAGGCGGCTGGTTGAGCCGCCTTCACTGTCGCCGGTGATTCTAGAGGTGGATCAGGCGACCCAACGTCGCGGGTCGAGCGCGACCGGATCGTCGATGGCCATCTCGTCCCAGTCGAGGTCCGGCGGCGGGCTCGAGGCGGCGGCCACCACCGCGGAGAGTTCGGCGGCCGAGTTGACGCCGACCAGCACGGCCGAGCCCTCGGGGCGCGACAGAGCAAAGCCCAGGGCGGCCTGGAGCGGGTCCGAGCGGCCTTCGGCGATCATCCGGCGCACGCGCGACAGGCGGCCCGAGGCGCCCTTCAGCTGGGCCGGGACGCGATCGGGCGGCAGGAACAGCAGGCCGTTCAGGAAGATCGAGCGCAGATGCACCTCGACGCCCATGCCGGCGATGCGTTGCAGCGAGCCGTCGGCCAGCAGGCGCTGGTCGAGCAGGCTGGCCGGGGCTTGCAGGATGTCGGGCTTGAAGCGACGGGCGACGCCGACCGGATCGTCGGTGGCGTGGGCCGCGACGCCGATCTTGGCGAACAGGCCCTGGTCCTTCAGGCGATGCAGGCGGTCCCACAGGGCCTGGCCGTGCGGGCCGCACAGTTCCGAAGGCGAGTGGACGACGATCGAATCGGCGCGCTCGACGCCGATGCGGCGCAGGCTGGCGCGGGCCTCGGCCTCGACATAGTCGGGACCGCGATCGGCCCGGGCCGTCGCCAATGTGATGCGGAATGGCGCCGGGCGCGGGATCAGGTCGCCCAGCAGGGTCTCGGCGCGGCCGAACAGGCCAGAGGCGTCCAGCACCGACAGGCGGGCGCGGGCGGCGATATTGAGGATGTCGCGCGCTTCGGCTTCAGGCGAACGACCGCGCGGCGCCGACGAGCTACCGCCGTCGAGGCCGAACTGGGCCGCCGCCAGACCGAGTTTTGTGACCGAAATGGACATCGCCATCCGTGCGCGAAAACACCAACAGACGCGAACGGTACGCGCCAAGGTTTGAACATCCGGTTTCTGGAAACTTGCCGAGGCGTTAACATCCCCGCGATGACCGACACGCCCTCCGACGACGCCTGGCCGATGCACGGCCTGGCCGACGACGCCCGCCCGGCCTTGTCCGCCGGGCTTTTGCGAGGTCCGGCCGCCCTCGCCACGATCGTCGCGCTCGGCGGCGGCGGCCCGCGTCCGGTCGGCGCGCAGATGGTGTTCGGCGAAAATATTGTTTCGGGTTTCCTCTCCGGAGGTTGCATCGAGGCCGATGTCGAGACGCACGCGCGGGCTTGCCTGACTAACGGCCAGCCGCGACGCCTGATCTACGGCGAAGGCAGTCCCTGGCCGGACATCCGCCTGCTGTGCGGCGCGCGGATCGAGATCCTGGTCGAGAAGATTGCGCCCGGCGATCCGGCCGTCGCCGAACTGCTGGCGCTGGCGGACGTCCGGCGGACGGCCTATTGGGCCAGCGACGGCGTCCGCCGCGCCTGTTCGGCGGTCCCTATCCTGCCCTGGCCTGAGTCGTTTGGCCGCAGCTATGAACCCGTGCCGCGCCTGGTGGTGCTGGGCGGCGACCCGACCGCCCTGGCGGTGGCCAGCCTGGGCGCGCAGTCGGGGTTCGAGACCACCCTGGTGCGGCCCAAGGGCCCGATCCGGCCGCCGCCGCTGCCGGGCGTCGCCTATCGTCGCGAAGCGGCCGAGGACGCCCTGGCGGCGATCGGTCTCGACGCCTGGACCGCCGTCGCCGTCTGCGGCCACGACCTGGAGCTGGATCACGCCGCCCTGCTGGCCGCCCTGCCCTCGCCCGCGCCCTATGTCGGCCTGCTGGGCGCGCGGCGGCGACTGCCCGAGCGGCTGGCGCGGCTGAAGGCGGCCGGGCTGGCCGACCGCGACCTGGCCAAGCTGCGCGCCCCGATCGGCCTCGACCTGGGCGGCAAGGCGCCGTTCGAGGTGGCTGTGGCCGTGATCGGCGAGATCATGGCCGCGCGCCACGGCCAGCCGGCTTTGGAGCGGCGCGCGGTAGAAGCCTGAGGGCCCGTCCTCGTCCTTCGACAGGCTCAGGATGAGGACTACTTTTGAGGCCGGCCCGTAAGAAACCTCATCCTGAGCCTGTCGAAGGACGAGGTTTCGGCCCCACCGCCTAAGCCGGCGCCTTCTCGGCCCCGAACGCGGCGATGTCTTCCAGCAGGGCGTTGGCGGCCATGTCCACCAGTTCGCCGCCCTTCTCGGGCGTGGCCTGGGCCGGGTCCGAGCCCATGCGGCCGTCGGCGTAGCGGGCGCGGAAGTCCAGGGCCTCGCGGATCGGACCCGTCGGCGCGATCTTCGGCGCATAGGCCGTGGTCTTGATCGTCTCCGGATAGGCCCACTGGGTCACGGCGATCTCGGACGGGGTGGCATGGCTGCCATGACCGACGGGAAACTGGCGGTTGGCCAGGGCGTTGACGCCGGTCAGGTCCCACCAGTTCTTCAGCTTCAGGGCGAAGGGGCTGCGGGCCCCGCGGAAGCTGTAGTCGGCATAGATCTCCGAGAACGCCGCCTCGATCGAGGCGACATTGCCGCCGTGGCCGTTCAGGAAATAGATTCGCGTAAAGCCGTGCGCGCCCAGCGACCGCACCCAGTCGCCGATCGCGGCGATGAAGGTCGAGGGCCGCAGGAAGATGGTGCCCGGGAAGGCCAGGTGATGCTGGGCCATGCCGATATTGAAGGTCGGAGCCACCAGGATCTTGTCGCCCGCCCGCTTGCTGGCCTCGTGGGCGATGATCTCCGGACACAGCCAGTCGGTGCCGAGGAGGCCCGTCGGTCCATGCTGCTCGTTGGAGCCGATCGGCACGACAACGGTCTGGCTGGTCTTCAGCCGTTGTTCGATCTCGGACCAGGTGGAAAGCGCGAGCAGCATGGGAAAACTCCTAGGATACGCCTCTCATCTGGACCTCGCGTGGCGTTGACGCAAGAAACCGCATTGGTCTGCTTGCACCGCTGCCCCCGCCGGGCATAACTCCGCCGCAACAAGACCAAGGGAGTAGACGGCGTGAGCGACGGACAGGTTTTCCCGGTTCCTGAAGAGCTGGCCAAGGCGGCGCATATGGACGCCGCCGGCTACGCGGCCGCCGTGGCTCGCGTCGAGGCCGATCCGGAAGGCTACTGGCGCGACATCGCCGCCCGCCTGGACTGGATCAAGGCTCCGACCAAGATCAAGGACGTCTCGTACGCCAAGGAAGACTTCCGCATTCGCTGGTACGAGGACGGCGTCCTCAACGTCAGCGCCAACTGCCTGGACCGCCACCTGCCGGCCAAGACGGACGACGTCGCCCTGATCTTCGAAGGCGACGAGCCGGGGACCTCCAGCACGCTGACCTACGGCCAGCTGCACGAGGAGGTTTGCCGCATGGCCAACGTCCTCAAGGACCTGGGCGTCAAGAAGGGCGACCGGGTCACGATCTACCTGCCGATGGTCCCGCTGGCGGCGGCCGCCATGCTGGCCTGCGCCCGCATCGGCGCGGTGCACTCGGTGGTGTTCGGCGGCTTCTCGCCCGACAGCATCGCCGGCCGCATCAAGGACTGCGAGAGCCGCATCGTCATCACCGCCGACCAGGGTCGTCGCGGCGGCAAGCGCGTGCCGCTGAAGGCCAATGTAGACGAGGCGCTGCTGCAGTGCCCCGAGGTCGAGAAGGTGCTGTTGATCCGCTGGACCGGCGCCGACGTCCCGGTCGTGGAAGGCCGCGACGTGGTCTATGGCGACGTCCGCGACGCCGCCTCGCCGATCTGCACGCCTGAGCCGATGAACGCCGAAGACCCGCTGTTCATCCTCTACACCTCGGGCTCGACGGGAAAGCCCAAGGGCGTTCTGCACACCACCGGCGGCTATCTGGCCTGGGCCTCCTGGACCTTCTGGGCGGTGTTCGACTACCGCCCCGGCGAGGTCTTCTGGTGCACCGCCGACGTCGGCTGGGTCACCGGCCACTCTTACGTCGTCTACGGCCCGCTGGCCAATGGCGGGACCAGCCTGATCTTCGAAGGCGTGCCGAACTATCCGACCCCCAGCCGCTTCTGGGAGGTGGTCGACAAGCACAAGGTCGAGATCTTCTACACCGCCCCCACGGCCCTGCGCGCCCTGATGCGCGAGGGCGACCAGCACGTGACCAAGAACGACCTGTCCACCTTGCGCGTGCTGGGCAGCGTCGGCGAGCCGATCAATCCGGAAGCCTGGCTCTGGTACCACCGCGTGGTCGGCAAGGCGCGCCTGCCGATCGTCGACACCTGGTGGCAGACCGAGACCGGCGGCATGCTGATCACCCCGCTGCCGGGCGCCACCGACCTGAAGCCGGGCTCGGCCTCCAAGCCGCTGCCGGGCGTCAAGCCGCAGCTGGTCGACGCCGAGGGCGGCGTGCTGGAGGGCGCGACCGAGGGCAATCTCGTCATCACCGACAGCTGGCCGGGCCAGATGCGTACGGTCTATGGCGACCACCAGCGCTTCTTCGAGACCTATTTCTCGACCTATCCCGGCAAGTACTTCACCGGCGACGGCTGCCGCCGCGACGCCGACGGCTACTACTGGATCACCGGCCGGGTCGACGATGTCATCAACGTCTCGGGCCACCGCCTGGGCACCGCCGAGATCGAGAGCGCCCTGGTCGCCCACGAGACGGTCGCCGAGGCCGCCGTGGTCGGCTATCCGCACGACATCAAGGGCCAGGGCGTCTACGCCTATGTGACGCTGAAAGCGGGCGTCGAGGCCACCGACCAGCTGCGCAAGGACCTGATCCTGTGGGTCCGCCACGAGATCGGCCCGTTCGCGGCGCCGGACGTCCTGCAATGGGCCCCCGGCCTGCCCAAGACCCGCTCGGGCAAGATCATGCGCCGCATCCTGCGCAAGATCGCCGAGAACGAGCTGGGGAGCCTGGGCGACACCTCGACCCTGGCCGATCCGTCGGTCGTGGACGATCTCGTGAAAAATCGCGCGGGGGCGTAACCATCGGTAAGCCGGCTGCGTTAGCTTGAGTGTGATGCGCCGGCTTGTTCCCCTTCTCGCGATCCTGACCCTCGCCGGCCCGGCGCGGGCTGACGCCGAATGGGACCTGAAGGGCGACGGCATCACGGTCGAGGCCCAGGCCGACAATCACGGTCGCGGCATGGTCCGAGCCAGCGTCGACATCGCCGCCCCGCCCAGCGTGGTGTTCCGCATCATCCTGGACTGCGACCGCGCCGCCCGGATGAGCCCCGGCGTCAAGAGCTGCCGCGTCGTCTCGCGCGCCCCGGACGGGACCGAGATCCGCGAGCACACGGTGCGCTGGAGCTTCTTCCTGCCGACAATGCGCTCGACCTCGCGCGTGACCCTGACCCCCGATCGCGAGATCCATTTCACCTGCATCGGCGGCGACATCCGGGCCTGCGACGGCTCATGGCGACTGGAGCCGCTGGATGGGGGACTGCGCACCCGCGTCACCTACGACATGTGGGCCAGCGCGCCTTTCGCCGTTCCCGCCGGCATGATCAGCGCCATGATGCGCAAGGACGTGCCCAGCTCGCTGAAGGCCCTGCGGCGCGAGTGCGAGGGGCGATGAGCGAAGAACCCGACGGCCTGTGGCTGTTCGACGGCGTCTGCAATTTCTGCGCGGGCTCGGTGCAGGCGGTGCTGCGCCTGGACCGCAAGGGCGTCATCCGCTTTACGCCTATTCAGTCGCCGTATGGCCGCGAGCTGGCGTTGAAGCACGGCATCGACCCCGAGACGCCGGAAAGCTTCCTGTTCCTCGACCACGGCCAGGCCCTGGCCAAGACCGCCGCCATCGGCGCGCTGCTGCGCCGGCTGGACCCGCCCTGGCGGTGGCTGGCGCTCATTGATCGCTTGCCGCGGGGGCCTGCGGATGCGGCCTATGACTGGATCGCCAGAAACCGCTACCGGCTGATGGGCAAGAAGGATCGCTGCATGGTCCCGACAGAGGGGCAGCGGGCGCGGTTCATCCAGGAATGACAAGACGCATCGTCCTGGTCGGCGCCAGCGGCGTCTTCGGCGCGCGTTTGGCCGCGATGATCGCCCGTTGGCCGGACGTCACCCTGGTGCTGGCCGCCCGGCGCCGCGAGCCGCTGGAGGCGTTGCGCGATCGTCTCGAAAGCCCGGCGGCGATCGAGATCATGACCTTCGACCGCGAAGCGCCCGAGGGCCTCACCGCCTTCGCCGTGGTCGACGCCGCGGGGCCCTTCCAGACCAGCGACCTGCGCCTGGCCAGGGCGGCCCTGGCGGCCGGCGCACACTATGTCGACCTGGCCGACGGCCGGGCTTTTGTGGAACAGTTCCCCGAAGACATGGCGGAAGCGGTCGCCGCCTCGGGCCGCTGGGCGATCACGGGGGCGAGCTCGACCCCGGCCCTGAGCACGGCGGCGCTGGACCGCCTGACCGCCGGCTGGAGCCGCATCGACGCTGTCACCACCGCCATCTCGCCCGGCGCCGACGCGCCGCGCGGCCCATCCGTGATCGCGGCGATCTTCTCGTGGACCGGTCGGCCGGTGCGGGTGTTCGAGACCGGGGCCTGGACCCGGCGGCCGGGCTGGAGCGGTTCTCGGCAAGAGCTCTTCCCCGGCCTGGGCCGCCGCTGGGTCGCCCTGGCCGAGACGCCGGACCTCGACCTGCTGCCGCGCCGCTACAAGCCGCGCCATGTCGGCCGCTTCGAGGCCGGCCTGGAGCTGTCGATCGCCCACCACGGCCTGGCGCTGCTGGGCTGGATGCGGCGCAAGGGCCTGGTCCGAGACCTGGCGCCCTTCGCCAAGCCGCTGGGCGCCCTGGCTGACCTGCTGGCGCGGTTCGGGACCGATCGCGGCGGCATGGTCGTCGAGGCCGTCGGCAAGGACGCCCAGCGCCAGTCGATCCGTGCTCGCTGGGGATTGTGGGCGGAGGCCGGCGCGGGACCAAACACGCCCGCATCTCCCGCCGCCGCCATCCTGCGCGCCCTGCTCGACAACCGGTTGGACGGTCCGCCTCGCGCCACGCCTTGCGTCGGCCTGCTGCCGCTGGAAGACCTGCTGGCCCCGCTGGCGCTCTTCCCGATCCGCACCCGCATCGACATGGCCTTCCCCCGCGCCGAGGGCGTCTTCCCTCGCGCGTTGGGACCGCGCCTCCTCTCAATGCCCGAGGCGGTCCAACACGCTCACGACGGTGCAACCCGCACCTTGATCGGCTGGGCGCGCGGACGTGGCGCCGGCGGCCCGGCCCGCCTGGTGCGCCTGCTGCAAGGCCTACCCGAGCCCGGGCGACACGAGACCACCGTCAGCATCGCGCCCGACGCGACCGGCGAAACCTGGACCCGGCAGTTCGGCCTCCGCCGCTTCCGCTCGCGCATCGAACGGGTCCGCGAGGACGCCTACGCCTTCGAGGAGACGGCCGGGCCGCTGACGTTTCGCTTCCACGCCGCGGACTATCCCGGCGGCTTCTCGTGGATGTTCGAGGGCTGGCGCATCGGGCCGCTATCCCTGCCTGCCGCCTGGGCCCCGCGCGTGCGCGCCCGCACCTTCGCCCGCGACGGCGTCTATCGTTTCCGCGTGCTGGTCGCCCACCCGTGGATCGGGGTGATCTTCGGCTACAGCGGGCGCCTGACCCCCTAAAACAACGCCCGCACGCTCTCGGCGCTATACGGCTTCTGCAGCACCGGTACATCCTTGAACCGCTCCGGGAACGCGGCGCTGTCGCCAAAGCCGGTGCCGAAGGCGAACGGGACGCCGGCGTCCTGCAGGGCCTCGGCCACCGGGAAGCTGGTCTCCTGGCCCAGATTGACGTCCAGGATCGCGAACGGCGGCAGGCCTTCGGCCAGGGCGTCCATCGCCTGGGCGACGCTGGATGCGACGGTGATCCGCTTGACGCCCAGGCGGGCCAGCATGTCCTCCAGATCGAGGGCGATGATCATATTGTCTTCCAGCACCAGCATCTTCTCGGGCGCGCGCACGGGCGTGTCGGCGCGGCGCGGCTGGTTGACCGTGGCGGTGACGCCCTCGCTGGTGACATAGCGGCCGGGGATGCGGATGCGGGCCTGGAAGCCTTCGGGGCGGTAGTCCAGGTCGACCTCGCCGTTCAGGTCGTGCGGGATCGAGTGCTCGATGATGGTCGAGCCGAAGCCCCGGCGGGTGGGCGGGATGACCAGCGGACCGTCCTTCTCGCGCCAGTCGATGATCAGATCGCCCTTGGCGTCGCGCTTCCAGTCGATCGTCACCTGGCCGCGCTGGTCGCAGAGCGCGCCGTACTTGGCCGAGTTGGTCATCAACTCGTGGATGACCAGGGACAGGATCGAGAAGGCCTCGGGCGCCAGGGCGGTCGGGGCGCCGTCCAGCTTCACCCGCTCGGCCTTGTTCGAGAGGTAAGCCTCGGCTTCGGCGGTGATCAGGTCGCTGAGGGCGCCCGGTCCCCACTGATGGCGGGTAATCTGGTCGTGGGCGCGGGCCAGGGCCTGGACGCGGCCGCCGATCACCTCGGCGAACTCCTCGACGCTGGCGACGCCGGACCGGCTCTGGCTGATCAGGCCCCGGATCAAACCCAGGATGTTGCGCACCCGGTGGTTCAGCTCGGCGATCAAGAGCTCCTGGCGCTGGTTGGCGCGCTGGCGCTCTTCGTCGGCCAGGTCGGTCAGGCGGAAGACGATCTCCAGCAGGCTGGCGCGCATGCTCTCGGCCAGGGAGCGCTCGACGGCGGTCCATGGGCGGCTCTGGCCGCGCACGGTCTCTTCCCAGGCCTCGAAGCTCTTGCGCGGGGTCAGGCGGTCGCCCAGCGGCCCCACCTGGACCAGCTTGGCCGGCTTGCCCGCCCACACCACGGTCTGCGCCTCCTCCTTGCGGAAGAAGATCAGGTAGTCGCGCGGGGCCCGCGACAGCGGCACGGCCATCATGCCCGCCGCCTTGCCCGTCCAGGCCGCCGCCGACGGCAGCAGGGTGGCGATCTCGTTGGTGGTGAACACCGAATGGGTGTCCTTGTCGCGCAGCACCCGCACCAGGGTGTGGACGTCGCTGGCGTCGGGCGTGGAGTCGCGCAAGGTCAGGCGCCCTTCCAGCCACAGGGCCAGGCCGTCGCAATGCACCAGGCGACACAGGTCGTCGAGATAGGGGCTGAGGCTGTCGGCTCCGGCATTGGCCTTGACCACCGCGTTCATCATGCGGTCGTGCAGGTTGCGGGCCTCGCCCATTTTTCGGGTCTCGATCTCGCGCTCGCGACTCTCCAGGGTCAGCGAGAACAGCTGGCCGAACAGCTCGGCGGCCGTGCGGCGCTCGTAGCTGATGTGCTTGGGCGCGTAATGGTGGCAGGCGAACAGCCCCCACAGCCTGCCGTCGCGCAGGATCGAGATCGACAGCGAGGCGGCCACGCCCATGTTGCGCAGATATTCGATGTGGATCGGCGAGACGGCCCGCAGCATGCTCATCGACAGGTCGACCGGCTCACCCGAGGGGCTGACTTCCGGGATGATCGGCGAGACCTCGGCGTCGACGTCGGCGATGATCCGCAGCCAGTTGCGCTCGTAGAGCGCCCGCGCCTGGACCGGGATGTCCTGGGCCGGATAGCGCTGGCCCAGGAACGAGCCGATGCCCGGCCGCACCGACTCGGCGATCACCTCGCCCGCGCCGTCGTGGCTGAAGCGATAGACCATGACCCGGTCGAATTCGGTCAGGGCGCGGACCTGGCGGGCGGCCTCGTGGCAAAACTCCTCGAAGGTCGGGCGGGCGGCGATGCGCGTCGTCATCGAGCGCACGGCCGAGGCGGCCTCGATCAGGGCGTCGGCCCGGCTGGGCTCGCCCTCGATGATCAGCAGGCGGCCGGAATAGTGCAGGGCGAGGTCGAAGTCCTCGCCGCCGTCGACGAGGGGCTGGCCGAACATTCGCTCGACGGCGTCGGCGCCGCGCATGATCTGCAGGCGGCCGCGAATGTTGTGGATGGCGTGGCCGCTCATCACCTGGGTCAGGGGTCTGCCCAACAGGTCCTCGGGGGTCAGGCCCAGATACCGCAGGCTGGTGGTCGAGGCGTGGACCACGACCCAGTCGGAATTGACGGCCAGCAGGAAGCCGAACGGCTGCACCGAACCCAGGATATGGATCGGCTCCCGGTCGCAGTTGGTCAGGTCGACCTCAAACCCGGACATGGGCGCCAGCTCGGACATTCAGGCTTCCAGACGAAGGGGCGAGCCTCTCGAACGCTTCCGAGAAACAGTGGAAGCCATATCGCGCGCCGGCCTCGGCGGCGTCTGTCCGAAACCCGACTTTGGGTATGGCGTCGAGCCACGCCAGGAACGATCGCCACAGATCCTGGCCCTCGCCGTGCGTCAGATAGGCCAGCGGCAGGCCGGCGCCGGCGGCGCGGACCTGGCGGGCCAGGAACCTGGCGCCCAGGCGCGAGCCTTCCAGAACGTACAGCAGACCGGCGGCGGCTTCGGGGGACGGGATCTCTGCCGGTTCGAACGACGGGAGGTCCAGGCCCAGCTCCGCCAGATCCGTCGCCAGGTCAGAACGGCGCGCGCGCTGGGGCCAGTCAGGCAGCCATTCGGCGACGCCGGCGGCTTCCAAGGCCAATTCGAGAGGCGCAAGGGCGGCGTAAGAGGCGCTGAGGAAGGCGCCGTATCCGATGGGCGTCTCGATGCGCCAGCCCGCCACTACGGCGTCCAGCGCCGCGTGATCTTCGGAAGTGGCCGCCCGCAGGCGGTCGCGGAGCGAGATCTCAGACAAGCATTTCCCCCATACGCGTCGACCCTACGGTCAGAGGGGGCGAGACGACCAATTCTAACACAGACGGCGCCGTTCGGTTCCGCCCACATGACAGCTCGGTAAGGTTTACCGCCGGACAGGCGGTGCTAGGGTCGGGCCACGACTTTGGGAGACCTTCGCGCAATGATCCGCACCGCCAAGCTGGCCCTCGTGGCCGCGGCTCTTTCCACCACGGCGCTGTCGCCTCTGGCCATGGCGGCTGTCCAGGCCAAGACGCCGGCCCCCGCCGCCGCGCCGACCGTCTCGGCCATCGTGGTCCCGCCGATCGTCTACCAGCAGCGCGTGCTGCCCAACGGCATGAAGGTCCTGACCTCGCGCGATGCGACCACCCCGAACGTCTCGGTGCAGGTCTGGTACGGCGTCGGCTCCAAGGACGATCCGCAAGGTCGCTCGGGCTTCGCGCATCTCTTCGAACATCTGATGTTCAAGGCCACGCGCAACATGCCCAACGAGACTCTGGACCGCCTGACCGAGGACGTGGGCGGCTTCAACAACGCCTCCACCTGGGACGACTTCACCAACTATTACGAGGTCGCGCCGGCCAACCACCTGGAGCGCCTGCTTTGGGCCGAGGCCGACCGCCTCAAGTCCCTGGTCATCGACGAGAGCGTGTTCGCCTCAGAGCGTGACGTCGTGAAGGAAGAGCTGCGCCAGCGCGTTCTGGCCGATCCTTATGGCCGCTTCTTCGCCCTCTCGATCCCGCAGCAGTCGTACGCCACCCACCCCTACCAGCGCCCGGGCATCGGCTCGATCGAGGAGCTGGACGCGGCGACCGTGGACGACGTGCGGGCCTTCCACCGCGCCTACTACCGCCCCGACAATGCGGCGCTGATCATCGTCGGCAATTTCGACCAGGCCAAGCTGGACGCCCTGATCGACCAGTATTTCGCGCCGATCGCCAAGCCGGCGGGCGACATCCCCAAGGTCACGGCGGTCGAGCCGGCTCGCACCGGCCCCAAGAGCGTCAACACCTACGGCCCCAACGTGCCGCTGCCGGCCCTGGCCATCACCTGGCTGGCCCCGGCCGCCGCCGACAAGGACGCGCCGGCCCTGACCGTGCTGGACGCGGTGCTGTCGGCCGGCAAGTCCTCGCGCCTGTACGACAGTCTGGTCTACGACCAGAAGATCGCCCAGTCGGTGTTCTCCAGCGCCCCGAACAACGCCCAGCCCGGGCTGTTCTACGTCGGCGCGGTCATGGCCGGCGGCAAGACCGTGGCCCAGGGCGAAGCGGCCCTCCGCGCCCAGGTCGCGCGCCTGCGCGACGGCCTGGTTGCGCCCGCCGAACTGGCTGAAGCCAAGGCCGGCCTGCTGGCTGACGCCGTGCGCCGCCGCGAGGAGATCGACGGCCGCGCCTTCGCCATCGGCTATGCCCTGGAGACCGAGGGCGATCCCGCCAGCGCCAACACCAACCTGGCCAAGCTGCAGGCCGTCACCGCCGCCGACCTCCAGCGCGTCGCGAAAAAGTACCTGGCCGACGACCGCCGCACCGTGATCCGCTACCTGGCCGAGAAGGACAGGCCGGCCGGCGAGAAGGACGCCACGCCGCCGGTCCCCAAGGTCGCCTCGGTCAAGTACGACGGCCCGGTCACCACCCTGGCGCCGGAAGGCCAGCGCGAGAAGATCCCGGCCGTCGCCGCCCCGATCGCCGCGGTGCTGCCGACCCCGGCCGAAAAGACCCTGGCCAACGGCCTGCGGGTCATCGTCGCCAAGTCCAGCGACCTGCCGCTGATCACCGCCGACCTGACGGTCAAGGGCGGGGCCAGCAGCGATGCTCCTGGCCTGGCGGGCGCGTCCAGCCTGACCTCGGAACTGCTGACGGAAGGGACCACCAGCCGCTCGGCCACCCAGATCGCCCGCGAGACCGAGGCCCTGGGCGCCAATCTGGAAGCCGGCTCGGGCTGGGAAGCCGCCTCGCTGACCCTCAGCGTCATGGCCGACAACGCCGCCCCGGCCATGGCGATCATGGCCGACGTCGCCCAGCACCCGACCTTCTCGGCCGAGGAGCTGGACCGCGTCCGCACCGAGACCCTCGACAGCCTGTCGGTCGCCTACCAGCGCCCCGGCAGCCTGACCAGCTACGCCACCGGCCCGGTGCTGTACGCCGGCAGCGCCTACGGCCACGTGGCCGGCGGCACGCCCGGCTCGCTGCCCAAGGTCAAGCGCACGGACCTGGCCAAGACCCACGCCGCCTACTGGCGTCCGGACAATGCGGTGCTGGTGCTGACCGGCAACCTGACGCCCCAAGCCGGTTTTGCCTTGGCCGAGAAGGCGTTCGGCGGCTGGAAGAAGCCCACGACCCCGCCGCCCGCCGCGCCGGCCGCGCCGACGGGCTACAAGCCGCGCAACCTGGTCATCGACCTGCCCGGCGCCGGCCAGGCGGCCGTGACCCTGGCCAAGCCGGCCATCACCCGCGCCGATCCCGGCTACTACCAGGGCATCGTCGCCAACACGGTGCTGGGCGTCGGCTATTCCTCGCGCCTGAACCAGGAGATCCGCATCAAGCGCGGCCTGTCCTACGGCGCCGGCTCCAGCCTGACGCCGCAGGGGCGCTTCGGCGGCTTCTCGGCCCGGGTGCAGACCAAGAACCCGTCGGCCGGCGAGGTCGTCACCCTGACCCGCGCAGAGCTGACCCGCCTGGCCGCCGAGCCGGCCCCGGCCGGCGAGCTGGCCGCGCGCAAGTCGGTGCTGGTCGGGGGCTTCGGCCGTGACCTGGGCACCTCCGAGGGCCTGGCCAACATCCTGGGCAACCTGGCGGTCTACGGCGTGCCGCTGACCGAGATCCAGAGCTACGCCGCCAAGGTCGAGGCCGTGTCGCCCGCCGAGGTCCAGGCCTTCGCCAAGACCCATCTCGACCCGGCCCAGATGAGCGTCATCGTGGCCGGCGACGCCAAGGCCATGGGCGAGGACCTGGCCAGGGTCGCGCCGAACGCCACGGTGATCGCCGCCGATAAGCTGGACCTCGACGCGGCCAGCCTGCAGAAGTAGGGGCAACCCAAGCTCCCACGATCCGATGAGGCTTCATGGACGAGGTCGACATCGCGATCGTGGGCGCCGGCGCCGCCGGGCTGGCCGCCGCCGAGGCCGTGGCCGCCAGCGGCCTTTCCGGCATCCTGCTCGAGGCCCGCGATCGCCCGGGCGGCCGGGCCCTTACGATCGACACCTCGCTGGGCCCCATCGACCTGGGCTGCGAATGGCTGCACTCAGCGGATGTGAACCCGCTGGTGGAACGCGTCGAGGCCCTGGGCCTGACCGTCGACAAGACCCCGCCGCCCTGGGCCAACATCGCCGACAATCCGGTCTTCAGCCGCGAGGAGCGCGCCGCGTTCGGCGAGGCCTTCCAGGCCGTGGACGCCCGCATCGAGGCGGCGGCCCGCGACGGCGGCCCCGATCGTCCGGCCTCCGACCTCCTGGATCCCGGCAGTCCCTGGAACCCGCTGCTGAACGCCTTCAGCGCCTTCTACAACGGGGCCGAGTTCGACCAGGTCTCGCTGCACGACTACGCCGCCTACGAGGACACCGAGGTCAACTGGCGGGTCGCCGAGGGCTATGGCGCGGCCATCGCCGGCCTGGGCGGCAAGCTGACGACGCGCCTGTCCTGCCCGGTCTCGATGATCCGACACGATGGTCTGCGCGTGGAACTGGAGACGGCCCTGGGCAGCGTCTCTGCCAGGGCGGTGATCATCTGCGTGCCGACCACGATCCTGGCCCAAGGCGCCCTGCGCTTCATGCCCGCTTTGCCCGACAAGCTTGACGCCGCCGCCGGCCTGCCGCTGGGCCTGGCCGACAAGGTGTTCCTGCGGCTGGACGAGCCGGAGATGTTCTCGCCCGAGACCCAGCTCTACAGCGACCCGCACACCACCGCGACCGGGGCCTATCACCTGAGGCCGCTGCACAAGCCGATGATCGAGGTGTTCTTGGGCGGCGCCCACGCCCGGTCGCTGGAGGGCCAGGGCGACGGCGCGGCGGCGGCTTTCGCCGTCGACGGCCTGGCCAAGATCTACGGATCCGACATCCGCTCGAAGGTCCACGTCATGGCCGAGACCCACTGGGCCGCCGACCCGTTCGCCGGCGGCTCCTATTCGCACGCCCTGCCCGGCCATGCCGGGGCGCGGGCGGTGCTGGCCGCGCCGGTGGAGCAGCGCCTGTTCTTCGCCGGCGAGGCTTGCAGCCCCAACTTCTTCTCCACCGCCCACGGCGCCTGGCTGACGGGCCAGGCGGCGGCGCGGGAAGCGATCGCTTCCCTGACTTGAGGGGCCTTACTTCTTAGCCAGCAGGTCGCGAATCTCGGTCAGCAGCAGTTCCTGCGGGGTCGGGGCCGGCGGTTCGGCCGGCGCGGGGTCGGCAGCGTCCTGGCGACGGATGCTGTTGACCGCCTTGACCAGCAGGAACACGACCGCCGCGACGATGAAGAACTGGATCAGCGTGTTGATGAAGGCGCCGTACTGGATCGACACCTTCTCGACCGCTTCGGTCGCCGGATCCTCGGGCTTGAGCACCCATTCCAGCTTGGAGAAGTCGAGGCCGCCGGTCAGCAGGCCGATCGGCGGCATGATCACCTGGTCGACCAGGCTTTTGACGATGCCGTTGAAGGCCGCGCCGATGATCACGCCAACGGCCAGGTCGATGACGTTGCCGCGCGAGATGAACTCGCGGAATTCCTTGACCATGCTCATGGCAAAACCCTCGCTGCCCTAGACCAGGCGCGAAAGCTGAGGGCGTTCGGCTCCCAGGGTCAACCCCGGGTCACGATTGTTGTCATTCGTCGCCGTCGGCGTTCAGGCGGGCGCGCAGCTCCTTGCCGCTCTTGAAGAACGGCACGTGCTTGGCGCGGACCTCGACGGCCTCGCCAGTGCGCGGGTTGCGGCCGGTGCGGGCGGGACGCGAGCGGACCGACAGGGCCCCGAAACCCCGCAACTCCACACGGCCGCCGTCCTCCAGCGCGCCGATCATACGCTCCAGGATGACGCCGACTACGCGTTCGACGTCCTTCTGCGTCAGGTGCGGATTTTCATTCGCGAGCCTGGCGATGAGTTCAGACTTGATCATCGATATCCCCGGAACGCCTCTGGAGGAGAAAGGCGCGAGCGGACCTTTGCCCAACGACGGCTGAGTCTTCAAGGGGTTGCGTGTGATTCTCGAACGGGGTTCGGTTAATCGTCACCCCACGGAAGCCTTCGGCGCGCGGATGATCAGGGGCTGGTCGGCCAGCCGGCGGCGCACCTTGTTGGCCTCTTCGGCCTGGTCGAACGGCAGTTCGCGGCCGGCGCTCTGGTCGGCCTCGACGAAGACCGCCTTGCCCCCCTCGATCTGCGCGACCCGGGTGGTGTCGATATTGGCGACCCGGCCGCTATAGACCGGCCCCTTGACCGTGAAGCCCGCCCCACCGTTCGGCAGGGTCACCTCGACCGTGGCCCTCTTGAAGCTGGGGAAGGGCGTGACGAACGGCGCGTCGGCATTGGGACCGGACTCGCGGCGCGGGAACTGGGCGACCTTGCCCGAGCTCGACATCGGCAGTCGCCATTCCATCAGGCCGACATCATCGTTCAGCCGCCAGTCCATCTCGGCATTGCCGCCAAGGGTCAGGGTGACCGCGCCGTCGTCGGCGACCGCCCAGTCCAGGGTCTCGATCTTCAGCCAGCTGTTGGAGGACGAGAAGCTCTGGCGGAAGCTGCGCTCGATGTCGGCGCGCGGCGCGCTCTCGATCACCCGCGCCATCTGTCGGGCCATGTCGCCGCGCATGACCATGGTCACGACGGACTTGGCCGGCTTGTCCAGGCCCGCCGAGGCGTCCAGGCGCATGGTCGCGTCCAGGTCGGGACGGCTGGGCGCCTGCTGCACGATCGGCTCCAGCATCGCGCCCGAAGCCTTGATCGGCAGACCCCACAGGAACGGCGGCGCCGACAGGCTGCTGAGGCCGCCCCGGTCGCCGGTGCGGGCGCCGTCCAGCCAGTAGGGCTTGTCGTCGATGAAGGCGCGGACCAGCACGTGGTTGAACTGGCTGGCCGAGGGCACGCGCTGGTCCAGGCCGTCGGCGGCTGGGCTGGCGTAGACCACGACGGGCTCGGCCTGGATGTTCAGGCCCTTCAGGATGGCCAGCAACAAGGCCGTCTTGCCCTTGCAGTCGCCAAAGCGCCGGGCCCAGGTCTCGTCGGCGCTGGCGGGCTTGTAGCCGCCGTCGCCCATGGCCAACAGCAGGTAGCGGGTCTTGTCCTCGACCAACTGCAGGGCCTTGAAGGCGCGGACCTTCGGGTCGGGACTGGCGGCGGCGATGGCGGCGATCTCGGCCTTGATCGGCGAGTCCGGCTTCAGGGTCACCGCCTCGGCATAAAGCGGCGCCATCGGCGCGACCACGTCGGCCCAACCGCGATAGGTGGTCGCCTGGATCTCGCCCACGCGCTGGAAACGCAGCGGCGCGCCGGCCGGCGGCTTGGGCGCTATGGCGCCCGTCTGGTCGACCAGCAGTTGGTTCAGCCCGTCGGCCTTGCCGATCTTCGGGTCCGGAAAACCGGCCGTGGCCTTCCAGGTCAGCGGCACGCCGTCGGGCCACAACATGCGGATGCGATGGCGACCGACCACGCCGGCCCAGCCCATGCGTTCGAAGTCGCTGAGGCGCGGCCCCAGGATCGGGTCGTGGCGCTCGACGCTGTAGGACCAGTCGACCATGTCGCCGACCCGCAGGTCTTTAATCTGGATCGTCGCCGTCATGCGGCCGTCCAGTACGGCGCGCTCGAGGTCTTTCTCGCGGCGCAGGACCAGCACGTCCTCGCCGTTCTTCAAGAGGTCGATGCGCTGGCCGTCGCGGATGATCGCCAGGCCGTGCAGGGTGATCTTGTCGCGCTCGGGCTGCCAGGTGATCGAGCGGGAGCCTGACGCCAGGCCCTCGGGCTTGGTCACCCGCGCGATGCGGCGGTTGTAGTGGGTGAGCATGTCCTTGCCGAGCAGGGCCTGGGTGTCGTCCAGCACGGCCTGGACGGCGGGGGCCTGGGCGTCGGCGGGCGGAGCGGGGATCTCGGCGACCTGGACCCACTTGGCCGGCGGCCCGTAGGCGGGCTTCTCGTCGGCCCATGCGGCGCTAGACAGGGCCACGACCGAAACCGCGGCGAACGCCGCAAAACGCTGAAACACGCCAAGCCTCCCCAAACTCAACCTCCAGATAGTCTTGGCAGGGTTTCACGCAAAAGAAAACGGCGGCGGGATTGCTCCCGCCGCCGCTGACTTCAACCCGTGAAGGGAAGAAGACTATTCCTTGGAAGCGCGCTCGCGGAGAGCGGCGCCCAGGATGTCGCCCAGCGAAGCGCCGGAGTCCGACGAGCCGAACTGCTCGATGGCTTCCTTCTCTTCGGCCATTTCCAGCGACTTGATCGACAGCGAGACGCGGCGAGCAGCCTTGTCCACGTTGGTGATCTGAGCGTCGACGCGGTCACCCACGGCGAAGCGCTCGGGGCGCTGTTCCTGACGATCGCGCGACAGGTCCGACTTGCGGATGAAGGCGGTCATCGGGGCGTCGTCTTCGCCGAAGCGGACTTCGATGCCGCCCGAGGTGACTTCCGTGACGGTGACGGTCACGGTCTGGTTCTTGCGGTAGGTGTCGCCCGACATCGGGTCGCCGGCCAGTTGCTTGATGCCCAGCGAGATGCGTTCCTTCTCGACGTCGACGTCGAGAACCTTCGCCTTGACCACGTCGCCCTTCTTGTAGCGCGCCATGGCTTCTTCGCCCGGAGCGCTCCAGTCGATGTCCGACAGGTGCACCATGCCGTCGATGTCGTTGTCGAGGCCGATGAACAGACCAAATTCGGTCGCGTTCTTGACTTCGCCTTCGACGGTCGAGCCGACCGGGTGAGCTTCCACGAAGGCTTCCCACGGGTTGGCCAGGGCCTGCTTCAGGCCCAGCGACACGCGGCGCTTCGACGGATCGACGTCCAGCACGACCACGTCGACTTCTTGCGAGGTCGAGACGATCTTGCCGGGGTGGACGTTCTTCTTGGTCCAGGACATTTCCGAGACGTGCACCAGGCCTTCAACGCCGGCTTCCAGCTCCACGAAGGCGCCGTAGTCGGTGATGTTGGTGATGCGGCCCGTGAACTTGGCGCCGACCGGGTACTTGGCTTCAACGCCATCCCACGGATCCGACTGCAGCTGCTTCATGCCGAGGCTGATGCGCTGGGTGTCCGGGTTGATCTTGACGATCTGGACCTTCACGGTGTCGCCCACGGCGAGCACTTGGCTCGGGTGGTTGACGCGCTTCCAGCTCATGTCGGTGACGTGCAGCAGGCCGTCGATGCCGCCCAGGTCAACGAACGCACCGTAGTCGGTGATGTTCTTGACGACGCCTTCGCGGATTTCACCCTCTTGCAGCTGCGACACCAGTTCGGTGCGCTGCTCGGCGCGGGCTTCTTCCAGGATGGCGCGACGCGAGACGACGATGTTGCCGCGCGGACGGTCCATCTTCAGGATGGCGAAGGGCTGTTCCTTGCCCATCAGCGGGCCGACGTCGCGGACCGGACGGATGTCGACTTGCGAGCCCGGCAGGAAGGCCGAGGCGCCGCCCAGGTCGACGGTGAAGCCACCCTTCACGCGGCCGACGATGGCGCCCATGACGGGTTCGTTGCGGGCGTAGACGCCTTCCAGACGGGTCCAGGCTTCTTCGCGCTTGGCCTTTTCGCGGCTGATGACCGCTTCGCCCATCGCGTTTTCGAGGCGTTCCAGGAAGACTTCGACGGTGTCGCCGGCCTTGATGACAGCCTTGCCGTTTTCGTCGACGCCGAATTCCTTCAGCTGGACGCGACCTTCGGTCTTCAGACCGACGTCGATGATGGCGAAGTCCTTTTCGATCCCGACGACCTTGCCCTTGACGACGGTGCCTTCCGCGAAGTCGCGGCCGCCCATCGAGTCGTTCAGCAGCGCTTCGAAATCGTCGCGCGTCGGGTTGAAGCTCATATCGTCAGCCATGCTGATCTTTAGTCTCTAGGTTGGGGGAAGCCCTGTCGCGAGCGCCGCTGGAGAAAGCGGTTCTCGGGATTCCAGATGAATTGGGGTTCTGCGATCCCGCGACGTTCTCTCTCATCGCGGCGAGGTCGGCGGTGGATTTGCCCCGAAACCTGAAGGTTCCTAACGGGCGCGCGCGTCCTCGACGATACGGCGGGCCGCATCGAAGGCCTGCTCTATACTCATTTCAGAGGTGTCGAGCAAGACGGCGTCCACAGCCTGCGTCATCGGCGCGTCCTTGCGGCCGCCGTCGCGCTCGTCGCGCTTGCGGATGTCGGCCAGGATCTCGTCGAAGGTGACGTTTTCGCCCTGGCCCACCAGTTGCTTCCAGCGGCGGTCGGCGCGGACTTCGGGGCTGGCGGTGACATAAAGCTTGGCCGGCGCCTCGGGGGCGATGACCGTGCCGATGTCGCGGCCGTCGATCACCGCGCCGCCTTCCTGGGTGGCGAAGGCGCGCTGCAGGTCGAACAGGGCCTGGCGCACGCCGGGATGCACGGCGCAGCGGCTGGCGGCCTCGCCGGCGGCGCGGGTGCGCACCTCCGGCTTCTCCAGCTCGGCCAGGGTCAGGCCGCGGGCCTGGGTCTCGGCGAAGGCCGGGTCGTCGAGATCGCCGCCGGCGCTGAGGATCCGCACACCCACGGCGCGGTACAGCAGGCCGGTGTCCAGCATCGGCAGGCCATAAGCCGCCGCCAGGCGCGAGGCGATCGTGCCCTTGCCCGAAGCGGCCGGCCCGTCGACGGCGATGACAAAACCCATGGCTGGCTCCGTGCGGCCGTCCTCGCCCTTCGACAAGCTCAGGGTGAGGACGATGGGACAGGCCTTCCAGTAGAAACCTCACCCTGAGCCTGTCGAAGGGCGAGGTTTCGGCTCCTCAAGCCTCGGAGAGATTGGCGCCTAAACCGCGCATCAGGTCCGAGAAGCCCGGGAAGCTGGTGGCGATCATGCCGGGCTCGTCGACCGAGACGGCCTCTTGCGCGGCCATGCCCAGAATCAGGTGGCTCATGGCGATTCGGTGATCGCCATGGGTCACGACCGTGGCGCCGCCCTTGGGCGGCTGGCCGGTCCCGGTGACGATGAAGCCTTCCGGCTCCTCGACCACCTGGACGCCGCAGGCCTTGAGGCCATTGGCCGTGAGCGCGATGCGGTCGCTTTCCTTGACGCGCATCTCGCCGACGCCGCGCATCACCGTCTCGCCTTCAGCAAAGGCGGCGGCGACGGCCAGGATCGGATATTCGTCGATCATCGCCGGCGCGCGCTCGGGCGGGACAACCACGCCCTTGAGCTTGGAGTAGCGGGCGGTGATGTCGCCGACCTCCTCGCCGCTGGCCACGCGGACGTTGGAGATCACCAGGTCCGCGCCCATTTCCTGCAGCGTCGTGAAGAGGCCGGTGCGCAGTTCGTTGAGCATCACGCCCTCGACCGTCACGTCCGAGCCCGGGACGAGCAGAGCGGCCACCAGCGGGAAGGCCGCCGACGACGGGTCGCCGGGGACGGCCACGTGCGTTCCGGTCAGCTTCTGACCCTCGGGCAGGCGGATATGGCGGAAGGTCTTGTCGCCGACAATGCGGTCCTCGACGATCACCTCGGCCCCGAAGGCGCGCAGCATGCGCTCGGTGTGGTCGCGGGTGGCTTCCGGCTCGATCACCTCGACGCCGCCCTCGGCGTGCAGGCCGGCCAGCAGCACGGCCGACTTCACCTGGGCCGAGGCCATCGGCAGGGTGTAGTTCAGGCCCCGCAGCGCGCCGCCCTTCAGGGTCAGCGGCAGCCGGCCCTTGTCGCGGCCCAGCCAGGTCGCGCCCATGCGGGCCAGCGGATCCAGCACCCGGCCCATCGGACGGCCGCGCAGCGAGGCGTCGCCGGTGAAGGTGGCGCACATGGCAAAACCCGCGGCCGCCCCCATGATCAGGCGCACGCCGGTGCCGGCATTGCCGCAGTCGATGACGTCCGACGGCTCCTGGAAGCCGCCATTGCCCTCGATGCGCCAGCGACCGACGCCTTCTTGTTCAATCCGCGCGCCAAAGGCCTGCATGGCCCGCGCGGTGGCGAGCACGTCGTCGCCCTCCAGCAGGCCTTCCACGGTCGTGGTTCCAGACGCCAGCGCGCCCAGGATCATCGATCGGTGGGAAATGGACTTGTCGCCCGGGGCCCGCACGATCCCTCGCAGAGCGCCTGCGGGTGCGCTCTTCAATCCAGCCGACGACATGCCGAAACCGGCTCCTTAGTCTTTGATGGTTTTCGCGAAGGGGTTTGCTTTTGACAGCGGGCTCCCGTCATGGCAAGTCACCGGCCGCTTTTCCCATCAGGATCAAAGGGTCGCCAACTTGGCCAATCCCGACTTGGGCGCAAAACAAATCTGCCCCAACTGCCAATCGAAGTTCTACGACCTCAACCGTCGTCCGGCCGTCTGCCCCAAATGCGGCGAGCAGTTCGATCCGGAAGAGGCCCTGAAGTCCCGTCGTGTCCGCGCGCGTTCGATCACGCCGGACTATGACGCCGAGGACGAAAAGGAAGCCGTCGCTCCCAAGGAGCAGGACGGCTACGAGGATGAAGCCGACGAAACGCCGGAAATCGACGAAGCGGCTGAAGCCGATGTCGTCGAGTCCGACGACGAGGATTCCGAGCCGGGCGCCGCGTCGCCGTCGGGCGACGGCGACCTGGGCGTCGACTTCGCCGAGGACGAAGAGCTCGCCGACGACGAAGACGGCGACGACGTTCCGTTCCTGGAGGACGAGGACGACGACGACAATCTCGACGACGAGATCGAAGGCCTGCCCGGCGAGGGCGACGACGACTAATCGTCGGGGATGATCCCTGGCGGATAGCCGGTTTCGGGCTTCTGAAACCGGCTATCCACAGGGGTTTTCCGGGGTGCGACACTTTTCTCGAAAAAAGTTCGCGAAGGGGGTTGATCCTCGAAAAATCCCGGACTAGTTTCCGCGCCTCTTCGGAGGGCGACGCAAGTCGGAAACGCCGAAGAGACCAATGATTTCCGAGAGTTACCGCAAGGTTCTCGACGAGAAATTTGGGGCTATAGCTCAGCTGGTAGAGCGCTTGAATGGCATTCAAGAGGTCAGCGGTTCGACTCCGCTTAGCTCCACCATCAAGGCCCGGACGGAAACGTCCGGGCCTTGTCCATTTCTGGACCCCGCCTCCTCCATCCTCTTGAACGCCCACACCTCTTGAAGAGATTGGCCACGGTCGCCATCTGTTGATGCGTGTCGCGGGGATCGGCGCCGATCCTCGGGTCTATCTCCGCGAACGAAGTCGCTTTGAGCGAGGACTTCGCGATGAACCGGACCATCATGTTCGACAGCCCCTTCCTGCTGGGCTTCGAACACACCCGAGACCTGATCGAGCGCGCCGCCAAGGCCGCCTCGGAAAGCTATCCCCCCTACAATGTCGAGCAGGCCGATCACGGCGGCGTGCGCATCACCCTGGCGGTGGCCGGCTTTTCGCCCGAGCAGCTGCAGGTGACGGTCGAGGGCGGCCAGTTGGTGGTCGCCGGCAAGCGCGACAGCGACGGCGGCCGTTCGGAGGCCGAGCGGGCCTTCCTGCACCGTGGCATCGCCGCCCGGGGCTTCGTGCGCACCTTCGTCCTCGCCGAGGGCATGGAGGTGACCGCGGCGACCCTGGAGCACGGCCTGCTGCACATCGACCTGGCGCGCCCCGAACCCGAGCGCCTCATCAAGAGAATTCCCATCCGCAGCGCGGGCTGAGGCCGCGCGGAGTTCGCCCTCGCGGCGCGGTTCTGAACCGGCCGGAGCAAGGCGCGTTCCCTAATCGAAGGAGGTGGTCATCATGACGCCCAACACCCACCACAACCGGCTTTTCACAAGCGAAGCTTTCGCGGCCCTCGGCGCGCCCGATCTCGTCTATGTCCGGCCGATCAAGGCCGCCGAGATCCTGGCCGACGTCCCGGAAGGCGTGGAGGACTTCAACCTGGCGCCTGACCAGACCCTCTATGCCGTCTGCCGCGCCGACGGCGCCCGCCTGGCGGTCATGATCGACCGCGACACCGCGATCGCCGCCGCCCTGGCCCACGAACTGGCCCCGGTGTCGGTCCACTAGGTCGAGAATCTCCTCCCCCGCGATGCGGGGGAGGTGGCCCAGAGGGCCGGAGGGGGCAAGCTGGGCTTATGCCGCATTAGCCCCCTCAGTCACTTCGTGACAGCTCCCCCGCATCGCGGTGGAGCAGATTAATCAAGCCGCCGTACTGGTCGCTTCGTGCGTCAGCAGCACGTGGATGGCGTCGGCCGAGCGGGCCTGGCGCAAGGCCGCCCGCATTTCGGGCTGGCGCATCATGCGGGCCACGCGGGCCAGGGCGCGCAGGTGCGCGGCATTGGCGTCGCGGGGGGCGAACAGGGCCATCAGAAGGTCGACAGGCTTGTCGTCGAGGGCGTCGAAGGCCACCGGGGCGTCCAGGCGCACCACGACCGCGCGGACGCGGTCCAGGCCGTCCAGGCGCGCGTGCGGAATGGCCACGCCTTCGCCCACGCCGGTCGAGCCGGCCGCTTCACGTTCGATCAGGCCTTCAAGCGCCGCATAGCCGTCGACGCCCAGGATCCGGGCGGCGACAACGGCGACCATGGAAAGGGCCTGGCGTTTGCCGGGAGCGCCGGCGCGCAGCGCCACCGCTCCGGGGTCCAGAAGATCGCCGATGGTCATGGACTTCTAACGCTCGCTCGTTGTCGACCGCCTTGGCGTCGTCGCTGAGGATCCACCGACGACGCCATCCGACCATGACATGGTCGGTTAGCTCGCGGTTGACCCGTGCCCGTTCAGCGACTTCGTGCGTTCGGGGTCGATCCAGCCGATATTCCCGTCTGGACGTCGGTAGACCACGGAGAGACCCCCGTGGGCGGCGTTCCTAAACACGATTGCCGGGTATGCGGTCAAGTCCAGTTCCATGACAGCCATGGAAACAGTCATTGTCTTCACCGCGGCCTGGGTTTCCGCGATGACCATCGCCGCAGGCGCGCCCGTCGGGTGGTCGGCCTCCACATCCCAGTCGTGCTCCTCGCCCTCGTCGACTTCCGGGGCCTTGAGGACGAACATCGCGGCGTTCTCGACCTGCTTGGCCGTGGCCGCCGCCGAGTGACTCTTCAGCCGCCGCTTGTAGCGCCTGATGCGGGTGTCGATCTTGGCCAGGGCCGAGTCGAACGCCGCGTGCGCGTCGCCTCCCGAGCCATGGCTGATCAGCTGCTGACCCGAAGCCAATTTGACTGAGCAATCCACACGGAAGGCGTAGCCATCCTTGCTGACCACGACCTCGGCGTTACCGCCGCGATCGAAGTATTTCCCAATGCTCAGGGCGATTTCGTCGGAGACTCGCACTCGCAGAGCCTCACCAACGTCGACATGCTTGCCGGAGACTTGGACTTGCATATCGATACAACGCGCCTGTCCCGGACGGGTGTCAAGCGGCGCTTTAAAGGCCTGTGGACAGCCTCAGACGAGACCTGAAAACACGCCCAGAAGCTTGCGCACGGCCATCACGACAACGTGCGCGCTGACGAACAGCAGAGCCCCGCTGCCGAGCGCCATCAGATAGCCCAACAGCGCCAGAACGCCGTCCCTTTGCAGCAGAGCCAGGGCCAATACGGCGACCGTCGCGCCGGGCGCCAGGTTGCCCAGGGGGATCGGCAGCACCAGCACCAGGGCCAGCAAGGTGCACACGACGCCGATGGCCCGCTCGCCCAAGGGTGCGAACATCGGTCGCAGGCGCGGACGGGTGACCAGCTCCATGCTGCGGACGATCGGACCCAGGCGCTTGAACAGGCCGCGCAGGTCGTTGCGCTTCAGCGGCTTTTCCATCAGGCCGCGCGGCAGCCAGGGCGTATCGGCCCCCATGGCGATCTGCGGGGCCAGGAACAGGATCGGCAGCGACAGGATGGTCGAGGAGCCCGGCGGCAGCGGCAGGCAGTTCAAGAGGCCAAAGACCAGCAGCATGGCCCCGAACGCGCGGCTCTCGAACGCCTCCAGCATCTGACCGACCGTGAGCGTGGGACGAGCATCCTCGTGACGTGACCCCCATTTCTCATCCAGCGATAACGAGAGTCCTGGGTTGATTTGAGCCTTGGTGTTGGTGGGGGGCAAG
>CAIUMD010000054.1 GCA_903900155.1 uncultured Caulobacterales bacterium | reverse complement strand
GGCGCGGCAGGCGCGGGCTGAAATCGCCCGCGCGGTCCGGAGGGAACGCATGCCCTCCGCCCGCCCTGGGCCTCTTTCGGAAGCGGGTTAAAACCCCGCGCGTCGAGGGCTCAGGCGCAACGGTCACGTGGAGCGCTCCGGCCTCGGCCGAAACGGTACTCCCTACATACTCATCCGGGCCCTGCCCGGACGCTCCGCCGCCTCCCCAAACCCGCCGGGCCAAACCGGCGGAAGGGCGCCGCCGCGCGCCGTCAGCTCTGCACGAACGTTACGAACCCTCTATGTCGGCTGCCGGCTTGACGGCGTGGCTTGAACGCGCGAGCACCGCAGCAGGGACGGGAGGCAAGCGCTTGGATTTGCGCCGCAGGATCAGGGACAACGCGTTCGCTCGCTACGGCCTGGCGCTGGCCCTGACCGTATTGGCGGTGTTGCTGCGCCTTGGCCTGAACGCGGTGTTCCCGCCCGGCTTTCCGTATGTGACCTTCTTCCCGGCCATCGTGGTCGCCGTCTATCTGGGCGGCTTGGGGCCCGGGATCCTGTGCGCGGCCCTCAGCGGCCTCGCGGCCTGGTATTTCTTCATCCCGCCGGCGTTCGGCTTCAACTTCGACTACACCGTCCTGGTGGCCCTGGCCTTCTACGCCTTCGTGGTGGCGGTCGACATCTTCTTCATCGACGGCATGCGCAAGGCCCTGGACCAACTGGAGGGCGAGCGCGAACGCTACCGGGACCTGGCCGAGAGCCGCGACCTGCTCTATCGCGAACTGCACCACCGGGTGAGCAACAACCTGCAGGTCGCCGGCGCCCTGCTGCGGCTGCAAGGGCAGGGGATCACCGACGCCGACGCCCGCCACGCCCTGTCCCAGGCCGGCGAGCGCATTGAGGTCATCGCCCGCATCCAGCGCGAGCTGCACAATCGGACGGGCGAGCCTGTGCCCTTCCGCGTCTTCGCCGAGGCCCTGCTGGCCAGCGCCGCCGCCGCGGCCGGCGCGCGGGTGCGGCTGACCATCGACGGCGGCGAGCAGCCCCTGCATCCCGACCAGGCCACGCCCGTGACCCTGGTCATGCTGGAAAGCTTCAACAACGCCCTGGAGCACGGCTTCGGCGAGGCGGGGGAGGGGGAGGTCCGAGTCGTGCTGGACCAGTCGGGCCTGACCCATCTTCTGACGGTCGCCAATGACGGCGCCAGCCCGCCGCCGGGCTTCGATCCGGCCCAGTCCAAAAGCCTGGGCCTGCGCATCGTCCGCGCCATGGCCCAGCAGCTGGGCGGCAAGTTCGAGATGGCGCGGGAAGAGACGTGGACGGTGTGCCGGCTGAGCTACGCGCCGAAGCGGGATTAGGGGGAGAGCATGCGCGTACCGGACTATCCGCTGGCCGACGCCGACAAGTGGGGGCGGGTGGATGGCTATTTCGCCGACCTTCTCGCGCCCGAGGACGCCGCGCTGAAGGCGGCCCTGGCCGCCAACGCCTACGCGGGCCTGCCCGCCCACGACGTCTCGGCCGCCCAGGGCAAGATGCTGGCGCTGTTCATCCGAATGACAGGGGCGCGGCGGGTGCTGGAGATCGGCACGCTGGGCGGCTACAGCACCATCTGGATGGCTCGCGCCCTGCCCGAGGGCGGTCGGATCGACACCATCGAATTCAGCCCCCTTCACGCCGACGTGGCGCGAGCCAATCTGGCGGCGGCCGGCGTCGCGGACAGGGTCGCCCTGCACCAGGGCGCGGCGCTGGATGTGCTGCCGGGCCTAGAGGGGCCCTTCGACCTGATCTTCATCGACGCCGACAAGCCCAACAACCCGAACTACCTGGCCTGGGCCCTGAAGCTGTCGCGGCCGGGAACGACGATCATCGGCGACAATGTCGTGCGCGGCGGGGCCGTCGCCGATCCCGACAGCCAGGACCCGAACGTGGTCGGCGTCCGAGCCTTCCTGGACGCGATCGCTCAGGACCCGCGCCTGGACGCCACGGCGATCCAGACTGTGGGCGAGAAGGGTTGGGACGGCTTTTCCCTGGCGGTCGTTCGCTAGAGGGGCCGAAACCTCGTCCTTCGACAAGCTCAGGATGAGGTTTCTACGGAGTCTCCGTAGTCCTCACCCCGAGCCTGTCGAAGGGCGAGGACGGGCCCTCAGAGGTTCAGCCGATAGAACCGCGTATCCACCGCCATGCGGGGGAAGCTCGCCGGCAGGTCGTCGGCGTCGACCAGTGCAAAGCCGTTCTTTTCGTAGAACCGGTAGGCGGCCTTGAAGGCCTCGGTCGCGCCCAGCCAGATCGCCGACGCGCCGTGGGCGCGGGCATGGTCCAGGGCGGTGTCGAGCAGGGTCTGCGCGGCGCCGTCGCCGATGTCCTTCAGGGCGATCGTGCCGACGGCTTCTCCGTCCAGCTTCGCGATCCAGAACTGGCCGACGCCGGCCTGGTACTAGGCGGGGATGTCGGCGAGGTCGGGCTGGTCGGCGGCCGTGAGGGAAAGCCCGAACTCTTCGCGCTGGATCGGCGGGACACCCCGACGACGGCGTCTTCGTCGCCGGGGTGGAAGGGCCTGATGATCACGGCCCAGTCGTTCTCAGAGGCGGTCAACCGGCACGGCTTGGCTCGGCGCTTCACGCGGGGTCGCCAGGCGGCCCAGCTTGGGCTTCAGCCACATCTCGATGTCGTCGACGATCTCGTAGACCACCGGCACCAGCACCAGAGACAGCACGGTCGAGGTGATCAGACCGCCGATCACGGCCACGGCCATCGGCTGGCGGAACTCCGAACCGGTGCCGATGCCCATGGCCGTGGGCAGCATGCCGGCCATCATGGCCAAGGTGGTCATGACGATCGGGCGGGCCCGCTCATGACAGGCGTCGATGATCGCCTCGCGCTGGCTCATGCCGGCCCGCTCCTGCTCGATGGCGTACTCGACCAGCAGGATCGAGTTCTTGGCCGCCAGGCCCATCAGCATCAGGAAACCGATCAGCGACGGCATCGACAGTGACTGGCCGGTGACCAAGAGGGCGAAGAACGCGCCGCCGATCGCCAGGGGCAGGGCCGACAGGATGGTGACCGGCTTGAAGAAGCTGCGGAACAGCAGCACCAGTACGCCGAACACCAGGCCCACCGCCGACAGCAGCGCCACGGCGAAGCCGGTGAACAGCTCGACGAAGGCCTCCTGGTCGCCGGCCGTGGCCGGGGTGACGCCGGCGGGCAGCTTCTTCATGGTCGGCAGGTTGCCGACGTCGGTCATGGCCTGGCCCAGCTGGGCGCCGTTGTTGAGGTCGGCCTCGATGGTCAGCTGACGCTTGCGCGCGAAGCGGTCGATCTTGGCCGGGCCGGCCTGGAAGTAGAGGTCGGCCACGCTGTCCAGTCGCGTCGTACCGCCGCTGGCGGTGGGAACGCGCAGGGCGCCCAGGGCCTGGAGGTCGGCGCGGGTCTCGGCCGGCAGGCGAACGCGGATCGGGATCCGGCGCTCGCCCTGGGTCATCTTGGCGACATTGGCGTCGATGTCGCCCACCGTGGCCACGCGGGCGATGGCGGCGATGTCGGCGGCGCTGACGCCCAGGCGGGCGGCCTCGTCGGCGCGCGGGCGGATGACGATCTCCGGACCGCTGGGCGGGCTGGAGGGGCGCGGGTCGGCGACGGTGGACAAGCCGCGCATCTCACGCTCGACCTGGGCGGCCGTGCGCTCGAGGAGGGGGCCGTCTTCGGCGGTCAGAATGGTCTGGACGTCCGAGGAGCCCCAGTCGCCCAGCAGATTGACCCGGGCGTCGGGGATCTGGCGCAGGCCGTCGCGGACCACCTGCTTGATCTCGGTCACCGTCAGGTCGCGATCGCCGTTCAGCACGATGGTGATGGTGGCGTCGCGGATGTCGGTCCCGCTCTGGCCGCCCCAGCCGCTGCCGATGTTCGAGCCGACCTGGGCGAAGACGTGGGCGGTTTCCGGACGCTTGCGGAACAAGGTGGTCACCGCCTGGACGGTGCGCTCCATGTCGGCCGTGGTCGCGCCGGGCGGGCCCTGGACCTTCAGATAATAGTAATTGGCGTTGCCGGCCGGCTGGAAGGCCGTCGGCAGGAAGCCGGCCAGCATGATCGAGCCGACGAAGATCAGGCCGCCGATGATGCAGGACAGGATCCGGTGGTCCAGCGACCAGTCCAGCACGTTGCGATAGAAGCCCTTGAACGCCTTGCGCGGGTGCGGATTCTTGGCCGGCTTGAGGAAGTACGCGGCCAGCAGCGGAGTCAGCAGGCGGGCCACGACGAGCGAGAACAGCACCGCCACGGCGACGGTCAGGCCGAATTCCTTGAAGAACTGGCCGGGCGTGCCGGGCATGTACGAGACGGGCACGAACACCGCCACGATGGTGAAGGTGGTGGCCACGACCGCCAGGCCGATGGCGTCCGCCCCCTCCATCGCCGCCTGGTACGGCCGCTGGCCCCGGGCGACGCGTTTTTCGATGTTCTCGATCTCGACCACGGCGTCGTCGACCAGGATGCCGATGACCAGGGTCAGGGCCAGCAGGGTCACGACGTTCAGCGAGAAGCCCATCACCGCCATGAAGGCGAAGGTCGGGACCAGCGACACCGGCATGGCGATGGCGGTGATCAAGGTGGCGCGCCACTCGCGCAGGAACAGGAACACCACCAGCGAGGCCAGCAGCATGCCTTCCAGCAGGGTGCGCTCGGTGGCCGCGAAGCTGGCGCGGGTCTCGTCGACGGTCGAGAAAATCTTCACGAACGACACGCCCGGCCGCTTGGCCTCCAGGGCGTCGACGGCCTTCTTGACGTTGTCTTCGACGGCGACGTCGCTCGAGTCGCGGGTCTTCATCACCTGGAAGGCGACAACGTTCTTGCCGTCCAGGCGGGCGAAGCCGCGCTGCTCTTCCGAGCCCTGGCCCACCTCGGCCACGTCGGTCAGCTTCACATAGCGGTTGCCGCCGATCGGAATGGTGATCTGGCGCAACTGCTCGACCGTGGTCGCCGCGCCCAGCACCCGCAGGGTCTGCTCGCGGCCGCCGATATTGGCGCGGCCGCCGGGGGCGTCGACGCTGAAATTGGCCAGGGCCTGGTTCAGCTGCGGCGCGGTCACGCCGAAGCTGGCCATGCGGTCGGGATTGATGACGACGTTGATCTCGCGATCCACCCCCCCGACGCGCGCCACCTGGGCCACGCCCTTTTCGCCCTGCAGGGCGCGGGTGACGGTGTCGTCGATGAACCATGAGAGCTCGGTGGAGCTCATGGTCGGGGCCGACACGGCGTAGGTGATGATCGGAGCGCTGGTGATCTCCAGACGCTGGACGATCGGTTCGTCGACCTCGCGCGGCAGGATCGAGCGGGTCTGGTCGACCTTGGAGCGCACCTCGTCGGTGACCTTCTGCAGGTCCTCGCCAAGATTGAACTCGATCGTCGTGGTCGAGGCGCCCTGGACCACCGAAGAGCGGATGGTCTTGACGTTGGAGATGCCGGCCACCGCGTCCTCGATGGGGCGGGTGACCTGGGTCTCCATCTCGCCGGGCGCGGCGCCGCTCTGGGTGACCGTCACGGTCACGGCGGGGAACTCGACGTTGGGGAACTGCTTGATCGGCAGCGTCAGGTAGCAGCCGAAGCCGGCGATCATCAGCGCCAGGAACAGCACCGCGACGGGGATCGGGTTCTTGATCGCCCAGGCCGAGATCTTCAGCTCGCCGGTCTTCTCACCGGCCTTGTGTTCGCTAGCCATCAGCGGGCGGCCTGGTTGGTCGCGGGACGGATGGTGTCGCCGTCGGCCACGAACGAGGCGCCGCCCAGCACGACGCGCGTGCCGGCGGGCGGGCCCTGAACCAACTGGGCCCAGCCGCCGCCCTTCTGGCCGACCTTGATGGCGACCTGGTGGGCGCGGTTGTTGCTGTCGACGGTCATCACCGACAGACCGTCGGCCTGATAGCGGATGGCCGATTCCGGAATGGCGGTGACGCTCGCGCCCGAGGCGCCGAAAGTGGCGCGGCCAAAGCCGCCGGGGCGCAGGTCCGGACGCACGGGCAGGCGCACGCGCACCTTGCCCAGGCGGTTGGCGCTGTCGACGCGGGGGCTGATCAGGCGCACGACGCCCGAGATCGACTGACCGCCGGGCAGGCTGACCTGGGCCGACTGGCCTTCGCGGAGGCCCGACAGGTCGGCTTCGTTGACCTCGGCGTCCAGCTCGACCAGGCCGTCGCGGGCGATGGTGAACCACGGATTGGTCCCGCCGCCGGCGATCTGGCCGGGCTGCACGCCGCGCGACAGCACCCGGCCGCTGACCGGCGAGGTGATGGTCATGCGCGAGGCGCGGGTGCGTAATTCCTTGAGCGCCGCTTCCTGGGCTTTCGCCTGATAACGGCGGGTCTCGATCTGCTCCTGGGACAGGATGCCCTGGCCATCGAGGCCGGCGACACGCTTGGCCTCGGCCTGGGACTGGGCGGTGACGGCAGCCTGCTGCTCGACCTGGGCCCGCAGCAGGGTGTCGTCCAGCTGGACCAGCGGCTGGCCGGCGCGAACCCAATCGCCCTCGTCGGCATAGAGCCGCGCGACGCGGTAGCCCGTCAGCTCCGAGCCGACGGCGGCTTCTTCGCGCGAGACCAGCAGGCCGGACGCCTCGACCCCGCCGCCCAGCGGCCGGGTCTCGATGCTGCCGACGCTGACCGTGCGCGCCTGAGCGGCGGCCGGAGCGGCGGACTTCTTGTCGGCGTCCTTCTTGCCGCCACAGGCGGTCAGGCCGCTTCCTCCAACAAGGAGGGCGCCGCAGACCAGGGCGGTGGCGATCGGAGAGCGGGTCGTCATCGTGTCGGGTCTCATTGCGCGGAAGGCTTTTGGGGAATGCTCTGCGGCGACCAGCCGCCGCCGAGCGCCTTGTAGGTCTGGACGGCGCGTTGCAGCGCCTGGGTCTGGGCCCCGGTCAGGGCCGTGCGGGCGTTGCGCCAGGACTGTTCGGCCTGGAGCGCCGTGGTCAGGTCGGTGAGGCCGGCGGCGTAGCCCTTCCGGCTGGCCTCGTAGGCGCTGGAGGCCCGGCGCTCGCCGGCGGCCAGCAGGGTCACGCGACGCTCGTCGGCGGCCTGCTGGACCAGGGCGTTCTCGGTCTCGCCGAAGGCCGTCTGGACGGTCTTCTCGTAGGTCACGGCGGCCTGCTCGACGCGGGCGTTCTCGGCCTTGATGTCGGCCATCAGCCTGGGGATGTTCAGGATCGGGATGGACAGGTCCGCGCCGATCGACCAGGCCGAGCTGGTGGTCGACTGGGTCGAGCCCGGGACCAGGAAGCTGGGGCTGATCTGCTTCTGGATCCCGATGCCCGGCGTCAGGGTCAGGGTCGGGAACAGGGCCAGTTCGCTGATGTTCAGATTGCCCGAGGCCGAGGCCAGGCGGGCGGCCGCCACCCGGACGTCGGGGCGGCGGGCCAAGAGCTCGGCGGGCGCGGAGGCCGGGACCGGCGGGGCCTTGGCCAGCACCGGCTCGACCGGCAGGCTGGCCAGCGGATCGACGCCCTTGCCGACCAGGATCAGCAGGCTGCGGCGGGCGGCTTGCAGCTGGGCCTCCACCAGGGCGACCTGGGCTTGAGACTGGGCGAGGTCGGCGGCGGTGCGGTCGCCTTCGGAGGTGGCCGACAGGCCCCGGCGGCCCTTCTCGTCCGAGACCTTGAACAGGTTCTCGGCGATGGTCGCGTTGGCGCGAGCGTCTTCCAGCTGCACGGCGTAGCCGCGGGCTTCGAAATAGGATTGGGCGACATTGGCGGCCAGGGCGGCGCGGGCGCCCTCATACGAGAAGCGGGCTGCAGCCAGGTCGTTGTCGACCACGCGGCGGGCGGCGCTGCGGCGGCCGATCAGGTCCAGCTCCCAAGAAACGTCGAAGTTGACGGCGTAGGTCTCGCTCACCCCGCCTAGGGTGAAACCGCCGGTGCCGCTCCGGTCGATGATGTCGGTCTCGGTGCGCTTGGCCGAGCCGGTCAGCGGCGTCTGCGGGATGTAGATCTGCCGGATCTGGCTGCTGCGCACGGCGCGGGCCTCTTCCAGCTTGGCGGCGGCCATGCGGGCGTCAGGAGCCTTCTGCAGTGCGGTCGCGATCAGATCGTTCAAGACCGGATCGTTGAAGGCGGTCCACCACTGGTCCAGCGCCTGGGACGCCAGGGGCGAGCCAGCCCCTTTTAAAGAATCTGGCGCCTCGAAGGCGGTCGGCAGCTTCACGTCGACCTGGCGCGCCGGCGTGGTGCAGGCCGACAGGCCCGCGCCTGTGAGGGCGGCCGCACCAATCAGCAGGGCATGGGACAAGCCAGAAGGCCGGCCTGGACGCCTGAGGGCGCCGGTCTTGGCGAAACGCATAGAAATCCCAACCCAATTATGTCCCGCGCATGGCGAGTTTGGCGACCAACGGTTTCCCACTTAGGGGTCCTGCCCCCGCAGGAAAACCCCCCGTCCAACGCTTTAGCGAAGCTTATGTTGCGATGCACGCGTCATAACTGATCGCTGATCCCATACCTGTCAGCAGTGCGGCGGGCTGACGCAGGCCTTGTTGCCCTTACGTTGCAGCGGTTGACGGCGCTGTAAAACATACCACATCATCGAAACAGATGTTCGATCTTTGTGATTGGCATCCGCCTTGGTTGCAAATCCTGGGCTGTATGCGTGGCTTTTCAAGCGTCCGACCCCAAGGGGAACCAAGGTTTGTCGGCTCCAGAAGGCGCATCGCCAAGTTTCGAAAAAGAACGCTCCTCACGGTGCGCCGGCCTGCCCGTGCGCGTGCGGACGTGTGGATTCGGGAGATCGCCGCCCAGCTGAACGTCCGCCGCACTCCACTGGGGTCGCTCCATGACGAACCGCCAGTTCAAAAAATAATCGAGGGAGGGAAAACCAATGAAACGAACCAGCTTCCTGCGTGGAGGCTCCTGCCTCGCGCTGGCCATGTCGCTAGCCGGGGGCGGGGCCTTCGCCCAGCAACGCAACGACGCCCCGGTCGAGGTCGAGGAGGTCGTCGTCACCGGCTCGTTCATCCGCGGCACGCCCGAGGACGCGGCCCTGCCGGTCGACGTGATCGGCGCCGAGGAACTGCAGAAGCGCGGTTCGCCCTCCACCGTCGAACTCTTGAAGGCGCTGTCGATCTCCAACGGCGTGCTGGGCGACACCAACCAGTTCGACAGCCGCGCCCAGGGCTCGGAGGGCTCGGGTTCGGTCAACCTGCGGGGCCTCGGCTCGCAGCGCACCCTGGTGTTGCTGAACGGCCGCCGCCTGGCCATCAACCCGTTCGGCGCGGCCGGGGCGGGCATCGTCGACACCAACATCATTCCCGCCGCCGCGATCGGCCGCCTGGAAGTGCTGAAGGACGGCGCGGCCGCCACCTACGGCTCGGACGCCATCGCCGGCGTCGTCAACTTCATCACCAAGAAGAACTTCGAAGGCCTGGAAGCGGCCGCCGACTACCGCCGCATCGACGGCTCGAAGGGAGACTACGGCGGCAGCCTGACCTGGGGCAAGACCTGGGACAACGGCAATGTCCTGGCCAGCATCGGCTGGCAGCACCGCTCCAAGCTGTCGGTCGCCGACCGCAAGTGGGCCAACCAGCCGTATCTGAGCAACCCCGAGGCCGGCTGGTCGGCCGCCGGCAATCCATCGACCTTCATTCCCCTGGCCAGCACCACCAGCGGCATGCGCGATCCGGCCTGCGCGGGCCTGGGCGGCTTCCCGGGCTTCAGCGGCCTGACCCCGGTCTGCTACTGGCACTACACGCCGTTCGACAATCTTGTCGAAAAGTCCAACGCGGTTCAGGCCTATGCCGAGGTCAACACCGACCTGTCGGCCAAGACCAAATTCCACGCCGAGGTGCTGTACGCCCATACCGACGTGCCCGACTGGAACACCTCGCCGTCCTATGCCGCCCTGGCGACGCCGACGGCGGAAGTCGCGCCGATCGCGGCCCTGGCCGGGCGCTACTTCGTGCCGGCGACGAACCCCGGCCTGATCGCCTTCATGGCCGCCAACCCGACGGTGCAACTGACCAATCTGGCCACCGGCGCGGTCACCACCGCGCCCGGCGCGATCTTCGCCGGTGGCGCGCTGAACGCGGCCAACCGGCCGTTCGGCATCGGCGGCAACCCGAAGTTTGGCTATGGCCCCTCGATCGGCGCGCGCGCGTTCGACGCCTTCCGGGTGTCGGCGGACCTGTCGGGTGAATTCGATAACGGCATCGGCTGGGACGTCGCGCTGACCTATTCGCAGGAAGTCGGCATCCGCACCGGCTACGACACCCTGGTCAACCGCTTCGCGCTGGCCCTGCAAGGCCTGGGCGGCCCGCTGTGCGACAGCAACCCGTCGCTACCCGGCATCCAGGGCGCGCCCGGCGTCGGCCAGTGCATGTACTACAACCCCTTCGCCAGCGCGATCCCGTCCAACGCCATCACCGGCGTGGCCAATCCGGGCTACAATTCGGCCCTGGCCAACAACAAGGACCTGGTCGACTGGTTCTTCAAGAAGCTGTCGACCAAGCAGTCTTCGCGCCTATTCGTTGGCGAGGCCGTGCTGAACGGTAAGACCACGATCAGCCTGCCGGGCGGCGACGTCGCCTGGGCCGCCGGCGTCCAGTATCGCCGCAGCTACTTCAAGGCCGACTATAACGACATCAGCAACGCCGCGATCAATCCGTGCGTGAACACGCCCGACTTCGGCGTGACCAACTGCACCGGTTCGGCCCGCAACGGCCCGTTCATGTTCCTGGGGGTCGGCAACGAAGCCGACAACCAGAGCGACGTAATGGCCGGCTTCGGTGAGCTCAGCGTGCCGATCACCGACGACTTCCAGGCCCAGTTCGCCGCCCGCTACGAGAAGTACGGCAACGGCATCGGCTCGACCTTCAACCCCAAGGCCTCGCTGCGCTGGCAGGCCATGCCGTGGCTGGCGTTCCGCGCCTCGGCCGGCTCGACCTTCCGCGGGCCGCCGGATCCGCAGACCACCACCACCTCGGTGACCTCGCTGCAGGGCATCCTGGGCGTATTCCGGGCCGTCGACATCTTCGGCAACCCGAACCTGAAGCCGGAAAAAGCCAAGACCTACAATTTCGGCACGCTGTTCAACGCCGGCGCATTCAAGGCCAGCATCGACTACTTCTACTTCGACTTCAAAAACCCGATCGTCGCCGAGCCCGTGGCGGGCATGGTCGCCTCGCTCTATCCGAACGGCGCGGCCGGGGCGAACAACTGCGCCGACCCGGCCTATGCGGGCCTGGTCTCGCGCTTCACCTTCAACGGCGCCTGCGGGACGCCGACCACCAGCATCGCCCGCCTGCGCACCAGCTATATCAACGGCGCGCCGGTGAAGAACGCGGGCTTCGACTTCTCGGCCGAGTACCGGTTCAAGGCGGTGGTCGGCGGCGACCTGACCTTCGGCGGCAATGCGACCTACATCCAGAAATACAAGGTCGGCGCCACCGTCGTGGAGGGCATCACGGTCGAGAAGGCCTTCGACGCCGTGGGCCTGCTGAACTACCAGACCACGGTCGTGCCGATCCCCAAGTGGAAGGGCGACGTCTTCGCCGAATGGAATGCGGGCATCCATAACCTGCGTCTGTCGGTCCACTATATCGGCAGCTACACCGACCAGCGCACCGCGCCGTTCGCCGCCAACGCCTACAAGGACACCACCGGCGCGGGCGTGACGATCAGCGCCGGCAAGAAGATCGACAAGCAGGTCCTGACCAACCTGGCCTATCGCGCCCTGCTGCCGTGGGACACCACCCTGACCCTGGCCATCACCAACCTGTTCGACAAGGATCCGTCCTACGCTCGCCTGGACCTGGGCTACGACCCGTTCACCGGCGACCCGCTGGGCCGCACCTACAAGGTGGGCCTGCGCAAGAAGTTCTAGTTCCTCCGGCCAGCACCTCGGGTTTTGTGGGAACTTGCGGCGCGTCCTCTTTCGAGGGCGCGCCATCTTCTTTCGCGAAAAGGGGATGGCGGGACGCGTGTCCGACCTCTAGCGTGGCGGCGCAACCTGAGGTTTGTTGATGCTCCGCGTCCTGTTCCTGATCGCCGGCCTCTCCCGCCCTGAGCGACCCCGCCGGTCCGTCGGTCCTGGCCGCGGGCTGTCCTGGAGGGCGGAAATGGAGGTGAAAAAGGGGCTGTGGTCGCTGAACGACAGTTGATTCAACCGCTCTTCGGCGATGGTCCGCGCGCTCGAAGTTCGGCGGGCCTGACCCGAAAGCCGATCATACAAAGGTTGGCGCACGGATCATGACGAAATCATGACGGCCGCGCGTCTGGGTGTCTCGAGAACCCTTTGAAAGGTTTGGAAAAATGTAAATTTGCCTACATGTGCCCCGGCTAGGTCTCGCCCCCTCTCAAGGGGATAAAAATGAAGACCTCTCTCAAGCTGCGCACTTTCCTTTTCGCCGGCGCCGCCCTGATGGCCGCCCCGGTCGCCGCCCTGGCCGCAGAGACCGCTCCGGCTGAAGCCGTCGCGACCGCCGCCGCGAATCCGGCTGAAGAAAACACCGCCCTCAGCGACGTCGTGGTCACCGCCACCCGCCGCGAGACCAAGCTGCAGGAAACCCCGATCGCGATCTCGCTGATGGACAACAAGGCGCTGGAAGCGCGCCGGGTCCAGAGCCTGATGGACCTGAACGACGGCGCCATCCCCGGCCTGCGCGTCGCCACCTTCGAAGCCCGCCAGTCGGCCCTGACCATCGGCATCCGCGGCATCGTCCCGCTGGACGCCAACCAGCCCGCCCGCGAGCAGGGCGTCGGCGTCTATATCGACGGCGTCTATCTGGGCCGCCAGCACGGCCTGGGCGCGGCGCTGCTGGACATCGAGCGCATCGAGGTCCTGAAAGGTCCGCAAGGCACGCTGTTTGGCCGTAACACCGAAGGCGGCGCCCTGAACATGGTCACCCGCCAGGCGACCGGCGAGTTCGACTTGCGCCTGAAGGCCGGGGTCGGCAACTACGGCTCGAACAATGCCGAGATGCACCTGAACCTGCCGGCCGTGGGCGACTTCGCGTTCAAGATCGACGCGGCCCTGCAGCGCCAGGACGCCACCACCAAGAACCCTCTGCCGGGCGCGATCGGCTGGAACGCCTATGACCGGCGCGGCCTGCGCGCCCAGGTTCGCTGGCGTCCGACCCAGAACTTCACCGCCGATCTGATCGGCGACATCGGCCAGGACAAGAACACGCCGTTCTACAGCCAACTCCTGGGCTACAACCCGCTGGGCCTGACCGTCGGTCCGGCCACCGGCACGCTGCCCTCGGGCCAGATCCGTCCGCTGCCGTCGATCGTCATCGCCAGCGACAAGCGCATGAAGATGGCCGACATCGGCGTGCCGCAGCAGTGGAGCGTCGACGACACGCGCGGCGTCTCGGTGAACCTGAAGTGGGTCGCCAGCGACAATCTGGAACTGCGCTCGATCACCGCCTATCGCGAAGTCGAGGTCGACCAGTGGGACAACGCCGGCGGCGCCCACCGCATCCCGGCCTATTCGCCCAACACCAACTTCAGCCGCTACAGCCTGGCCGGCCTGTGGCAGCACCAGTTCAGCCAGGAGCTCCAGGCCGTCGGCTCGCTGGACCGCCTCGACTACGTCGCGGGCCTGTACTACTTCACCGAAGACGCCAGCGACGACGCCTCGACCCCCAGCACCAACCGCTGGAACGCCGATGGCACCGGCTACACCATCCTGGACCCGGCCCCGACCATCCGCGGCACGCGCTCGATCGACCGCGCTTCGCGGGCCACGGCCGAGAGCTACGCGGCCTATGGCCAGGCGACCTACACGCCCGCCATGCTGAACGACAACCTGCACCTGACGGTCGGCGGCCGCTTCACCTGGGACGACAAGAGCGGTGAGCTCTACATCGTCAACAACGTCCGCACGAACCTGACCTTCGCCCAGAAGAACGACCGGTTCGACCCGATGGTCACCCTGGCCTATGACGCCAACGAGAACGTCCACGTCTACGCCAAGTACTCGACCGGCTACCGCGCCGGCGGCGCCAGCTCGCGCTCGCTGACCTACCGTGCCTTCGGTCCGGAAGAGGTCAAGGCCTACGAGATCGGCGCCAAGACCGACCTGTTCGATCGCCGCGTGCGCCTGAACCTGGCCGCCTACGCCATGGACCGTCAGGGCAGCCAGATCGACTTCAGCCTGGTGACGGTGACGGGGTCCTCGACCCGCAACACGCTGGAGACCATCAACGCCCCGGGCATCACGAAAATCCGCGGCATTGAAGTCGAAGGCCAGTGGCGCGTGACCGAAGGCCTGACCCTGTCGGGCGCCTACGCCTACACCGACACCCAAGTGCCCCCGACCCGCAACCCCTTCAATGGCCAGCTGCAGCCGGTGTTCATCGTCTTCACGCCGAAGAACGCCGCCAGCGTCTCGGCCGACTACTCGGCGCCGCTGTGGGGCGCGACCTTCCAGGCCCACGTCGACGCCAACTATTCGGACGCCACCCAGACCTTCGACCAAACCGACGTGAAGGCCGACAAGTCCTTCATCATGAACGCTCGCGTCGGCCTGGCGGACCTGCAACTGAAGGAAGGCGGCCCGCAGATGGCGCTGTCGCTGTGGTCGCGCAACCTGCTGAACGCCGACTTCGTCTACCGCCGCGACCCGGCCAACCGGGCCACGCTGGGCGACTACGGCAACCTCAACGCGCCGCGCACCTACGGCGTCGAGCTGTCGGTTCGGTACTAGTGAAGATGGCGCCCTCTGCTTCGGCGGAGGGCGCCGACTGGCTGCCTACAGGTAGTCCAGCAGGCTGGGCGGTCCGGCCAACGACCCGTCGGCGTTGAACATCTGGGCCAGCTTGTCGCGCGAGGCCTGCAGTTCGACCATCTTGCCGTAGACCGCCGGGGTCCAGCCCGAGGCTTGGCGTTCCTCGGTCGTCATGCCGGCATAGCGGGTGATCATGGCCTTGCCGAAGCCGCCTTCGTCCTGGCTGGTCGCGCTGTAGCTGGTCTTGATGGCGTCGCTGTCGCGCTGACGGATCTCGGTCTTGGCCTGGGCGATCTCGTGGGTCGAGAACTGCTCGTCCTTATTCAGGGCGATGGCCGACAGCGAGCGGTCGTCGAAGCGGCGGAAGTCGATCTCGCCGCTGCTGGAGTCCTTGGCCGCCTCGGGGGCGAAGGCCAGCTCGTATTGCTTGTCCAGCGCCGTGCGGACGTCGCCGGCGACCTTGCCGAAATCGCGGGTCTTGGCCCCGGCCACGGCGCTGCCGGTTTCCTTCATATAGGCGGCGACGCTGTCGTTCTCGATGCCGGCGGGGGCCAGGCCCGGGCGGGCGATGGCCTGCTTGCGGCCTTCGACCAAAGCGGCGCGCTCCTCGCTCCAGGCAGCCGAGGCTTTCTCTTCGGGGCCGGCGGCGTCCAGCTGGTCGAGGGCGGTCTGGTACAGGCTGGCATAGTCGCCGGTCAGTCGCGCCTGGGCTGCGGGACCGGCCAGGGCGGTGTCGTGCTGGCTCTTCAAAGCCAGGGCCGCGACCACCTGCTGGTCCATGGGAAACTGGCCGCCGCGGTTGCTGGCCACGGCATAGAGCGTGCGGCGGTCCATGCCGGTCAGGTCGATCGCCGGATCACCATCCTTCAGCGCACTATTTGTCTTGGCGGCCTTCAGCTGGGCGGTGATCTGGGCGCGGGCCTCGGCGACCACGGCGTCGGTGGTGCGCGCGTCGGTCTGGGCCTTCAGCACCGCCTGGGCGGCGGCCGACAGGGTGACATTGACCGCCGGCGTGTTGATTGTCGGGCTCTGGTCGCGCGTCTGGCCGTAGCCAGTCGACTGGTTGGCGCGCTGCGTCGCGGTCTGCCCAGCGGTCAGGCCGGGGGCGTAGGTCGACGAGTAGGGGCTAATCGTCGTCATGACGCGGGCGGAACTCGAAGCGAATCAGACGCTTGAAGATACCAGCCGCCCCTGGGGCAGGGCCACCCTATGGTTAATAGGTCGCAACACCTTGCAAACTGTCATCCCGGACAAGCGTGTAGCGCGCCGATCCGGGACCGCCGCAAGCGTCGGCATTTCCGGCGGTCCCTGCTCTCCGCTTCGCTGTGGGCGGGATGACAGCTTTAAGCGAGCACGCCCGTCAGCAGGGGCTTGGCGAACAGCTCGGCGGCCTCTTCGCGCTCCAGGCCGGGCACCCACGCGCCCAGCGAGGCGGCGGCGTTCAGCATCGAGTTGATCATGTGGGCGGCGATGGCGGGATCGATCGGGCGGATCGAGCCGTCGGCGACGCCGTCCGAGATGATCGCTCCGAACCGCTGCCAGCCGCGCGCATAACCGTCGGCCATGTCGTGGCGCAGGGTGTCGGGCAGGGCGCCCATCGACGAGGCCCGCAGCAGCGGCCCGTGCTCGGACAGCTGGTAGCTGGCCAGGCCCGCGGCGGTCGAGGTCAGCTGGGTCCAGCTGTCGGCTTCAAGCGCGCGCGCGTCCAGTTGCGAACGGCGGGTGACCGTGAAGGTGCGCTCGAAGCACTCAGACACCAGGGCGTCCTTGTCCTCGTGGTGGTGATAGAACGAGCCCTTGGTCACGTTCAGCGCCGCCGAGATGTCCTCGACCGAGGCGCCGCGATAGCCGCGCTGGTTGATCAGTCGGGTGGCGGCCACCAGGAAGGTCTCGCGCCACTCCAGGCCCTCGGGCGACAGCGGGGTCGGGTCGGGCAGGGCCTGCGGAGCCCAGGTTCGGCCGCCGGCGGGCAGGCCGTTCAACAGGATGTCGCCCAGGCGGTCGCGCACGCGGCCATAGTCCTCGACGTCGTAGCGGCGCAGCCAGGTGCCCGACCAGAACACCTGCTCCATCAGCAGGTGGGCGCGGGCGTTGCGCTGGCGCTTGTCCAGGTGGGCCAGGGATGGGTCGTCGAAGAAGCTGCGCACCCGGCGGAAGAGGTCGTTGAACGCGCCGACCACCGACCCGCGCAGGGGCTCCTTCAGCGCCTTGATCTCGGCGAAGCTGGTCAGGGGCGTGGCCTCGCCCAGGCGGACGCGGCGGTTGAGGTCGAGATAGAGGTCCAGGAACTTCAGGATCCGCGCGGCGGGCGTGGCCTCGGCGGCGGCCTCGCCGACCATGGCCTCAAAGCGCTCCAGGCCGCGCATGAAGCAGGCGGCGGCCAGGTCGTCCTTCTTGCGGTAGTAGTAGGTGACACTGGTGGTGTTGAGGCCCACCTTGGCGGCGACGTCGGCGAGCGTCATGCCGCGCACGCCCTGGCGGTTCAGGATCGCCGTGGCGGCCGCCAGGATCGTCTCCTTCTTGCGGGCATAGCGCGCTGTCGCCGCCCCCGCGATCCGACCGTCATCCATCGTCACCAACCCCAAGAAACCCATCCTTCGCCGGTAGCGCCAGTCGTTGGACGATCGGGTCCAATTTAGGCGCGGGCAGGGCCGTCTTAAAGGGCGGCTCCGTCCGTCTTGGGACAATAGGCGCCCCCTACAGCCGGGGTTTGTCAGGAATGTTGCAGCCCAACCCATTTTCTGGGCGTCGGGCCGTGTCGCCGGCCTGACCGCTCGGGCCCTGCGCGCGGTGGATGCGGACCGACTGGAGGCGATGGCGAAGGAAGTTCACTGTCATCCCGGATCGGCGCGCGCTACGCGCTTGTTCGGATGACAGGATTTTAAGACGCCTTCCGAGCTTCCGACCGCTCCGCCGTCAAGGCCCGGGCGATGGCCTGGGTCAGGGCGGTGGGCGAGAGGGGCTTGGCGATGGCGCCATCCATGCCGGCGGCCAGGTAGCCGGCCTGCTGATGGGCCATGGCGTTGGCGGTCATGGCCAGGATCGGAATCTGGCCGGCCGGGCCCTTGAAGGCGCGGATCCGGTGGGTGGCCTCGACCCCGTCCATACCGGGCATCTGGATGTCCATCAGGATCAGGTCGAAGCCCCCGCGCGCGGCGGCGGCCACGCCCTGGACGCCGTCTTCGGCCGTGTCGATCCGCGCGCCCAGGGCTTGGAGCATACGGCTGGCGATCAGGCGGTTGGTGGCGTTGTCCTCGACCAGCAGCACGCGCAGGCCGGCGAACAGCGGGGCGTCGGGTTCTTCGGCCTCGCTGCCCACCTGTCCAAGATGAGGCGCGGCGCAGGCCTCAGCGTCCAGCTCCAGCCAGAAGGTCGAGCCTTCGCGCAGCTTGCTGTCGAAGCCGACCTCGCCGCCCATCATCTCTGCCAGGCGCCGGCAGATGGCCAGGCCCAGGCCCGAGCCGCCGAAGCGCCGCGTGGTCGAGCCGTCGCCCTGGCTGAAACGCTCGAACAGCTGCTGGCCAGCCTCCTCGCCGATGCCGACGCCGGTGTCCTGGATCTCGAACCGCAGGCGAGCGCGGTCTCCGTCGCGACGACCCGAGAGCCGCGCGACGACGCCGCCCTGCAGGGTGAACTTCACCGCGTTACCCAGCAGGTTGAACAGCGCCTGGCGCAGGCGCAGCGGGTCGGTGGCGACCCAGCCCAGGTCGCCCGGCGCCTCGACGCGCAGGTAGAGGCCCTTGGCCTCGGCCTGCGGACGCAGCATGTCGGCCACGCCCGCCAGCAGGTCGGCCGGCTCGACCGGCTCGGTGGTCAGCTCCAGCTTGCCGGCCTCGATCTTCGAGAAGTCGATGATGTCGTTCAGCAGCTCCGACAGCATTTCGCCGCAGCCCAGGGCCTCGTTCAGCAAGCGGCGGCCGTCGTCGGTCAGGCTTTCGTTCTTCAACAGGTGCAGCACGCCCAGCACCCCGTTCATCGGCGTGCGGATCTCGTGGCTCATATTGGCCAGGAACTGGCTCTTGGCCTCGGCCGCGCCCAGGGCCGCGTCGCGGGCGGCGACCAGCTCGGTGGTGTTCTGGCTGATGCCGATCACGTCCCAGTCGGGGCTGGAGCCGCGCACCCCGCGCCAGGCGCAGTGCATGTGCGCCCACTCGCGGGTGGCCGGATCGAGATACCGGTAATCGATCTCGACATGCTCGCCGCGCCGTAGGGTCCTGGAGAAGGCCTCCCAGACCCGCTCGCGATCGTCCTCGTGGATCGACATCGTCATCTCGGTGACGGTCATGGTCCGCACCCCGCCTTGTGGCGCGCTGGGCGTGGGGATGTCCTGGTCGAAGACGTAGACGCCCTTGCGCGGATTGAACCGCCAGACATAGACGCCGGCAGCGGTGCGCAGCAGTTCGTTGGAACGCTCGGTCTGCTGGCGGGCGATCTCGTGGGCGCGATCCTCGCTGAAGTCCTGGAAGACGATCAGCAGGCCGCCGCCTTCCAGCGTCTTGCACTGCGAGCGCACCCACAGCCAGCCGCCGCCCTTGCGGGCCAGGCGGTGCTGTGAGCGGGCATGGCCGACCGCGCGCAACGAGTCAGCGATCGCGTAGATCACCTCGGTGTCGTGCAGGTGGAAGAAGTCGCGGATCGGGCGGCCCAGGGTGTCCTCGGGCGTCCAGCCGGTCAGGTCGGTCCAGGCGGGATTGACACGGATGATCGCGTCGTCCTGCAGGACGACGAACATGTCGAGGCTGCTCTGGAAAAACCAGTCGGCGGCCGCGGCTTCGATTCTGGAGGCAGCCTCGGTATCCAAGTGCTTGCCCATCCCGTTTCCCTCGTTTTCAATGGGTGTCGCAGGATCGGGTAAAGTTTACGTTGCGGCATAACGTCCGAACGAGAGTCCTGATCCAGGCCAACGAAAGTCGTCATCAAGGGGAGAGCAGGGCGTTGAGCAAACCGGAAGCCGTTGGACTGTCGTCCGGCCGACTTAACCGCATCGAGACCTTCCTCAAGGGAAAGTATATCGACACCGGAAAACTGCCCTGCGCCCTGACCCAGGTCTGGCGACGCGGTCAGCTGGCCTATACGTCCGTGCTGGGCAGCGCCGATATCGAGCGCGGCAAGCCGCTGGCGGCCGACAGCCTGTTCCGCATCTATTCGATGACCAAGCCGGTCACCAGCATCGCCTTCATGATGCTGGTCGAGGAGGGGCTGGTGTCGCTGGACGATCCGGTGCACCGCTTCATCCCGGCCTGGCGTGACCAGGGCGTGTTTGTCGCCGGCGTGCAGGGCGCGTTCCAAACCAAGCGCACGGCCGAGCCGATGCGGATGCTGGACCTGCTGCGCCACACCTCGGGCCTGACGTACGGCTTCCAGCAGCGGACCAATGTCGATGCGGCCTATCGCAAGCTGAAGCTGGACGGCATCGATAGCGAGGGTGGGCTGCAAGGCTATGTCGACGCGCTTGGGACCGTGCCGCTGGAGTTCTCGCCGGGCGAGGCCTGGAACTACTCCGTTTCGACCGACGTGCTGGGCTATCTGGTCGAGACGATCTCGGGGCTGCCGTTCGACGTCTTCCTGAAGACCCGCATCTTCGATCCGCTGAAGATGGTCGACACCGGCTTCTTCGTTCCCGAAAGCCAGCGCGCGCGTCTTACCGCCTGCTACGCCCTGACGCCGTCGGGCAAGGTGGTCCTGCAGGATGATCCCGAGAAGAGCCGCTTCCTGGCCGACCCGATGGTCAAGTCCGGCGGTGGCGGTTTGGTCTCGACCGCCGACGACTATATGCGCTTCTGCCGCATGCTGCTGAACGGCGGCCAGCTGGACGGCGTACGCCTGCTCAGCCCCAAGACCATCAGGCTGATGACCATGAACCACCTGCCGGGCGGCAAGGAACTGGTGCGCCTGTCCAAGTCGCTGTTCAGCGAGGCGGTGTTCGAGGGACTGGGCTTTGGCCTGGGCTTTGCCATGACCATCGACCAGGCCCGAACCAAGAACCTGGGCTCGCTGGGCGAATACTTCTGGGGCGGCATGGCCTCGACGGCGTTCTGGATCGACCCGCTCGAGGACCTGGCGGTGGTGTTCATGACCCAACTGATGCCGTCGACCTCGTATCCGATCCGGCGCGAACTGCGGACGCTGGTCTATTCGGCGTTCACGGAGAGCGCGGGCTGAATCTGCTCCCCCGCTGGGGGAGCTGTCGCGGAGCGACTGAGGGGGCTAGCTGGATGTTGGCCGCGCTGCCCCCTCCGGTCCTCCGGACCACCTCCCCCAGCGGGGAGGAAAAGAAACGGCGCGGGATGCCCTCCCGCGCCGAGTTGCGCTTTACCAAAGTCCGACGCATTGCGAGCAATACGCCGCGCTCGCGGAATCCACCGACTTCGAAACGTCAGAACGCGTGCAAGTCGCGTCCCAAGCCCATGACTTCCCGCGAACGCCCTCCCCCAGCGCGGATCATTCTCTCTGGAATTCAGGCAAATGCGGCGTCCGGCCGTGCAGGGCGTCGCATCCGCGTCCACGGATGACCTCGGCTGAAACTTTGATTTCGAATTTGTAGTATGCGTTTGAAGTCGTCAACACGACTTGCCTGCGAAACAGGCGCCGCCACGGAGGTCTGGACATCTTCGCGTGGGCGTGCAGGCTGGCTTCAAACAATCGTTCAAACGAAATGCAGGGTCGAAACGCCATGGCCGCGATCAACGCCGTCACCGATCTTTCCGTCGAAGGCGACATCGGCGTCGTCACGCTGAACTCGCCGCCGGTCAACGCGCTGTCGGCGGCCGTGCGCGAGGGGCTGAAGGGCGCGTTCGACGCAGCCATCGCCGACGATGCGGTGAAAGCGATCGTGCTGATCTGCGAGGGCAAGACCTTCATCGCCGGCGCCGACATCACCGAGTTCGGCAAGGCCATGACCGGCCCGTCGCTGCAGGACGTCCAGAACGTCATCGAGAACTCGCCCAAACCGGTGGTCGCGGCGATCCATGGCACCGTCCTGGGCGGCGGTTTGGAAGTGGCGCTGGTGGCCCACTACCGCGTGGCCGTCCCGTCCGCGAAGGGCGGCCTGCCGGAGGTCAATATCGGCCTGCTGCCCGGCGCCGGCGGCACCCAGCGCCTGCCGCGCATCGTCGGCGTCGAGAAGGCGCTGGAGATGGTGACCAGCGGCCAGCACGCGCCCGCCAAGGCGGCCCTGGCCATGGGTCTGTTCGACGAACTGGTCGAGGAGGGGAACCTTCGCGCCGGCGCGATCGACTTCGCCAGGAAGGTGCTGGCCGAGAACCGCCCGCTGAAGAAGGTCCGAGAGCTGAACGACAAGGTCGAGGCCGCCCGCGGCAAGCCCGAGATCTTCGCCGATTTCCGCAAGGCCAACGCCAAGAAGTTCCGTGGCTTCATGGCCCCGGAGAACAACATCAAGTGCATCGAGGTGGCGGTGAACCTGCCCTTCGACGAGGGCCTGAAGGAAGAGCGTCGCCTCTTCATGGAGCTGATGACGGGGACCCAGTCGGCCGCCCAGCGCTATGTGTTCTTCGCCGAGCGCCAGGCCGCCAAAATCCCGGACGTGCCGGACGACACCCCGCTGATCCCGGTCAAGAAGGTCGGCGTCATCGGCGCCGGCACCATGGGCGGCGGCATCGCGATGAACTTCCTCAACGCCGGCGTCCCGGTGACGATCATCGAGGCCAAGCAAGAGAACCTGGAGCGCGGCGTCGGGATTATCCGCAAGAACTACGAGAACACCGCCAAGAAGGGCCGCCTGACCCAGGACGACGTCGAAAAGCGCATGGGTCTGCTGACGCCGTCGATGAACCTGGAGGACTTAGGTGATTGCGACCTGATCATTGAGGCCGTGTTCGAGCTGATGGAGATCAAGAAGGAAGTCTTCGGCAAGCTGGACAAGATCGCCAAGCCCGGTGCGATCCTGGCCTCGAACACCTCGTATCTCGACATCGACGCCATCGCCGCCTCGACCTCGCGGCCCGAGAGCGTGATCGGCCTGCACTTCTTCTCGCCGGCCAATGTCATGCGGCTCCTGGAGATCGTGCGCGGGGCCAAGGCCGACAAGTCGGTGATCGCCACCTCGATGCAGATCGGCAAGAAGATCGGCAAGGTCGCGGTGCTGGTCGGCAACTGCCACGGCTTCGTCGGCAACCGCATGCTGGCCCAGCGCCAGCGCGAGGCTCAGAAGCTGATCCTGGAAGGCGCCATGCCCTGGGACGTCGACCGGGTGCTGTACGACTTCGGCCTGCCGATGGGGCCGTTCGCGATGAGCGATCTGGCCGGTCTCGACATCGGCTGGGATCCCGCCAAGACCTCCTCCTCGACCGTCCGGGAAGTGCTCTGCGAGATGGACCGTCGCGGCCAGAAGAACGGCAAGGGTTTCTACGACTACGACGAGAACCGCAACGCCAAGCCGTCGGCCGAGGTGGAAGGCGTGATCCGCGACTTCGCCGAGAAGCGCCAGATCCAGCGCCGCGAGATCAGCGACCAGGAGATCCTGGAGCGCTGCCTCTATCCGATGGTCAACGAGGGCGCGAAGATCCTGGAAGAGGGCAAGGCCATCCGGGCGTCCGACATCGATATCGTCTGGATCAACGGTTACGGCTGGCCGGTCTATCGCGGCGGCCCGATGTTCTGGGGCGAGCTGGTCGGGCTGGACAAGATCCTGGCCAAGATGCGCGAGTTCCACGAGACCTTGGGCGAGGACTTCAAGCCGTCGGCGCTGCTGGAGCGGCTGGTGGCCGAGGGCAAGGGGTTCAAGGACGCTTGATCCGCTGCGCAAAACCCTCGTCCTTCGACAGGCTCAGGATGAGGGTTTTGACTGCTGACACAGAGCTTGAAGTAGCCCTCATCCTGAGCTTGTCGAAGGACGAGGGCGGTTCTACCGAGTAAGCCCATGACCACCATCGCCGCCATGCTCGCCGCCGACTACGGGACCATGGGCGACATCCTGCGGGTCCGCGCCCAGGAAGGCCCCAACCACCCGGCCGTGATCATGGAGACCGGCGAGGCGGTGACCTACGCGCAGTTCGACGCCCTGGTCGACCGCGTCGCCGCCGCCTTGCAGCGTGACGGCGTCCAGCCCGGCGAGGCCGTCGCCGTCTGCGCCCTCTCGTCGATCCCCTATGCGGCGCTGTTCCTGGGCGGCCTGCGCGCGGGCGTGGCCGTCGCCCCGATCGCGCCGTCCTCGACGCCTGAGGCCATCGCCGGCATGGTCGCCGACTGTGCGGCCCGGCTGTTCTTCCTCGACGCCGGCGTGGAGGAGGCTCAGAAGCCCGCGCCGATCGCCGTGCGCCACATCCGCCTCGACACGGAAGCGTTCGACGCCTGGCTGGCCCCGCCGGACGCCAAGCCGCAGCCGGTGACCATCGCCCCTGAAGCCCCCTTCAACATCATCTATTCCAGCGGCACGACCGGCACGCCTAAAGGCATCGTCCAGTCGCACGGCATGCGCTGGAAGCATGTCTTCCGGGGCGACGGCGTCGGCTATGGCCCCACGGCGGTCAGCGTGCTGTCGACCCCGCTCTATTCCAACACCACGCTGGTCTGCTTCTTCCCCACGCTAGCCGGCGGCGGGACCGTGGTGCTGATGAAGAAGTTCGACGCCGGCAAGTATCTGGCGCTGGCCCAGAAGCACCGCATGACCCACACCATGCTGGTGCCGGTGCAGTATCGCCGCCTGATGGAGCGGTCGGACTTCGGCGACTACGACCTCTCGTCCACGCACCTGAAGTTCTGCACCAGCGCCCCGTTCGCGCCGGAACTGAAGGGAGAGGTGCTGCGGCGCTGGCCCGGCGGCCTGGTCGAGTATTTCGGCATGACCGAGGGCGGCGGCACCTGCATCCTCATCGCCCACGAGCATCCCGACAAACTGCACACGGTCGGCCAGCCCGCGCCGGGCCACGACATCCGCCTGATCGACGAGGACGGCGTCCAGGTCGGCCCCGGCGTGGTCGGTGAGATCGTCGGCCGCTCGGCCGCGACCATGAACGGCTATCACGGCCGGCCGGACAAGACCGCCGAGGCGATCTGGACCTCGCCCGAGGGCTGGACCTTCATTCGAACGGGTGACGTCGGCCGCTTCGACGAGGACGGCTTCCTCACGCTGATGGATCGCAAGAAGGACATGATCATCAGCGGCGGCTTCAACATCTATCCGTCCGATCTGGAGGCGGTGCTGGTCCAGCACCCGGCGGTGGTCGAGGCGGCGGTGGTCGGCGTGCCCTCGGCCGAATGGGGCGAGACGCCGGTGGCTTTCGTGGCGATCCGGGGCGCCACGGATTCGGAAGAAATCCGGGCCTTCGTGAACGGCCAGGTCGGCAAGACCCAGCGGCTGGCGGACGTCCGTATCGTCGACAGCCTGCCCAGAAGCCATATTGGCAAGGTATTGAAGCGCGAACTGCGAGACTCATGGCAGATTCAGCCTAGTCACTGAACTTTTTTGCCGCGACCGCGCGCCACATTAGGCCGGGCGGAATCGATGAATACGGTTGCTTAACCATATGGTGCGGCCATTGCGGTCGCCCGGTTCGTCGTGGATTGCGTCTGAAATGCTCCCGAAGCCCGTCGCCGCTCAGCTCAACGCCCTTCAGCAGAAGGCGTTTGTCCGCGCTCCAAGCGGGCCTGGCGTCGCCCCAATCGACTTCGACGCGGTCGCCGCCGCGCTGGGTGTCGCCGGCCATAGCTCGGACCTGGACCAACGCCTGGCCGCCCGCTTCGCCCGTCCCGTCGCCCTGCGCTCTTTCGCCGACCGGGTCGAGACCACCGCCGCCGCGCTGAAGGCTCTGGGCGTGCGGGAAGGCGGCGTCTGCGTCGTTTCGGCCCTGGCCGATCCGGAGACCCTGGCCGGCGTCCAAGCGGCGGGCCTCAAGGCCTGGCTGGTCGATGTCGATCCGTTCAGCGCCATGTTCGACACCGCCCACCTGCGCGAGCGCCTGCCCGAGGCGCCCGGTCCGCTGGAGGCCATCGTGCCCGCAGCCGCCCACGGCCGCGCCCCCGACATGCGCGCCTGGGCCGCCTTCCGCGCCGAGACCGGCCTGCCGATCCTGGTCGACGCCGCCGGCGCCTTCGACGTGGTCATCGAGGCCCCGGTCCCGGTGCTGGTCGGCCTGCCTTCGGGCCAGGGCGTGTTCGTCGCCTGCGAGGACGCCACCGTCATCAACGCCATCGACGCCGCGCCCTTCGCCGGCGACGACGGTCTGGCCGCCTGGCCGGGCCTGCGTCAGCGCCTGTGCGGCACGGCTCAGCAACTGCGCGTCCTGCTGCTGGACAGCGGCGTCGGCTTCCAGCCCGGCTGGGGCATGAGCTGGATCTCGCAGACCTGCGCGCTCTCCCTGCCCACCGACGACGCCGGCGCCGTGGCCTGGAAGCTCCAGGCGGCGGGCGTCGCCGCCAGCTGCTCCGTGCGCGACCGCTCGCTCGCCGCCGACGACACCCCGACCGCCGACCACCTGGCGGCCTCGACCGTGGTCATCACCCTGGATCCCAGCCTCGACATCGAAGGCCTGGACCGCCTGTGCGACGCCCTGCGCGACGCGGTGGCCTAGAGCTGGCCTGCGACTTGGCCTAATCATCGGCGCGCATTTCCACGCCGAAGGTAACGATGGCCGACGAGACCCAAGAACCGCTGTCCCTGGATTGGGGCTTCGCGCTGCCGGACGAAGTGTTCGCGCTGCCTGACGCCGACCAGGACGAGCAGGTCCGCTACAATGACGACCTGTGCCAGTGGGGCGATCGGTTCTTCATCCGCTGCATCCTGCCGGTGCCCCTGAAGGATCAGGATGATTATTTCGGCTGGGGCGTCTGGGCCGAGGTCGAGGCCGAGGTCTTCGAACGCTATCTGGAACTCTACGAAGAGGACGGCCGCGAGGAGCCGCCGCATCCCGCCAAGCTGGCCAACCGTCTTGCGCCCTATCCCGGCACGACGCAGGGCACCCGCGTCCTGGTCCAGTTCCAGACCCCGGACGAACGCCCGACCCTGACCCTGCTGGAAACCGACAAGAGCCGCCTGGCCCAGGAACAGCGCGACGGCATCGACGCCGCCCGGCACCGCGAAGTGCTGGAGGTCTCGGGCGGCTAAAGCCAGCCCGTCTTCTCGAACCGTCGGTACAGCAGGCCGCAGATCACCACGATCCCGGCCAGCACGCCGTAGTAGCCGCAGGCCCACTTCAGCTCGGGCATGTGTTCGAAGTTCATGCCGTAGATGCCGGCCACCGCCGTCGGCACGGCCAGGATGGCGGCCTGGCGCCGCTGCTCCAGCAGCACTTCGCGCAGGCCGTCGACCAGGATCTCGGTGCGCTGGATGGGGTCGCGCACGTCGCGGAAAAAGGGCCGCACCTCGTTGTCGAAGTGGGCGGTCTTGGCGGCGACGACAGTCACTAGTGCGCGGCCGCGTAGGCCTCGACCTGGGCGACGCGATCAGCCTTCTCGGACTCGGTCAGGAACGAGCCGGTGAAGCTGTTCCGGGCCAGGGTGACGACCTCCTCGCGGGTCAGGCCGACCGCGCCGGCGGTGGCCAGGTAGTTTTCCAAGAGGTAGCCGCCGAAATAGGCCGGATCGTCGGAATTGACCGTCGCCTTCAGGCCCAGGTTCAGCATCGTCTTCAGCGGATGGACGTCCAGGCTGGGCACGCCGCACAGTTTCAGGTTCGAGAGCGGGCACACGGTCAGGGTGGTCCCGTCCTTGACCAGGCGCGCGGTCAGGGCCTCGTCCTCGAGCGCGCGGTTGCCGTGGTCGATGCGGTCGACCTTCACCAGGTCGATGGCTTCCCAGACATAGGCGGGCGGGCCTTCCTCGCCGGCGTGGGCCACGACCTTGAGGCCGAGGTCCCTCGAGGCCTGCATGACGCGGGCGAATTTGGCCGGTGGGTGGCCGACCTCGGAGCTGTCCAGGCCGACGCCGGCCAGGTCCGACAGCCAGGGCTTGGCCTGCGCCAGGGTTTCGAAGGCGCTCTCTTCCGACAGGTGGCGCAGGAAGCAGAGGATCAGCTTGGAGGTGACGCCCAGGGTCTCTTCGGCTTCCTTCATGCCGGCCAGCAGGCCCTTCATGACCACGTCGAAGGCGATCCCGCGAGCGGTGTGGGTCTGGGGGTCGAAGAAGATCTCGGCGTGCGTGCCGCCATCGGCCGCCAGGCGCTTGAAATAGGCCAGGGCCAGGTCCTTGAAGTCGGCCTCGGTGATCAGCACGCCCGCGCCCTGGTAGTAGATGTCCAGGAAGTCCTGCAGGTTCGAGAAGGCGTAGGCCGCGCGAATCTCGTCGACCGAGGCGAAGGGCAGGGTGATCCCGTTGCGCTGGGCCAGCTCGAACATCAGTTCAGGCTCGAGGCTGCCCTCGATGTGCATGTGCAGCTCGGCCTTGGGCAAGCCGCGGACGAAATCGGTGAAGCTGGTGTCGGTCATGCGGTTTTATGCGCGCGGGCGTGGCCGTTGATCAACCGGGCATCGGCCGAAAGCACTGGTCATGCGTCCTGGCGCCGGTTAATCCCGCAGCAGCTCCAGCGTGCTCGGGGACCCCGCCCATGACCCTCTCCCAGAAGCTTCTGCCTGGCGTTCCGCTAGTGGAGTCGATGCTGTTTTCGGCCTCGCTGGACCAGATGGGCCTGTCCAACAGCCAGCGCGACGTCGCCATCCAGCTGCACGAGAAGGGCTTTGCGGTCTTCGACTTTCCGGACGAAGACCTCGCCGCGCGCATCGAACGGATCAAGGCGGATCTCACCCCGCAGTACGACTTCGACCGCTGGCGGGCCGAGGGTTGGGCGGCCAATGACGGCCTGCGGGTGCAGGACGCCTGGCGCACGCACGAGGACGTCCGCGCCATCGCCGCCAATGAGGCGGTGCTGGATTTGCTGTCCAAACTCTATGGCCGCCGCGCCTTTCCGTTCCAGACCCTGAATTTTCCGGTCGGCACGCAGCAGCACGTCCACTCGGACTCGATCCACTTCTCCAGCGTGCCGGAGCGTTTCATGTGCGGCGTGTGGCTGGCCCTGGAGGACATCCACGAGGACGCCGGCCCGCTGGTCTATTATCCGGGCTCGCACAAGTGGCCGATTCTCTACAACGACGCGATCGGCAAGGTGGCCGGGACCGAAACTGCCGAGTTCGCCCAGCCGCCGTTCGAGCAAGCCTGGCGGGCGTTGATCGATGCCACCGGGACCAAGCCCGAATACTTCCGCCCCAAGAAGGGCCAGGCCCTGATCTGGGCGGCCAACCTGCTGCACGGCGGCAGCCGCCAGAACGACCCTGCCCGCACCCGCTGGTCGCAGGTCACCCACTACTATTTCGACGACTGCGCCTACTACACCCCGGCCTTTTCGGACCCGCTGGCCGGCAATCTGGACCTGCGCGACATCGTCGACGTGACCACCGGCAAGCTGGCCCCGAACACCTATGTCGACCGGCCGATCGCCGAAGTCCCCAAGCGCGGCGCGGCTGTCCCGGCGCCGGTGACGGCGGACCGCTGGGCGAACCTGTTCCCCGGCAAGGCGCCGAAGGACTTCGATCCGCAGCGCTATCTGGATCTGAACCCCGACGTCGCGGCCTCGGGCGCCGACCCGCGCAAGCATTACGTCCGCCACGGGGCCAGGGAGCAGCGGCGCTACAAGTAGCGGCAAGCGCTTCGAGCACGATCTCTCTGGCGCCATCCCGGATAGGCTCCGGTCCCAAGTCCGGCCTTGGCGCCGGGTAGGGGAGATAATCCTAATGCGGAGGTTCGGTTGCGCTTGTTTGTTTGCGCGCGGCGGTCGCCGAAACCGGCTCTCATTTTCCGCTGCCGCGCTTGCTACATCGGCTGCGGCGCTTTCAGCGGGGCTTCCGGCAGGGGGATGAACTCGTCGTGGTCCAGGTCGGGCAGCTTCACGCGGCCGGCCTTCCAGTCGGCCTTGGCCTGCTCGATGCGGTCCTTGGATGAGGACACGAAGTTCCACTCCATGAAGCGCGGGCCGATCGGTTCGCCGCCCAGCAGCATCACGGTCGAGCGCTCCAGAGCCTTGAACACCACGGTCTCGCCCGGCGCGAAGACGGCCATCTGCAGCGCCGACAGCTCACGGCCGTCGACCTCGACCCGGCCATCGGCGACATAGGCGGCGCGCTCGGAATATTCGGCAGGCAGGGCTGCGGTCGCGCCCGGCTCCAGCTCCCAGTGGACATAGAACAGCGGCGAGAACACCGGCACGCTGGCCTTGGCCCCGAACGCCTCGCCGGCGATCAGCCGCGCCTTCAGCCCGCCGCTCTCGTAGGACGGCAACTCGGCCGAACCTTCGTGGTGGCTGAAGCTGGGGGCGGTTTCCTCATGCTCGTGGGGCAGGGCGATCCAGGCCTGCATGCCGTCCATCCGGCCGCCCTGGCGACGCAGGGTCTCGAAGCGCTCGGAGTGGGTGATGCCGCTGCCGGCCGTCATCCAGTTGACCTCGCCCGGCTTGATCACGGCCAGCGAGCCGACGCTGTCGCGGTGGGTGATCTCGCCCTGGAACAGGTACGACAGGGTGGAGAGGCCGATATGCGGGTGCGGGCGGACGTCGGCGCTCTTGGGGAAGCCCGGCGCGAACTCGGCCGGTCCCATGTGGTCCAGGAAGGTGAACGGGCCGACCATCCGCCGGGCGTGGAAGGGCAGCACGCGGCCGACCTCGAAGTTTCCGATGTCGTGGCGGCGGGCTTCGATGACGAGGTCGATCATGGGGCGGCTCCGGGAAGAGATAAGCCGAACTTAGCCGGGACCGACCCGCGTCGTCTTGTGCAAAGCCGGCAATGCTGGGTTCGCGTTTCTGAACCCTACTTTGACGACCAGGGTCGACTTGCGGCCGATGCGGTCGCCGAAGTGGCCGAACACGATCGAGCCCAGCGGCCGGGCGATGAAGGCGATGCTGAGGCTGGCGTACGAGGCCAGGAGCTGCATGGACGGCGAGGAGGCCAGAAAGAGCAGCGGCCCGACAGCGAGGCGGCGGTCGCATAGATATAGAAGTCGTAGAACTCGACCGCCGCGCCGATCAGGCTGGCGGCCGGCACGCGTCACGTCGACGCGGCCGAAGCCGTGTTTGCCATCGATTTGAAAGTCCTGTGCGGCGCCTTCGTTCTTCGACAAGCTCAGGATGAGGGCTTCTTTTACGGCCGTTCAGTCGAAATCCTCATCCTGAGCTTGTCGAAGGACGAGGATTTCGCTCAGGGCTTAGCCCAGCGGGCTCACATACGGGCTGATCAGGCCCAGCGGCACGGCCGTCGAGTTCTTGACGCCGCGGATCACGATGCGGCTCTCGATGTTGCTCACCAGGCCCAGCGACAGCAGCTTGTCGCGCAGGAACTCGTCGAAGGCGCGCATGTCGCGGGTGACGATGCGCATCTCGTAATCGGCAGCGCCGGTCACGGTGGCGCACTGCACGACCTCGGCCCACTTGCCGACCGCCTGTTCGAACGTGTCCAGATTTTCCTTGGTCGGAAGGGACAGCTTCACGGTGCAATAGACCTCGAAGCCCAGGCCCAGCTTCTCGCGGTCCAGGATGGTCACGCGGCGCTGGATGACGCCGGCGTCTTCCAGCCTTTTGATGCGGCGCCAGCACGGGCTGGACGACAAACCGACTCGTTCGGCGATCTCCGCGACGGACAGTCCGGCGTCGTGTTGGATCAGATCGAGGATCTTGGCATCCACGGCGTCGAGTTGTTCGGACAAGAAATTCCTCCCCCCAGCGGGCGTTGACGCTCACTTCTTGCGCAAAACGACCGCGAGTCGGGCACGCCTTGGGCAAACAATTTCCGCGCTTCTATAAGATATTGCGTAACGGGCGGGAAGACCTGGGAGGAAAATTTTTGCCATGCGGCACTCGGAAGTCACGCTCGACGACAAATATGTGCTCGAAGATGGTCGAGCCTTCACCACCGGCGTGCAGGCGCTGCTGCGGGTCCTGCTGGATCGCAAGCGCCTGGATCGCCTCGCGGGGTTGAACACCGGCGGCTATCTGTCGGGCTATCGCGGCTCGCCCTTGGGCGGCCTCGACCAGCAGGCCGCGCGCATCAAGACGCTGCTGACCGCGCACGACGTGGTCTTCCAGGAAGGCCTCAACGAGGACCTGGCCGCCACCGCCGTGTGGGGCAGCCAGCAGGCCAACCTCTTCCCCGGCGCGCTTTATGATGGCGTGTTCGGCATGTGGTACGGCAAGGCGCCCGGCGTCGACCGCACCGGCGACGTCTTCAAGCATGCCAATTTCGCTGGCGTCTTCCCGACCGGCGGCGTGCTGGCGGTGGCCGGCGACGACCACGGCTGCAAGAGCTCGACCCTGCCGTCGCAATCGGAATTCGCCTTCCAGGACTTCGAGATGCCGGTGCTGTCGCCGGCCGACGTGCAGGAGGTGCTGGACTACGGCATTCTCGGCATCGCGATGTCGCGCTTCTCGGGACTGTGGACGGGCATGATCGCCCTGGCCGACACCATGGACTCGGGCGTGACCATCGACGTCTCGCTGGACCGCCACAAGGTGGTGACCCCCGACTTCGCCTTCCCCCCCGGTGGCCTCGGCATCCGCCTGAAGGACCAGCCCATGGAAAAGGAGCGGCGCATGCGGCTCCACAAGATCCCCGCCGCCCTGGCCTTCGCCCGCGCCAACACTATCGACCGCGTGGTGCTGGGCGCCTCGCATGTGAAGGTCGGCAAGGCGCGCTTAGGGATCGTCTGCCAGGGCCAGGCCTACAAGGACGTGCTGGAGGCCTTCACGGCCATGGGCATGACCCTGCAGGAAGCCGCCGACCTGGGCGTCTCGATCTATAAGGTGGGCATGCCGTGGCCGCTGGAGCCGCTGGGCCTGCGCGCCTTCGCCGCCGGCCTCGAGACCCTGATGGTCATCGAGCACAAGCGCGCCCTGATCGAACCCCAGGCTCGCGCGGCGCTCTATGACCTGCCCGCCCAGGCCCGTCCGCGCATCATCGGCAAGGTCGACGAGAAGGGCGGTCCGCTGCTCTCCGAACTCGGCGCCCTGTCGGTGGCCGAGATCGCCCTGGCCATCTACGACCGCCTGCCGGACGGCCCGCACATGGAGCGAGCCCGCGCGTACCTCAATCGCGTCTCGGCCGCCGGCGTCGCCGCCGTCAGCCTGGCCGCCGACCAGGCCCGCAAGCCGTTCTTCTGCTCGGGCTGCCCGCACAACAGCTCGACCAAGCTGCCGGAGGGCTCGCGCGCCCTGGCCGGCATCGGCTGCCACTACATGGCCGGCTTCAACGACCCGATGACCGACCTCAACACCCACATGGGCGGCGAGGGGCTGACCTGGGTGGGCGCGGCGCCGTTCACCTCGGAAAAGCACGTCTTCCAGAACCTGGGCGACGGCACCTACAACCACTCCGGCTCGCTGGCCATTCGCGGCGCGGTCGCGGCCAAGACCAACATCACCTACAAGCTGCTCTACAACGACGCCGTCGCCATGACCGGCGGCCAGCGCGCCGAAAGCGGCTTCACCCCCGCCCAGATCACCCGCCAGCTGGCGGCCGAGGGCGTGACCAAGACCGTCATCGTCGTCGACGAACTGGAGCGCTATCGGGGCGTCACCGACCTGGCCCCCGGCGTCGAGATCTTCCCGCGCTCGGACCTGATGCGCGTGCAGGAGATGCTGCGCGAGACGCCCGGCGTGACGGTGCTGCTCTACGACCAGACCTGCGCCACCGAAAAGCGCCGCCGCCGCAAGCGCGGTTCGATGCCCAAGGCGACCCAGCGCGTCTTCATCAACCCGCTGGTCTGCGAGGGCTGCGGCGACTGCTCGGTGAAGTCCAACTGCGTCTCGGTCGAGCCGCTGGCCACCGAGTTTGGCCGCAAGCGCAAGATCAACCAGTCGTCCTGTAACCAGGACTACAGCTGCGTCGAAGGCTTCTGCCCCTCGTTCATCACCCTGGAAGGGGCCGAGAACGCGCAGTCCAAGAAAGTCCCGGCGGCCCTGACCGCCGAGTCGACGCCGCTGCCCGAGTTCGAGCCGCTGGTCGGCGTGCGCAAGATCCTGTTCACGGGCGTCGGCGGCACCGGCGTCACCACCGTGGCCTCGATCCTGGCCATGGCCGCCCACATCGACGGCCGCGCCGGCAGTGTCGTGGACATGACCGGTCTGGCCCAGAAGGGCGGCTCGGTGTTCAGCCACGTCAAGATCGGCGAGACCGAAGAGACCATCGTCGGCGGCCGCGTGCCGGCCGCCAGCGCCGACGTGCTGATCGCCTGCGACCTCTTGGTGGCCGCTTCGCCGGAAGGCCTGTCGCTCTACGCCAAGGACCGCACGCGCGCGTTCGGCAACAGCGATTTTGCCCCGACCGCCGACTTCGTTACCAGCCGCGACGTCAAGTTCGACAGCGGCGCGATGGCCCGTCGCGTAAAGGGCGCCACCAACACCTTCGACGCCTGCCCGGCCCAGCGCCTGGCCGAGACCGAGTTCGGCGACGCCATCTACGCCAACATGATCATGGTCGGTTTCGCCTGGCAGCGCGGGGTGATCCCGGTCTCCAGCCGCGCCCTGTACCGCGCCATCAAGCTGAACGGCGTCGACGCCGAGGCCAACCTGCAGGCCTTCGAGCTGGGCCGCCGCGTCGCCCACGACCCGAGGTCGATCGCGGTCAAGGAAGAGAAGGTCGCCACGCCAGAGGTCATGCCGCTGGACGCGCTGATCGCCCACCGCATCCGCGAGCTGACCGCCTACCAGAACGCCGCCTACGCCCAGCGCTATGCGGACAAGGTGGCCAAGGTCCGCGCGGCTGAAGCCGCGCTCGGTAGCGAGGCGCTGACCCGTTCGGCGGCCGTGAATCTCTACAAGCTGATGGCCTATAAGGACGAGTACGAGGTGGCGCGCCTCTATACCGACGGCCGCTTCAAGGCCGAGCTGGCCGGGACCTTCAAGGGCGGCCAGGCCAAGGTCTGGCTCTCGCCGCCGCTGCTGGCCCCCAAGGGCCCGGACGGCAAGCCCAAGAAGATCGCCTTCGGCGGCTGGATGCTCGACGTCGCCTTCCCGATGATGGCCAAGATGAAGGGCCTGCGCGGCGGCGCTCTGGATCTCTTCGGCCGCACCGAGGAGCGCAGGATGGAGCGCGGCCTGATGGCCAGCTACGAGGTCACCCTCGACCGCCTGGCCGCCGGCCTCTCGGCCGAGAGCCTGCCGCTGGCGGTCAAGATCGCGGAGATCCCCCAGCAGATCCGCGGCTACGGCCACGTCAAGGACGCCTCGGTCGTGACGGCCAAGGCGGCCGAGGCCAAGCTGTGGGAACAGTGGAACGGCTGAGCCGAGACTGGCGTGGCGGGAGGTTCGTGCTAGGCTTCCCGCCATGAACAAGCCTTTGCGAAACGCCTCGGTGGTTTCAGTCAATCTTCCGGCTAGCGCCGTCGGCGAACTAAACGATCGCGTCGCGGCCGGCGAATTCGCGACGCTCGACGAAGCCGTTACGGCCTCGCTCCTCGAGCTCGAACATTTTCGCGCTGTTGAGCTGCTCGGAGGCGAGGCGGCGTTTCAAGCCTTGGTCCAAGAGATCGAGGCTGACCCCCAGTCAGGCGTTGGGGAAGTCGACGCCTTTGAATTCCTGCACGCCCTCGTCGATCGCTACGAACGTATGGCGGACGAGCAGGATACTGGCGCTTGAGGCCAGTTCGCCTCAGTGCACTGGCCCAGAACGACATCCAGCGCATTGTTGAGGACATTGGCAGCGACAAACCTAGAGCCGCGGCCGCTGTCGGGCGTCAGCTGATTCAGCGTTGCCATGGTCTCGCCAATGCGCCCGAGGGGTACGAGCTTCGGCCCGAATTTGGCGTGGACGTGCGCGGTGTCACCGTTCCACCCTATGTGATCCTGTACCGGGTTCGACGGCATGATACCTTGGTTCTCGGCGTGCGGCATGGCGCGCGCCGACCCGTGGTGTTCAAGTGATCGCCTGGCGCGTCGGAAGGTTCGTGCTAGGCTTCGGCCTATGAACAAGCCGCTGAACCCCGTGACCGTGACGCTCAGCGCTGAAGACGCCGCCGACCTGCAGGCGCGGGTCGAGCGCGGCGAGTTCGCGTCGCTGGACGAAGGCGTCGCCGCCGAGCTGGCCGAACTGAACTACCGCCGGGCGGCGGAGATCGTCGGCGGGGCGGATAAGCTCGAGGCGCTGCTGGACCGGTTGGAGGTGGAGGATGATCCCTCCTCCGACGTCGACGCGTTCGAATTCTTGGGCGGTCTTCGAGCAGAATATGCTCGGATGACCAAGGACAGCGAAACGGCCGCTAACGATGTTGACGCCGTGCGAAAGTCCATCGAGGCGTCGATCGCCGAAGGCGACTATGAAGACGCGGAGATCGTACGAAACCGTCTGCGCCAACGCTATGGCGAGACGGACGATTGAGACGAGTTCGGTTTTCGCGCCGGGCAGAACTTGATCTGATGGATATCGGCGACTGGATAGCAAGGGACCGTCCGCGAGCTGCACGGAGGTTCGTGGATGGCTTGATCGAGCGTGCTTCAGAGCTCGGCCAGACGCCAGAGATGGGGCCGTTCCATCCTGAATATGGTGAGGATGTTCGAGGACTCCCCTTAAAGCCGTACATCATTCTCTATCGCGCGTCCGATGAGGACGTTTTCATCGAGCGTGTCATTCACGGCGCTCGCCTGCCGAAGAATATCAAATGACCCAAGACTTCGATTTCGATGCCGTCGTCGTCGGCGCCGGCGCCGTGGGCCTCGCCTGCGGCTACGCCCTGTCCCAACGCGGCCTGGTCGTGGCGGTGCTGGAGGCCGAAGGGCACATCGGGCAGGGCGTCTCTTCCCGCAATTCCGAGGTCATCCACGGCGGGCTCTATTATCCGACTGGGTCGCTCAAGGCCAAGCTGTGCGTCCAGGGGCGGCGACGGCTGTATGCGTTCCTGGACACCCACGGCGTCGCCTACAAGCGCTGCGGCAAGCTGGTGGTGGCCACGTCCGACGACGAGATCCCGCGCCTGGACGCCATCTGGGACCAGGCCCTGGCCAATGACGTCGAGGGCATGGAGAAGCTGACCGGCGCGCAGGCCCAGGCGATGGAGCCCGGCCTCAACGCCCATGCGGCGCTGCTGTCGCCGCAGAGCGGCGTCTTCGCCAGCCACGACTACATGCTGGCCCTGCAGGGCGAGATCCAGGCCGCCGGCGGGGCGGTGGTGCTGTCGACGCCGTTCGAGGGGGCGGAAGCGCTGCCGGGCGGCGGCTTCACCGTCCGGGCGGGCGGCGCCGATCCGACCAGCCTGACCTGCCGCCTGCTGGTCACCGCGCCGGGCCTGTCCTCGCAGGAGGTCGCGGGGCGGATCGAAGGCTATCCGGCCGAGCACATCCCCAAGGCGCACTACGGCAAGGGCGTCTATTTCCGCCTGGCCGGCAAGGCGCCGTTCCAGCGGCTGATCTATCCGCCGCCAATCCACGGGGCGCTGGGCACCCACTACCGCAACGACCTGGGCGGCCAGGCGGTGTTCGGGCCGGACCTGGAATACGTCCCCGCGCCCGACTATTCGATTGATCCGGCGCGGGCGCAGGCCTTCGCGGCTTATATCCGCAAGTTCTGGCCGGACCTGCCCGACGACAAGCTGGTCCCCGACTATGCCGGCGTGCGGCCCAAGCTGCACGGTCCCGACGAGCCCCAGCCTGACTTCCAGCTGCGCGGCGTCGAGGATCACGGCTTCGAAGGCCTGATGGCCCTGTTCGGCATCGAGAGCCCCGGCCTGACCAGCAGCCTGGCCATCGGCGAGGAGGTCGCCGACCGCCTTCTGGCCTAGGGACGGATCGACATTCAGGGGATTTCCTGAGGGTCGAAGTGCTGCTTCATAAGGCTCTGCGATTTGGCGGAGGCTTGGGATGGCGTGAAGCGCTACGCGTTGAGCGACGAGCAGTGGGGCAAGATCGCTCTTTTGCTTCTGGGGAAGCCGAACGATCCCGGGCCCGCTTGTTCGTGAACGGTTGTCTGTGGGTTCTGCGTTCGGGAGCTCACTGGCGGGACCCGCCCGAGCGCTACGGCAAATGGCGCACGGCGTATCGGCGGTTCAGTCGATTGATGGCAACGCCATACGCAAAATCATCGCCAACATGGGCGCCCAGGCGGTCATCCCCTCAAACCGCACCCGAAAGGTCCCAATCCCGCACGACCAGGTCGCTTATAAGCAGCGTAACCGCGTCGAACGCTGCTTCAATCGGCTAAAGCACTTCCGCCGCTTCGCCACCCGACCGCCGCACCCTTCACTTCAAAGGCTTCGCGTGACTCGCCGCATCCATGATCTGGATGGCTTGAATGTCGATACGCCCTAGCTCTGCCTTGCTCCTCGCCCCCTCAGTTGCGGAGTTTATCCTCGTGCCGGCGCGCCGGACCCGGGGGCGACAACTCCCCCGCATCGCGGAGGAGTATCTCTTGGCTCCGCTCCCGCGTTGACACCACGCCCGGACCCCATGATGGTCCCGGCCCGTAAACGCCTCCCCGGAGCCTGCCTTGACCAACATCCTGCACGCCATGCTGGGCAAGGGCTTGGGCGGTCTGGAGCAGGTGTTCCTCGATTACCAACCGATCCTGGAGGCGTGGGCGGTCAGGCGTGGCGGCCGCTGCACGGGGGTCGTCCGCAAGGGCGGGGCTGTGGCGCGGCGCGAGGCGTCCCGCACGCCCGCTTTCGTCCCGATGGACGCCTTCACCGACTGGGATCCGCTGACCCTGGCCGCCGCCAGGGGCGTGGTCCGCGCGGCCATGCCGGACCTGATCCTCAGCCACGGCCAGCGTCCGGCGCGGGTGTTTGGCAAGGCAGCGCCCGCTGGCGCGGTCCAAGCGGTGTGTCTGCACAAACCCTCGTTCGAGGTCGCCCCCGGCGTCCACTATCTGTGCGTGGGCCGCCATCTGGCGCGGCTGGCCATGGAGCGCGGCGCGCCGGAGGACCACGTCTGGTTCATCCCCAATTCGGTCAAGACGCCCACCGCCCGAGCCACCCCCTTCGCGAAGGGCGAGGGCGCGCCGGTCAAGATTGTCGCCGCCGGCCGGCTGCACCAGAAGAAGGGCTTCGACGTCCTGATCCGCGCGGTCGGCAAGCTGCGCGCCTGGGACTTCGACGTCACCTGCGAGATCGCCGGCGAGGGCGACGAGCGCGGCGACCTAGAAGCCCTGATTCGCGAGCTGGACCTGGATTCCTGCGTGCGGCTGAAAGGCTGGACCGATGACGTCGCCGGCTTCCTGGCCACGGGCGACCTGTTCGCCTTCCCCTCGCACCAGGAGGGGTTCCCGCTGACCCTGCTGGAAGCCATGTCGGTCGGCCTGCCGGTGGTGGCCACCGAGATCGACGGGCCCAACGAGATCCTCAAGGACGGCGCCAACGGCCGCTTGGTCCCCAACGACGATCCCGACCGCCTGGCCGAGGCCCTGGGCGAGCTGATCAGCGACCGCGAGGCAGCCAAGCGCTACGGCGAGGCCGCGCGCCAACTGGTGCTGGACGAATACGGCCCGGGCGAGCTGGCGCGACGTCTGGAAGCAGCCCTGGACGGAATGACATCCAAAGCGCGTTAGGCGAAAGTGTATGCGGTTTCGCCGCCAAACGCGCGCCGACTCTAAGGCCTTGATGCGAAGCGCGCTTGGGCGTATGACCCCCGTCCGTCCTGGCGATGGCTGGGTAGCTCAGATGGTTAGAGCGGTGGATTCATAACCCACAGGTCGGCGGTTCGATCCCGCCCCCCGCCACCAGGACGGACTGATTTTCCCGAAAATTCAAAGTCTTCCAAGCTAGGCGCCGACGGCCTTCTTGAGGATTTCGTTCACCCGGCTTTGCCAGCCTGGACCGCTCTCGCGCAGCTTGTCCAGCACGGCGCGGTCCAGGCGCAGGGTGATCTGCTGCTTGGGGTCTTCGGATTTAGGACGGCCCGGTCGGGTCAGCGTGCCGTTGGCCGGCCTGATGACCCTGCCGCCGATGCTGAACTGAGCTCGCTCGAATTGATCGTCCGTCCATTCGGGAGCGTCATCAGGATCTACCCACGAGCTTTCCGAATCTTCCTTGTTCTCGGGCATTGCACTTTCTCATTGAGATGACGCGGCGGCGTTCACCGCGCGGTGTCCAAATGACCATGACCAACCGTCCGTCCAGCAGGCCAACCGTTTGAAACCGATCCTCTCCGTAGTCCTCAGGATCATCGAGGGCGGTGAATTCGGGCCCATCGAACACGGCTGACGCATCAGCGAAGTCCAGACCCCGATGCTCCAAGGTCTGCTGACGTTTTTCCTCGTCGAACTCGATATTCATGCCGGAAGCGTCTTCCCGACATATCTATCTCATAGATTGTATTCTTATAATGGTCGCGAATTTGGCGACTTAATTTCTGTAGCTACAAAAATAGCGCTACATCCGCGGGCGCGCAATAGCGCTCAGCGGCCCCTGGCAGAGGCGCCGATCAGGGCGGTGGCGGGCGATCCGACTTCCGCGACCGCGATGGCGGTCGACGTGCGGCCGCGCAGGTCACGTTCGTTCAGGTAGTCCAGCAGCGCCGCCGGATAGTCGGTCTGGACGACATTGACGCCCTCGGCGATCAGGCCGCCCCAGGCCTTGTCGGGATCGGTCAGGGCGTGGCTGTCGCCGGCCGTGCCGGGGCCCCCTTTGACACCCTTGCCGGCCAGGCTGTTGGTCCAGACCCGGACGTGAGCGGCGCGGGCGGCGTCGCGGACGGCGGCGAAGCCGTCCTTCTTCAGCGCGTCCAGTTCGACGGCCGGGATCGCCTGGGCGCCCGAGGCCTGGGCGGTGGCGATCGCGCCCAGCTGGTCGGCGTGCCGAGCGCCCTTGCCGCCGACGATCGGCATGAAGGCCAGGTTCTTGTACAGCGGCTGGTCGGCGATCGGCGCGGCGCCCAGGTCGGCGCGGGCCTTGAACAGCACCCAGTCGTCGGCGACGACGTCGTGCACCAGGCGGGCGACCTGGGCGGCCGTCGGGCCGTCTTCCTTGATGTCGAGATTGACCAGGATGCGGCCGCGCGCGACGCGCAGGAAGGCGCTCAGGGTCGGGGGCGGCGCCTGGGTCGCCACGCCGCCGACCTTGAGCCGCAGGTCCTGCAGCTCGCCCAGGGTCAGGTCGGAGACCTTGCCCTTGCCGGTGGTGGTCCGATCGACCTTGGGGTCGTGCATGAGCACCAGGGCGCCATCCTGGGTGCGGCGCACGTCGATCTCGACGACGTCGACGCCCAGGGCGATGCAGCGCTCCAGGGCGGCCAGGGAATTCTCGGGGACGGCGGTGGTCAGGCCGCGCGACGGGGCGGCGGCGTGGCAGGCGCGGTGGGCCACCACCATGACGCCGCCGGCGGGATCATAGAGGCGATCCCGAAGGTCGGCGGCTTGGACCGAGCCGGCCAAGGCCGTCAGCACCAGAGCAGTCGCAAACGTGGGAAGTCGCATGATCCAATCCCCCGAGCCGAGTGCTGCATCGCTGATTCACGCAACAGGCGTGCGGCAGTTCGGACTCAATGGGATGACGGCGCCGGCTGGGGCGCGCCCCACGCTTTCAGGTGCGACAACTTGTCCGGCGTGGCGGTTCTAAACCTTCCGGAAACCCCGCAGCACATTGGCCTCGGTGCTGAGCTGCAGCTTGGCGTAGTCGATGCGCGGCGTGTCGGAGAACAGCAGGTAGTAGTATTTCATCTGCTCGGACCACCAGTAGCCGGGGCAATTGTCGCCTTGGGTCATCGGCCTGGTCGTGATGTCCTGCAGCGCCGTGTAGCCGTAGGGCGCGCGGCTGGTGGCCTTCATCTGGCGATAGTGCAGGGCGGCCAGGGCCCGGTAGCGCTCGTCGCGGTCCAGCAGCCACAGGTTCAAGCAGGCGTCGGGATATTCGGGGCGCAGGCCGGTGTGCTTGCGGCGCGGCTGGGCGGTCGTGACGTCGATCGACTCCGGGATGATCCCGAACGTGGCCTGCATGTGGGTAAAGGTGGCGAGGTAGTCGTCGCCCTCCTTCTTGTGGCCGACCTGGCCCAGCAGGCCGGCATAATAGGCGGCCAACTCGCTCTGGGCCGTGGAAGTCACCGCGCCGGTCTCGTAGTCGACCATCGGGAACCACAGGCGGCCGTCGTAGCGCTTGGCCTGGTGGGCCAGTTGGGCGGCCGTGCACTCCTGCGCCCAACGCTTGCAATCTTCGTCGCCGAACAGCGCCCAGGCGTCCCAAAGGTACTCGTAGAAACTGTCGGCATAGACGTCGATGCTGGCGTTGCGGCTGGTGAATTCGCCGGTGCGGGCGTCGATATTGGCGGCCATCAGGCCGATCCTCGAGCGACGGTCCAGGGCGTGCTTCATGGCCTGCTTGGCGGCCTTGAAGTAGCGGTCATCGCCGGTCAGCTGGCTCAGCACCCCGAACTCGGTGATGTAGGTGCCGATTTCGGCCAGGTTGGTCTCGGGATCGAGGACCGCGCCGGTCTTCAGGTTCACATAGCGCCAGGGCAGGCCGTGCGGCGAGGCGTCGAAGGCCTTCATCAGGCGGTCGGCCAGATCCTTGGCCTTGGCCAGCAGGACGGGATCGCCGCAAGCCAGGTGGGCCGAGATCAGGCCGCCGACCAGGCGGATATTGGTCTCGAAGACCTGGGCCTCGCCGTCGACGTCGAAGCTGAGGCTGGACTTCACCCAATCGACCCCGGCCTGGAATTCGGCGTCCAGGCCCATGATCCACAGCGTATCCAGCGCCTCGACCAGGGAGAGGCCCAGGTCCTGGCTCTTGATGAAGAACGAGCGCGAGGTCCCGCTGACCGGATTGATCTCGTCCTTGCCCCAAGCCTTGGCGACATAACCCTGCCAAGCCCACTGGAACTCGGAGCGGACATCGGCGGCGAGCGCCATCCAGTCCCCCGAGCGGGCGTTGGCCAAGCTCGGCGAGAGGCCGGCGGCGGCGAGAGCGGTCAGGGCGGAGCGGCGCGTGAGTCGGGCGAGCGTCATGACGCCAACCTACCGGTGGTCGAGGATTTCAACGAGGGGAGGAAAGTGGCCGGCCGGGATTCACGACACCCCGGCCGGCAAAGGCGCTTCGGCTGGTGGGATGAGCCGAAGGATCTGCCTTCCTAGGACGACACAACCGGAGCCGACCCGCCATACGGTGGTCGACTAAGTTTCCTATTAGGGACCTTAAGTGGTCGGTAGTGTCGGGTTCCCGTCAGAGTTTTCCGGTGGAGCCTCCGGCAAACGCGCGCTGAGCGTGCAACGCAGGCCCTTGGGACGATAGTCCATCACCGCGGCGCCTTTCAGCTCGCCGCGCAGGCTGCGCTCGATCAGGCGCGAGCCAAAGCCCTTGCGGGTGGGTTCGGAGACGGTCGGGCCGTTGCTCTCGATCCACCGGCCTTCCAGCATCCGCGTGGCCGGATCGTAGGTCCAGGAGAGTTCGACATGACCCTCGGGATTGGACAGGGCGCCGTACTTCAGGGCGTTGGTGGCCAGCTCGTGCAGGATCAGCGCCATGGTCAGGGCCCCGCCCGGCTGCAGGCGCACCGGCGGTCCCTCGATGTCGAACCGCGTGCCGGCCTCGTCGAACGGGCGCAGGGCGCGCTCGACCACTTCGTGCAACTGCGCGCCGTGCCAGCTCTCGCGGGTCAGGATGTCGTGCACCCGCGACAGGCCCATCAGACGCGCCTCGAACTTCTCGAAGGCCACGACCGGATCGGGCTCGTTGCGCAGGGTCTGGGCCGCCATCGACTGGACGGTGGCCAGGGTGTTCTTCACGCGATGGTTCAGTTCGTTGATGAGCAGGCGCAGCTGGCTCTGGTGCTGCTCCTGGGCGGTTTCGGCCTGCTTGCGGGCGCTGATGTCGGAGATGATCGCCAGGATGTAGGCCGGCTCGTCGTCGACCCGCACCATCGAGGCGGTCAGGTGGATCCAGAGATCGCCGCCCGGGATGACGAACCGGCGTTCGGCCGCGCAGGTCTCGACCTCGCCGGCCAGCAGGGCCTCGCTGGACAGCAGGGTGCGGTCCAGGAAGTCGGGATGCACCAGGTTGGGCAGCGACACGCCCAGCAGGGCGTCGCGGTCGCGGCCCAGCAGGGCGCAGAAGGCGTCATTGGCCTCCAGAATCTCGCCGGTCGGGGTCAGGCGGGCCACGCCCATCGCGGCCTGGTCGAAGACGGCGCGATAGCGGGCCTCGGCGGCCTCCAGCTTCTGGCGGGCCTCTATGTTGGCGGTGACCACTTCGGTATAGAGCACCAGGCCGCCGATCTGGCCGCCGTCGTCGCGCCACGGGGCCATCGACCAGCGGATCCATTCGGTGCGGCCGTCGCGGTCGACATAGGGGTCGCCTTCGTGGCGCAGTTCGACGCCTTCGGTCAGCACGCGGGCGTGCAGGTCGCGCCACTTCTGCGGCACCTCGGGAAAGGCCTCGTAGTGCAGGCGGCCGATCAGCGGCATGTCGGCGGGCAGGCGCTGGTCGGTCAGGTACTGCCGCGAGGCGGCCAGGTAGCGCATCTGACTGTCGAAGATGGCGATGCCCAACGGCGCGTGCTTCAGCGCGGTGGTCACGCTGGGCGAAGCAGCCATGGGCGCTACGGACTGGGGCGGCGCTTCATCGATCATCGGTCGCGTTTGTACTCGGCGAGACGGTCAGGCTTCGATTGAAATTCGCGTGAGCCATACCCGGGTGAGGTCACAGTTAGCCCGCGACCGGAAAGACGCGGGTCTGCTTGACGACGCCATAGGCAAAGCTGGTGTCAATGGAGGCGATTCCGGGGATGGCGTGCAGCTTGCGCCGCATGAAGTCCTCGTAGGCCTCCAGACTGTCGACGATAACGCGCAGCAGATAGTCGTCGCTCCCGGCCAGCAGGAAGCAGTCCAGGATCTGGTCGATGCGCGCCACCGCCGCCTCGAAGCCGGTGATCAGGTCCTGGCTGGGGCTGTTCAGGCGCACCCGCACGAAGACGGTGATCGGCAGGCCATAGGCCTTCTGGTCCACCAGGGCGGTATAGCCGGTGATCACGCCGGCCGTTTCCAGGTTGCGCACCCGACGCAGGCAGGGGGAGGGCGAAAGGTTCACCCGCTCGGCCAGCTCCTGGTTGGTCAGCCGGCCGTCCTTCTGCAGCTCGCGGATGATCTGGCGGTCTTTAGCGTCCATGAGCCCTCCTTAAGCAGGATCTGCCAAAATAAGAGCCATATGTAGCAGAATTCGAAATCTATCACGATCCCGCCTACGCCACTGTCATCTCAAATAGGGAGTGACACATGCGTAGCGACAATGGCGGCTTTTCCACACGGGCCATTCACGCGGGCTACGACCCGGCCGACGAGCAGGGCGCGCTGACGCCGCCGCTGCACCTGACCTCGACCTTCGCGTTCGACAGCGCCGAGGCCGGCGGCGAGATGTTCGCCGGGCTGCGGGCGGGGCACTTCTATTCGCGGATCTCCAACCCGACGACCGACCTGCTGGAACGTCGCATGGCCAGCCTGGAGGGCGCGGAAGCCGCCGTCGCCACCGCCTCGGGCATGGGGGCGATCACCGCGGTGCTGTGGAGCTTCCTGCAGGCCGGCGACGAGGTGATCACCGACCAGACCCTGTACGGCTGCACTTTCGCCTTCCTGCGCGACGGCCTCTCCCGGTTCGGCGTCACGGTGCGACAGGTCGACATGACCCGGCCGGAGCTGCTGGCCGAGGTCATCTCGGACAGGACCCGCGTCGTCTATTTCGAGACGCCGGCCAATCCGAACATGCGGCTGGTGGACATCGCCGCGATCAGCCAGATCGCGCATGGTGTCGGCGCCAAGGTGGTGGTCGACAACACCTATGCCACGCCGGTCCTGACCCGGCCCATCGCCCTGGGCGCGGACATGGTCGTCCACTCGGCCACCAAATACTTGGGCGGTCACGGCGACCTGGTGGGCGGCATCGCCGTGGGCGAGGTTGAGGACATGGCCCGCGTACGGCTGGTCGGGGTCAAGGACATGACGGGCGCGGTGATGTCGCCGTTCACCGCCTTCTTGGTGCTACGGGGCCTGAAGACCCTGTCGCTGCGCATGGCCCGCCATGGCCAGAACGGCGAGGCGGTGGCGCGGTGGCTGGAGGCCCATCCGGCGGTCGAGCGTGTGTACCATCCCGGCCTGGACGGCTTTCCGCAGCGCGACCTGGCCGCCCGGCAGATGGCGGGCGGCGGCGGCATGATCGCCTTCGAGCTGAAGGGCGGCCATGCGGCGGGCGTCGCGATGATGAACCGCCTGACGATGATCCGCCGGGCGGTGTCGCTGGGCGACGCCGAGACACTGATCCAGCACCCGGCCAGCATGACCCACTCGACCTATGCGCCGCAGGAGCGCGCGGCGGCGGGGATCGGCGAGGGGCTGGTGCGACTGTCGGTGGGGCTGGAGGAGGTGGAGGATATTCTGGGGGATCTGGAGGGGGCGTTGGCGGCCGTCCGCATCTCTGCTCCCCCGCTGGGGGAGCTGTCGCGGAGCGACTGAGGGGG
>CAIUMD010000053.1 GCA_903900155.1 uncultured Caulobacterales bacterium | reverse complement strand
TCGTCGAGCGCTGCTTCTCAAAGCTCAAGCACAGCCGAAGGCTGGCTACCCGATACGACAAGACCGCAGACAGCTACCTCGGCTTCATACTCATCGCCTCAGCCCGCCTCTGGATCACGCACTTCGTCAACAGGACCTAGTGATTGAACAGCCAATCTATGGATTATTTTCATTGCGATTGCTGTCAGATCGACACGATTTGACAAACTGGTCGAATTCATCTTGCGTGAGGCTGACCTCGAACTTGAGCAAACTCTCGCGGATTCCGAATGCCAGAAGCTGACGGGGTGTCTGTGCGAGCTCTTTCGAGAGGCGGTCACTAGACGGGAGGCCAAGCGGATCCGACACCGAGGAGGCAAGCGCTCCATCGCGAATGGTCGAAACCGCGAAGCTTGGCTTAAGATCCAAGTTCCGATCGGCCTCTCCAAACGACAGCTGAAGAACGTCCCGCGCGGGAAGATTGTCGGTAACCGTGCTTGGCAACTTGCTGCGTAAGACGAGCCGAACGGTCTTTTGCTGATCACAAACGACGGCAATGCGCGCTGGAGCGCGCCCGCGCGGACTGACGCCTATATCGATACCCGTTGATACATCCAGTTGCGCCCGAGGCGTTCGCTTCCAGGAGTACTCGTCCCCTTCGCCAGGCGCCGTGCAAGCTGCCACTGGAAGCGCCAGTGCAACAGAAAGGCTCAGAAGACAGCGGAACATTACGCCTCAGCGTAAATAAACTATAGATTGCATATTAGCGCGGCTTGCTTGCCAGGACAATCCGCTGAGTGGAGCGCCTTCAATCTCTGTGGCCTACTGCCCCCTACCGCACCCGCAGCCCATCCATCATCACCCCCAGCAGCTTCCGCGCCCCAACCTCCCAGCCCGGCCGCTCATACCCCTGGCTGAGCCCCCCCATCATCCGCAGTATGTCCTCGAAGCCGATGTCGCCCCTGATCTCGCCGGCGGCGTGGGCGGCGCCAGTGAGCTTTTGCAACGCCGGCAGGATGGTCGCGCCGGCGCTGGCGTAGACGCGGGAGCCCTCGCCGGGGTCGGCTTGCAGGGCGGGGGCGACGACGCGCTTGGTGGCCATGTAGTCGATCAAGAGATCCAGCCAGGCGCCCAGGGCCTCGCCGGCGGGGCGGGTCGCCAGCAGGTCGTCGGCGGCCTGCGCCAGCTGCTCCAGCGCCCGCGCATAGACCGCCGCCACCAGGGCCTCGCGGGTGGGGAAGTGGCGGTACAGCGTGCCGATGCCGACGCCGGCGCGGCGGGCGATCTCTTCCAGCGGCGCGTCGGGGCCCGTCTCGGCGAAGGCCGCCTTGGCCGTGGTCAGCAGCAGTTCGCGGTTGCGCAGGCTGTCGGCGCGGGGTTTTCGCGCCCCTTTCGCGCTTGGAGTTTCGGAATCTTCAGGCATTGATCTTGAAAAGCGGAGGATGCCTCCGAATATGTATCCGGAGCCTTCCTCCACTTATCCTCCGGATCGGCTCGGACAACAAGAGAGCGAGAGAGTCATGAGCAATTCCTTCGGCGCGACCTCCACCACCGACGACGTCCTGGCCGGCGTCGACCTCAAGGGCAAGCGCGTGCTGGTCACCGGCGTGTCGGCCGGCCTGGGCGTCGAGACCGCCCGCGCCCTGGCCGCCCACGGCGCCGACGTCGTGGGCGCGGCCCGCGACCTCCAGAAGGCCGAAGGCGCGACCGCCGTCGTGCGCGAGGCGGCCGCGACGAGCGGCGGTTCGCTGTCGCTGATCGAGCTGGACCTGGCCAGCCTGAAGAGCGTCCGCGCCGCCGCCGACGCCCTGGTCAAGGACGGTCGGAGCTTCGACCTGGTCATCGCCAATGCCGGCGTCATGGCCACGCCGCTGGGCAAGACCGTCGACGGCTTCGAGACCCAGTTCGGCACCAACCACCTGGGCCACTTCACCTTCATCAACCGTATCGCCAGCCTGCTGAAGGCCGGGGCGCGGGTGGTGTCGCTGGCCTCGTCGGGTCACCGCTTCTCGGACGTGAACCTGGAAGATCCCAACTTCGAGACCAGCGCCTACACGCCGTTCGAGGCCTATGGCCGCTCCAAAACCGCCAACATCCTGTTCGCCGTCGAGTTCGACCGTCGTCACAAGGCTCGCGGCGTGCGCGCCGTGGCCGTGCATCCGGGCGGCATCCAAACCGAGCTGGCCCGTCACCTGGACCCGGCCTTCATCCAGGGCATGATCGACAACCTCAACGCCCAGGCCAAGGCGGCCGGCGCCGACGCCTTCGCGTGGAAGACCATCCCGCAGGGTGCGGCCACCAGCGTCTGGGCCGGCGTCGTCGCGCCGGTCGAAGAGGTCGGCGGCCTCTATTGCGAGGACTGCCACGTCGCCAAGCGGGTCGAGGACGCCTCGGAAGTCCGCGCCGGCGTGCGCGGCTACGCTCTCGACCCCGCCAACGCCCAGGCCCTGTGGGCGCTGAGCGAGAAGATGGTCGGCGAGGCGTTCTAACGATTAGGGCGTCACGGTCACCCTCGCCGCGATCCCCGCCGCCTGGGCCAGGCCCGGGCGGCTGACGGGTTGGCCGCCGCCGATCCACAGGTCGGCGGGGCCGGGGACGACGCTGGTCTTGCCGTCGGCGTCGACCGTGGCGAAGGCGGCGGCGTCCAGGGCGAAGGTCAGCTTGCGGGTCTCGCCGGTCTTGAGGGTGACGCGCCGGAAACCCTTCAGGGCCCGGATCGGCGCGCCGGCTACGCCCGGACGGGTGACGTACAGCTGGGCCACCTCGTCGCCGTCGCGGCCGCCGGTGTTGGTGACGTCGACGCTGACGGTCAGCGGCTGGCCGGCCTTCAGCTTGGCGGCGCTGAGCGCCAGCTTGCCGTACTTGAAGGTCGTGTAGCTCAGGCCATAGCCGAACGGGTACAGCGCCTCGCCCGTGAAGTAGCGATAGGTGCGGCCCGCCATCGTGTAGTCCTTGAACGGCGGCAGCTGGTCGGCCGAGCGGTAGAAGGTCACCGGCAGGCGGCCGGCCGGGCTGAAGTCGCCGGCCAAGAGGCCCGCCACCGCCTTGCCGCCTTCGCCGCCGGGATACCAGGCCTCGACGATGGCCGGCAGTTTCTGGTCGGCCCAGTTCACCGACATCGCCGAGTCGTTGACCAGCACCAGCACGGTGGGCTTGCCGGTCGCGGCCAGGCCTTCCAGCAGCGTCTGTTGCGGGCCGGGCAGGTCCAGGCTGGTGCGGTCGCCGCCGGCGAAGCCGGGCGCGTGGACCGGCATCTCCTCGCCCTCGATCCGCGCCGACAGGCCGCCGACGAAGACGATCAGCTCGGCGTCCCTGGTCGCGGCGATGGCGGTGTCGGCGTTGTCGGCCGGCTGGCTCCAGGTCAGTTTCTGGCCGCCGCGATTGCTGTCCTGGCGGGCCTCGATGGTGATCGCATAGGCCTTGCCGGCGGTCAGCATGATGGTCTGGGCCTGGCCCGGATCCTGGAGCGTGTCCCAGGCCTCGGCGACCGGCTTGCCGTCGATGTTGATGCGCCAGCCGCGCTCGCCGTCGATGGCGAAGCTGTGCAGGCCGCTTTGCGTGGGCGTGACGAAACCGCTCCAGCGCACCGAGGCCTGGCGCGGCGTCCGGGTCGGCCAGCCCCAGCGGAAGTTGACGTTGGGATCCACGCGCGTCGCGGTCGGGGCGCCGGCCAGTTCCAGGCCGGCATATTCCTCGACCTTCAGGCCCTTGGCCGCGCAGGCGGCGTCCTGGCAGAAGATCGCGTCCGGCGTCGGCGCGCTGGGCGGGCCGATCAGGCCCGTGCCCGCGACATAGGTCACCTTGGCGCCCGGGAAGCGTTCGCGGATGCCGGCCAGCACGGTGATCGGCTTCGAAGGCGTGCCGTTATAGTTGCCGACCAAAGCGTCGACGCTGTCGGCGTTGGGGCCGATCACGGCGATCGATCTGGGCGCGGTCTTCAGCGGCAGCAGGCCGTCGTTCTTCAGCAGCACCACGGCCTTTTCCGCCGCCTTCAGGGCCAGGGCGCGGTGAGCCGGGGTGTCGTTGTCGGCGGCGGTGATCTTGGCCCAGGGGCCCGAGCCGGGCGGGTCGAACAACCCCAACCGCATGCGGCCCTCGAACAGGCGGCGGGCGGCCTGGTCGACCTCGGCCTCGGTCGCCAGGCCCGTCCGCACCGCCTCGACGATGGCCGTCGCCTCGACGCCGTTGGCCCCGCCGAAGTCGCACAAGAGATCCGTGCCGGCCTTGACCGTCACGGCGAAGGCCTCGGCCGGCGTCTTGCGATAGGCGTGCGAGGTCGGCAGCCAGACGTCGGCGATGGCGGCGCAGTCCGAGACCACGTGGCCGTCGAACTTCCACTGGCCGCGCAGCTTGTCCTTCAGCAGCATGTCGCTGGCGCAGGCCGGCTGGCCGTCGACGGCGTTGTAGGCGCACATCACCGACTGGGCCTTGGCCTGGGTCACCAGCGCCTCGAAGGCCGGCAGGTAGGTGTCTTCCAGGTCGTGGCGCGAGGGGTGGATGTCGTCGCGATGGCGGTCGGCCTCGGGGCCGCTGTGCACGGCGAAGTGCTTGGCCATGGCCAGGGTCTTCAGGTGGTTCAGGTCGGGCCCCTGCAGCCCTTCGACGAAGGCCGAGCCCAGGGTGGCCGTCAGCTTGGGATCCTCGCCCCAGGTCTCCTGGCCCCGGCCCCAGCGCGGGTCGCGGAAGATGTTGATGTTGGGCGACCAGACCGTCAGGCCGCGATACTGCGCCGAGCTGCCGTCGGGGCCGACCTTCTCCACGTACTTGGCGCGGAACTCGGTGGCGATGGTGTCGGCGATTTCGTGGACGAACGGCGCGTCCCAGGTGGCGGCCATGCCGATGGCCTGCGGAAAGACGGTGGCCTCGCCGGCGCGCGCCACGCCGTGCAGGCCTTCGTTCCACCAGTTGTAGGCGGGGACGCCCAGGCGCGGGATGGCGGGGGCGGCGTGACGCAGCTGGGCGGCCTTTTCCTCCAGCGTCATGCGGCTGACCAGGTCGGCGGCGCGCTGGGCGGCGGGGAGTTTCGGGTCCTGGTAAGGCAGGGTCTGGGCGATCGCGGATGAAGCGAACGCGAGCGCGATCAGCGAGGGCGCGATGGTCTTCAGCATGGTCGTTCTCTCCCCGTCCCCGGTTTGATCACCGGTGTCAGCGCGGGGAGGCTAGCAGAAAAGGTAGCGGTAACAATAGTGACGTCGCTACTTCGTCAGGCGTGGATCGTAGAGCCACTTGCGGACCTTGGTTGCGGTGATCCCGGCGCTATCGGGGTGCGCGGGATTGATCACGACGTTGAGTTCCTCGGGCGCGATGACCGAGGGCGCGACCAGCAGGGCGGTGGTCTTGGCATGCAGCCAATGGGTTCCGAGGGTGATGCTGGTCATGCTGGCAGGATCGGCATCCCAGCCGACCGGCAGCGGGGCAGGCGCGTAGGCTGCGTCCCACACGATGTCCGGAACCACGACCTCGACGAGATAGCGGTTCAACGGCAAGCCGCCGCCGTTCAGGTGGACGACCGTTCGAGGCAGGCCAGCGCCCTTGATGTCGCCGTGTAGAGGGCTGGAACGCCCTTGCCGTTCCAGCGACCACCGTCGATTTCCGCGCCCTTTCCCGTCATGTCGTCGGCCGTATAGGTCGGGGCGTCCGTGGCGATGCGCCAAAGAGACACGCTCAAGCGTAGGCTCCGGATTGAAGCTTGGCGAGGGTGTCGGAAACGAGCCTCTGGCCTTCCATGGTGTCCAGGAAATCGACAGGCCGGGCGCCGCCAAAGGCGGGGAGGGGCTCGCTCAGCCAGCGGGCGGTCCAGGCTCCGGCGTCAAAGCCTTCCGGATCGCCTGATTCTTCGACCATGGCCTGCACCTGGCCGACCAGCTTGGCCAGGCCCAGGACCCTCTCGCTTTCGCCCTTGGTCAGGACGGCCTGGTTCTTGGCCTTGCGGTTGATCGTGGCGATCGAAACGCCCAGCGCCTGAATCGTGGCGGAAACGCCCATATTCAGGTCGGCGATGAGCTGCTTGGCCTCGGATGCGGGGACGCCTGCCTTGATGCGTTGGATGCGCTCGAGCGGGTCGGCCCTGTAGGCCAGGAGATACAGTGCTGATTTTGCGCTGGAGGGCGCTTTGCGGCGCCGGGCGCCGCTAATGAACCTGTCGCCAGCAGTCTCTCTCAAAGTAGACAACCATATAGCGCATTTGAGCTGATCTGTCAGCGTCGTTTCAGCTTGCGCAGCGCAGCCTGCATCGCCTGGGCTTGGGCGGCGGGAGGCTTGGCGGCTTCGACCAAAGGCGCGGGGGCGGCGTCCAGGCGGTCGAAGGCTTCGTGGATGGCGGTCGGCAGGTGGCGGGGTTTCGGCTGCGGGACCATGGCGGCGACCTTGCGGACCTCGGCGGCCATCTGGCCACACAGACGGGCCTTGTCGCGGGCCTTGGCGATGACGGCCGGGTCGTCGCTGGTCTCGGCGATGGCCCAGGCGGCGTCGAGGGCGGCCATCAGCTTGGCTTGCAGGTCGGCGCACCAGGCGCTGGGGGTTTGGGTCTGGCTCATGGGGTTAGCATGAGGCGGCGGGGAGGGGCGGGGATAAGAAACGGGTGTTTTTGGGTAAGGGGTTGTTTCTATTGAGGAGGGTTTCGAAAAGTACGGGGATTGGGGCGCTCCCTCCTGCCCCGCTTGCGGGGGAGGTGGCGCGGCGCGGATAGGCGACGTGACGGAGGGGGTGTTCCATCATCGTCGCCCTGTGGATAACTTTCTACGCCCCGAACCCCGCCGCCACGACGGCCCGCGCCACATCCGCCAGCACGGCGCTGCGCACGTCGTCATCCGAACTTCCCCGGTCATGGAAGCTCGCGATCAGCAGCGGCTTGCGTCCCGGCGGCCAGACGATCGCCACGTCGTTGGTCGTGTCCTTGCCGTTGTTGCCGGTCTTGTCGCCGACCTCCCAACCCTTGGGCAGGCCCGCGCGCAGGCGCTTGTCGCCGGTCTTGTTGGCCACGACCCAGGCGGTCAGCTGCTTGCGGGAGGCGGGGGACAGGACGTCGCCGGTCAGCAGGGTCTTCCAGCATTGCGTGATCGCCGTCGGGGTGGTGGTGTCGCGCAGGTCGTCCGGCGTCCCGGTGTTGAGCTGCGGCTCCAGGCGGTCGCTGCGGGTGGTCTGGTCGCCGGCCGCCCGCAGGAAGCGGGTCAGGGCGGCCGGGCCGCTGTCGCCGGGACCCAGGGCTTCGAACAGCAGGTTGGCGGCGGCGTTGTCGCTCCAGGTGATGGTCGCGTGGCACAGCTCGCCGATGGTGATGCCGTCGGCCACATGCTTCTCGACCACCGGCGAATTGCCCATCAGCACGTCGCGGCCATATCTCACCCTACGATCGAGCCGCTCGCGGCCCTGGTCGACGCGGCGCAGGATGGCGGCCGACAACGGCATCTTGATCGTACTGCACATGCGGAAGCGCTCGTCGCCGCGCCAGGCGAACTGGCGGCCGGTATGGGTGTCCAGCACCGCCACGCCCAGGCGGCCGCCGCTGCGCTGCTCCAATTCGTTAATACGTGAGCTAAGGGCGGAGGGCGGCGGGCTGCTGAAAACAGCCGCCTTCGACAGCGCAGGCATGAGAACGGGCGCGGCCGCCAGGGCCGTTAAGAATTTGCGACGGTGGAACATGGGTGGGGGTCTCCTTGCCCGCGGAACCTGCCGGGGGCTGGCCTTGGCCGCAAACGACGATACCTTGGCGGACCCATTAGTTCAGTTAGGGGCATTGTTCATGAGTCGCGCCCAGTTGCCCCTGAACGCCCTGCGCGCTTTCGAGGCCTCGGCCCGGCACCTGTCGTTCACGCGCGCCGCCATCGAGCTGTGCGTGACCCAGGCCGCCGTCAGCCACCAGGTGAAGGGGCTGGAGGCCCGGCTGGGCGCGGCCCTGTTTCGCCGCCTGCCGCGCGGCCTGGCCCTGACCGACGAGGGCCTGGCCCTGCTGCCCAGCGTGCGCGACTCCTTCGACCGGCTGGACGACGTCTTGGCCCGGTTCGAGGGCGGCCGGGTGCTGGAGGTGCTCAGCGTCGGGGTGGTGGGCACCTTCGCGGTCGGCTGGCTGCTGCCGCGCCTGCCGGCGTTTCGCGAGGCTCATCCGTTCGTGGACCTGCGGCTGTTCACCAACAACAACCGCACCGACCTGGCGGGCGAGGGGCTGGACTGCGCGGTGCGGTTCGGCGACGGGGCCTGGCACGGCACCGAGGCCTCGCCTCTGTTCGAGGCGCCGATGAGCCCGCTGTGCGCGCCGGCCCTGGCCGAGCGGATCGCCGAACCCAAGGACCTGCTGGCCGAGACCCTGTTGCGCAGCTATCGCGCCGCCGACTGGCCCGACTGGTTCGCCGCCGCCGGCCTGTCGCCGCCGCCCATCCGCGGGCCGGTGTTCGACAGCTCGTGGGTGATGGTCGAGGCGGCGATCCAGGGATTTGGGGTGGCGCTGGCCCCGCCGATGATGTTTGCTCGCGACCTGCAGCAGGGGCGCCTCGTCAGGCCGTTCCCGACTCAGGTCAGCGCCGGTCGCTACTGGCTGACCTGGCTGAAATCCAGGGCCCCGACCGCGGCCCTGAAGGCTTTTCAGGCGTGGCTTTCCAGCACGGAAAATCAATAAAGAATCTTCGGAACCAAAGTCCGTCCACGGCGCTCGCGCGCGGTTCTATTGGTTCTGAAAACGCTGCCATTACAACGGTATAGCTTGGCCCGGAAGCGCCGGAATCGCGCCCATCTTTGGCCAAGTTCGGCTGCCCGATTTGCTCCTGCGAGCGTTGCAGGACGCCTCGTTCAAGCTACGGATGAGATGGAAACAATGATAGCAAGCACGAAGACGATGATGGTCGCCGCCGCCCTGGTGATGGGCGGCCTGTCGGTCAGCGGCTGCGCCACCAAGAAGTACGTGAACACCCAGGTGGGTGCGGTCAACGAGCGGGTCAGCGCTCATGACACCCAGATCGGTGAACTGGACAAGACCTCGAAGGACGCTCTCGAGCGCGCCATCGCGGCCGGCAAGCTGGCCGAAGGCAAGTTCCAGTACGCCCTGGTGCTGAGCGACGACTCCGTGAAGTTCCCGGTCAACGCCGCGAACCTCTCGCCGGAGGCCGAGCAGCGCCTGTCGGAATTCACCGAGAAGCTGAAGACCGACAACAAGAACGTGTACCTGGAGATCCAGGGCCACACCGACAATTCGGGCTCGAAGGAATATAACGACGAGCTCGGCGAGAAGCGCGCGGAGACCGTGCGCAAGTTCCTGAGCGTGCACGGCGTGGCCCTGAACCGCATGGCGACGATCTCGTACGGCCAGGAAGCCCCGGTCGCCCCGAACGAAACGCGCGAAGGCCGGGCCCAGAACCGCCGCGTCGTCGTGATGGTGCTCAGCTAGTTTCGCGTTCCAGGCGGTTTCCCACCGGTGCGCATCAACCCGGTAGGAAACCGTCAGGGCGGACTCGCCGGCGCGGGAGTGAGCGCCGCGCCGGCGAGCTTTCTGCTTTTGAAGGTCTAGCGGAGGCGAGCCGCCGGTTCGCTGCGCGACAGGTTCGGATAGAGCTTGGCCTTGGCGGCCAGGGCGCCGTGCCAGTCGGCCGCGTCGGGCAGGGACGGGATCGTCACCAGCTCGCCCTGGTCGAGGCCGGCCAGCGCCGCGTCGACCATGTCGTCGACGCCCATGACCATGTTCGGGTCCATCGCGTCGATGTCAGAGCCCGAGCGCTCCCAGATTTCCGTGCGCGTGGCGCCGGGCAGCACCGCCTGCAGGCGCACGGCCGAGTCGCCGAACTGCACGCGCAGGCCTTGGGTCAGATAGGTCACGAAGGCCTTGGTCGCGCCGTAGACCGGCATGTTCAGCTCGGGCATCAGGCCGACCACCGAGGCCAGGTTGATGATCGTCCCGCTGTTGCGCGGCGCGAAGTTGCGGGCCGCCGCCGCGGCCAGGCGGGTCACGGTCGTGACGTTCAGCTGGATCATCTTGTCGAAGGCGTCGGGATCCGAGCCCGTGAAATCGTTCGAGCCCGCCACGCCGGCATTGTTGACCAGGGCGGTGATGGCCGTGTCGGTCGCCAGGCGCTGTTCCAGCTTGGCGACGTCGGCCTTGTCGGTCAGGTCGGCCTTGATGACCTCGGCCTTGACGCCCGTCTCGGTGCGCAGGCGCTCGGCCAGGGCGTTCAGACGGGCTTCGTCGCGGGCGACCAGGATCAGGTCGTAGCCGCGCTTGGCCAGGCGGTCGGCATAGACCGCGCCGATGCCGGTCGAGGCGCCGGTGATCAAGGCGACGCCCTTGGTGCTGGTGGTGCTCATGGTGGTAAACCTCAGTCCCTTGCCGAGGCCCCATCGGTCCGGCGTCACGCTTAGCTATGAGGTAACTTGCTTTTCGCAAGTTGATTGCCAGATTATTCGTCATGAGCAAATCTGAACGCGCTCCCACCCAATGTCCGGTCGGCCGCACGCTGGAGCGGGTGGGCGATGGCTGGACTTTCCTGATCCTGCGCGACGCCTCGCAGGGGCTGTCGCGCTTCGACCAGTTCGAGAAGAGCCTGGGCGTGGCGCCCAACATCCTGACCAAGCGCCTGACGGCGCTGGTGGAGAACGGTCTCCTGGAAAAGCGCCGCTACCAGGAGCGGCCGCCGCGCTACGAATATGTGCTGACCGACCGTGGCCGCGACTTCGGCTCGGTGCTGACGGCGATGATGGCGTTCGGCAACCGACACTTCGCGATCGAGGGCGTGGCGGGTCAACTGGTCGACCGCCAGACGGGCCTGGCCGCCGAGCCGATCCTGGTGGACCGGGTCAGCGGCAAGCCGATCAGCGACGAAAACTTCGCCTATTCCCCCGGCCCGGCGGCGGGACGCGAGGTGCTGGACCGCGTGGCCTTCATGGCGCAGCAGGCCAAGGAGAAGGCCTAGGCGATCAGGTCCGGATCGTTCCGCTTCAGCCAGGCGGCGGCGTAGGAACACAGTGGGGTGATCCGCATGCCCTCTGCGCGGGCCGTCTCGGCGACCTTGGTCATCAGCCGCCCGGCCGCGCCGGTGCCGCGCAGGGCCATGTCGGCCTCGACGTGCGGGATCACCAGCCGGTGTCCCGCGCGCTGATAGTCGGCCACGGCCAGCAGGCCATCGACTTCCAGCTCGTAGCGGCTGAGTTCGGGGTTGTGGCGGAAGGTGTCGGTCATGACGGGTGAACGCGTCTCGCGGCCAATCTGATCCCCTCCAGATGGGGTCAGACCAGCTCCACCGCCATGGCCGTGGCCTCGCCGCCGCCGATGCACAGCGACGCCAGGCCCTTCTTGCCGCCGCGCGCCTGCAGCGCCGAGATCAGGGTGCACAGGATCCGCGCGCCCGAGGCGCCGATCGGGTGGCCCAGGGCGCAGGCGCCGCCGTTGACGTTCAGCTTGTCCTCGGGGATGCCCAGCTCCTGCTGGGCGATCATGGCGACCACGGCGAAGGCTTCGTTGACCTCGAACAGGTCGACGTCGGCGACGTCCCAGCCGGCCTTCTTCAGCGCCTTCTTCATGGCCGGCACGGGGGCGGTGGTGAACAGGCCCGGCTCGTGGGCGTGGGCGGCGTGGCTGACGACCTTGGCGACGATCGGCAGGCCCAGGGCCTGGGCGACGCTCATCCGGGTCATGACCAGGGCGGCGGCGCCGTCGCTGATCGCGCTGCTGTTGGCCGCCGTGACGCCGCCGTCGCGGGCGAAGGCGGGGCGCAGGGTCGGGATCTTGGCCGGGTCGGCCTTCAGCGGCTGTTCGTCGGTGTCGACGACCTCGGTCCCCTTGCGGGTGACGACGCTGACCGGGGTGATCTCGGCCTTGAAGGCGCCGCTCTGGATCGCCGTCTTGGCCTTGGCCAGGCCCTTGGTCGCGTAATCGTCCATGGCCTCGCGGCTGAACTGGTACTGGGCCGCGGTGTCCTCGGCGAAGGCGCCCATCAGCTTGCCGGGGGTGTAGGCGTCCTCCAGGCCGTCCAGGTACATGGAGTCCCACATCTGGTCGTGGCCGATGCGGGCCCCGCCGCGGTGTTTGGACATCAGGTAGGGCGCGCCGGTCATGCTCTCCATGCCGCCGGCCACCACGACGTCGACCGAGCCGGCGGCGAGAGAATCGTAAGCCATAATGGCCGCCTGCATGCCGCTGCCGCACATCTTGTTGACGGTGGTCGCCTCGACGGAAAGGGGCAGGCCCGCGCCCAACGCCGCCTGGCGGGCCGGGGCCTGGCCCAGGCCGGCGGGGAGCACGCAGCCCATGATGATCTGCTCGACCTTGTCGCCCGCCACGCCGGCCCGCTCGATGGCGGCCTTGACCGCCGCCGCGCCCAGATCGGTGGCCTTCACGCCGCCCAGGGCGCCCTGGAAACCGCCCATCGGCGTGCGGGCGTAGGCGACGATGACGACGGGATCGGACGAGGACATGAACTGGGCTCCCTGAACTGATTTTGAGGCCAGATAGGCCCTCATCGTCCCATCATGCGCAAGTGGGTTGCGAGATTGTGATGGGAAAGGGGCGAGGAGGTGTCGGCCGTAGCGTGAGCCTCCTCGCCAGTCGTGCAATAACCGAGAGAGTCAATTGCGATAAAAAACCTAGTGCGGTTCATCTTCAAACGCAACGCTCTCTTGCTTTCCCTCGCGGAACGCCGCAACCTCGCCAAATGGGCCGCACAGCTGACTATACGAACGAACGTTGCTCGGTCGCCGCCACCCTCGAGGTCGTGGGCGATCCGTGGACCCTGCTGATCCTCCGCGACGCCTTCGCTGGGGTGAAGCGCTTCGAGCAGTGGCAGGAGCGGCTGGGCGTGGCTCGCAATGTCCTGGCCGCGCGCCTGAAGACCCTGGTCGGCCACGGCGTCATGGAGACCCGGCGCTATTCCGAGCGCCCGCCGCGCCACGAATACTGGCTGACGGACAAGGGCAAGGCCCTGTCGCCGGTACTGCTGACCATGTCCGAATGGGGCGACCGCCACGTCTATGGTCGCGACAATTCGCCGGTCCTGTTCCGCCACAAGAGCTGTGGCTGCGCCTTCCACCCCGTCCTCGCCTGCGAGGAATGCGGCGAGGTGGTCCGGCGCCGCGACCTGGAGCGCGTCTCGCAGGACCAGCATCCGATGACGGTCGGCGAGGCCCTCGAGGCGATCAAGATCGCGGCCGAATAGCGTCCGTGGCCGCCCACGGCCTGGCGCGGGAGACCCGCGAGCTGTTCAGGCCGATGAGCCGGTTCAAGGTCGAGGAGGGCGGTGTGGCGGCTTCACAGTCAGGGCGGACGGCCTGGGGCAACGACCGTTCTGCCAACTCAATCTCGTCATCCCGGGTCGGCTACGCCGCCCGGGATGAAGCGCTAGTTGATTGAGGTAGGAGGTGCTTCTAGTCCGCGACCCCGCCGCGCAACGGATCCTCGCCGTCCATGTCCTCGATGTGCTGACGCTGGCGGCGGACGCCTTCGGCCGTGGCGTCCGCTTCCGGCGCGGGCGTCATCTCCGGCGCCACCGGCTCCTTGTCCTTGCGCTCCATCACCGCAGCGCTCGCGTCACCAGCTGGGCCGCACCCACGGTCAGGGCGTCTTCGACCAAGCCGCTCTTTGTCTGGCCGAAGCGGTCCAGCGCCTTCATGCGCAGGTGGAAGGTGACATAGGCCGCCGCTACCGCCGCGCCGGCGGCCAGCGCGCCGCCCAGCAGCATCTTCCTGCGCGGCGCCAGGGCCGCGCCGGTGAAGCCCGCCGTGATGATCCGGGCGGCGATGCCCAGGGGCACGATGCGGTCCGGGGCCGATTTCAGCTTGTCGCCCCACAGCTCGCCGGCGGCCAGAGCCTTGGTCCCGGCGGCGACCAGGGGATGGCCCAGCAACCGGGCGGAGGGGTTGCCAGCATCCAGGTAGCCGCCATGCGCGGCCTCGCTGACGGCGGCCAGCGGGGTCATGGAGCGGGAGCCGGCCGACAGGCCGATGAGCAGGGATCGGAGCATGCGGGTCTTCCGTGAAAGGGTCCTGTTCTGAACCCCGGAAGACCCAGTTCGATCCCAGGCGTATCAGATGGTCGGCAGGTCCATCTGCCGGACCGTGGCGGCGATGAAGCCGCCGCCCAGCACGCGTTCGGGGTCGGCGGGATCGTAGAGCACGCAGGCCTGGCCGGGCGCGACGCCTTCCTCGGCGCCGTCGAACACGACCGAGACCGTGTCGCCCGCCAGCGCCAGGCGGCCGGCGACGGGTTCGCGGGTCGAGCGAACACGGGCCAGCACCGGCTGGCCGTCCTGGGCGGCGGCCTCCAGGCTGTCCTGGCCGCCTAGCCAGCTGCCTTCCTTCAGGGTGAGGGCGGCGGTCAGCAGGGCCTCGCGCGGGCCGACGATGACGTGGCGCTGGTCGGCGTCGATCCTGACCACGAACAGCGGGTCGCCGACGGCGATGTTCAGGCCGCGGCGTTGGCCGATGGTGTAGCGCGTCACGCCCTCGTGGCGGCCCAGCACGCGGCCGTCTAGGTGTACGACGTCGCCCGCTTCCGCGCCTTGCGGGCGGATGCGGTCGATGACCGTGGTGTACTTGCCCTCCGGCACGAAGCAGATGTCCTGGCTGTCGGGCTTGTCGGCGATGGCCAAACCGAGACCAAAGGCGACGGCGCGCACCGTCGGCTTGTCCATGCCGCCCAGCGGGAAGCGCAGGAAGTCCAGCTGCTCGGGCGTGGTGGCGAACAGGAAATAGCTCTGGTCCTTGGCCGGATCGGCCGCGCGACGCAGTTGCGGGCGGTTGGCTCCGTTCGCGAAGGCGCGCTGCACGTAGTGCCCGGTGGCCATGGCCGCCGCGCCCAGGTCGCGGGCCACGTCCAAGAGGTCGCGGAACTTCACGGTTTGATTGCAGCGCACGCAGGGGATCGGCGTCTCGCCGCGCAGATAGGCGTCGGCGAAGTCCTCGATGACCTGCTCGCGGAAGCGGCTCTCATAGTCCAGCACGTAGTGCGGGATGCCGATGCGCTCGGCGGCCATGCGGGCGTCCAGGATGTCCTGGCCGGCGCAGCAGGCGCCCTTTTTGGTAATCGCCGCGCCGTGGTCATAGAGCTGCAGGGTCACGCCCACGACGTCATAGCCGGCCTTGGCCAGCAGGGCGGCGGTGACGGTGGAATCCACCCCGCCCGACATCGCCGCGACGATCCGCGTCCCCTCCGGCAGACCGACGGCCGCGCGCACCTGTTCGACCGCGCGCGCGATGAGGGCGTCGGCGTCGTTCGGGGCGGTGGTGGTCAGCAAGTCGGCGTTCATCCGCCGCCATATAGCGGTTGAAGGTCGCTTTTGCGAGGTTGGGAGGGCGCGTCTTCGCGCCGCTCCCTACTTCAGTACGTTCAGCAGCGACGAGGCCTGCAGGCTGGTGAACACCTGGGCCGAGGCCTGGACGGCCAGCTTGGCGGCTTCCAGGCGGGTGACGGCGTCGGCCATGTCGACATCGGTGATGCCGCCGACCATGGTCGTCAGGGTGTCGGCCTGGTTGGAGAGGTCTGTCTGGGCGTTCTCGAAACGCTTCTGGGTCACGCCGTTCTTGCCCTGGGCCTCGACCACGCCCTTTTGGGCGGCGTCGAACACCGGCAGCAGGCCTTTGAGGAAGTTGACCTGGTTGTTGTCCAGATTGCCGGTGAACGGGCCGTTGGCGTCGACATAGGCCTGCACCTGCTTGAAGGCCTCGAACACGTCGGCGCCGATGGCGTCGCCCAGGATGCCGGTCTTGGCGTTGGTCTGCTCGTCCACCCGGTTGGTGGCGATGTACTGGTCGTTCTGGAACAGGTCCGAGGTGATCGGCACGCTGGTCAGGTCGGCCATGGTGGTCGCCGTGGTCGTTGGGGTGTCGGTCTTGGCGCCCGAGAACACATAAAGCCCGTTCGACTTGGCGTTCAGGCCCTGGACCACTTCGCCGAACGCGGCGGTCATCTGCTGCATCAGGGTGGCGGCGCTGCCGGCGGCCAGGGCGTTGGCGATGGCCTCGCGTCCGCTCTGGGTGGCGTTGGAGATCCGGCCCAGGCCCGTGTCCTGCATCTCCAGACGGTTGCCGACCAGCTTGGTCTGGTCGACCAGGCCGTTGATCTTGGTCTGGGTGCTGCGCATGGCGGTCAGCATTTCGGCATTCTTGGCGTAGCCCTTCAGGTCGGTGGCGACCTTCTGGCTGGACACCTGCGCGCCCACCGCGTTCTGGCGGATCTGGGCCGCCATCAGGTTGGACGTCATGATGTTGTAGTTCTGGACGGTCGAGACGCGGGTCATGGCTTACCCCAGGATTCCGGTGAGCACGTCGAACATGTCCTTGGTCGCCTGGATCAGGCGGGCCGAGGCGTTGAAGGCTTGCTGATAGGTGGTCAGGTTGATCAGTTCTTCGTCGAGGTTCACGCCCTCTTCCGACTGGCGCTGGCTGTCGACTTCGCTGGACACCGCCGTGGCGGCGTCCCTGCGGCTTTCGGCGGTGCCGGCCTTGCGGGCGATCGAGCCGCTGAAGTCCGAGGCGTAGCGATTGACGCTCATATTGACCGCGGCGGCGTCGCCGGCGACCCCGAAGGCGGTGGTGTTGTCGCCGGCCTTGGCCAGGGCCAGGGCGCCGCGGCCGTCGCCGATCGCCAGGGCGGGGCTGCCGCCGACGATCTGGGTCAGGTCCAGCTGGGCGAAGGGCACCAGCTTGGGGTTGGCGTCCATCTCCTTGGAGATGAAGAACTTCTCGCCACGGGTGCTGCGCTCGGCGGGGCCGATGCCGAACAGCTGGCTGACCGAGGGTCCGCCGACGCCGCGCTCGGTGGTGTCGGCCACGACCGACATGGTCACCGGCGTCGTGCTGTTGGACGTGAAGTTGATCTGGCCCTTGTCGGTCATCGAGAACACGCCGTACAGGCCCGTGCCGTTGGCGCGGGAGTTCAGCGCGTCCAGCATGTCCTGCATGGTGCCGCCCGGGGGCGGGGCGACGGTGATGTCGCGGATGCGGCCGCCTTCGACGTCGGTCAGGCGGATGGTCATCGCGCCCGAGGTGAAGCCGTTCGGATCGCTGGCGGTCAGGCCCGTCTCGTACGGCGAATAGCCGTTGGTGCGGATGATGTCGTTCAGGCCGAAATAGTGGCTGAAGCCCTTGCCGGCCTTGGTCGCCGGATTGGTCGCGTCGTCCTGGATGGCCACGCCCAGGCCGCCCGCGCCGCTGATGCTGAGCGCGCCGCCTGAAAATCCGGCCGAGCCCTGGCCGCCCAGGGCCGCGTTCAGCTGGGTCATGAAGTTGGCGGTGGTGAAGGGCGTGCCGGCGCCGCCGTTGACGCTCATCGTGCCGGCGTCGAAGTCGATGTCGATGCGGCGCTGGATGACGTTGCTGGAGTCGGTCAGGGCGATGGTCGTCTTGCCGGTCATGCCGGTGATCGCCGCCTGGGCGTCCAGGCCGGTGTCGCGACCGTTCAGGGTGGTCGGGGCCGGCGCCGATGAGGCGGCGTTGGATGCGCGGTTGATCTCCTCGGCCGCGCGCGAGGTGAATTCACCCAGCTGGTCGGACAGGTTGACCAGCTCGACGTTGCGCACGTCCAGCAGGCCCTTGATCTCGCCGCTGGTGATGTTCAGCGGGGTGGGCTGCACCGAGCCGTTGGCCAGTTGCACGGTCAGGTAGCCCGTGGCGGTGGGCGAGGTCTGGTAGCTGATCTTGGCCGCGCCGTCGCCGGCCAGGGGCAGGCCCTCGGTTGAGCGCACGTACACGCCGCCCAGGGTGCGGGGCGTGATCTGGACGTTCATCAGCTTGGCCAGCTCGTCGATCATGCCGCTCTGGACGTTCTCGGCGCCGGTGGCGTCGGCCCCGGCCACCTTGGCGCGGGTGATGTCGGTGTTCAGGCCGTCGATCTGGCTCAGCAGGTCGTTGACGCGATTGACGTCGGCCGAGATGCGGGTGTCGGCGTCCTTGCCCAGCTTGGACAGCGACGAGGTGATGCGGCTGGACTCGCTGAGGAAGTCGTTCACGCGGGTCAGGGCCTGGGTGCGCAGCAGGGACGATGAGGGATCGTCCTGCGCCGACGAGAAGGCCGAGAAGATGTCGTCCAGCGTCGTGAAGAAGCTGGTCTCGCTGCTGGGATCGCCGAACAGCTTCTGGGCGCTGTCCAGGGTGCTGGCGACGACCGAGGCGCGGCCGCTGTCGGAGGCGGCGTTCAGGCTGGCCGACTGCAGGAAGCGGTCGGTCGCGCGCTTGATGGCGTCGATGCTGACGCCCACGCCCATGCCGTTGGACAGCAGGTTCGACTGGCTGACCGTCTTGCGGACGTAGCCGCTGGTGTTGACGTTGGCGATGTTGTCCGACGTGACGCGCAGACCCGTCTGCGCGGCCATCATGCCGGACGTCGCCGTGCTCATGATCGCATTCAGCGACATGCGGAGACCTCCTTAGAAGCGCGCTTCGAGGGCGGCATCGCCCACGAAGCGCGCTTAAGATCGAGCCTGCTCATCAAAGCCGGACGGCGTCCGGCTTCGGCAGGCTCGTGCTCGGCAAACCACGCAACACACGGCGCGACCTTGCCCGGCGAAACTTGCCGAGCTGCGGTGGGGTTCAGGTCCCGTTGATATGCCAAGCCATTGAAATTCAAGGCGATAAGTTCCGGTGGTCGGAAATTCGACAAGGGGTCATGCGCAATTACGGCGCCAACTGCCCGGCAGACCCCCTTGCGACGCGCCGACGCGGCAACTCACGTCCTTCATGACCCCGAGGACTCGGCAAAAAGCGCCGCACGAGGAGTGATTTTGCTTCGTAAACAGGGGGTTAAACTCAATAAAATCAGCAAGTTGTGTGCGATTTTCCGAGTTGGCCCGACCGTTGCTCAGGGGGAGGCCGAACAAGGCGTGTTTGTCATGGACCGCCGCCCAGCCCGAGCCCAAGCGAGCCACGACTGCGAATGACCGCGATCGCCGCACCCACCGCCGCTCTTCCCGCCGCCGCGACCCCGGTCGTGAGCGCCAAGGCGTCCAACGACGGCTTCGACGCCCTGCTGGCCATCGCCGGCCGCGACGACGAAGCCCCGGAGCCGGCTCCGGCGCCGCGTTTCTCGCGTGCGGAACTCAGGAGCGACGCTCGCGACGACCGCCGCAGCGACGTCCGTGACGACCGCCGGGACGTCAAGGACGATCGGCGCGACGACCGCCGCGACGTGAAGGCCGACAAGCCGACCCGCGCCGACTCCAAGAGCGACACCCGCGCCGCTGCCCGCGCCGATCGTGCTGACGACGCCCAGGACGCCAAGTCGGATGACGCTGGCGCCAAGGCCGTTGACCGCGCCTCGGGCAAGACCGACGCGACCAAGGACGCCAAGGCCGATGCCGGCAGCGACAAGAGCGAGGACGCCAAGACCGAGGTCTCGGACAAGGACGCCGGCCAGGTCGACGCGACGCAAGCCGTCGCCCAGGCCGCCGCCAACCTGATCGCGGCGATGACCGCTCCCGTGCAAACGCCGGTCCAGGCCGCGCCGACCGTCGACGCCCAGCCGGTCGTCGACGCGACCGCTGCGACCGCCGGCCAGGCCACGGCCTTCGCCGCCGCCGTCGACGCCGCCCAGGCTCAGCCGGTCGCCGCCGAGGCCGCTCAAACCGTCGCGGCTCAACCGACCCAGGTTCAAGCCCAGACCCAGCCGGTCCAAGCTCAAGTCCAGGCCCAGGCGGCCGCGACGACCGCGCCGGTCGCCGCCGCGCCGGAAGGCCAGGCCGTCGACGCCGCCGCCCTGGAAGCCCTGGCCCAGCTGGCGACCGAGGAAGCCGCTCCGGTGGTCGCCGAGGGTGTCGCCGCGCCGAAGGTCGCCGAGGTCAAGACCGGCGACACGGCCAAGATGGCCGAGGCCCCGAAGGTCGCCGTCGCGGCTCAGCAGGCCGCGCCGACCCCGGCGCCGGCCGCCCCGATCGCCACGTCCGTGGTCGAGGCCAAGGTCGTCGCCGACGCCGCTCCTACCGACAGCACGGCTGCAACCGCCGCGCCGGAAGTCGTCGCCCAGGCCGCCGACGCCGTCGCCGCCGAGACGGTCGCGCCGGACGTCGCCAAGACCGCCGTCAAGACCGCCGAGGCTCCGAAGGCCGCGTCGTCGCCCTCGGCCGCCCAGACCCAGGCCGCCGACGCCGTCGCCGTCGAGACCGCCCAGGCCGTGACCGCCCTCGCCGCGGGCAGCGAAACGAGCACCGTCGCCAAGGGCTCGAACGCCAACACCGCGGCGGTCGCCTCGGTCGACGCTCCCGCTTCGGCCCCCGCCGCCAAGTCTGACGCCAACGCCCTGGCCGCGCCGGCGCCCGCCGCCCAGGCCTCGGCCAGCAACGCCTCGGGCGCCGCCGCCCCGGTTCCGGTGCGCGGTTCGCCCGAAACCGTCGCCGCCCTGTCGGCCGCGATCGTCAAGAAGGCCGGCGACAAGGCCACCCGCTTCGACGTCACCCTGACCCCGGACAACCTGGGCAAGGTCGACGTGCGCATCGAGATCGCCCGCGACGGTTCGATGACCGCGACGATGAAGTTCGACACCCTGCACGCCGCCCAGGAGCTGCGCGGCAAGGCCAACGAACTGCGCCAGGCCCTGACAGACGCCGGCTTCACCGTCTCGGACAACGGCCTGTCGTTCGATGTCTCCAGCCAGAACAACGGCCAGAACTCCAATCCCTTCCTGGCCTTCCAGGACTTCGGCGACCAGGGCCAGCGCGCCTTCTCGGGCCGGGCCTTCCAGGCCGCCCTGACCGGCGAGGAAGACATTCTCATCACCCCCGAACTGCTGCCCGGTCTGAAGACGACCGCCGACAGCGGTCTGGATATCCGGATCTAAGGAAGGACAGCGTTATGGTTGACGCCGTTTCGTCGCAGAACACCAATTCAGTCCTGGATAAGATCAACAACTCGCGGACCTCGCTGGTCAGCAACAAGGACACGTTCCTGAAGCTGCTGACCACGCAGCTGAAGAACCAGGATCCTCTGGCGCCGACCGACACCACCCAGATGACCCAGCAGATCACCCAGATGACCGGCGTCGAGCAGCAGCTGGTCACCAACGACCTGCTGGCCGCCCTAGTGGGCATGAACACCGGTACGGGCCTGTCGGAAGGCGTCAACATGATCGGCAAGCAGGTCGTGGCGACCACCGACAACTCGACCCTGCAGGACAAGAAAGCCACCTTCACCTGGAGCCAGCCGGGCGCTTCGACTTCGCTGACCGTCGAAGTGAAGAACGCCGCCGGCAAGGTGATCCGCACCCTGAAGCCGGACGACCAGAAGAGCGGCGCCCACACCCTGACTTGGGACGGCAAGGACGACGCGGGCGTCCAGCTGGAAGACGGCGGCGTCTACACGATCAACGTCATCGCCAAGGGCGCGGACGGCAAGGACATGAAGGTGACCAACATCAAGGGCCGCACCGAGGGCCTGGTCACCGCGGTCGACAACGCCACCGGCCAGCCGATGGTCATCGTCAACGGCAAATCCATCCCCGTCGAGAACGTCATCGGCATCACCGCCGCCGCTGCCGCCAACACCGATCCGGGGGCGGACAAAGAAGCCGCCTAACGCCGCCTTCGCCAATTCACCTATCGAACGGGCGTCAGAATGACGCCGACGCGGTCCCCGGAAGACGGTCTTCCCGGACCCAAACGCAAACAGCGCTGAACCCTTCGAACCCCATTCAGAAGTAGGAATTCAGTCATGAGCATCAACAGCGCCATGCTCGCCGGCGTCTCCGGCCTGATCGCCAACTCGTCGGCCCTGGCCGCGATCTCGGACAACATCGCCAACGTCAACACCGTCGGCTACAAGCGTTCGACCTCGAACTTCTCGACCCTGGTGACCTCGGGCTCGAAGAGCCAGACCTACAGCGCCGGCGGCGTCAAGGCTCAGACGCACCAGTTCATCAGCCAGCAGGGCCTGACCCAGTCGACGACGTCGAACCTGGATCTGGCGATCTCGGGTTCGGGCTTCTTCGTGGCCACGGAAAAGCCGGAAGGCCTGACCGCCACCGACACCCGCTCGTTCACCCGCGCCGGCTCGTTCCAGCTGGACAGTCTGGGCTATCTGCGCAACGACGCCGGCCTCTACCTGCAAGGCTGGCTGGCCGACCCGGTCACCGGCCAGATCACGCCCGATCCTTCGGACCTGATGCAGCTGTCGTCGATCAACGTGGGCACCGTCGGCGGCACCGCCGAGAAGACCACTCGCGTCGGCGTCAACGCCAACCTGCGTTCGGAACAGCCCGTCGCGGCCGCCGTCTCGTACAAGGTCGGCACCGCCGGCTCGCCGTCGTTCAACGGCGTCATGGACACGGCCACCCCGCCGGTCAGCCACAACTACGACGTCGTCTATAGCTCGACCGGCAAGGCCAACCCGGTCGGCGCCAACTACGAGTACCAGGTCGACATCAAGGAAAACGGCGTCATCGTCGCCACGGGTATCGTCGGATACACCGCCGCCGGCGCCATCGCCTCCTCGACCCTGGACTACAAGGGCGCGCCTGCGGGCGGCGGCAGCACCTCGACCGTGCGGATCAACGCCGCGGGCGACACGATCGACCTGGCCGACATCGGCGTCATCGGCGGCACGCCGGCCGACGACGCCGACGCCAAGGCCGGCAAGCTGTACGATCCGTCGACCTGGTCGATGTCGGACTACGCCAAGGACAACACCAAGGGCGTGAAGCCGGACTTCGAAATCCAGATCCCGCTGTCGGACTCCAAGGGCGGCCAGCGCACCGTCACCATGTCGTTGCTGAAGGCTCCGGGCCCGAACCAGTGGTACGCCGAACTGCGCGCCAAGCCGGGCGACCTGGCCACCAACGGCAACGGCCTGATCAGCTCGGGCATCGTCGAGTTCACCACGGACGGCAAGCTGAAGGACACGGGCAACCTGTTCGGCGGCACCATCCCGACCTCGATCTCGATCCAGGCTTCGGGCACGCCGCTGGTGACCCAGCCGGCCCCGCCGGCCGCGCAGCTGCCGCAGCCGCCGATCTGGGCCGACGGCCTGGGCATCGACACCCAGAGCGTCCAGATCGACCTGGCCAGCGCCGCCGGCGGCCTGACCCAGTACAACAGCCAGTCGGTCGTCCAGTCGGTCAACACCAACGGTACGGCCTTCGGTAACCTGACCAACATCGAAGTGGACGAGGGCGGCTACGTCTCGGCGATCTTCGACAACGGCGTCACCCGCCGGATCGCCCAGGTCGCCGTGGCCACCTTCTCGAACCCGAACGGCCTGAAGGGCGTCAACGGCAACGCTTACCGCGTCACCAACGAAAGCGGCACCTACAGCCTGAAGGCTCCGGGCGCGGGCGGCGCCGGTTCGCTGGCCTCCTCGTCCCTGGAAGCTTCGACGGTCGACCTGTCGACCGAGTTCACCGGTCTGATCACTACCCAGCGTGCTTACTCGGCTTCGTCGAAGATCATCACGACGGCGGATCAGATGTTGGAAGAACTTATAAACATTAAGCGCTAATCATAGGGATTAACGCTCTTTAATTCTTGTGTTTCACATCGAGACACTACGGACTGCTTAAGAGCCATCTCGTTTAGGTCTTTTTTTACTGTTGGAATTAAGCCGCTGTTATTGGGCGGCGCCTATAGTGAGGCCTCAACAGTGATGGTTGTGGGAAAGGCGTAAAGCCATGTTGCAACAGCAGCGCACGAACAGCCGGGGTGAAAAGTACGTCATCGGTCCGACCGGTGCGCCTCTGACTCTCTCCGACTTGCCGCCGCCGGAAACCCAGCGTTGGGTGATCCGTCGTAAAGCCGAGGTCGTGGCCGCCGTCCGCGGGGGTCTGCTCTCGCTCGACGAGGCCTGCGATCGCTACAAGCTGACGAACGACGAGTTCCTCAGCTGGCAGCAGTCGATCGACCGGCACGGTCTGGCGGGCCTGCGGACCACGCGGATCCAGCAGTACCGTTAATACCCGAGAGGGGGTGCGTTAATGTGACCACCCTCTCACGGTCCTGAAAATCCCCAAGGCCTTGCGCCAAAAGGACTTGAAGACGTTCAGCGGCCGCTCCCGAAAGGGGGCGGCCGCGACGTTTTGGCGCCGCCGTGGTCCCCTTTCGGACCCAAATATAAACGCCTCGTTTACCTTGTACTGGGTAAATCCTGCCTACCGACGGGCGGTTCTCGTTCGCCTGTTCGGTTCCTCCCTCGCGGAGGGGCGTGGGATCAAGGGTGAGGCTTCGTGGAAAGCTTTCTAGGTTCGATCAAGCAGTTTGGCGTCGGCCGTCTGGCCGCGATGCTGGGCGTGGGCGCCGGCGTCGTCGCGGTCCTGGTGGCCCTCGTCATGTTCATGGGCAAGGAGCCCAGTGAGCTGCTGTATTCGAACCTGGACCTGAAAGAGGCCTCCACCGTCACCCAGGCGCTGGACCAGGCCGGCATCAAGTACGAGACCAAGGGCGACGGCTCGACGATCATGGTGCCGCGCGACAAGGTCGCCAGCGCCCGCCTGATGATCGCCGGCAAGGGCCTGGTGAGCTCCGGCTCCATCGGCTACGAAATCTTCGACGGCAACAATGCGCTGGGCCAGACCGACTTCGTCCAGCAGCTGAACCGTCAGCGCGCCCTGCAGGGCGAACTGGAACGCACCATCAAGGCCATGCAGGGCGTCAACAGCGTCCGCGTCCACCTGGTGCTGCCCAAGCGCCAGCTGTTCGAGGAAGACGCCGAGCAACCGTCGGCCGCCGTCACGATCGGCGTCGGCGCTCGCGAGCCCTCGTCGGACATGGTCCGCGCCATCCAGAACCTGGTCTCGTCGTCTGTCCCGAACATGAAGGCCGAGAAGGTCGCGGTCATCGACCAGCACGGCAAGACCCTGTCGGCCCCGTCGGACGACAGCCTGGCCGGCAAGGAAGCCGAGGACCGTCGCACCGAGGCCGAGGCCCGCATCGCCAAGACCGTCAAGGACATGATCGAAGGCGTGCTCGGCCCGGGCAAGGCCCGCGTCAACGTCACCGCCGACATCAACCTGGACCGTGTCACCACGCAAGAAGAGCGCTTCGATCCGGACGGCCAGGTCGTCCGCTCGGAAAGCTCCAACGAGTCGGGCAGCTCCGAGACCAAGAACGACGACAATTCGGGCGTCACCGCGACCTCGAACGTCCCCGGCCAGACTGGCGCCGCCGGCTTCCAGCAGCTGGGCTCGCGTTCGAACGAGAACGGCGCCGTCACCAACTACGAGATTTCCAAGTCGGTGAAGACCACCGTCCAGGAGCCGGGCACGATCAAGAAGGTCGCCGTGGCGGTGGCCATCGACGGGATCACCGCCCCTCCGGGCAAGGATGGCAAGCCGGGCGCCTACACCCCGCGCACGGCCCAGGAGATCGCCCAGATCGAAGAACTGGTGAAGACCGCCGTGGGCTTCGACGCCCAGCGCGGCGACCAGGTCCGGGTGACGAACATCAAGTTCCCGCAGCCCGAGGATCAGGGTCTGGAAAAGCAGGGCCTGCTGTCGGGCTTCGACAAGAACGATATCATGCGCTTCGCCGAACTGGGCATCCTGGGCGTCGTGGCCTTGCTGATCCTGCTGTTCGCGGTCCGCCCGTTCATCAAGAACCTGGCGGCTCCTGCGCCGGCCCAGATGGCTCTGGCCGGCCCCGGCCAGCCGGTGACCCGCCTGGTCACCCTGTCGGACGGCACCCAGCAGCAGGTCGTCATCGACCAGTCGGGCGAGCCGATCGCCATCGCCGGCCCCACGGGCGGCAGCGACATCGACTCCCGTATCGACATCGCCAAGATCGAGGGCCAGGTTAAGGCCTCGTCGATCAAGCGGGTGTCCGAGTTCGTCGAAAAGCATCCGGAAGAGTCGGTCGCGATCCTCCGTAACTGGCTGCACGAGTCGAACTGATGGCCATGAAAGTCGCCGTCACCGATATCAAGAACCTGTCGGGGCCGGAAAAGGCCGCGATCGTTCTGCTCGCGCTCGGTGAAGACCACACCAAAATCTGGGAAGCCCTGGACGACGAGGAGATCAAGGAAGTCTCCCAGGCCATGGCCGGCCTCGGCACGGTCTCGGCCAGCGTCGTCGAAGAGCTGCTGGTCGAGTTCGTCTCGGGCATGAGCTCGACCGGCGCGATCATGGGGTCGTACGAACAGACCCAGCGCCTGCTGGCCTCGTTCATGCCCCAGGAGAAGGTCGACGCCCTGATGGAAGAGATCCGCGGTCCGGCGGGTCGAACCATGTGGGACAAGCTGGGCAACGTGAACGAAGCCGTCCTGGCCAACTACCTGAAGAACGAATATCCGCAGACCGTCGCGGTGGTGCTGTCGAAGGTGAAGAGCGACCACGCCGCCCGCGTGCTGGCCTGCCTGCCGGAAGACTTCGCCCTGGAATGCGTCACCCGCATGCTGCGGATGGAGCCGGTGCAGCGCGAGATCCTCGACAAGATCGAGATGACCCTGCGCACCGAATTCATGTCGAACCTGGCGCGCACGTCCAAGCGCGACAGCCACGAGATGATGGCCGAGATCTTCAACAACTTCGACCGCCAGACCGAAGCCCGCTTCATCGCGGCCCTGGAAGAGCGCAACCGTGAAGCGGCCGAACGCATCCGCGCCCTGATGTTCGTGTTCGAGGACCTGTCGAAGCTGGACCCGGGCGGCATCCAGACCCTGCTGCGCGGCACGCCGAAGGAGCAGCTGGCCCTGGCCCTGAAGGGCGCCTCGGACAAGCTGCGCGACCTGTTCTTCTCGAACATGTCGGAACGCGCCGCCAAGATCATGCGCGAGGACATGGAGAGCATGGGCCCCGTGCGCCTGAAGGATGTCGACGCCGCGCAAGTGGGCATGGTGCAGGTCGCCAAGGACCTGGCCGCCAAGGGCGAGATCATGCTGGCCGGCAGCGGCGGCGACGACGAGCTGATCTACTGAGGAGGATGGCATCATGATGGACACCCCTCGCAAATTCGGCTTCGACACGGTTTTCGACGACCGCGGCGGCGTCGCCTACACCCCGCCCAAGGTGAAGAAGCACTTCACCGCCGAGGAGGTCGAGGCCGCGCGCCAGCAGGGCTTCCAGGATGGCGAGCGTTCGGCCGTGGCCCGCGCCGAGCAGGAAGCCGCCCACGCCCTGAGCGACGTGGCCCACGCCATTCGCGAAGCCTTCGGCGCCCTGACCCAAGTGGCGCACGAGCACCGCGAAGGTTCGGCCATGCTGGCCCTGGCCTGTGCTCGCAAGATCGCCGACGCGGCCCTGCACCACTTCCCCGAGGCCCCGGTGGCGGCGGCCCTGGAGGCCCTGGCCCGCGAGGTCGAGGCCCAGCCGCGCATCTTCGTCCGGGTCTCGCCCGAGCTGGAGGAGCGCACCCAGAACGCGCTGGAGCATGTGGCGGCCCAAATCGGCTACCAGGGCCAGATCGTCGCCCGCGCCGACGGGGGGATGGCCCCAGCGGCCTTCACTTTCGACTGGGGCGACGGCCGCGCGGCCTTCGATCCCGACGGCGCGGCCCAACGCGTCACCGAAGCGCTGGAGGGGGCGATCGCCGCCGAAGGCCTCCACGCCGAACCCATGTTCTCTTGAGAAAGCTGACCTGAGATGGCCGAAGACAATCTCCCGCTCGACGAATTCGGAGGCGCGATGCTCGCCTCTGAAATGCCGGTCGAGCTCAGCGACAAGACCGCTTCCGACCTGGCCCCCGTCTTCGACGTGCCGGTCAACATCTCGGCCGTGCTGGGCCGCGCTCACATGTCCGTGGCGCAGCTGCTGCAGCTTGGCCAGGGCTCGATCCTGGAGCTGGACCGCAAGGTCGGCGAGGCGATCGACATCTATGTCAACAACCGCCTGGTCGCCCGGGGCGAGGTCGTCGTCGTCGACGAACGCCTGGGCGTGACCATGACGGAAATCATCAAGGACGGCGACCAGCAGGGCTAAGCCCTACTGGTTGATGGGAGTGTAGAACATGCGGCTTCTGGTCGTCGGAAAACTGAACGGACAGCTCTCTGTCGCCGTGAAAATGGCGATGAACGCGGGGGCCAAGGTCTCGCACGTCGAGTCGACGGAGCAGGCGACCAATGCCCTGAGGGCAGGGCAGGGCGCCGACCTCCTGATGGTCGACTACGCGCTGGACATCGCCAGCCTGATCGCCGCCAACGAGGCCGAGCGGATGCGGGTGCCGGTGGTGGCCTGCGGCGTCGACGCCGATCCGATGCGCGCGGCCGCCGCCATCAAGGCCGGCGCCAAGGAATTCATCCCGCTGCCGCCGGACGCCGAGCTGATCGCCGCCGTCCTGGCCGCCGTGACCGACGACGAAAAGCCGATGGTCGTGCGCGACCCGGCCATGGAACAGGTCATCCGCCTGGCCGACCAGGTCGCCCCGTCCGAAGCCTCGATCCTGATCACCGGCGAAAGCGGTTCGGGTAAGGAGGTCATGGCCCGCTACGTCCACGGCAAGTCCCGCCGGGCCAAGGCGCCGTTCATCAGCGTCAACTGCGCCGCCATCCCCGAGAACCTGCTGGAAAGCGAGCTGTTCGGCCACGAGAAGGGCGCCTTCACCGGCGCCATGGCCCGCCGCATCGGCAAGTTCGAGGAAGCCGACGGCGGCACCCTGCTGCTGGACGAAATCTCGGAAATGGACGTGCGCCTGCAGGCCAAGCTGCTGCGCGCCATCCAGGAGCGCGAGATCGACCGCGTCGGCGGCTCCAAGCCGGTCAAGGTCAACATCCGCATCCTGGCGACGTCGAACCGCGACCTGGCCCAGTCGGTCAAGGACGGTCACTTCCGCGAAGACCTGCTGTACCGCCTGAATGTCGTGAACCTGCGCCTGCCGCCGCTGCGCGAGCGTCCGGCCGACGTGATCAGCCTGTGCGAGTTCTTCGTGAAGAAGTACTCGGCCGCCAACGGCATGCCGGAAAAGCCGATCTCGGCCGAGGCCAAGCGCCGCCTGATCGCCCACCGCTGGCCGGGCAACGTCCGGGAGCTGGAAAACGCCATGCACCGCGCGGTGCTGCTGTCGACCGGTCCGGAGATCGAGGAATTCGCCATCCGCCTGCCGGACGGCCAGCAGCTGGCGCCGGCCCCGTCGCCGGACGCCCAAGTCGCCCGCGGCGCCCAGATGGCCGCCGACGCCGTGTCTCGTACTTTCGTGGGATCCACCGTGGCCGAAGTCGAACAGAAGCTGATCATCGACACCCTGGAGCACTGCCTGGGCAACCGCACCCACGCCGCCAACATCCTGGGCATCTCGATCCGCACCCTGCGCAACAAGCTCAAGGAATACGGCGACGCCGGCGTCCCCGTTCCGCCGCCGCAGGGCGGGGTCGGCGCGGCCGCCTAACTGCGACGACATGGCTCGGCGCCCGCGACACTCCGCGCGGCGCCGAACATGGCTAATTTTGGTTAAGGAGATGGCGGCGGACCGCAAATCGCTTCAAGCGCTGGTCTAGCTTATCCATCAACGGTTCAAGGTTCAGCATGGCCGACGCCGCCGCCCCGACAGCCGCGAGATCCGTCCCCAGCGCCAAGTCGCTGGTCGATGGCATCCTGCGCGGCGAGATGGGCCTGGCGCTGGGCGTCGTGGGCATCATCGTCCTGCTAATCCTGCCGGTTCCGGCCTTCATGCTGGACCTCCTGCTGTCGATCTCGCTGACCGGATCGGTCCTGATCCTGATGACGGCGATCCTGATCAAGCGGCCGCTGGAATTCACCTCGTTCCCGACCGTCCTGCTGGTCTCGACCCTGTATCGCCTGGGCCTGAATATCGCCTCGACCCGCCTGATCCTGGGTCATGGCCAGGAAGGCACCGGCGGGGCCGGCGCGGTGATCGAGGCCTTTGGTCACCTGATGATGCAGGGCAACTTCGTCATCGGCGTGATCATCTTCATCATCCTGGTGGTGGTGAACTTCATGGTCGTCACCAAGGGTTCGGGCCGGATCGCCGAAGTGGCGGCCCGCTTCACCCTGGACGCCATGCCCGGCAAGCAGATGGCGATCGACGCCGACCTGTCTACGGGCCTGATCGACCAGGAGATGGCCAAGGTCCGGCGTAAGGAACTGGAGCAGGAGAGCACGTTCTTCGGCGCCATGGACGGCGCCAGCAAGTTCGTGAAGGGCGACGCGATCGCCGGCCTGATCATCACCGGCATCAACATCGTCGGCGGCATCATCATCGGGGTGGTGCAGCACAAGATCCCGATCGGCGAGGCTGCTTCGTCGTATACGATCATGACGATCGGCGACGGCCTGGTCAGCCAGATCCCGGCGCTGATCATCTCGATCGCCGCCGGTATGGTGGTCTCCAAGGCCGGTGTCGAAGGCTCGGCCGACAAGGCCCTGACGACCCAGCTGGCCATGAACCCGGTCGGCCTGGGCATGGTCTCGGCCTCGTCGGGCGTCATCGCCCTGATCCCGGGCATGCCGATCATCCCGTTCGCGGCCGTGGCGCTGGGTTCGGGCTTCCTGGCCTACAAGCGAATCCAGGACGCCAAGAAACCAAAGCCCATCGATCCGGCCTTGCTCGAACAGGCCTCCGCGCCCGCCGAGGCCGAGGAAGAGCCGATCAGCGCCTCGCTGGCCATCGACGACGTCAAGATCGAGCTGGGCTACGGCCTCTTGACCCTGATCAACGACCTGGACGGCCGCAAGCTGACCGACCAGATCCGCGCCCTGCGCAAGACCCTGGCCGGCGAGTTCGGCTTCGTCATGCCGCCGGTGCGCATCCTCGACAACATGCGCCTGGCCAACCAGGGCTACGCCATCCGCATCAAGGAAATGGAAGCCGGCGCCGGCGAAGTGCGCCTGGGCAGCCTGATGGCCATGGACCCGCGCGGCGGCCAGGTCGAACTGCCCGGCGAGCACGTCCGCGAGCCCGCCTTCGGCCTGCCGGCCACCTGGATCGCCGACGACCTGCGCGAGGAGGCCACCTTCCGCGGCTACACGGTCGTCGACCCGGCCACCGTGCTGACCACGCACCTGACCGAGATCCTCAAGGAGAACATGGCCGACCTGCTGTCCTATGCCGAGGTGCAGAAGCTCCTGAAGGAAATGCCCGAGGCGCAGCGCAAGCTGGTCGACGACCTGATCCCCTCGACCGCCACGGCCACCACCGTCCAGCGCGTGCTGCAGTCGCTGCTGAAGGAGCGGGTCTCGATCCGCGACCTGCCGCAGATCCTGGAAGGCATTGGCGAGGCCGCCCCGCACACCGCCTCGGTCACCCAGCTGGTCGAGCAGGTCCGCGCCCGCCTGGCCCGCCAGCTGTGCTGGGCCAACCGCGGCGACGACGGCGCCCTGCCGATCATCACCCTGTCGGCCGACTGGGAGCAGGCCTTCGCCGAAAGCCTGATCGGCCCCGGCGACGACAAGCAGCTGGCCCTGCCGCCCTCGCGCCTGCAGGATTTCATTCGCGGCGTCCGCGACAGCTTTGAACGCGCCGCCTTGGCCGGCGAGGCCCCGGTCCTGCTGACCAGCCCGGGCGTGCGCCCCTACGTCCGTTCGATCATCGAGCGCTTCCGCGGCCAGACCGTGGTCATGAGCCAGAACGAGATCCACCCGCGCGCTCGCCTGCGCACGGTGGGGATGGTCTAGGGCTCATGCGGCCAGCGATCTGTCGATGAGGCTGACAGAGCCCTAGTTCGTCCGCTATCGCAAAAACTTCACCAAGATGTCGCAATAGGGGCGGGCAGGTTGCTCTTTCCCATGGTGCTGTTTTGCATCCCACGTTTAAGCCCCTCGTCGCGCTCGGCGCGGCGGGCGCCTGCCTGCTGTCCTCGCCTGTTGTCGCGCAAGAGACCTTGAGCCTCGAAGAGATCGCCGCCCTGCGCGCCGAGATCGCGGGGCTGAAGGCTCAGGTGCAGCGCATGGAGAGCCGCCTGGACGCGGCCAGCGGGATCCAGCGCACCGCGCCGCCGGCGCCCGTGGCGGTCGCGGCTCCGGCGCCCGCCAAGCCCGCCGCCGCCGAGATCACCTGGAAGGGTTCGCCGCTGATCTCCGCCAGTGGCGGGCGCAGTTTCAAGGCCAAGGGACGCATCCAGACCGACGTGGGTTATGTCGACGCGCCCAGCGCCCTGGCCGATCGCGGCCTGGGCTACGCCGCCGAGATGCGCCGCATCCGCCTGGGCGGGGAGGGCGGTCTTGGCGCCGGCATCGGCTACAAGCTGGAGCTGGAGCTCTCGGACAACACCGTCGACCTGGTCGACACCTTCGTCACCTACAAGGCCGGGCCCTGGCTGCTGGCGCTGGGCAACCAGAACCAGTTTCAGTCGCTGGACGAGCTGACCGGCGACACCTCCGGCTCGCTGATGGAGCGGGCGGCCTTCACCGACGCCTTCAACTTCGAGCGTCGCCTGGGGCTGTCGGCCCAGTACGAGAAGGGCCCCTGGCTGGTCCAGGCCGGCCTGTTCGCCGACGACATCACCGCCCTGGCCAATGCCAGCGACGGCCCGGCCGGCGGGGATGAGAACAACAGCTACAGCCTGGACGGGCGACTCGTTTACGCGCCCAGGATCGGCAAGACCCAATGGCACCTTGGCGGGTCGGCTCACCAGCGCGAGCTGAAACGAGTGTCCGACACCACCACTCGCTACCGCCAGCGACCTTATGTCCACACCAGCAACAGCCGCCTGATCGGCACGGCCGCGCTGCCGGTGCGGCAGGAGACCCACTACGGCCTGGAGGCAGGGTTCGTGCGCGGCCGCTGGCATGGGGCGGCCGAGACCCACTGGCTGGAGGCGCGGCTGAAGACCGGGCCGGACGCGAGGTTCTTCGGCGGCTATGCCGAGCTGGGCTTCTTCCTCACCGACGACACCCGCAGCTACAAGAGCGGCATCTTCGAGCGCGCCAAGCCCAAGAAGCCGCTGGGCGGCGGGGGTCTGGGGACCCTGCAGATCAATGTCCGCTACGACTATCTGGACCTGAACGACCGCAGCATCGTGGGCGGCCGCCAAGACGCCTGGCTGGCGGCGCTGATCTGGCAGCCGGTCGAATTCCTGCGTTTCAACCTCAATACCGGCGTCCTGGCCTATACGGACGCCACGCCGCTGCCGAACGGGGATCGGGACTACAAGGCCAAGGTCGCCGGGGCGCGGATGGAGCTGGACTTCTAGGCCGCGGCCGGCTTGGCGGCTGTCGGCCGGTACTTCTCCGCGTCCGACGTGAACTCGGCATGCCCGTACCGCGCCAGCTGCTTCTTCAGCTTGGCCACCAGGTGCGCGTCGGCCAGGTCCGAGACGCCGGGGACTTGGCGCGCCAGGCGGTAGGCCATCAGCTGGCTGGTCACGAACAGCGCCACCAGGCCGAACATCATAAAGTCGCGCGGGCCGATCTCGACGCCCATGCGGCGGGCGGCGGCGACGTCGCCGTTCATGAAGTTGCGCAGGAAGAACACCATGGAGAACCGCCGCTCGACCTTGTCGAACAGCTTGTTCTCGGGACGCTCGTCGGGCGGCAGGTAGGCGTTCAGGGTGGCGCGGACCAGCTCGCCGCAGGTGGCGTCGTCGAAGCCGGCGCGCAGGGCGCCGCTGCGGGCGTTCATGGTGTCGACCACGCCCTGCGGGGTGTCGGCCAGCAGGTCCTCGGGCAGGCCCAGCAGGAAGCAGCGATAGCGGGCCAGCTCGACCCGGGCGCGCTCGTCGTGGGTGAAGGTCTTTCGGCCCTGAGCGACGATCTTGTAGCTCATCAGGAAGATCGGGATCAGGCCCGCGGGCATCTGGTCGACCTGCGGGATCGGGATCCCGTAGACCCCGACGTCCCAGCGGTCCGAGCGCTTCAGGGCGTTGAACCGCACCATCGAGTGCATCAGCCGCACCATGGCCGCCGCGCGGAAGCCGGCCCCGTGCCGCTCCAGCGAGCCCGGCAGCAGGGTGGTGGTGAAGAAGGTCGCCGTCTCGTTGACCCGGCGGGCGGCGGTGTCGTTCGACAGAGTCCCGGTCAGGGCCATCGGCAGGGCGGCGTACTTGTTCATGAAGGTGGCGATGAACGCGCCCCGGATTGCGAACGGGCCGAGATTGGCGGCGGCGTTGCGGTCCAGGCGCTGGCCCTCGCGGACCAGGTCCATGTCCAGCCACTCGGGGACCCGCTCCATGTCGGCGATGAAAGCGGCCAGCTCTGGCGGGGCGTCGGGCACGGCCTGGACGCCTTCGTCGCAGGCCTTGGTCAGCATCTGGATCAGAGGGCGGAAGCCGTACTTCGGCATCAGGGCCGCATAGGCGTCGGCCACCACGTCGCCCAGCATGGTGTAGGCCTTGATCAGGGCGACCTTGTCGGGATCCAGGTTGCGCAGGCGCGGCGCGACGCTGGCCTTGGGATCGTCGGTGAAGCGCTCGGGCGTGGCGTCGAAATCGACGTCGCCATACAGCGCCGGCAGAAGGGTCTTCTGCGAGGCGACCTTGGCCCGGACCTCTTCCAGCGTGCTCATGTGAACCTCTCGTAGCGGGAGCCGTGACGGATCCCGGTCTCGGGTTCTAGGTTATGCCCTCGCGACCCCCGCGCTACTCGCCTTGCCCGCATACGAAGAGGCCATGCCGCAAGTGACTGAAAAAACGAGGCGAACGCCGCGCCAATCGCGGTCCGAGGCGACGGTCGAGGCGATTCTCGAAGCGGCCTTTCAACTTTTGGAAGCGGGCGGGGTCGAGGCCCTGACCACCAACCACATCGCCGAGCGGGCGGGAGTCAGCGTCGGCACGCTGTACCAATACTTCGGCGGCAAGCAGGCGATCCTGGCGGGCCTGGCCCAGAAGCGCGCCGAAGCCGCTCGCGACCGCATCGCCGAGATCGTCATAGCCAATTCTTCTGTAGGGAGGCCGGAGCTGGGCGCGGTGCGCCTGATCGTCCGCACCCTGGCCACGGCCTTCGAAGGCTCGCCCGCCACCCGCCGGGCCCTGCTGGACGCCTTGACGGCCGAGGGCGGCGACGACGTGGTCATGCGCAACCACGTCACCTTCTTCGACATGATCGCCGGCAAGGCGGCCCTGGGTTTCGACCTTTCGCCCGAGGCCGGCTTCGTCCTGACCCACGCCGTCGTCGGCCTGCTGCGCGCCGCCACGATCGAGAGCGACCTGGCCCTGGAGCCGCAGGCCCTGGAGGACGAACTGGTGCGGCTGATGGAGGCCTATATTTCGGCGCTGCTGGTCGCGCGGAGCGGGTAGGGCGCAGCCTCACGTCGACTCTCCGACGGAACCGTCAACGCAAGGTGACGTTGTTTTGGCCGGGAGGGGCTCCCGACGGAGAGTACAGAAATGACCAACAAGCTCGCCCTACTCGCCGCCGCCGCGTCCCTGACGTTCGCTGGCGCCGCTTTCGCCCAGAGCACCACCACCAGCCAGACCACGACCACGCCGGCCACGAGCACGGCGCCGGCCCAAAGCACGACGACCACGACGACCGCGCCGGATCCGGCCGCGCCTGCGCCGACTCAGTCGACCACGACCACCACCCAAAGCACGACGACGTCCTCGGCCAATCCGGCTGACGCGGCCGCCACGCCCAGCTCGGCCACCGTGGCCAGCTTCAAGGTCGGCTCGGCCGTGAAGGACGCCGCCGGCGTCTCGGTGGGCCAGATCACCGGCGTCAGCACCGGCGCCGACGGCTCGACCAACGTCATCGTCACCAATGGCGGCGTGAAGTTCGCCCTGCCGGGCAACAGCCTGAGCGCCGGCGCCGATGGCAGCGTCTCGACCACGGCCACCAAGGCCCAGATCGACGCCACCGTCGCCGGCGCCAAGCCGCAGCAATAACGGGCCTTCATCGAACCGATACAACCGCGAGCCCGCCCGGCATTGCCGAGCGGGCTCGTCACTGATAGCGATGACCCTCAAGCCTTTTCGTTTACGAAAAGGCTCGTGTTATTGGGGGAACGTGATGGCCGCCGAAACCGGCGTCCACTTTCGGCTATCACGTTCTGTAGGGGCGTTAATCGCCGACTTGGGGTTTCGTATGCCTCCGGCTAACAAGACTAAGCGTTCCGGCTCGCTGATGTGGGACCTGCTCACGTTCGACCGTCTGGTCACCGGGCCGGTGATTCACTTCATCTATTGGGCCGGCCTGGGCGTCGTGGCCCTGTTCGGCTTCTCGGTCGTCGGCGCCGCCGTCGGCCTGGCGCTGAAGGAGCCGGGCCTGGGCTCGCTGCTGCTGGCCTTTCCGGTGCTGATCGCCGGCCTCTTGGTCGCCGGCGCCCTGGTGCTGCTGTGGCGCGCCTTCTGCGAGTTCTATGTCGCCATCTTCCGGATCAGCGAGGACCTGCGGGCCCTGCGTCAGACCAGCGACGCTGACCATGCCGCGCACCGCGCCCGACAACAGGCCGCGCAGACCCCGCGCCAGCAGGTCTGACCTTTTTATTTTCAGCGTGACGGGCGCCGAAACCGGCGTCCACTTTCGGCTGTCACGCTGATTATTTCGCCAAGATTTTCAGGCGTTCGCGCATGGTCTCGATGAGGTCCAAGGGCATATCCAGCGCGCAGATCATCTGCTCGGGAATCGCTTCGGCCTGATCGCGCAGGGCGCGACCCTTGTCGGTCAGGCCCACGATCACCCGCCGCTCGTCTTGAGGGTCGCGGTGGCGCTCGACGAGGCCGCCGGCTTCCAGGCGCTTGAGCAGCGGGGTCAGGGTGCTGGAGTCGAGGTCCAGGGCGTCGCCCAGGGCCCCGACCGTCTGCGGGCTCTTCTCCCACAGCACCAGCATGGCCAGGTACTGCGGATAGGTCAGGCCCAGCGCGTCCAGCATGGGTCGATAAAGCCGCGTCATCCGGTTGGCCGCGCCGTAGAGGGCGAAGCACAATTGATTGTCCAGGCGCAGGGACTCTACGGGACGGTCGGACGGCGTCGGTTTCTGGGTCATCACGATACTGATTAAGCCGCCTTGACGGTAATAGCCACGTCCACGTTACCACGCGTTGCATTCGAATACGGGCAAACCTGGTGCGCGGTGGCCACGAGGGCTTCGGCGTCGGCCTGGCTCAGGCCTTGGGTCTCGACTTCCAGCGCCACTTCCAGCTTGAAGCCGACCTCTTGCGCAGCGAGGCCGACCTGGCCGGTCACGGTCGAACCGGCCAGGGCAATCTTCTGGGTGCGGGCGACGTGGGCCATGGCGCTCTGGAAGCAGGCGGCGTAGCCGGCCGCGAACAGTTGCTCCGGATTGGTCCCGGTTTCCTTGCCGCCCAGGGCCTTGGGCATCGACAGCTGGACGTCCAGCAGGCCGTCTTCGCTGCGAGCGCGGCCGTCACGGCCGCCGACGACGGTGGCGCGGGTGGTGTAGAGGATGGTCATTGGAGGGCTCCCTTGCTTGGTTCGATGCAGGGAATTTAATCGCGCGCGATTGGTCTTCAAGTGCTGTTCGTGGAAAAATATCGTGCGCGATGTATTTTCTCCTCCCCTTCCGGGGGAGGTGGCCCAGAGGGCCGGAGGGGGCGGCTCCGCGTAGGCCGAGCTGCCCCCTCAGTCGGCTCCGCCGACAGCTCCCCCAGCGGGGGAGCAGATTTCAACCTTAAGCCGCCCAG
>CAIUMD010000052.1 GCA_903900155.1 uncultured Caulobacterales bacterium | reverse complement strand
TCGTCGAGCGCTGCTTCTCAAAGCTCAAGCACAGCCGAAGGCTGGCTACCCGATACGACAAGACCGCAGACAGCTACCTCGGCTTCATACTCATCGCCTCAGCCCGCCTCTGGATCACGCACTTCGTCAACAGGACCTAGTTCGCCAATTTAGTTTGTACGCGGACCCAGCAGGATGATGGCCGCACCGGCCAGGCACACCGCGCCGCCGATCAGGTCCCAGCGATCCGGCCTGGCGGTCTCCACCAGCCGCATCCAGACCAGCGAGACGACGATGTAGATGCCGCCATAGGCTGCGAAGGCCCGGCCGGCGACGCTGGCGTCGATCCGCGTCAGCAGCAGGGCAAAGACGATTAGCGAGAGCGTCCCCGCCCCGGCCCACATCGGGGTTTTGCCCAGCCGCAGCCAGGCCCAGAAGGCGAAGCACCCGCCGATCTCGGCCAGCGCCGCCAGGGCGTAGACGGCGGCGGTCTTGATCACCGTAGCGCCGCGAACCAGCGGTCGATCATGTCGGCCTCGACGGCCAGGGCCTCGGCGCGGGCGGTCGCCTCGTCGTCCTGCCCCCACTGCTCGGCCTGGAACACTTCTTCCAGGCGGGAAAGGTCCAGCGCCTTGCGGCCCGTCAGGCGGCCCGCGCGCACGGCCAGGGCCAGCACGGTCGAGCCGAACAGACCAGAGGCGAAGGCCACGCCCGCCAGGGCGAAGTCGTCCAGGGTCAAGGCCAAGGCCTCGACGGCCGCCAGGGTCGCCGGCGGCTGCGGCTGGTGGATGATCCCGGCCACAGGCGTGAAAACGAAGCCGAACTCGGCCTTGGCCCAGTCCAGGATCGCGCCCCACTCGCGGTCCTGGCGCTCGACCAGGGGCGTGGGGTGCTCGGCGCGGTAGCACAGGTGGTCGGAGGCGGCGTAGGCGGTGATCTCGCGGGCCACCTCGGCGCGAGTTTCAGCGATGCGATCGATGGCCGTGAAAGCCAGACGCGTCGCCGGCATCAGGCTGTTGTCTATATAGTCGACCTGGGCTTCCCACTCGGCGGCGATCGCGTCGGCGAGGGGCTTGGTCGGCGCGACCAGCGGCTTCTTGGCCGGGGACTTGGGCGTGCGGCCGTCCAGCTGGATCGCGAAGCCGCCGTCCACGGGCGCAGCGGCGGCCGCCTTGTAGAAGCGCTTGGGTTTCAGCAGCAGTTCGGACTTGTCGGACAAAGGAATCTCATTTTTCGGGCCGTTCGCGACGGAACGACGGAACTCCCGCGTTGAATGAGCAAGATCGCGTGTCAGCGCAAGGGAGAGCCCGACTTGAGCTTACCGTCCAAGGACATGATGGCCGCCATCGCCGTCACCCGTTTCGGCCTGGGCGCCCGCCCCGGCGAGATCGACGCGGCCAAGTCCGACCCGCAGGGTTTCCTCACCGCCCAGATCCGCCGCGAAGGCGCCGACATCCCGCAGGATGGCGGCGAAAGCGCCTCGGTCCGCTTCGAGCAGATGCGCGATTACCAGCAGCAGCGCCGCATGGAGCGCCAGCAGAAGGACGGCGAGGACAAGACCGCCGCCAACGCCCCCAAAGACAAGGTAATGGCCTTCAAGGACGCCCAACGGGACCTGCGCGAGAAGGTCGGCGCCGACTTCCTGGCCCGCGCCCAGCTGGGGGCCAGCACCCCGGCCAGTTTCCGCGAGCGCTGGGCGCTGTTCTGGGCCAACCACTTCACGGTCTCGGCCACCAAGCAGATCACCTCGGTGCTGATCGGCCCGTTCGAGCGCGAGGCGATCCGCCCCTACGTCTTCAACAGCTTCGAGAACCTGCTGACGGCGTCCTCGACCCATCCGGCCATGCTGACCTATCTGGACCAGGCCCAGTCGATCGGTCCGAACAGCCGCGCGGCTGTCTATGTCGGCCGTCGCCGCAACGGCAAGGCCGGCCTGAACGAGAACCTGGCCCGCGAGATCCTGGAGTTGCACACGGTCGGAGTCGACGCCGGCTACACCCAGAACGACGTCACCGAGTTCGCCCGCGCCCTGACCGGCTTCTCGGTCGGTCGCGACAACGAGGACCGCGCCGGTCAGTTCATGTTCCGCGATAACGCCCACGAGCCCGGCGCCCGCACGATCCTGGCCCGGCGCTACGGTCAGGGCGACATCAAACAGGGCCTGGCGGTGCTGAAGGACCTGTCCGCCGATCCGCGCACCGCCCGCCATGTCTGCGGCAAGATCGCCCGCCACTTCGTCTCGGACACGCCGCCCAAGTCGCTGACCGAGCGGCTGGAGAAACGCTGGATGGACACCGGCGGCGACCTGGCGGCCGTCGCCAAGGCCCTGGTCGAGAGCCCCGAGGCCTGGGACCCGACCCCGACCAAGTTCAAGACGCCCTACGAATACACCCTGTCGACCTGGCGGCTGATCGGAGCCCAACCGTCGGCCATCGAACGCCTGGCGCCGATCCTGACCGGCCTCGGCCAGAAGCCCTTTTCGCCCCCCTCCCCCAAGGGCTGGGCCGAGGACGCCCAGACCTGGGCCTCGCCCGACGGCCTGATCAAGCGGATGCAGTGGGCGCAGGGCTTCGCCGCCGCCGTCGCCGACCGCACCGATCCCAACGACTTGGCGAAACAGGCCCTGGGCGAACGCCTGACCCCGCCCGTCGCCAAGGCCGTGTCGCGGGCCGAGACCCGCCGCGAAGCCTTCGCCCTTCTCGTGATGAGCCCGGAGTTCCAACGCCGATGACCGCTCAAGTGATGAACCGCCGCTCGCTGCTGGGCCTGGGCGCCAGCCTGGGCATCAGCGTCAACTTCTTCGGCAGCCAAGCCTTCGCCGCCTCCGAGGGCGACCTGGCCAAGAAGAAGCTGGTCGTCGTCATCTGCCGGGGCGGCATGGACGGCCTGTCGGTCTCACCGCCGGTCGGTGACGCGAACTATACGGCCTTGCGCGGCTCGATCGCCATGCAGCGCGACCAGGTTCGCATGCTGGACGAAACCTTCGGCCTGCACCCGGCGCTGAAGACCGTCCACGCCCTGGCCCAGCAAGGCCAGGCTCGCATCGCCCCCGCCATCGCCAGCCCCGACCGCGCCCGCTCGCACTTCGAGGCCCAGGACGTGCTGGAGACCGGCGCCTCGGGCGTCTACGGCGCCGAGACCGGCTGGCTGAACCGCACGCTGGAAGCCCTGGCTCCCGTCCGCAAGGTTGAGGGGCTGTCGGTCGGCACTACCGCCCCGCTGATCCTGCGCGGCAAGGTGCAGGCGGCCAGTTGGTCGCCCGGCAAGGGCGTCGACGAGACCGCGCGCCTGCCGACGCTGCTGCAGGACCTCTATCGCAATGACCCGATGCTGGGCCCGGCCTTCGCGCGGGGCCTGGAGACCGAGACCATGGCCCAGCAGGCCATGACCGCCCTCTCGGCCACCCCGGCCATGAACGTGGCGGCCGCCTCGACGCCGAACATGGTGCAGCCCGCGTCCATGTCCCCGACCATGGCCAACGACCGCCAGAACCGCGCCGGCAGCGAAGCCGCCCGCAAGCTGGGCTCGACCCTGGGCGGCTTCATGACCCAGGCCGGCGGCCCGCAGATCGCCGCCATCTCGCTGGACGGCTTCGACACCCACGCCGGCCAGCTGGGCCAGATCGCCACGCGCCTGACCTATATGGACGCGGTGCTGGACGGCCTGCACTCGGGCCTGGGTGCGGAGTGGAAGAACACCGTGGTCATCGCCGTGACCGAGTTCGGCCGCACCGCCCGGGTCAATGGCACCGGCGGCACCGACCACGGCACGGCCTCGACGGGCCTGATCCTGGGCGGCGCGCTGAAGAAGGGCGGCATCGTCGGCGACTGGCCGGGCCTGGCCCAGAACGCCCTGTTCGAGAACCGCGACACGGCCCCGACCCTCGACATGCGCGGCCTGTTCAAGGGCGTGCTGGCCGACCACATCGGCGTCGACCGCGCGGTCCTGGAGAGCAAGGTGTTCCCCGACAGCGCGGCCGCCAAGCCGGTGACGGGGCTGGTCTAGGTTTTCCGACGGATCTTGGCGCTGCGATGGCCGAAGGGCTCGGAGTCGGCCTCGTCTTCCGAGAAGCCGAACTTGCGGAAGCCTTCCTTCATCTCGGCGCTCAGCGGCGCCTCGATGTGCAGCATGCCCGCCGACGGGTGCGGCAGCAGGATCGAACGGGCGTGCAGCTGCAGCTTCAGCCCTTCCGACAGCGGCGCGGACTTCTCGTCGCCATACTTGGGGTCGCCCAGGATCGGGTGGCCCATGGCCTTCATGTGGGCGCGCAGCTGGTGCGTGCGGCCGGTGTGCGGACGCAAGGCCATCCAGGTCACGCGCGGACCGGCGCGGCTGATGGTGACGAATTCGGTCTCGGCCGGCTGGGCGTCCGGATCCTTGGGCTGAGCGGGCACGACCAGTTCGCGGTCGCCGACGCCGCGTTTGGCCAGGTGCAGTTCCATCACGCCCTCGGTCGGGTGCGGGTTGCCGGCGACGATAGCCCAGTAGGTCTTCTGCGCCTTGCGCTTGGCGAAGGCGCCCGACAGGCGCGCGGCCGCGGCCGGGGTCTTGCCCAGCAGCAGCACGCCCGAGGTGTCGCGGTCCAGGCGATGGACCAGGCGGGGGCGATCGACGCCCTCGCCCCAGGCGCTGAGCAGCTTGTCGACGTGCTTGGTGGTCTTGGTGCCGCCCTGCACGGCCAGGCCGGCGGGCTTGTTCAGAGCCAGGACTTCCTCGTCCTCGTACAGCACCAGCGATTTGGCGTAGGCGATGTCGCGCGGCGACAGCTTGTTCTTGTCGGTCGGATCGGGCGCGTCGGGCAGCGGCGGCACGCGGATCTGGCTGCCGGCGGCCAGCTTGGTGTCGCCCTTGGCGCGCGAGCCATCGACCCGGACCTGACCCGAGCGGAACAGCTTGTTCAGCTGGATATGGTTCAGGTGCGGCCAGCGGCGCTTGAACCAGCGATCCAGGCGGACCCCGTCCTCGCCGGCGTCAACGTACAGGGTGCGGACTTCTTTAGTGCTCATGCGAAAACCTTGCGGGCGACCAGAAGGCCCGCGAACAGGGCGGCGATCGCCAGCAGGACGCTCGCGGCCGTATAGGAAAAGGCCTGGCCATACGCGCGCTTCTGGATCATCAGCGCGGTTTCCAGGGAGAACGACGAGAAGGTCGTGAAGCCGCCTAGGACCCCGACGCCCAGCAGCACGCGCCACTGTTCCTGGGTCCCGTTGCCGCGATGGGCCAGCCACGAGGCCAGGCATCCCATCAGGAAGCCCCCCACGACATTGACGGTGAAGGTGCCATAGGGCCAGCCGGGTCCCATGACCCGCATGGCCCCAACGCCGACCAGATAGCGCGCGACCGAGCCGACGGCTCCGCCAGCGGCCACCAGAAGCAGCTTGTTCATAAACGCCTTATGCGCCGTGCGGGCGTGAACGCCAAGCGCCCACCGCAGTTCCCTTGTTTTTCCCCGATTTCTTTCAAGGTAAACGCGGTTGTAAACCCTCTTTCAAAACCCACGGTTAAGCGCGGGAGCGGCACTCTGGGCGTGTCTTAAACAGCGCCAGACCCATGCCCTTCGACACCCCTCCCCCCTCAGACGCGACCGAACGCGTGGCCCTGCCGGGTCCGGTGCTTCAGCGCCTGAAGGGCAACGACCTGGTGTCGCGCGGCTCGGTCAACGTCATCAGCATCAAATCCATCCGCCAGTGGGCTGGCGAGTGGTGGAGCCAGAAGCGCGGCGACGTCTGGACCTATGTCGAGCTGAAGCTGAACGAGCACCTGGATCGCCAGGACATGCGCGCCCGCATCTCCGACAGCGAATTCCTGATCGCCATGAACCACGATCAGGGCCTGGCCGCCCAGGCGACCAGCGTCAAGATTCTCGAGGACGTCCTGACCCACCTGCTGGGAAGCGCCTCGCCGATGGATCTGGGCATCCGCTCGGTCGTCGGCATCGAAGGCGGCGAAGCCGTTTGCAAGCCGATCGACGCCTCGGTGGTCCTGGCCGCCCGCGCTCGCCGCGACAGCGCCCGCTCGCCGGTCCGCGTGGCCGTGGATCCCGCCGACGAGTCCCGCCGCACCCCGGTGGCCTTCACCACCGCCGGCGGCGCGGCCCTGCGGGTCGACTTCACGCTGGAACATGTGGTCAGCCTGCGCCGCAACGTCACCACCGCCGTGCGCATCGAGCCGATGGTCACCCACCTGGCCAGCGGTCGGCAGGCCTCGGCCCGCGCCCTGACCAAGCTGTCGGACCGCGACGTCGCCTTCATCGACGAGTCGACGCTGAAATACGCGGCCGTCTTCGCCCGCTCGGCCCAAGGCCCGAACACGCCCGAACTGATCCTGCCGGCCTCGTTCCGCACGCTGGGCACCCAGCGTGGCCGCGACCTGCTGACCGGCACGGCCGGTCTGTCGCTGGCCCTGCTGCGCGGCGGCGTCCAGATCGAGCTGGTCGACGTCACCCGCGGCACCCCTGCCGGTCGCCTGCTGGAAGTGGTCGGCCTGCTACGCGCCCTGACGCGCGGCGTCATCGCCCGCGTACCGCCAGACAAGGAAGCCCTGCGCGTCCTGCGCGACGCCCGCCTGGCCGGCCTGGCCCTGGATGGCTCGGACCTGTCTGGCGAAGCGGCCAAGATCGCCATGGACATCATGGCCTTCGGTCGTGACTCGCGCGGCCTGGCGCCGATGACCATCCTGCAGGGCCTGCCGCAGGAAGGCTACTTCGCCGCCGCCGACACGGCCGGCCTCACGCACGCCTCACTGCGCGCCAACTATCCGCTGGCCAAGCAGGCGGCGGCCTAAGCCTTAAGTCCGCTGGCGGCCGTAGCCGACGTTCTTGACCACGTCGCGCGCGTCATAGGCGTCGCGGTCGCGCGGCACGGCGCCCTTGCCGAACACCACCTCGATCGAGCGCGAGAAGGCTGGACCTGGCCCCAGGTCGAAGCTCGTTCCCAGGCCGATGCCGACGCTGGAACGACGGCCGAAGCTGGCCGAACCGCCGCCGACAGACATCCGGGGACCACGGCTATAGCCGCTGGACGAGGTCGAGCGGTCGGCGATCCGGAACCAGTCATAGCCGTCGCGAATAGCCAGCTCGGCCGCACGCAGAAGCGCATAGTCGGCGATCTGGGCCTCCGGGGCGCCGGGGCCACCCTGGAACGTGACGCGATAGCGGCCGGCCTCCAGGCGATATTCGGAATAGCCGACGTCGTTAGGCGCGCCGGCCTGGGCGCGATAGACGGTCGGAGCCGTGGCGCAGGCGGCCAGCAGCAGGCCCGACAGGGCGGCTGCGAGAATAGGTTTGGCTATCTTCATGGCGTTCGTGCCTCTTCAGACCTGCTCAACGGCCTCGGAACCTGACTGTTCCCGGATCGCTAAGTCGAGGGCTTCTAGCATCGCTTTGAAATCTGACGGAAGCGGGGCCGTGATCTTGCGCTCGCCGCCCAGCGGATGCGGGAATGTCAGGCGTGCGGCGTGCAGCATCAGGCGTGGCACAGCGCCCCCGCCCAGCATCAGCGCCCCGCCATAACGGCTGTCGCCAGCCAGCGGCCGGCCGATGGATCCCATATGGACCCGCAGTTGATGCATGCGGCCGGTGTCCGGCGACAGCTCCACCAGCGCGGCCACACCGTTGCTGGCCAGGGTGCGATAGCGGCTGCGGGCGGTCTCGGCGTCCGGGTGGTCCGGCTCGCAGACCCGCATATAGGCCTCGCGACCGATCGACTCGCGACGCAGCGGACTGTCGATCATGCCGCCCTGGGGCTCGGGCGCCCCCGGCGCGACGATGGCCAGGTAGCTCTTGCGGAAGCGCTTGGCCATCATGGCCTCGCCCAGGAAGGCCGCGCCCGGCTTGGTCTTGGCCGTCAGGATCACGCCCGAGGTGTCACGGTCCAGGCGATGGATCAGGCGCGGCCGCGCCTTGCCCGGCTTGGCGAACGCCCACAGCAGGTCGTCCAGCGTATGGGCCTTGATCCGCCCGCCCTGGCTGGACAGGCCGGCCGGCTTGTCCAGCACGATGATCGCCTCGTCCTCGTACAGCACCCACGACTTGGCCGCTTCGATCTCCTCCTGTGTCAAGGTGATTGGGCGCTCGATAGCTTTGGGCTTGGCGACGCCTGGGGCACGACGGGACGGGCGTTGGCCCGCGGAAAACGGCTTACTCAGCGGAATGGCTCTCGCGGTCTTGTGCTTGCAAGCGGTCAAGCTCGCGCTTGAGGAAAAGCGCATAGATACCGACCGCAATGCCGATCGGACCCAAGATGTAGATCATGGCCTCCAGGGGCGTCATGGCTTTTCTCCGTGGGGAGCAGAATACCACGCTATCGTGTGCAGCACGAGTGCGAGCGCCATACCGACGTAGCTCGCGGTCTTGAAACCTGCACCCTTGATATAGGGGTCAATGAAGGAAGCGCCCATAACCGCGTAGGCATAGGTCGTCGCATTGGTCGTGAAGAGCTTCAGTCGAACCTGCAGATCAGCTTTACGCTTCTCCCGATCGATAGGCTTCTTCATCGGTCACCCGCATAATCGCTTCGAGAACAAACAAAGAGCAACTATCGCGCGTGCGCAAGCTCAAACTCGCGTTACTTGCCGTCCTTACGCACCTTGCCACAGGCCTCCAAGCGCTCACGCACCTTGGCCTCGGCCCCGACGGGCTTAGGCTCATAGAACCGCTGCCGAGCCATGCCGTCCGGAAAGTAGTTCTGGCCCGAGACGCCGCCCTCGACATCGTGGTCGTAGGCATAGCCGTCGCCATAGCCCAGCGACTTCATCAGCTTGGTCGGAGCGTTGAGGATATGGGCCGGCGGCATCAGGCTGCCGGTCTCCTTGGCGGCGCGGCGGGCGGCCTTGTAGGCGTTGTAGACGGCGTTCGACTTGGGCGCCGACGCCATGTGGACCACCGCCTGGGCCAGGGCCAACTCCCCTTCGGGACTGCCCAGGAAGTCGTAGGCGTCCTTGGCGGCCGTGGTCAGCAGCAGGCTCAGCGGATCGGCCGCGCCGATGTCCTCGGACGCCATGCGCACCAGGCGGCGGGCGATGAACAGCGGGTCCTCGCCGCCCTCCAGCATCCGCGCCAGCCAGTACAGCGCCGCGTCCGGATCGCTGCCGCGCACCGACTTATGCAGGGCCGAGATGAGGTTGTAGTGCTCCTCGCGGTTCTTGTCGTAAGCTGGGCGACGCTTCTGCAGGAACTGGCCCAGTTGGGTCGGGTTCAGCGGGCTGTCGGCGCCAATCGAGAACAGGGTCTCGGCCAGGGTCAGCAGGTAGCGGCCGTCGCCATCGGCCATCGAGACCAGGGTCGCGCGGGCCTCGGCGTCGATCGGCAACAGCCGGTTCTCGGCGGCCTCGGCGCGCTGGAGCAGCAGGTCCAGCGAGTCTTCGGTGAGGCGCTTGAGCACGAACACCTGGCAGCGCGACAGGAGCGCGCCGTTCAACTCGAACGAGGGGTTCTCGGTCGTGGCCCCGACCAGGGTGACGATCCCCTCCTCCACGAATGGCAGGAAACCGTCCTGCTGGGCGCGGTTGAAGCGGTGAATCTCGTCGACGAAGAGCAAGGTGCTCTGGCCGGCCATTCGGCGGGCGCGCGCCTGCTCGAAGGCCTTCTTCAGGTCAGCGACGCCCGAGAAGACGGCCGAGATTTGCTGGTATTCATACCCACCGGCCTTGGCCAGCAGGCGGGCGATGGTGGTCTTGCCGGTGCCGGGCGGCCCCCACAGGATCATTGAGGCCAGGCGGTGGGCCGCCGCCATGCGGCCGATGGGGCCTTCGGGACCCAGGAGGTGCTGCTGGCCCACCACCTCATTGAGGCTCTGGGGCCGCAGGCGGTCAGCCAGCGGCGCTGGGGCGTGAGGCGTCAGGCCGGCGGCCTGGAAGAGATCGGACATCCCGTCCTTCTAGCAGGCCCGCCCGTTCAAGTCCCATTATCACCTTGCCCTCAAAGTGCCCGCGTTAACGATGAGGACGGACATGGACGATCAGGCCGAGAAGCCGGGAACGCGTCGCAGCGGTCTGATGCTGGCGATCGTCGCGGCGGCCCTGGTGCTCTACCAGGCGCTGGCCATCTTCCGATACGTGACCACGGATCAGGCGGACGGCGATCCGCTGTTCGCGGACTTCTATGCCTTCTGGAGCTTCGGCCGCTTCCTGCACGCCCACCCGGCCGCGCAGATCTATGACTTCAAGCTGCTGGAGAGCGTCCAGCACGCGTTGCTGCCGGGCTTCCAGAAGTTCTATCCGTGCATCTATCCGCCGATGCTGCTTCTGTTCCTGGGCCCCTTGGGCCTGCTGGGCTACATGCCCGCCTTCGCCGTCTGGACGGCCTTAGGACTGATCGGCTTCGCCCTGGCGGTCGGGGCGACCGAGCGCGGCGCGCGCCTGCCCTGGCTGGCGGTGCTGGCGCCGACCACGATCCTGACGATCATCTTCGGCCAGAACGGCCTGATCACCGCGGCCCTGCTGATCGGCGGCTTCCGCGTCATGGAAAGGCGTCCCTGGCTGGCCGGTGTCCTCTTAGGTCTGCTGTCCTGCAAGCCGCAGATCTTCGTCCTCGTACCGCTGGTGCTACTGGTGGGACGGCGCTGGCGTCCGCTAGCGGCCACCGTGCTGATGGTCGCGGCCCTGGCCGTGACCAGCGTGTTGGTCTTTGGCTTAGGGGCCTGGCTGGCTTGGCTGAAGGCTCTGCCCGGGTTCTCGCGAGCTCTTGAGCGTGACTGGGACAAGCTGGGATGGCTTATGCCGACCGTAACCGCCAGCCTGCGCAGCGCGGGCCTCAGCGCGCCCATTTTCAGCGCGATGCAACTGCTCGTGGCGGCCGTGGTCGTCGCGGTGCTTCTGGCGCTGTTCCACCGCAGCCGATCCAAGCCCGCGCCCACCGCCCTGGACGCCGCCACGCTGCAGGTTGGCCTGTTCCTGACCACGCCCTACGCCTTCATCTATGACATGCCGATAGTATCGGCCGCCGCCGTCACCCTAGCCATAGCGCGCATGGGGCCAGGGCAGAGCTGGCAACCGGGCGAGCGCGTGACCGCCCTGGCCGCCTACAGCCTGCCGCTGATCATCTTCTCCGAAGCCTTCAAGGCGATCCCGTTGGGGCCGGTCGTGCTGGCCGCCATGTTCGCCATGCTGGCCCGCGCGGCCTGGGACGTCAGAGCGTCAGACGCGCCGTGATCCGCTGGCCCTGACGCTCGATCGTCACGGTCCAGTTACGCGCCTGTCCCGCCGTCGCCGAGGCCACATCCGCCACCGTGTTGATCGGACGCCCGTTGATCTCGCGCACGAAATCGCCCGGGCGCAGGCCCGCGCTCATAGCGTAGCCTTGGCCGATCTGGGTCACCAGCACCCCGCGACCGAGGAACGGATCCAGGCCCAGCTCCTGGGCCACGGCCGGCGACAGATTGACCAGGGTCGCGCCGCTGAACGGGTTATCGCCCTTGATGGCGCGCTCGTCCTTGGCCGGAGTCTCGGGCGCGGCGTCGGCGCGGACCGTGATGGTCTGTTCGCGGTCGTTGCGCTGGATCTGCATGGGCAAGCGGTCGCCGACCTTGTGGGCCCCGATGGCGAAGGCGCCGCCGCCCTCGTCGTTCACCGGACGCCCGTCGATCGACAGGATGACGTCGCCTTCCTTCAGGCCGGCGCGATCGGCCGACGAGCCGGGATAGACCTGGGCGATCAGCACGCCGCGCGGGGCGGTCATGCCCAGGCTCTTGGCGATGTCGCCGGTCACCGGCTGGCCCTTCACGCCCAGCCAGGGCCGCACGACCACGTGGGCGCCGCCCAGGGCCGCGCCGACCACCTGCCGCACGACATTGGCCGGGATGGCGAAACCGACGCCCGAGGATGAGCCAGAACGCGAGATGATGAAGGTGTTGATGCCGACCAGGTCGCCGTCCATGTCGACCAGCGGGCCGCCGGAGTTGCCGGGATTGATGGCCGCGTCGGTCTGGATGTAGCTGCCGAAGTCGGCCGCGCCGACGTCCGTCCGCGCCAGGGCCGAGACGATGCCGTTGGTCACGGTCTGGCCGACGCCGAACGGGTTGCCCATGGCCAGGACCAGATCGCCGACTTCCAGCTGCTCCTGGTCGTCGATGGCCATGACGGGCAGCTTCTCGCCCTTGGTATCGATCTTCAGCACGGCCAGGTCGGCGCGCGGGTCATCCAGCAGCACGGTGGCCGGGAACTCGCGGCGGTCGGCCAGCTGGACGGTGATGTCGCCCTTGCCCTCGACGATGCCCTCAATGTTGTGGTGGTTGGTGATGATCACCCCGTCGGCGCGGACGATGGCGCCGGAGCCCAGCGAGCCCTGCACCTGCTCGCGCGGCGCGCCGCCGCCCATGAAGAAGTCCCAGAACGGATCGACGCGTTGGCGCACCACCCGGCGGCTCTGAACATTGACCACGGCCGGCGCGGCCTTCTTCACCACCGGCGAGAACGACAGCTTCATCGACGCGGAATCGGCCGGCGCGCGCTTGGTCGGCGCGGGCATGTCCGGGATCGCTCCAGAAACCGATTGGGCCTGGGTCTGGCCTGTGGGGTTCGAGCAGGCCGCCAGCAGGACGACGACGGGCAGCAGGACGCGAAGGGTGGTCTTCAAGAATAACTCCTAAATCTTGTCCGCGACCTCAGCCGAGCTTTCGGGCGACTCTAAGGCGTCAAGCCGCCTGGGGTTCCCCGGCCGGCGCCGAACGGGCCTTGGCGTAGGCCAAGAGCGTCGAGGCCAGCATCAGGCTCGCGGCGATCAGGACGGGCAGGCCCGGCAGGCGCAAGGTCGCGTCGTGGCGGATGGCGAAAGCGAACGGCAGCAGGAACAGCGGCGGGCCGATGATCGACGAGACGCCCAACAGGGCCGAGTTGGCGCCCTGCAACTGGCCCTGCTCGTTCGGCGCGACGCGGCGGGTCATCAGACCCATCAGGCCCGGCTGGATCAGGCCGGTCAGCGCGAACAGCGGCAGGCCGCACAAATAGAGGAAGCCGGTCGGCGCCAGGCCGTAGATCATGAAGCCGGCGAAGCCCGAGAACAGGCCGATCAGCAGCGCTCCACGCTCGCCCACGGCCTTGACCACTCGCCCGACGATCAGGCCCTGGACGATGATCCCGGCAACGCCGCTGGCCATCAGGGTCAGGCCGATGACCTCCGGGCTCCAGCCATAGCGGAAGCCCATATAGAGCACGAAGACGCTGGGCAACACGTTGTGGGCCAGCTGGAACAGGAAGCCGACGCCGGCCAGGCCCAGCAGGCCCGGATGCTTTTGCAGCAGATGCAGCGAGCCGACCGGATTGGCCTTCTTCCAGTCGAAGCGCGGCTGGCGGCGCTCAGGCGGCAGCGATTCCGGCAGGACGAAGAAGCCGTACAGCCAGTTGCACAGGGCCAGGCCCGCGCAGACCAGGAACGGCGCGTGGTGGTCGAACTTCCACAGCCAGCCGCCAAGGGCGGGGCCAAAGGTGAAGCCGACGCCGAACGCCGCGCCCATCAGGCCAAAACCCTTGGCGCGGTTCTCGGGCGTGGTGACGTCGGCGACATAGGCCCCGGCGGTCGAGAAACTGGCCGCCGTCATGCCGTTCAGGATCCGCCCGACGAACAGCCACCACAGGGTCGGCGCGAAGGCCATGAACAGGAAGTCGACGCCCAGGCCGAAGATCGAGGTCAGGATCACCGGGCGGCGCCCCCAGCGGTCGGACATCAGCCCCAGGATCGGCGAGCAGAAGAACTGCATCACGCCCCAGGTGGTGGCGAACAGCACCGTCCAGTCGGCGGCCACGGCGGTGTCGCCGCCACCGAACAACTTCACCAGGTAGGGCAGGACGGGGATCATCACGCCCAGGGACAGAACATCCAGGGTCGCGGTGACGAAGATGAAGCCCAAGGCGGCCTGTCGCGTCTTCCCAGTGATTTGGATCGGTTGGTTCATGCGTCGCCCTCCCCGGCGGCCTCTAGTTGGACGCTGTTCGCCCGGCTCGCAAGCCCCCGCCAGCAAGCTCAGCCAACACTCGCCGCCGGCCCGGCGGGGCCGCTCACGCAGCAGGTCGACCGTGCGCCGCCGGTGCGGATCGGCCAGCGCCGCCAGGGTGCGATCGAGGGCCTCGCTCACTGCAGTGTCTTCGGCACGACATTGCGCCAAGCGTCCAGCAGCACGCCTTTTGCAGTGACCTCGTCGCAGGCGTCCAGGCGCAAGCGGGTCGCCCCGCCCCTATCCCAGCCGTCCGGCACGGGGACGAAGACCCCAGGCTCGGCCTCGACGCACATCTCCTGCTGATCCGGCGTCAGCTTGACCATCGACCATTCGGCGTCGGATCGCCCACAGTGGCGAAGATCTTCCCCCACCGAAAGTCGACCGTGCCCCTGTGCGAATTCTCAATCGCCTGTGGCATCGACAGGGCCAGTCGGCGGCAGTCGTCGGGAGAGATCATCCTTTGGCCACGACGATCTTCATACCGCTGCGGGCTTCCATGTCCGCGATCGACATGGTCTCGACCGGGCAAGCCACGGTCCAGATATGCCCCTCTATATCACGGCAGCGATAGGTGCGGTCGCCATAGAACTGGTTGGCCGGCTCGACCAAGATCTCGGCCCCCGCGGCGCGGGCGCGCTCGCAGTGAGCGTCGATGTCGGCGTCGACATAGATGTGGATCGCCTGAGTGTTCTTGCCGCCGAGCGACACAGGGCTGGCGTGGTTCTCGCTCCACTCGTGGCCGATCATCAGTGTGGCGGGGCCGTAGCTCATCTGGATGTGCGCCGGACCGCCCTTCTCGTCCTCGATCAGGAAGGTAAGCTCGAAGCCGAAGGCCTGCTTCAACCAAAGCATGGCGGCCTTGGGGTCACGATAGATTAGGGCGGCGACTAGGTTTCGCGGGTTCTGGGACATGTCGCTCATCCTTTCGATGAACGACAATATTTAACACATATCGAAACCAATTCCGCAGGAGTCCGAGGCGGCGGTCAACCGATCCCGCCGCTCAGCCCGCGCTGGCGATCATGCCGACCTTGAGGTCGGTCGCGGTATAGACGCACGCGCCGTCGGCCAGCAGCCGGCCGTTCGCCAGGGCCAGGGCTAGCTTGCCGCGCCGCACTTGGCGCAGGCTGATCTCGTAGCGCACCCTTTTGACGCCGGATGTCACGTGGCCGCGGAACTTCACCTCGCCCACGCCGATCGCCCGCCCCTTGCCCGGCGAACCGGACCAGCCAAGCCAGTAGCCGATCACCTGCCACATGGCGTCCAGGCCCAGGCATCCCGGCATCACCGGATCACCGATGAAGTGGCAGCCGAAGAACCAGAGGTCCGCCGTGATATCCAGCTCGGCGGCGACGAAGCCTTTGCCGAAATCGCCGCCGTCGAGGCTGATCTCGGTGATCCGATCCATCATCAGCATCGGCGGCGCTGGCAGCTGCGCGTTGCCAGGCCCGAAATAGCCACCCAGGCCCGACTTCAGCAGGTCGTCCTTGCCGTAGTGGTCCTGCGGAACATGGAAATCATGCGGATTGGACAATGCGCTTCCCCCAAAAGCATTTTCCCGAAGGTTGTTGACACGCGTCGGCGCGCGTCAAGATCGAACACCCTGGAGCAGCCTGGCCAACGTCAGCGGCGTGATCCCGAAGAACCGGCTCATGGCGCGGTTCAGATGCGACCGGTCGGCGACGCCCGCCTCGGCGGCGGCGATGGCCAAGCCCTCCCCGGTTCGCAGACGCAGCAGCGCCATCCCCAGCCGTAGCCAAAGCCGCTAGAGCATTTTCCGATCCGAACGGATCGGTTAAATGCTCTAGCGTAGCGCCTGGTCCACGATCTTCAGCGAGCCGTCGCCTTTCTCGGGTTTGATCCCCGACAGCTTGGCCAGCAGCGGATAGACGTCGACATTGTCGAAGCCGGGCAGCACGACGCCGGGCTTGAATGAGGGACCGTGGGCCACGAACACCGCGCGCATGGTCGGATCGTAGGGATCAAAGCCGTGGGCGCCGCCGTCCTTTCCGAGCGACTTACGCTTGGCCTGGGCCTCGCGGGTGGTGGTGTACCAGCCCGCCTCCGACAGGCAGACGATCGGCGAAACGCGCGCGTTACGGCCGTAGTGGTAGCGGGCCGGGATCTTCGACTTCTTCCAGCAGGTCATGTGTGGCAGGGGCCGCAACAGCGCCTTGGCCACCCGCTTCTCGGCGCCGGGCAGCGGCGCCAGCGAGGTCACCGCGCCCACGCCGACGACATGGACCTTGGAGACGTCGACCAGGTCATCCAGCACCACGCGGTTGGCGGCCGGCAGCGGCGCCATGCCGTGGTCGGCGACCACGACGATGTCGGTGGTCTCGAACCGGCCGCGGGCCTTCAGTCCCTCGACCAGCCGCGCCAGGGCCGTGTCGATCTGGGCGGTGGCGGCGCGAACCTCGGGCGACTCCGGGCCGTGGTTGTGGCCGTCGGTGTCGACCCGGTCGAAATAGAGGGTGGTGAAGGCCAGCGGCGGGCCGTCGGCCTCGTCCAGCCAGGCCAGCAACTGATCGACGCGGTCCGCCTCGGTCATCTTCTTGTCGAACTTAACCCATTTCGACGGGCGCACGCCCTGGATCTCGGCCTCCGAGCCCGGCCAGAACATCGCCGCCGCCCGCTTGCCCTGACGCACAGCCGAGACCCATAGCGGCGCGGCCTGGCTCCACCAGCGCGAGTCCAGGCTCTGCATGTTGAAGGTCTCGCCCGGGATGGCCGGGTCTTCCATGGTGTTGCCGACGATGCCGTTGCGGTCCGGACGCTTGCCGGTCACCAGGGTGTAGTGGTTGGGGAAGGTCACCGACGGGAACGAGGGCCGCATCGCCGCCCGGGCCCCGTCGTCGGCCAGGGCCTTCAAGGTCGGGGTGTCGCCGCGATCCAGATAGTCGGCGCGGAAGCCGTCGATCGACACCAGGATCGTCAGGTGCGGCGCCGTCTCGCGCGCCAAGGCCGTACCGGCCGATAGAGCCAGGCCGGCGGCCAGAACCAGGGACAGGACGCGGCGGACCAGCATCGACGCAACTCACAGAAACCAGGATTTCACCCCTGATCGGCGCTCAACGTTGCAGCCATATGACGACCGGCATTCAGCCCGACTATGGAAGCTGGAGCATGACCGGCTCTTAAACTTGGCGCGAGCCCGTCGCCTCGCCATAGTCCCCGCTACGAGCCGACTCGTCGGCGTCCGGGATTTTCGCATGTCGATCGCCCTCGAGGCCGACCGCCTCACCAAGACCTACGGGGCGGTGCGCGCCCTTGACGACTTCTCCCTGGCCATTCCGGCCGGCGGCGTGTTCGGGGTCCTGGGCCCCAATGGCGCGGGCAAGAGCACTCTTTTCCGCATCGCCCTGGGCCTGGTTCGTCCGACTAGCGGCGCGGTGCGCCTGTCCGGCGCCGCGCCCGGCGACGTCACCGCCCTGCGCAAGGTCGGGGCCATGATCGAGACGCCGCGCTATCCGGCCTATCTGACCGGCCGCGACACCCTGAAGATGCTGGCGCTCGAGAGCGGCCTCAAGGATCCCAATATCGACGGCTGGCTGGAGCGGGTAGGCATCGCTCACGCCGCCGACCGCTCGACCAGCGGCTACTCGGTCGGCATGAAGCAGCGCCTGGGCCTGGCCGCGGCCTTCTTCACCAAGCCCGAACTGGTGATCCTGGACGAGCCGACCAGCGGCATGGATCCGGCCGGCATCCAGGAGATCCGCGCCCTGATCGTCGACCTGGCCCAGCGCGAAGGCGTCACGGTCATCCTGGCCAGTCACCAGTTGGACGAGGTGCGCCGCGTCTGCGATCGGGTCGCCATCCTCTCCAAGGGCAAGGTCGTGGCCGAGGGGGCCGTGGCCGACCTCACCGCCGGCGAGGCGCGTCTGCGCATCACCGCCGCCTCGCCCATCGCCCAGGTCCTGGCCGTGTTGGGCGCCAAGGGCGTCGCCGACGGCGCCGATGCGGCCCTGGCCGACATCCGCCGCGACGAGACCCCTGCCCTGATCCGCGCCCTGGTCGAGGCCGGGGTCGAGATCACCGAGGCCCGCTGGCGCGACGCCGACCTGGAGGGCGTCTACCTCAAGACCCTCGAGACGACCGCCAACGCGCAAGGGGGGGCCGTCTGATGCTCGCCGACGCCATCACCGCCGAACGCTTCCGCCTGCTGCGCGACCGCTCGGCCCTTTTCTGGGGCTTCTGCTTCGCGCCCATCGTGGGCTTCATGATGAGCGTGGGGGGCGACCTCTTCCTGCGCTTCCTGATCAAGAAGCCGATGCCGGGCCTGGGGATCGGCTTGGTCGACCAGGTGATCAAGGCCCTGTCCAGCGGCGCGGCCACCTTCGACGCCCTGTTCCTGATGATCGGCGCAGCGGCCGTGCTCGCCGGCGACTATCGCTGGGAGACCTGGCGGCTGCTGACCCCGCGCAACACGCGCCAGAACCTGCTGCTGGCCAAGCTGCTGGTCGTCGGCGAGGGGGTGTTCTGGAGCCTGGTCCTGACCGCCATCCTGTCGGCCATCGCCGCCGTGATCGGCGCAGCTATCAACGGCAAGACCTTCGCCGCCTCAATGTTTGGCGCCAACGGCTTCGACGTCTTGGGCGTGCTGGCTATCACCTGGCTGGAGGCCATGACTTTGGCGGCGCTGGCGGCCCTGGTGAGCGTGATTTCGCGCTCGACCATGGGCGTGGTCATCGTCTGCCTGGGCGCGCGGTTCATCCAGACCATCCTGGCCAGCACCCTGCGCCTGATGGAACAAGGCCAGCCCAGCTGGAAGCTGCTGGCCCTGCCCGTGTTCGACGCCGACCTGCTGCGCGCCAGCCTGCTGGATCCTACCCAGCTGGGCGCGGCCAGCGGCTCGGCCGGCGCGGCCCTGGCGGTCCTGGTCGCGTGGACCATAGCCCTGGCCGCGGCGGCGGTGTTCATGTTCCGCCGCCAGGACCTGACCAAGGAGTAGTTGTCGCGTGAAGACCCAGAAGCAACGGATGCTGGCCGGCGAACTCTATGTCGTCGACGCCGAGCTGCAGGCCGACCAGCGCGTAGCTCAAAGCTGGATGGACCACTACAACGCCTCCGGCCTGGACGAGCGCCCGATGCTGCTGGCCCAGGGCCTGGGCGCGGTGGGCCAGGACGTCGCCGTCCGCGCGCCGTTCTTCGTCGACTACGGCTATAACATCCGCCTCGGCGATCGCGTGTTTATGAACTTCAACTGCGTGATCCTGGATGTCGCCGAGGTCACGATTGGCGAGGCCACGGCCATCGGTCCGGGCGTCCAGATCCTGACCGCCGACCACCCGCGTGACCCCGCCCTGCGCCGCACGGGCCAAGAGTCCGGCAAGCCGATCCACATCGGCGCCAATGTCTGGATCGGCGGCGGGGCGATCATCTTGCCCGGCGTGACCATTGGCGACGACGCAGTGATCGGCGCCGGCGCGGTGGTCACGCGCGACGTGGCGCCGGGCGCGACCGTGGTCGGCAATCCGGCGCGGCCCGTGAAGCCCAAAGCCTAAGCAAAGAACTCCACCTCGCCCGTCGTCAGCTCGTAGTGGGCGCCGACGATCTTGAGACGGCCCTCCTCCAGCGCCTGGACGATGGCCGGGTCGGCGCGGCGCAGGCCTTCGGCGACTCGGCGGACGTTCTCGCGCACCGAGGCGTCGACCAGGTCCCGCGGCCTGGCGGTCTTGGCGGCGATTACGGCCGGCACGATCGGCAGGACCATCTCGGCGATCGCACCGGAATAGTTGGCCCCGCGCTCGACCATCTCGACCGCCGCGGTGACCGCCCCGCACTTGGCGTGGCCCAGCACGACGATAAGGCTGCAACCCAGGACCGAAGCCCCGTAGGCGATCGAGCCCAGGGCCACGCGGTCGACAGTGTTGCCCGCCAGCCGCACCACGAACAGTTCACCGAGCCGCTGGTTGAACAGCAGTTGCGCCGAAACCCGGCTGTCGGCGCAGCCCACGATGATCGCGAACGGATGCTGGGCCTCGGCCAGTTTCCTGAGATGGTCGCGGCTGTTGGCCGGCGCGCCCCGCCCCTCGACGAAGGCCGAATTACCCTCGATCAGCCGCCAAAGCGCCTGATCCGGCTCGGGTGCGTCGGCGACGAACGCCGGCAGTGGCGCGGCCTTGGCCGCCTTCTTTCCAAACTGGAGCACGTTTCCCCCGTCCCGGCTCGTGGAAGACGTCCGCATCCAGCCACGAAAGAACGACGTTCTCGCAGCGTTTTCGTGACATACGCAAATGTTAGCAAGTGTGGCCGCACCCGGTGCGGACGGCCGATACTCGACCCTAGGATCAGAAGACGCTGGAACACAACTTCGCCGCAAACGCGGCGGAGCTTGGCGGCATGAAAGCTTCGCCTCTGCTCCTCGCGGCCGCCGTCACCGTGGTGGGCGTATCATCCGCCCACGCCCAGATGACGGCGCTGCAGTACACGTGCGATGCCGACGCGCGCGAGCGCGCGTTGAAGTCGCTAAAGGAAGAGACCGCGTCGGATGTCGAACAGGCGACCGAGTTGAAGGCGGCCGAAGCGGCGATCGCGGTGGCCTACAAGCTGAACGCCGACGCCCTGAGTGGTCTCGAGGTTCCGCAGCCCTACAGCGGCGCGGCCTATTGGGCCAAGCTGGCCGCCAAGGCCCCCTCCCCCGAACTGGCCGAGCTTTATACGCGCGCCGCCAAGGACCAGCTGACCCGCTTTCAAGTCGGCATCGCCATCCAGCGCATCCACTGGGCTGCTGGCCTCTCGGACGCCGCGCGCGGCTACGCCCATCGCATCATCCAGCTGGACGGCTGCGGCGTCGACCAGGCCAACACCGCCTGGCTCAAGGAGCGGCTGAAGGCTCACGGCTGGTACACGATCGACACGTACGGCAAGGAAGCCGACCAGGCCGCCTTCCTGCTGGCCCAGCACGCCGATCGTGACGCCGCCTTCCAGGCCGAGGTCCTGCCGCAGCTGGAGAAGCTGGCCCAGGAGGGCAAGGCCCGGCCGACCAGCTACGCTATGCTGTACGACCGCGTCGCCGTCGCCCAGAAGCGCCTGCAGCGCTACGGCAGCCAAGGCCGCTGCAACGACCAGGGCGTCTGGACGGCGTTCGAGACCGAGGATCCCGCCAACCTGGATCAGCGTCGTGCGTCCATGGGGCTGCAACCGGCCGCCGACTATGCAGCCGTGGTCGGCTCGCGGGCCTGCAAACGGGCATAGCGCGCAACGAAAAAGGCCCCGGATCGCTCCGGGGCCTCTGCGTTCAGCCTAGGCTGAAAGATCTTAGTCTTCGGCGTCGTTCGTGAAGACCGGACCCGAGTCCTTGCCCTTTTCCGAGACGTCGCGCTCGACGAACTCGATGACGGCCAGCGGGGCGTTGTCGCCGTAGCGGAAGCCGGCCTTCAGGACGCGGATGTAGCCGCCCTGACGATCCTTGTAGCGCGGGCCGAGGACCGCGAAGAGCTTGCCGACTTGTTCGACGTCGCGAACCGAGCTGATGGCCCGACGACGAGCGTGCAGGTCGCCGCGCTTGGCCAGGGTGACCAGCTTCTCGACGATCGGACGCAGTTCCTTGGCCTTCGGCAGGGTGGTGACGATCTGCTCGTGCTTGATCAGCGAGGCCGACATGTTGGCGAACATGGCGGTGCGGTGAGCCGAGGTACGGCCGAGTTTACGGTGAGCCTTACCGTGACGCATTTTCTATCTCCTGGGCATCTGGCCCGAGCGGCGTCCTGACAAGGAGCGCCTGATTGTCACCAATCCTGGTCTTTCCCGACCGGGTCAGAGCGAAGCGCCGGGGCCCTCCACCGCGGGTGCGGCTTCAAAAGGCCCAGGCCGCCCTCAAGAGAGCGGCCCGGATTAAGCGCGGTAGCGAAGAAGTCTTAGATTTGGTCTTCGAACTTCTTGGCCAGGTCTTCGATGTTCTCCGGCGGCCAGTTCGGCACGTCCATGCCGAGGTGCAGACCCATGCCGGCGAGAACTTCCTTGATCTCGTTCAGCGACTTGCGGCCGAAGTTCGGGGTGCGGAGCATCTCGGCTTCGGTCTTCTGGATCAGGTCGCCGATGTAGACGATGTTGTCGTTCTTCAGGCAGTTGGCCGAACGGACCGACAGTTCCAGCTCGTCGACCTTCTTCAGCAGGGCCGGGTTGAACGGCAGTTCCGGCTTGGACTCGTCGGCCGACTTGGCCTTCGGTTCCTCGAAGGTGATGAAGATCTGCAGTTGGTCCTGCAGGATCCGGGCGGCGTAAGCCACGGCGTCCACCGGAGTGACGGCGCCGTTGGTTTCGACTTCCAGGATCAGCTTGTCGTAGTCCAGCGACTGGCCTTGACGGGTCGGCTCGACGCGATAGGCGACGCGCTTGACCGGCGAGTACAGGGCGTCGACGGCGATGAGGCCGATCGGCGCGTCTTCCGGACGGTTGCGGTCGGCCGGGACGTAGCCCTTGCCGGTGTTGACCGTGAACTCCATGCGCACCGAAGCGCCGTCGTCCAGCGAGCAGAGCACGTGGTCGGGGTTCAGGATTTCGATGTCGGCCGGGGTCTCGATCTGACCAGCCGTCACCGGGCCGGGGCCCGTGGCGCGCAGGGTCATGCGCTTCGGACCTTCGGCGTGCATGCGCACGGCCAGTTGCTTGATGTTCAGAACGATGTCGACGACGTCTTCACGGACGCCTTCGAGCGAAGAGAATTCGTGCACCACGCCATCGATCTGGATGGCGGTGACGGCGGCGCCTTGCAGCGACGACAGAAGAACGCGGCGCAGGGCGTTGCCCAGCGTCACGCCGAAACCGCGTTCGAGCGGTTCAGCGACGATACGGGCCTTGCGGGTCGCATCGGCGCCGGTTTCGATTTGCGGCTTCTCAGGACGGATCAGTTCGTTCCAGTTTCTTTCGATCACGTGGTCGGGTCCCTTGAACGCGGCTCGCCGGCCGCGTTTTTGCGCAGCCGGCGAAGAGATTAGTGGTCTAAAAAGTACTAGACGCGACGACGCTTGGGCGGACGGCAGCCGTTGTGCGGGATCGGCGTGACGTCGCGGATGGTCGTGATGGTCATGCCCGCGGCTTGCAGCGCGCGCAGAGCCGACTCACGGCCCGAACCCGGACCCGAGACATTGACTTCCAGAGTCTTCACGCCGTGTTCGGCAGCCTTCTTGCCCGCGTCTTCCGCAGCCATCTGAGCGGCATACGGGGTCGACTTGCGCGAGCCCTTGAAGCCCATCATGCCGGCCGAGGACCACGAGATCGTGTTGCCCTGGGCATCGGTGATGGTGATCATGGTGTTGTTGAACGAGGCGTTCACATGCGCCACGCCCGAGGTGATGTTCTTACGTTCGCGGCGTTTAACGCGACCCGGTTCCTTGGCCATCGGTCAGGCTACCTTACTTCTTCTTGCCGGCGATCGGCTTGGCCGGACCCTTGCGGGTACGAGCGTTCGTGTGGGTGCGCTGACCGCGGACCGGCAGGCCCTTACGGTGACGCAGGCCGCGATAGCAGGCCAGGTCCATCAGACGCTTGATGTTCATCGAGTTCTCGCGACGCAGATCGCCCTCGACGGTATAGTCGCGGTCGATGGTCTCGCGGATCTGCAGGACTTCAGCGTCGGTCAGTTGATTGACGCGACGCGCATCCTCGATGCCCACCTTCGTGATGATTTCACGAGCCGACTTTTGGCCGATGCCGTGAATGTACTGAAGCGCGATCAGAACGCGCTTGTTCGTCGGGATGTTGACGCCTGCGATACGGGCCACGTCTAATGTTCTCCTAGTCACGCACTAAAGACGCGAACGGCGCGCCCGGCCGGATCCAGAGGAACCAAACCGGCGCGCACGGATCGCGCCCTTTCGCGGAAGCGCCCCGTTATAGGGATCGTTTCGCTTCCGTCAACAACTGAATCCACTGGAAGACCAATGAATCCGGGGCTTCTTTAAGCGACGACGCTGAGCGCGTTGTCGATGGAACTGGCGACGGCTTCGACCGAACCCATTCCGTCCAGCTCCGTAAGCTTCCCCTGCCCTTCATAGTAAGGCAGCAGCGGCGCGGTCTGGGCATTGTACTGAGCCAGGCGAGTCACGAAGACTTCGGGATTGTCGTCCGGCCTTCCCTGTTCTTCGAACCGCTTCTTGATCCGTTCGATCAGGGCCGGTTCGTCTACCTTGAGTCGGAGAACGACGTCGATCTTCTGTCCGCGAGCGGACAACATTTTATCCAGCGCCTCGGCCTGGGCCACCGTACGCGGGAAACCATCGAAGATCGCGCCGCCAGCCGCTTCGGCCTCAGGCAGACGGTCTTCGATCAGGGCGATGACAATCTCGTCGGTGACCAACTCGCCACGGTCCAGCACGCCCTTGACCTTCTGGCCGAGCTCCGAACCCGAGGCGATGGCGGCGCGCAGCATGTCGCCGGTCGACAGCTGGACCATGCCGCGTTCGGTGACCAGGCGCTTGGCCTGGGTGCCCTTCCCCGCCGCCGGCGGACCGAACAGGATCAAGTTCATATAAGCCCCTTCGCGCGTTCACGGGTCTTAGGCCCGCTTAGAGCCTGTTGAAAACAGGCTCTATCTCAAACATCGGGAGCATGACGGGCGCCGAAACCGGCGTCCACTTTCGGCTGTCATGCTCCGCCTCCCTAGGAAGACCTAGATTGCGCCGGAAAGAAACGGAAGCCGGTTTTGTGACAAACCGGCTTCCGACATGTCTATAAAATTTGAAGCTTGGTTTAGCGGTTGCGACCGCCGCGCAGCTTCGACTTCTTGATCAGGCCCTCGTACTGGTGAGCCAGCAGGTGCGACTGGATCTGCGCCACGGTGTCCATGGTCACCGTCACGACGATCAGGATCGAGGTGCCGCCCAGGGCGAACTGGTTCGACTTGATCGCCATCATCACGAATTCCGGCGCGATACACACGGCGGTGATGTAGGCCGCGCCGATCACCGTCAGGCGGGTCAGCACGTAGTCCAGGTACTCGGCGGTGCGCTTGCCCGGACGGATGCCCGGCAGGAAGCCGCCGTACTTGCGCAGGTTCTCGGCCGTCTCCTCGGGGTTGAACACGACCGAGGTATAGAAGAACGAGAAGAAGATGATCAGCAGGGCGTAGAACACCAGGAACATCGGGTGGCCGTGCTGCAGCGTGCCGGCCACGCCGGGGACCCACGAGGCCCATTGCGGCAGGTTGGCGGTGTTGATGAACTGCAGAGCGGTCGTCGGCAGCAGAAGCAAGCTGGAGGCGAAGATCGGTGGGATGACGCCCGCGGTGTTGATCTTCAGCGGCATGAACGAACTCTCGCCGCCGATCATGCGGTTGCCCTGCTGGCGCTTGGGATAGTGGACCAGCAGGCGGCGCTGCGAGCGCTCCATGAAGACGATGGCCAGGATCGCGACGATACAGCCGATCAGGATCAGGAACAGCGGGGTGTAGTTGCCCGAGGTCTGCGACTGGACCAGCAACTGGCCGATGGCGATCGGCAGGTGGGCCACGATGCCGGCGAAGATGATCAAGGACACGCCGTTACCCACGCCGCGGCTGGTGATCTGCTCGCCCAGCCACATCACGAACAGCGTGCCGCCCGTCAGGACGACGACCGTCGAGACGACGAAGAAGGCCGGGCTGATGCCGCCGGCGACCACGCCGGGCTGGGCCTGCAGCCCCATGGCGATCGAGGCCGACTGCACGATGGCCAGGACCACGGCCAGGTAGCGGGTATATTGGTTCAGGGTCTTGCGGCCCGCCTCCCCGCCTTCCTTCTTCAGCTTTTCCCACGGCGGATACACCGAGCCCATCAGCTGCACGATGATCGAGGCGCTGATGTACGGCATCACGTTCAGCGAGAAGATCGCCATCCGCGAGACGGCGCCGCCCGAGAACATGTTGAACATGCCGAGGATGCCCTCGGAATTGTTGCTGAACAGGCGCGCGAACGCATTCACGTCGACGCCCGGGATCGGCACGTAGGAGCCCAGGCGGTAGACGACCAGCGCGATGATCGTGAACCAGATACGCTTGTGAAGTTCGGTCGCCTTCTGGAACGACGCGAAATTCATATTGGCTGCGAGTTGTTCGGCGGCCGAGGCCATTCAGATCCCCACGACTCAGGAGCGCGATTGCCGAAAATGGATAACCGCTTCTAGCGGCGACCACGCTCTGAAATTTGGTTTCCCGGACCAGGTTGATCCGAGGAGAGCGCCACAAATAGGTGAGGCCCGCCGTGTTGTCACGGCGAGCCTCGAAAAGAACTGTCATCCCGGCCGGAGCGAAGCGGAGAGCCGGGACCTCCGGAGGCGCCGGCGCTTGCCGCGGTCCCGGCTCGGCCTGAGGCCGTCCGGGATGACAGCTTCAATGTTAGGCTTCGGCTTGCGCCTTGGCCTTCTTGGTCACGGTGACCGAACCACCGGCGGCCTCGACGGCCTTGATGGCGGCTTCGGTGGCCGAGTAGACGGTCAGCTTCAGGGCGGTCTTGATCTCACCCTTGCCCAGCAGCTTCACGCCGTCCAGTTCACGACGCAGCACGCCAGCGGCGATCAGCTCGGCGGCGCCCAGTTCGGCGCCGGCCTTCAGCTTGCCGGCGGCGACGGCTTGTTCCAGGCGCCACAGGTTCACTTCGGCGAACTCGAGACGGAAGGGGTTGTTGAAGCCGCGCTTCGGCATGCGCATGTGCAGCGGCATTTGACCGCCTTCGAAGCCGTTGATGGCGACGCCCGAGCGCGCCTTCTGGCCCTTCACACCGCGACCGGCGGTCTTGCCCTTGCCCGAACCCGGGCCGCGGCCGACGCGCATGCGGTTCTTGGTCGAGCCTTCCTGCGGGGCCAGTTCGTTCAGCTTGGTCATATCTGCCTCTCCTTGGAGATCTGCGCCCAGCCAGCGGCCGGACTCGGCTTTTGAAAAACAGAGCGCGCTTAAAACCCTAAAACAGCTCGGATTTCAATGGCGAATACGAGCGATCGGGGGATTTCAAACGAAAACCACCCCGGATCGCTCCGGGGTGGCGTATTTCGTCGTCGCGTAGAAGGACTACTCGACGATTTCCAGCAGGTGCGCGACCTTGCGGATCATGCCGCGGACCGACGGGGTGTCTTCCAGCGTGGACGTGCGGCCCAGCTTGTTGAGACCCAGACCGGCGAGCGTGGCGCGCTGGTCCTTTTCACGACGGATCGGGCTGCCGGTTTGGCGCACCGTGACGGTTTTAGCTTCAGCCATGACTTAGCCCTCGATGGCTTCCGGCGACGAAGCGCCGTCGGCGCGACGGCCGAGGATGTCGCCAACCTTCTTGCCGCGCTTGGCGGCGATCTGGCGGGGCGACGACTGGACCTTCAGGGCCTCGAACGTGGCGCGAACCATGTTGTACGGGTTCGAGGAACCCGTCGACTTGGCCACGACGTCCTGGACGCCCAGGGTTTCGAGAACCGCGCGCATCGGACCGCCGGCGATGACGCCGGTGCCGGGAGGCGCCGCGCGCATCATCACCTTGCCAGCGCCCCAACGGCCAGCGCCGTCGTGGTGCAGGGTGCGGGATTCGCGCAGCGGAACGCGGATCATCGTCTTCTTGGCTTCTTCGGTCGCCTTGCGGATGGCTTCCGGCACTTCACGCGCCTTGCCATGACCGAAGCCGACGCGGCCCTTCTGGTCGCCAACGACCATCAGAGCGGCGAAGCTGAAGCGACGACCACCCTTCACGGTGGCGGCGACGCGGTTGATGTGGACGAGCTTTTCGACGATGTCGCTGTCGACCCGCTCTTCGGGGGCGTTGCGGTCGCGACGGTCACGGCGTTGACCGCCTTCACCGCGCTGTTGTTCACCACGAGCCATTCTGTTTCCCTTAGAAGTTCAGGCCGGCTTCGCGCGCGGCGTCGGCCAGGGCTTTCACCCGGCCGTGGAAGATGTAACCACCACGATCGAAGACGACGTCCTTGACGCCTTTTTCGATGGCGCGCTCGGCGACGAGCTTGCCGACCGCGGCAGCGGCATCCTTGTCCGCGCCCTTGCCTTCGGCTTCCAGAGTGGAAGCCGACGCCAGGGTCACGCCGCGTTCATCATCGATGATCTGGGCGTAGATGTTCTTCGACGAACGGAAGACCGACAGACGCGGACGACCGTTGGCGAGGCTCTTGAGGCGGGTGCGAACGCGCTGAGCGCGCTTGGCCGCCGATTCACGAGGAGAGAGCGCCATGGCTTACTTCTTCTTGCCTTCCTTGCGGCGAACCTTCTCGCCAGCATAACGCACGCCCTTGCCCTTGTAGGGCTCCGGCGGACGGATGCGGCGGATCTTCGCGGCAATCTCGCCAACCGCCTGCTTATCAATGCCGGCGATCTTGATTTCGGTTTGCTTCGGCACCGCGAAGGTGACGCCAGCCGGAGCCTCAACGTCCACGTCGTGGCTGAAACCGAGTTGGAGGCTCAGGGCGGTGCCCTTCATGGCGGCGCGGTAACCGACGCCGACCAACTCGAGGCTTTCCTCGAAGCCGGTGGTCACACCGTGCACCATGTTGGCCACCAGCGTGCGGGACAGACCCCACATGCCCTTGGCGCGCTTCGTGTCGACGCGCGGAGCCAGCAGGAGCTCAGCGCCCTCTTGCTTGACTTCGACTTCGTCGGCGATCGTCCACGACAGTTGACCCTTCGGGCCCTTCACCGTGACCGTCTGACCCGCGAGCGTGACTTGCACGCCCGAGGGGATTGCGACGGCTTTCTTACCGATACGTGACATGCTCTTTCCCTCCCGCGCCTAGTAGACGCGGCAGAGGACTTCGCCGCCGACGTTAGCGTCGCGTGCAGCGGTGTCCGACATGACGCCCTTCGGCGTCGAAAGGATCGAGATGCCCAGGCCGTTCTTGATCGGCTTCAGGTCCTTGATCGACGAATAGACGCGACGGCCAGGCTTGGACACGCGGCTGATCTCGGCGATCACGGGCTCACCGTCAAAGTACTTGAGCTCGATCTCGAATTCGGGGAACGCGCCGGGCTTCTCGATCAGCGAGTAGCCACGGATGTAGCCTTCGTCGGCCAGCACGTCCAGGACACGGGCGCGCAGCTTGGAAGCCGGCGTCGAGACCTTGTTGCGCTTGCGCGTGGCGGCGTTCTTGATGCGAGCGATCAGGTCGCTCAGGGGATCGTTCATCGACATCTGATCGTCCTTACCAGCTCGACTTGACGAGGCCGGGGATCTGACCCTGCGAACCCAGTTCGCGGAGCGCGATACGGCTCATCTTCAGCTTGCGGTAGTAGGCGCGCGGACGGCCCGTGACTTCGCAGCGATTGCGGATGCGGATCGCGGCGCTGTTACGCGGCAGCTTGGCGAGCTTGAGGCGAGCGTCGAAGCGCTCCTCGAGCGGCAGGCTTTCGTCGTTGGCGATCGCCTTCAGCGCGGCGCGCTTTTCGGCGAACTTCTTGACGAGAGCCTTGACGGCTTCGTTGCGGTTGACGGCGCTTTTCTTGGCCATGGTTTCTTTCCCTTCCCGCTCTTAGTTCACGAACGGGAACTGGAATTCCTTCAGGAGAGCCTTGGCTTCCTGGTCGGAGTTCGCAGTGGTGCAGACGATGATGTCCATGCCCCAGATCTGCTCGATCTGGTCATAGTTGATTTCCGGGAACACCAGGTGCTCCTTCAGGCCCATGGCATAGTTGCCACGGCCGTCGAAGCTCTTGCCGTTCAGACCACGGAAGTCCTTCACGCGCGGCAGCGCGATCGTGACCAGGCGGTCCAGGAATTCGTACATCCGGTCCTTGCGCAGGGTGACCTTACCACCGACCACCATGCCTTCGCGCAGCTTAAAGCCGGCGATCGACTTGCGCGCCTTGGTGGCGACGGGCTTTTGGCCGGCGATCGCCTGCAGGTCCTTCAGAGCGGTCTGGGCCTTCTTGGAGTCGGCCACGGCCTCGCCGATACCCATGTTCAGGACGATCTTGTCCAGCTTGGGGATCTGCATCTCGTTGGTGTAGCCGAACTGCTCCTTCATCGCGGCGCGGATGCGCTCGCGATAAATGGTCTTCAGCCGGGGCTCGTAAGCTTGATCAGCCATTGATCACCTCGCCGGTCGTCTTGGCGACGCGCACCTTCTTGTCGCCTTCGATCTTGAAGCCGACGCGGGTGGCCTTGCCGTTGGAGTCCACGACGGCGACGTTCGAGACGTGCAGCGCGGCTTCCTTGTGCTTGATGCCGCCTTGCGGGTCGGCTTGGGTGGCCTTGGTGTGACGCGAAACCATGTTCACGCCTTCCACGACAACCCGGTTGTCCTTCGGCAGGACCTGCAGGACAGCGCCTTGCTTGCCCTTGTCCTTGCCGGCCAGAACGACGACGCGGTCGCCCTTCTTGATCTTAGCGGCCATTACAGCACCTCCGGAGCGAGGGAGATGATCTTCATGTGGTTCTTGGCGCGCAGTTCACGGGGAACCGGGCCGAAGATCCGCGTGCCGACCGGCTCGCTGGCTTTGTTCACAATCACCGCGGCGTTCTTGTCGAAGCGGATGACCGAGCCATCCTTGCGCTTCAGGTTTTGGTTCACGCGAACGACGACGGCGCGCAGCACGTCACCCTTCTTCACGCGACCACGCGGGATGGCTTCCTTCACGGAGACGACAATAACGTCGCCAACGCTGGCGTAGCGACGGCCTGCGCCGCCCAACACCTTGATGCACATGACCCGGCGAGCGCCAGAGTTGTCGGCGACTTCCAGGTTAGTTTGCATCTGGATCATGGTCTAAACCTTCCAGATTAAGCGGAAGCCTTGGGAAGGACTTCCCAGGTCTTCAGCTTGGACTTCGGAGCGCATTCGACGATGCGAATTGCTTCGCCGGCCTTGTACGCGTTGGATTCGTCGTGCGCGTGGTACTTCTTCGACTGACGCACGATCTTCTTCAGGATCGGGTGAACGATAGTCCGTTCCACCTTCACCACGACGGTCTTATCGCCCTTGTCGGAGACGACGACCCCTTCGAGGATACGCTTGGGCATATCGTTCTCCTTAAGCCGCGGCCTTGGCGCGCAGCACGGTCTTGATCCGCGCGATATCCTTGCGGATCTCGTTGACGCGGTGGGTCTTCTCGACCTGGCCCGTGGCGGCCTGGAAGCGCAGGTTGAACTGCTCTTTCTTCAGGCTGATCAGGGTGTCGGCCAGTTGGTCGGGGGTCAGGCCCCGGATGTCAGCGATCTTCATGATCATGCTTCCTGAGCCACACCCGCATCAATGCGGGTGACAACACGAGTGCGGATCGGCAGCTTGGCGGCGCCCAGGCGGAGAGCTTCACGCGCGACATCGTCCGGCACGCCGTCGATTTCGAACATGATGCGGCCCGGAGCCACGCGAGCGGCCCAGTAATCCACGGCGCCCTTACCCTTACCCATCCGGACTTCCGCCGGCTTGCCGGTGACCGGCACGTCCGGGAAGATACGGATCCAGACGCGGCCTTGACGCTTCATCTGGCGGGTGATGGCGCGACGGGCGGCTTCGATCTGGCGAGCCGTGATGCGCTCCGGCTCGACGGCCTTCAGGCCGTACGAACCGAAGTTCAGCAGCGTGCCGCCCTTCGAAGTGCCGTGGATGCGGCCCTTGAACTGCTTGCGGAATTTAGTCTTTTTCGGAGACAGCATGGCGATCTAATCCTTAGGCGCGATCGCGACGGTCACGACGGTCGCCCCGGTCGGGACGATCGCCGCGCTCACGGCCGCCACCTTCGCCGGCCGGGCCGGACTCGGTGGCGAGACGCTTGTCGAGCGCCATCGGATCATGCTCCAGCACCTCGCCCTTGAAGATCCAGGTCTTCACGCCGATGATGCCGTAGGTGGTCTTGGCTTCAGCGAAGCCAAAGTCGATGTCGGCGCGCAGGGTGTGCAGCGGCACGCGGCCTTCGCGATACCACTCCATACGAGCGATTTCAGCGCCGCCCAGGCGACCCGAGACGTTGATCCGGATGCCCTTGGCGCCGAGACGCACGGCCGACTGGATCGAACGCTTCATGGCGCGACGGAAGGCGATACGACGCTCGAGTTGTTGAGCGATCGACTCGGCCACCAGCTGAGCGTCGGTTTCCGGCTTGCGGATCTCGACGATGTTCAGGTGGACTTCGCCCTCGGTCTTGATCGACAGGTCCTTGCGGAGCTTGTCGATGTCAGCGCCCTTCTTGCCGATGATGACGCCCGGACGGGCGGCATAGATCGTGATGCGGCACTTCTTGTGCGGACGCTCGATGATGATGCGCGAGACACCGGCTTGGTACAGGCGCTTCTTCAGGGCGGCGCGGATCGCGAGATCCTGGTGCAGCATCTTGCCGTACTGGGCGCCGTCGGCGAACCAACGGCTGTCCCAGGTGCGGTTTACGCCGAGCCGCAGCCCGACCGGATTGACTTTCTGACCCATTAGGCGGCCTCACCCAGTTCGCGGACCACGATCGTGATCTCGGAGAACGGCTTTTCGACGCGCGTCGCGCGACCGCGAGCGCGGGGCGAGAAACGCTTCATGATCAGGTTCTTGCCCACATAGGCCTCGGCGACGACCAGGCTGTCGATGTCGAGGTTGTGGTTGTTCTCGGCGTTCGAAATCGCCGAGTACAGCGCCTTGCGGACGTCCTGAGCGATACGCTTGTGGCTGAACTCGAGCTCGTTCAGAGCGCGCTGGACGTTCAGGCCACGAATGGACTGAGCGACCAGGTTCAGCTTGCGCGGGCTGGTGCGCAGGGTGCGCACCTTGCACATCGCTTCGGCGGCCGGCAGGCGGCGTTCTTGCTTCTGCTTGGCCATGATTACTTCCTCTTGGCCTTCTTGTCGGCGGCGTGGCCCGGGAAGTTACGCGTAGGAGCGAACTCGCCGAACTTCATGCCGACCATGTCTTCCGACACGGAGACCGGGACGTGCTTGTGGCCGTTGTGGACGCCGAAGGTCAGGCCGACGAATTGCGGCATGATCGTCGAGCGACGCGACCAGGTCTTGATGACGTCCTTGCGGCCCGACGACAGAGCGGCGTCGGCCTTCTTCAGGAGGTACCCGTCGACAAACGGGCCTTTCCAGACGGAGCGGGTCATGGCTTAGCGGCCCTTCTTCGCTTTGTGGCGCGAACGGATGATGAACTTATCCGTGGCCTTGTTGACGCGGGTCTTGGCGCCCTTGGTCGGCTTACCAGCCGGGGTCACCGGGTGGCGACCGCCCGAAGTCCGGCCTTCACCACCACCGTGGGGGTGGTCGACCGGGTTCATGGCGACACCGCGGACGTGCGGGCGACGGCCCATATGACGCGAACGACCGGCCTTGCCGAGGTTCTGGTTCATATGGTCGGGGTTCGAAACGGCGCCGACGGTGGCCATGCACGAGTCGAGCACCATGCGCAGCTCGCCCGAGTTCAGGCGGATCTGGGCGTAGCCGGCGTCACGACCGACCAGCTGGGCGTAGGCGCCAGCCGAACGGGCGATCTGACCACCCTTGGCGGGCTTCAGCTCGATGTTGTGAATGATCGTGCCAATCGGCAGCGTGCGCAGCGGCGAGGCGTTGCCCGGCTTCACGTCGACCTTTTCAGCCGTGACGACTTCGTCGCCGACCTTCAGGCGTTGCGGGGCCAGGATGTAGGCCAGCTCGCCGTCGGCCTGATACTTGATCAGGGCGATGAAGGCGGTGCGGTTCGGATCGTACTCGAGGCGAACGACCGAAGCCGTGCCTTGCTTACGACGCTTGAAGTCGACCAGACGGTACAGGCGCTTGGCGCCGCCGCCGCGGAAACGGACCGCGATACGGCCGTTGCCGCCGCGACCGCCCGACTTGGTCAGGCCTTCAACGAGCTTCTTCTCGGGCTTGCCCTTGTGAAGTTCGCTGCGGTCGATCAGCACCAGGCCGCGCTGGCCGGGGCTGGTCGGGTTGAAAGTCTTCAAGGCCATCTGATTAGAGCCCCGTCGTGATGTCGATCGACTGGCCTTCGGCCAGGGTCACGATCGCTTTTTTGACGTCGTTGCGACGCCCGACGATGCCACGGAAGCGCTTGGTCTTGCCCTTGGTGACGATGGTGTTGACCTTCGTGACCTTGACCTTGAACAGCTCTTCAACGGCGGCGGCGATTTCGTCCTTCGACGCATCGTTGGCCACCTTGAAGACAACCTTGTTCTGCTCCGAGAGCAGGGTCGTCTTTTCGGTGATCACCGGCGACAGGATCGTGTCGTAGTGGCGAGCGGTGGCGGCCATTAGGCGGCTTCCTTCTCAGCGAAACGGGCCGAGATCGCTTCGACCGCGTCCTTGGTCAGGACGAGGGTCTGGCGACGCAGCACGTCGTAGACGTTCAGGCCGGCGTTCGGCAGGACATCCACGTTCGGGATGTTGCGGGCGGCGAGCTTGAAGTTCGCGTCCACTTCCGGACCGGCGATGACCAGGGCGTTCTTCAGACCGATCTTGTCGAAGTTGGCGCGCAGGGCGGCCGTCTTCGGATCCGTCAGAACGGCGCTGTCCAGGACGACCAGCGCACCCGACTTGGCCTTCGACGACAGGGCGTGGCGCAGAGCCAAGGCCCGGATCTTCTTCGGCAGGTCGAAAGCGTGGCTACGGACGACAGGGCCGTGGGCCTTGGCGCCGCCGACGAACTGAGCCGCACGACGCGAGCCGTGACGAGCGCCGCCGGTGCCCTTCTGCTTGTACATCTTCTTGCTCGTACGAGAGACCTCGTTACGAACTTGAATCTTGTGGTTACCCGAGCGGCGCTTGGCCAGCTGCCAGGTCACGACGCGCTGCAGGATGTCGCCGCGGATGTCGTCGATGCCGAAGATGGCGTCGTCGAGATCAACGGAACCGGCCTTGCCGCCGTCCAGTTTGATGACGTCGAGTTTCATTAGCCTTCGCCCTCTTCGGTCGCAGCCGCGGGGGCCTCTTCAGCGGGGGTCTCAGCGGCGGCCGGAGCAGCCTCGCCAGCCTTGCGGAAGGCGCCCGGACGCGGAGCGTCGGCGGGGATGGCCTTCTTCACGGCGTCGCGAACCTTCACGTAGCTGCCTTCGTGGCCCGGGACGGCGCCCTTGACCAGGATCAGGCCGCGCTCAACGTCGACCTTCCAGATCGTGACGTTCAGCGTCGTGACGGTTTCTTGACCCAGGTGACCAGCCATCTTTTTGCCGGGGAACGTACGACCCGGATCCTGGCGGTTACCGGTCGAACCGTGCGAGCGGTGCGAGACCGAAACACCGTGGGTGGCGCGCAGACCACCGAAGTTCCAGCGCTTCATGGCGCCGGCGAAACCCTTACCGACGGTGACGCCTTGGATGTCGACCTTCTGGCCGGCAACGAAGTGGTCAGCAGTCAGCTCGGCGCCGACTTCGATCAGGGCGCTTTCTTCGACGCGGAATTCCGCGACGACGCGCTTGGGCTCAACGGCCGCCTTGGCGAAGTGGCCGCGCAGGGCCTTCGAGGTGTTCTTGGCTTTCTTGGCGCCGGCGCCGAGTTGCAGGGCGGTGTAACCGTCCTTCTCAACCGTGCGCTGGCCCGTGACCTGGCAACCGTCGAGCGACAGGACGGTGACCGGCACGTGCTGGCCAGCTTCGTCGAAGAAGCGGGTCATGCCGAGCTTCTTGGCGATGATGCCAGTGCGTTGGGTGGGGAGAGTCATGGATCGGCCCTCCTTACAGCTTGATTTCGACGTCAACGCCGGCCGACAGGTCGAGCTTCATCAGCGCGTCCACGGTCTGCGGAGTCGGGTCAACGATGTCGAGAACGCGCTTGTGCGTACGGATCTCAAACTGCTCGCGCGACTTCTTGTCGACGTGCGGCGAACGGTTGACGGTGAATTTCTCGATAAGCGTGGGCAGGGGGATGGGGCCCCGCACCGTCGCACCCGTGCGCTTGGCCGTATTCACGATCTCGCGCGTGGAATGATCCAACACGCGGTGATCGAAGGCCTTGAGCCGGATGCGGATGTTCTGACGATCCATATCGCTCGGTTTCCTAGTGGGCTGCGCCCGCGTCTCGAACCATTTCAAAGACCAACCCGAACCCCCAGGTGGGAATCCGTACGCAGCGTCCGCAAAACAAATGACCCCAACAGTCGCCTGCCGGGGGTGATGACCGAAATTGCGCCCCTTCCGAAGAAGGACCTTCTCGAAAGAAGGATGGCGGCGCTATGTCCGGGCGTCTCGCAAACCGCGTTTGAACTCGAAAGTTCACAGCCGGTCCAACAGAGGCGCGCTTGTACGTTCCGGAATCGGTTTCGTCAAGCGCTGATCCGGTTCGTCTCGTCCGATAGGGACTCGAGTCGTCGGGCGAGCTCTGAATAGGCGCCCTCCCCCGCCCTCGCAAGACCCTCGAAAACATAACACCGGTCAGCTTTTAACGCTTTAAGGTCAAAGCAAAACAAGAACGTGCGTACGCTGGCGCGTAGGCGAAATTCCCACCTCCGCAAGTGTCACAAAAATGCATTATTCAGCCCGTAAGCGCCCGCCAACGTCTTGAGGAGCCAGGCGAAGCTCCATAGATGCGGCCCTCCTCGACGGACTGGGCGGCCCTCCCCCAACAACGACCGTCCAGCCGGTCGGGGAGCCACTGTTGTGTAAGGGGATAGACCCAAATGAATACGAAGCTCTTCGCCACCGCCGCCCTGATCGCCGCCGCCATCTCGGCCCCGGCCTTTGCCCAGAACATCGGCTCGATCGGCGCCGCCGTGAACTACACGGACCTGAACACCCGCCTGGGCGGCAACGACGGCACCTCGGTCGTCATTGACGGCTCGGTCGCCATCCCGCTGCAAGGCGCCTGGACCGTGACCGCCAACGGCGACGTCTCGATCTCCGACAACGACCTGTCGAACGAAACCGTCGCCTCGGGCGCCGTGCACCTGACCACCAAGATCGGCGACACCGTCCGCGTCGGCGGCTTCACCGCCCTGTCGCGCCCGTCGAACGACACCCTGTGGGCCGTCGGCGCCGAAGCCCAGAAGTACCTGAACAACGTTACGCTGACCGGCCTGGCGGCCTACGGCCAGTCGAACGACCTGAACGCCGACCTGTACACCGTCCGCGGTGAAGCCCGTTACTTCGTGTCGGACAACTTCCGCCTGAACGCCGGCGCTGGCTGGTCGCGCATCGACACCAAAGTCAACGCCGACCTGTGGGACGTGAATGCGGGCGGTGAATACAAGTTCGCGGGCACCGGCTGGTCGACCTTCGCCAAGTACACCCACGCGGAATCGAAGGACCTGGCCAAGCTGAACTCGGACGCCGTCAAGTTCGGCTTCCGCTACACCTTCGGCGGCAGCCTGAAGGATCGTGACCGCGCGGGCGCCGACTTGGCCACGGCCAGCGACCTGTTCGGCTTCGGCGTTCGCTAAGGACACCGCACACCGTGCATGAAGAAGGCCCCGGGAGCGATCCCAGGGCCTTCGCTATATATAGAGTGTGGTTAAGGCCTATTGGCCGATGATCACGTCGCCCGAGCCGGCCACGTGCTTCTTGACCGGGCCGTTGACCTTGGCGATGCGCACGTCGCCCGAGCCCGCCACCGAGACGTCGACCGTATCGGCCTCGCCCCGGAAGTCCACATCGCCCGAACCGGCGACATTGACGTCCACCGAACGGGCGCGACCGCCGGCGACGGTGATGTTGCCCGAGCCCATGATGTTGCCGTCCAGCTTGCCGGCGATGCTGGCGCTGGAGACGTTGCCCGAGCCTGCGATGTTGATCTCCAGATCGCCGCTGATGGCTTGGGTGCTGATGTCACCCGAGCCGGCCAGGTTGATCTCGGCCGAGCCGGCCGAACCGGCCTTGGCGTCGCCCGAACCGGCCTGGTCCAGCTTCAGCGCCCCCTTGATGTTGGCCACGGTCCAGTCGCCGCAGCCGGCATTGGCCAGCTCGACGCTATTGGAGCGGCCGACACTGCCGAACACCGCGCCGCCGGCCTTGACCTTGACGTCCATCGGCACACGGACGGCGATCTGCGGGAAGTTGTCGTAGGACACCTGGCCGACGCCGCGCACCTTAACCCAGACCTTGCCGTCGCGGCTGTTGCAGCCATTGATCCGGTTCATGCGCAGATTGCCGTCGACGACCGTCTCGTCGCCGTTCTTGCTGACTTCCAGCGGCAGGCTGGCGTTGGTGGTCAGGAACTCGACCTTCACGTCGCTGCGGTTCTCCGGGATCACCACGACGCGGGCGACGGCGTCCCTGATCTTCACGGAGGGCGCGGCCTGCACCCCGCCAGCAGCGGAAACAGCGGCGGCCAGCACGGCCAGGGTCGTCAGAGCGCGCATCAGTCTTTCCCCTCGGATGCGTTGAATTCGATGAGGGGAAGCTAACGGCGGTTTGTCACTGGTTCGACTTAAATCGAGGTCATGACCTCGAAGTCATGAACCCTCGGCCGACTAGGTCCTGTTGACAAAATGGATTTCCAAATTGGCTGATCGCTGATTCAAGGCTGCTTTTTGAGGAGAGCGGCCTTGGTTCGCGGCTTGATGTCGGATGAAGAGTGGGCGTTCTTCGCGCCGTTCGTGATCGAGACGGGT
>CAIUMD010000051.1 GCA_903900155.1 uncultured Caulobacterales bacterium | reverse complement strand
TCCGCCACCGGCACGCCCGCTTCCTGCTCGCGCAGGATCCCAATAATCTGCTCTTCCGTGAACCGTGACCGCTTCATTCGTCCGTCCTTTTGGTGCGCGGACTCTAATTATTCCTGGAGGAGTTTCAGGGGGTCACGTCAAGAGACTTGCTTGCCCGATCGCCATTCCAGAACAGGTCCTTGGTGAACTTAAGCTGGATCCCGTTACGCGCAGGCCATTTGTCGGCGACATCCACCCGGCACTTCAAATTCCGATGGTCGAGTTGGTGGCGCTCGGCGGTGGCGAGCTTGATACCTTTGTTGAACTGGTATCCGCAGAAGCGCCAGACAGGCTTGGCGATGGCGAAGCTGCTTCGATAGCGATCGCATTGAGTCGCCAACTTCAGCTCGGGATAGATGAGAAGAAGGCAAACCGCATACTTCGAGAGCGGTTCAGCTCGATCCCGGTGTTCCGCTCAACGGACTTGTTGACCCACCCCTCTGTGACCCAGGGTCTCGGGCACGCTACCGCGTCTGATTGCTACGAGCGTGCCGTTAAGTACGGACGGATGCACATTGCTCGGAGTTCGGCCGCATAGCGCTACCACTGAAAGGTGGCTGTGAAAGCCACACCCAGTGGGAACCCACTCGGCGACTAAGGTTTGAGGCCTTTCGGCAGCGTCAAACGCTATGTCCTGCTGGAAGGGGTGGTGCCGCCTAGGTGACTCGAACACCTGACCTACGCATTACGAATGCGCCGCTCTACCGGCTGAGCTAAGGCGGCCCACGCACTCCAAAGCAGCTGCCCCGGAGCGAAGGGAGCGCCTATTTAGCGGCGCGCGAGCCACTTGCCAAGCGCCGTCTTGCACCAGAATTGCGTCTTGGCGCCGGACCGCCTTCCGGAGGGTCGGAAATCGGCGGCGCGTCGAACACGCCGGGGTCGTCCGGGATGGGGATCATCGGTCCGCCGGTCTCGGCCGCGCGGATGAAAGGCGTCGATTCCGCGTAGTCCGAATAGGCCGAGGGGATCTCGGGCAGGTCGTTCATCGTCCGCTCGCGCCGCTCGTGACGCGGATGGATCAGCTGGCCGGTCTCGGCGTAGCTGGACGCCAGGCGGGCCCAGTCCTCGCGCTGATAGGCGAAGGCGCGGCCTTCGGGGTCGAGGTCGGACCAGTCGGGCTCCTGCGGGGCCTCGACGCCACGGGCGATCCAGGCGCGGGCCTCGTCGGCGTCGCTGTTGGCGGCGGCCACGCGGGCCATCAGGCCGGCGAAGCGGGCCGTCGGGGCTTCCTGGTCCAGCAGGCGGGCGGCGGCGCGAGCGGCGACCGGATCGCCGCCGATCAGGGCGCTTTCGACCCGCAGCATGCGGCTCTCGCGGGCTTCGGGCTTCATGGCGGCCAGGGCGGCCAAGCGCTGGGCGCGGGCCTTGGGCAGTTCATTGGTCTTCAGGTCGCGATAGGCCAGCCACAAGGCCGGGTGCGGCTCGGCCTTCCAGGCGGCCTCGATCAACTGGCCGGCCTTGGCCGCCTTGCCGTCGTCGGCCAGCAGGCGGGCGGCCATGACCACGCCAGGGGCGAAGTCTGGCTTCAGCTTCACCGACTGGGTCGCGAAGTCCAGCGCCTGAGCGCGCGCCCTCGGGTCGTGAGATTCTTCCAGGCTCGCCGCCGAAGCCGCCAGCAGCGCGGCGCGACTGCGCTCGGCCACGGCCGGCGAGACGATCTTGCGCTCCAGGGCGCCCTGGACGAGGTCCAGCGCCGCGGCCCAGTCGCCAGCCTCAAGCCGCGCTTCCAGCAGGGCGCGCCAGGCCCAACGGGCGGTGCGGGCCAGGCCGTAGGCGGTCTCGGCGTGACGGACGGCGGCGGCCTTGTCGCCTTCCGCCTGGGCGGCTTGCATCAGGCCACGGAGGCCCGCCAGGCGCATCTCCGGAAAGCCCAGCATGGCGTTGTAGGCGCTCTTGGCCGCGCCGCGATCGCCGGCCGCCTCGGCGGCCTGGGCGGCCAGCACCCGAACCAGGGCCGGAGCGTCCTCGGCCAGCTCGGCGGATTTCTGGGCAAGGCGGCGGGCCTCGGAACCGTCACCGGCGGCGACGGCCAGGAAGCCGCGCGACAGGGCCTCGATAGCCTGCTTGCGCTTGGCCTCGGCGCGGGCGCGGGCGGCGCGGCGGGGGGCCTCGACGATCCAGATGATCCCGCGCCAAAGCAGGGTGAACAGCAGGGCCGAGAACAGGGTCAGCAGGGCCGCCGTGGCGGCGGTCATCTCGATGCGCCAGCCCATCCAGTCCAGCATGGCGCGACCGGGCTCGCCGGTCAGGGCCAGGACCCCGACCGCAACGGCGGCGACCAGGAAGAGGGCGAAGGCGCCCCGCGTCATGGCGCGGCTCTGGAAACGCGCGACAGGCCGGCCAGGGCGTCGGCGCGGATGGCGGCGACGTGGCGGTCGATCTCGATGCGGCGGCCGGCGGCGTTGAACCACGGGGCCAGCACCTCGCGGGCCGGATCCGGCAGCGCGTCCAGCGCCTGGACCGCGCCCTCGATGTCGCCGTCGTCCAGCAGGGCCTGAGCACGGGCCAGCATGGCGTCCGGCGTCGTCCCCTTGGTCGAGCCGACATGGCGGATCGAGACGATGCTGGCCAGGGCGTAGCGGATCCGCGAGAACAGATCGGCGTCCGGACCGGGATTGCGGGCGGCGCTGGCGGCGCGGCCGGCCAGGTTGCCGAACTGGATGGCCAGGCCCGCGCGGGTCGGGGCGCCGCGCTCGGACAGGCTCTCCAGAGCCCGCAGGTCCGGCGAAGGCGCCAGCACGCGCTGCAGGCCGGCCAGCTCCTGGCCGAACGGACGCGAGGTCTCGGCGGCCTCGGCCAGGGACGACACCGCCAGGGCGGCGACAGCGGCGTCGGTCACGCTCTTCTGGCCGCTCTCCAGGGCCGCAATTCGGCCGTCCAACCGTTCGACATCGGCGGCGGGGGGAGCGACGGCGGTCTCGCCGCTCTCGACCGGCAGGGCGGAGCTTGTGGCCACACGATCGGCGACAGGACGGGCGCTGGGCGCGGCCGAGACCGCGCCGTCGGCCGGTTTATCCTTCGACTTGAACAGCGTCGGACCGTAGTGGGCGACACCAGCGCCCAGGGCGATGCACAGCACGCAGAGCACCAGCCACAGCCAGACGCCCGGCCCCATCACCCGTCGGCGGGCATACAGCGCCGGATCGCTGGGCGCGACGATTTCAGAGGGATCGGGAGCGGCGTTCATGACGTCCATTCGTGCCCCACACGGCCGCGCCGTGCAACGTCAGGCTTAGGCTCCGAGCAGGTCCAGCAGCGCGGATTCGTCCGGACGCGGCGCGAAGGTCACGCTGGCGAGGTCGCGCAGCGGCGCGGCAACGGCTTCGGACAAGCACAGAACCCGCAGGTTCGGCGCGGACCGCTCCCGCAGATGGGCGGCCAGGACACGCGCCGCGCGGGGTGAATGGAGGAGCGCCGTGAGCGGAGCATCCAGCCGCGCCAGGATCTCGTCCGATGGCGCGCGCTCCAGCGTCTCGTAGACGGCTACGCCCTTGGCCATTACCCCGCAGCCGCGCAGCATGCCGACGAGGTCGCCTGCCGGTTCCTTGGCGCCGGCCCACAGCACGGGCCCTGAGGCCCCGGCGGCGATCAGGTCGCACAGGTCCTCGACATCCCCGTCGGCGCTGGAAACCGAGACGAACCCTTGCCCTTCGGCCGACCGCGCGGTGGCCCGGCCGACCGCGAAGACCGGCAGGCCGCGCTCGTCCGAGAGCCGTGCGAAGGCTTCGACGCCGTTGGCGCTGGTGAAGGCCAGAGCCGCGATGTGGGAAAAGTCGATCTCGGCGTCCAGGGTCTCGACGGCCAGCAGCGGATCGACGATGGCGTCGAAGCCCAGGGCCCGCACGCGCTCGGCCGTGGCCAGGGCGCCGGGACGAGCGCGGGTGATCCAGACCGGCGCGCCCGTTTCCATCGCCTATTCCGGCAACAGGATGGCGTCGCCGCCCTCGGCGCGGACCTCTGCGCCGAGCTTGAGGCCCAGTTTGCGGGCCTCAGCGATGTCGTTGTCGCCACTCAGGGTCGCCTCGCCGTGGCGGCGGAAGCGCTGGGCGCCATCGGGCGTCAGGGCCTCGACGATCATCGTGATACGCGCGCCGTCCAGCACCGCGCGGGCGCCGATGGCCGTGCGGCACGAGCCTTCCAGGGCGTAAAGCGCGCCACGCTCGGCGGCGACGGCGATGGTCGTCTCGCGGCAGCTGACCGCTTGCAGCCACGGCGCGTGGGCGTCTTCCAGGCGGGTCTCGATGACCAGGGCGCCCTGGCCCGGGGCCGGCGGGGCGGCGTCGGGGTCGAGCCAGCTGCGGGTCAGGTGACCCAGGCCCAGGCGGTTCAGGCCCGACTGAGCCAGCAGGATGGCGTCGGCCTCGCCGCGCTCCAGCTTGGCCAGGCGGGTGTCGACATTGCCGCGCAGCATGACGATCTCGAGGTCAGGCCGCACGTGAAGGGCCTGGGCCTGGCGGCGCAAGGACGCGGTGCCCAGGCGCGCGCCCTTGGGCAGGTCTTCCAGCCGCTGGGCGACATGGCTGATGAAGGCGTCGCGCGGATCTTCGCGTTCGGGCGTCGCGGCCAGGATCAGGCCCGGCGGCAGCTGCGCCGGCATGTCCTTCAGCGAGTGGACCGCGCAGTCGATGCGGCCGTCCAGCAGGGCTTCCTCGATCTCCTTGGTGAAGAGGCCCTTGCCGCCGATCTCCATCAGGCGGCGGTCCTGGATACGGTCGCCGCTGGTGACGATCGGGATCAGCGGCGCGGCGGCCTCGATCTCTTCCTTCGAGGCTCCTGTTGGGACGCCGAGCGCATGCGCGATCCGCGCCTGCATCAGCCCCGACTGGGCCAGGGAGAGCTTGGAGCCGCGCGCGCCGATGCGGATGGGAGGTTGCCGGGACACGGTCGGAACGTTACCTGCGGAGACGAGATTTCATCTTCGCTGCTACAGGAGCGGCGGGAAGCCCGCAACGCATGAACGCCCTTAAGCCCTCGACCCTCACCATCCTTGGCCTCGAGACCAGCTGCGACGAGACCGCGGCCTCGGTCGTGCGCCGCGCGGCGGACGGAACGGTCACGGTGCTGTCCTCGGTGATCGGCACACAGTTCGAGCAGCATGCCCCGTTCGGCGGCGTTGTGCCCGAGATCGCCGCCCGCGCCCACGTAGAGTCGATCGACACGATCGCCGCAGAGGCCGTGCGCGCTTCCGGCCTCTCCTTCGACCAGCTGGACGGCGTGGCCGCAACGGCCGGTCCGGGCCTGGTCGGCGGGGTGATGGTCGGCCTGGCGTTCGGCAAGGCCGTATCGCTGGCGCGCGGCGTGCCGCTGGTCGCCGTCAATCACCTGGAAGGCCATGCGGTTTCGGCCCGCCTGGGCGCCGACATCGCCTATCCGTTCCTGCTGCTGCTGGTCTCCGGCGGCCACTGCCAGCTGCTGGAGGTCTCCGGCGTCGGGGCCTGCAAGCGTCTGGGCACCACGATCGACGACGCGGCCGGGGAGGCCTTCGACAAGATCGCCAAGAGCCTGGGCCTGCCCTATCCCGGCGGTCCGGCGCTGGAGAAGCTGGCGGTCGGCGGCGACGCGGCCCGCTACAGCCTCCCGCGCGCCCTGCTGGGCCGCAAGGACTGCGACTTCTCGTTCTCGGGCCTGAAGACCGCCGCCGCGCGGATCGCCGAGACCCTGACGACCGACGACGAGCGCCGCGACCTGGCCGCCGCCGTCCAGGCTGCTATCGCCCGTCAGCTGTCCGAGCGGGTCGACCGGGCCATGAAGCTCTACAAGGAAACGCACGGTCCCGAAGACCTGCGCTTCGTCGTCGCCGGCGGCGTGGCCGCCAATGGCGCGGTGCGCGCGGCCCTGCTGGCGGACGGCGAGAAGAACGGCTTCTCGTTCGCCGCCCCGCCGCTGGCCTATTGCACCGACAACGCCGCCATGATCGCCCTGGCCGGGGCCGAGCGGCTGGCCCTGGGGATCAGCGACGAACTCGACGCCATCGCCCGTCCGCGCTGGCCTCTGGACGAGGCCGCGGCGCTGGCCAGCCCCGCCAACGCCTACGGACGCAAGGGAGCCAAGGCATGACCGACACTTCCACCTTTAGGCGCGTAGGCGTCATCGGCGCCGGCGCCTGGGGCACCGCCCTGGCCCAGGTCTGCGCCCGGGCAGGTCTCCAGGTCACGCTGCAGGCGCGTGAGGCCGAGGTCGTGGCCTCGGTCAACGAGAAGCACGAGAACGCAGCTTTCCTGCCCGGCATCGCGCTGGAGCCTGGCATCAAGGCCGTCACCGACCTGGCCGATCTCGCCGACTGCGACCTGATCCTGGCCGTCGCCCCGGCCCAGCACCTGCGCGCGGCTTTGACCGCCTTCGCCCCGCACCACAAAGCCGGCGCGCCGGTGGTGCTGTGCAGCAAGGGCGTCGAGCAGGGCTCGCTGAAGCTGATGACCGACGTCGCCGCCGAGAGCTTGCCGGGCGCGCCGATCGCGGTGCTGTCGGGCCCCAGCTTCGCCGGCGAGGTGGCGCGAAACCTGCCCGCCGCCGTCACCCTGGCCTGCGAGGACGAGGCCCTGGGCCGCGCTATCGCCGAGGCCATCGCCATCCCGACCTTCCGGCCCTATACGGCCAACGACCTGATCGGGGCCGAGGCCGGCGGGGCCGTCAAGAACGTTCTGGCCATCGCCTGCGGCATCGTCGAGGGCAAGGGCCTGGGCCGCAACGCCCACGCCACGGTCATCACTCGCGGTTTCGCCGAGCTGACGCGCCTGGCCGTCACCCTGGGCGCCAAGCCCGAGACCGTCGCCGGCCTGTGCGGCCTGGGCGACCTGGTGCTCACCTGCTCCAGCGCCCAGTCGCGCAATATGAGCGTCGGCATGGCCCTGGGCCAGGGCCTGACCCTGGAACAGGCCCTGGCCGGCAAGGTGTCGGTGGCCGAAGGCGTCGCCTCGGCCCCCGCCGTTCGCGCCCTGGCCCGCAAGGTCGGCGTGGAAGTCCCGATCTGCGAGGCCGTCGCCGCCATCCTGGCCGGCGAGGTCGAGGTCGACGCCGCCATCGCCGGACTGCTCTCGCGTCCCCTCAAATCAGAAGCTTAAGGTAAGGACCGCCGCATGGCCCTCTTCATCGTCTACTGCAAGGACAAGCCCGGCGCGCTGGAACTGCGCATGGCGACCCGTCCGACCCACCTCGACTATCTGAACGGCGCAGGCGTCGTGAAGGCCGCCGGCCCGCTGCTGGACGACGCCGGCTCGCCGATCGGCTCGATGCTGATCGTGGAAGCGCAGGACCGCGCCGCCGTGCAGACCTTCGTCGACAACGACCCCTATACCCTGGCCGGCCTCTTCGAGAGCGTATCGATTGACGGCTGGCGCGTGGGCGTCGGCTCGATCGGCTGATTTGCGCACCGACCCGGACAACCCCGCCCGCCCCGCGCCGGGCACGGCGCTCTGCGCGCTGGATGAGATCCCCTCGCCCGGCTCGAAGGGTTTCCGCTGGCGCGAGGGCGACGCGATGTTCGCCGGCTTCGTGGTGCGCAAGGACGACTTGGTGGTCGGCTATGTCGACAGCTGTCCGCACGCCGGCTGGCCGCTGGCGGGCTTCGCCGGCCGCTACCTGACCCGCGAGAACGACCTGATCCTGTGCTCGGGCCACGCGGCCCTGTTCAAGATCGAGGACGGGGCCTGCGTCGCCGGTCCCTGTCCGAACGAGAAGCTGTTCCCCTGGCCCGTCGAGGTCCGCGACGGCCAGATCATCGTCGCTTAAGACCTTTGCCCTAGGCTGCCTGCAACCGATTGTAGGAGCGCCCGATGGCCGACATGCATTTCGACGCCGAGGCGGTGACGCACCGCGCTGGCTTCGCCAAGCTGCGCTCGCTGACCAAGATCAATCCGCGCCTGGCCCCGAACCTGGCCAAGACCATGCTTGGCGGTCAGCGCGACCCGGCCGTGGTCGACGCCTTCAACGCTCATGCCGAACAGGCCGGCTTCGAGTTCACCTCGACCTGGGCCAGCAACAACATCCCGTTCGTGGCCCCGCTGCTGCGCGACTTCGCCGCCAAGCGTCCCGAGGGCGAGGCGATCCGCTACATGGAGATCGGCGCCTATGAGGGCCGCAACCTCGCCTTCATGGACTGGCTGCTGCCCAGCCGCCTGGCGGTCACGGTCATCGACCCCTGGTTCGACGAGGCCCTGAACCCGGAAGAGAAGTACCACGCCGTCGAGCCGCGCTTCCGCCGCAACATGGCCAAGTGCGCCTTCCGGAGCCTCTCCACCCACAAGGGTTTCTCGACCTATGTCCTGCCCCAGATGCTGGAGCGCGGCGAGCAGTTCGACCTGATCTATGTCGACGGCAGCCACACGGCCCTGGCCGTGCTGATCGACCTGTGCTTCTGCGCCAGCCTGCTCAGCGTGGGCGGCATGATGGTGCTGGATGACTACTGGCACGACATCAGCGAGATCGGCGGGCCGGGCGTGAAGCAGGCCGTCGACCAGTTCCACGCCGCTTTCGGCCGGTATTTCGAGATTGCTGCGGTCTACCGTCAGGTGGCCTTGGTGAAGACCGCCGAGATCCCGCGATAGCGACGTCATATCGCCGGGTCGACACGGTTACGGTTAAGAGCCGTTAGAGACCTGCCCCGGCATCCTTCTCCCGATCCATCCACATGGAGTTGGGTCAGAAGGTCATGGGTGCGGCGGCCGGCGTTACGCTGGGCGTCGACCTGAAGGCGGTGCGCGCCGGCCGAGGTCAACACGACCATGAACCAGATGGACCAGGTTACCCAGCGGAACGTCGCCATGGTCGAGGAAACCACCGCCGCGTCACACGCCTTGGCGCAGGAGGCCACGCGGTTGGCCCAGCGCATGGACGAGCTGCGAATCTCGGGGTGAGGCGCAACGTCGAGCGGCCTAGGCTCGCGGGGCCGTCCTCGTCCTTCGACAAGCTCAGGATGAGGACTGCTGATGCGTCCGAGCAGAAACCTCACCCTGAGCTTGTCGAAGGGCGAGGTTTCGGACCCTCAGGCCTTCCAGTCTCCCGACTTCCCACCCGTCTTCTCCAGGAGTCGCACGGCCTCGATGACCATGCCCTTCTCGGCGGCTTTCAGCATGTCGTAGATCGTCAGGCAGGCGATCGAGGCCGCCGTCAGGGCCTCCATCTCGACGCCGGTCGGGCCGGTGGTCTTGACCCGCGCGGTCACCGACAACCCGCCCTCGACCGGCTCGACCTCGACGACCACCTTCGACAAAGCCAGCGGATGGCACAGGGGGATCAGGTCGGAGGTCTTCTTCGCCGCCATGACGCCGGCCAGTTCGGCCACCGCCCGGACGTCGCCCTTGCGACCCGAGCCGGACACGACCAGCGCCAGGGTCTCGGCGCTCATCCGCACGAAACCCATCGCCACCGCCTCACGCGCCGTCGCCGGCTTGTCGGAGACGTCGACCATGCGGGCGCGACCCTGGTCGTCGATGTGGGTCAGCTTGCTCACTGTTCCAGAAGCCCTATTCTTCAAGGAGTCGGGGCATCAGCTCGACCATGTTGCAGGGCTTGTGGCGGCTGTCGAGCTGGGCGGCGATGACCTTGTCCCAGCCGTCCTTCACCGCCCCGTTGCTGCCCGGCAGGCAGAAGACGAAGACGCCGTCGATCAGGCCAGCCGTCGCCCGCGATTGCAGGGTCGAGAGCCCCACCGTGGCGTAGCTGACCAGGTGGAAGATCACCGAGAAGCCGTCGATCTTCTTGTCGAACAGGGGCTCCAGCGCCTGGACCGTGACGTCGCGGCCGGTCAGGCCGGTGCCGCCGGTGCTGATGATAGCGTCTACGCTCTGGCTGTCGATCCAGTCGCGGACCTGAGCCCGGATGGCCTCGATGTCGTCGCGGATCACGGCGCGGCCGGCGAACTCGTGACCGGCGTCGCGAACCCGGTCGATCAGGATCTGGCCCGAGGTGTCGGTGCTTTCGTCGCGGGTGTCCGACACGGTCAGGACGGCGATGCGCACCGGCTTGAACGGCAGCTCCGGCTTGATCCCGCCGCCCGGCTTCAGGCCTTCCGACATCGCGTACTCCCTTAGTCCCACCGTTCCGCATCGGTCCTATCGCGGTCCGTCGGCTCGATCCAGCGCGCGCCGTCCGGGCCGTGTTCCCTCTTCCAGAAGGGCGCGCGGCTCTTCAGATAGTCCATCAGGAAGTCGCAGGCCTCGAAGGCCTCGCGGCGATGGCCGGCGGCCGTGGCCACGAGGACGATCGCCTGGCCCGGCGCGACATGGCCTGTGCGGTGGACGATGTGGACGTCGTGCAGCTTGAACCGTTCGATGGCGACTTGCGCGATCTCAGCAATCGCCGCGTCGGTGAAGCCCGGATAGGCCTCCAACTCCAGCGCCGTCGCCGCACCCTGCTCGGCGCGGGCCAGGCCGACGAAGGTGGCCACCGCGCCCGTCTCCTGGCGCCCCGCGCAGAAGGCGGTGACGAGGGCGCCGGGCTCGAACGGCTGGTCAGCGAGCGTGACGATCATCCGCCGCTCATCGGCGGCAGGAAGGCGACCTCGGTCGCGGCGGTCAGGGTCGCTTCGCCCCGCACGATGGCCTTGTCGACCGCGACCTGGACGCCGGGCGCGGTCAGGGCGTCGCCGAGCTCGACCGACAGGATTTGCCGCAAAGCCGAAAGATCGGCTGCCTCGACCACGCGATCGCGCCAGCCGGCCTGGTCGGCCAGGCGTCCGAAGAGCAGAACCCGGGCCATCTCAGCCGCCCGTCGTCGACATGTGCCGCGCCACGGCCGGGCGGGCGATCTGGAAGTCATGGCCCTTGGGCTTGGCGTCGACCGCCGCAAAGATCGCCTCGCGCAGCTGCGTGTCGCTGGCCCCGCCCCGCATCACCGCCCGCAGGTCGCTGGCGTCGTCACGGCCCAGGCACGTGTGCAGAGTCCCCGTGCAGGTCAGCCGCACCCGGTTGCACGTGTCGCAGAAATGGTTGCTGAGCGGCGTGATCAGGCCCAGCCGGCCGCCCGTCTCGACCACGCGGACGTAACGGGCCGGGCCGCCGGTGGCGTGGTGGATGTCCTCCAGCGTCCAGAACGACGAGAGGTCGCGGCGAACGTCCTGCAACGACAGATATTGGTCCGTGCGATCCTGGTCGACCTCGCCCATCGGCATGGTCTCGATCAGGGTCATGTCGCAGCCGCGCGCGTGGGCCCATTGGATCAGGTCCGGCAACTCGGCGGCGTTGTCGCTCCTCAGGGCCACGGCGTTGATCTTCACCGCGACGCCAGCCGCCAGGGCCGCATCGATCCCGGCCACCACGCGGGTCAGATCGCCGCCGCGCGTCAGCTTGCGGAAGAGTTCGGGCTTGAGCGTATCCAGCGAGACATTGATCCGCCGCACGCCGTGGCGAGCCAGATCGGCGGCGAAGCGTTCCAGCTGGGCGCCATTGGTGGTCAGGGTCAGCTCGTCCAGCGCGCCCGAGCGCAGATGGCGCGACAGGCTGGCGACCAGCTCCATGAAGCCCTTGCGCACCAGCGGCTCGCCGCCGGTCAGCCGCAGCTTGCGCACCCCCAGGCCCACGAAGGTCGAGGCCAGGCGGTCCAGCTCCTGCAAGGTCAGCACGTCCGCCTTGGGCAGGAAGGTCATGTGCTCGGACATGCAATAGACGCAGCGCAGGTCGCAGCGGTCGGTGACGGAGACGCGCAGATAGGTGACGGCGCGCCCGAAGCCGTCGATCAAGACAGGGCTTGGGAGACGGGGAGCGGCATGAACCGCTTGCGCGGAGCTATCGTCATAAGGCGTCATATCCGCCTCTAAGAATAGGCGCTGAGACCGATGACGGAAAGGGATACGGCGAACCTGGAAGCGATCGTGCTGGCGGCGGGGGCCAGCGCCCGTTTCGGCGGCGCCAAGCTGCTGGCCCGGCTGGACGGCGCGCCATTGGTCGCCGGCGCCCTGCTGACCGCCTTCCTGTCGCCCGTGCGGCGCGTCCACGTGGCGGTGGCCGGCGACGCCGTGCGCAAGGTGGTCCGGGCCACCGCCGAGCGACTGGCCGCCAGCGACCGGCTGACGATCGTCACCGTCGAGGACGCCGCCGAGGGCATGGGCGCCTCTCTGCGCGCCGCCGCCCGCGCCTTGCCGGACGATGCGGTCGGAACCTTCGTGTTCCTCGGCGACATGCCGAGGATCGATCCGGCCACCGTCACGACCCTGGCCCGCGTCCTGACCAGTCCCCACGACATCGTCGCCCCGACCTATCTGGGCCGACGCGGCCACCCGGTGCTGTTCGGCGCGTCGTGGTTTCCCGCCCTTCGCGCCCTGTCCGGAGACGAAGGCGCCCGTGTCCTGCTGGAGACCGCAGGCGCAAGGCTGACGCGGGTCGCCGTCGAGGATCCGGGGATCCATCTCGATGTGGATCGCCCCGAAGACCTCGCCCGCGCCGTCGAAGGCCGTGCCTAGCGGTCAGGCTGGGAGCGTCGCCTCGTCGATCCGCCGCCGGGCGCGGAAGGCCTGCCAGGTCGCGAGGGCCATGACGACGAGGAGCGGCATCGTCACGACGTTATAGGCAAGCGTCTGATTGTATCGGTGAATGTCGCGATCGAAGAAGACGACAAGCGGGATGGTGACCTCGACGATCATCAGAGCCGCTAGGACGGCGCACCAGAGCCTGCGCCACCTTAAAGAGATCCAGACGAAAATCAGGGCGCAGTTCGTGTCGATGACGGTGGTCGGATAGTTCATGTCATACACGTCACGCCGCCCCGCCAACGCCGACAACGTCCAGGTCACGAGTAGGACCGCGGCCGCCAGCCGCAACGGCGGGTCGCCCTTCCAGACCGCCACCCCGCAAATCGCAACGGCGATCAGGTAGACAGCATAGGCGATCACGTCGATGGAAGGGAGATTGGACAAGCCTGGATCCCGACGAACTGGGTCGCTTGCTTCGCATGTGACGGACTGAGCGTCTATGCGCCCGTTCACTCAGTGCGAAAGCGCCTCACCTTGGACAACGATGCGCTTGATCTCGGCGATCAGTCGCAGCGCGCCGGCGGAATCACCACGGTCCTGCAACGCCACCAGCTTGGGCACGAGGATCATCAGAATGCGGCGATGCTCCTCGCCCACGGTCTCAAGGCCAAGCCGGAACTCGGCGACATCCTCCTCGTCCGCGATAGCATCGAGATCAGGGTTGAAGAACGCCCTCACCGGCCCGTCTCCGGTCGCGGACGAGCCATGTCGCCACGGCGACGACGATCAACTGGAAATTGGAGATGATATTGTTGGCGGCGTACCGATTGTAGGGATGGATGCCGGGATCGGACAGGTGAACGAAGGGGACCAGTACGAGCAGGATCGTCAAGGCGGCCAGAATAGCGCACCAGACCTTCCGCCACCGCATCGAGATCCAGACCATGATCACGGCGGTGTTCGTGTCGATGATCGTGATCGGATAGTCCACGACATGTCGGCCCGATCCCATGAAGATCGGCGTAATCGCCCAGGCGACGATCAGCACGGTCGCCGCCAGCTTCAACGGGCGATCGCCCTTCCAGATCGCCACGCCACAGATCACCAATGCGGCGACATAGGCGATGTAAGGGATCAGATACTCGGGGACCATCGAACCTCGATACGAGCAAAGGCGTGCCCGATGCGTAGCGCGGACCAGGACGCGCGACCGCCCCCTTTTGCAACGATGTAACGCATGGTCTTTTCATGCAAAGGGATTCCGTCGTGCGGCTTGCGCCGCTCGTTGATGAACGCTGCGATGATGGTGAGATCCGCCCGAGGGCGATCAGCGATGAGTGATGCGCTGGATCGCCAAGATGAACTCGTGGACGCTGATCGCGATGACAGCGAGCGAGACGGCGATCAGGACCGTGATCCCCAGCACCAGTCCCAACCACTGGAGATTGGTCAGCTCGTGCCGCCAGTCCCGGCGAGACGAACCCCGATGCCCTGCTGGGACGCCGTTGTCGTCAGGATCGGCGACAAGATCCCGAAGGGCGGCCCGCCAGAGGCTCGGCTGGCTGTCAGATACTGATGACGCTTTTCGCTCATGGTCATTTCCGATCTCACGATCAGAAAGCGGTGCGTCCTTAAGCGCTGCCATCCCGTCCGGCTGCTTACGGTAGTCGTTACCGGGGGCGCCGCCCTCCCACGCCACGAAGGCCAGGGCCGCGTCTCGGCGGCTCATGCCCGACAGCCGGCGGCGCGCGCTGAGCACGTGCATCTCGACGGTCTTGGGTGACAGGCCCAGCGCCCGCGCGATCTCCTTGGACTGGAGGTGCGCCGCGATCAGGCGGAGGATCTCACGCTCCCGGGGGGTAAGCTTCTCGAAAGCGATACTGACGCGATCCACCATGCGGGCCAACATGATTGGCCGTCGGGCTCTCGTCTAGCGAGCAGAACGGGTAATCTGAAACAATCAGTTTTCCGAGCGCACGAACGGCAGGCGCGTGGTCGGGGTCTTGTTCAGGGCCAGCAGGGCATTGGCCACGGCCGGGCCGATCACCGGCGCGCCCGGCTCGCCCACCCCGCTGGGCGCATTGCCGGACGGCACGATATTGGTCTCCACCGTCGGCGCCTCGTTGATCCGCAGCACGCGGTAGCGGTCGAAGTTGGTCTGGTCGACCTTGCCGTCGGTCAGGGTCACCTCGCCGAACATGAAACCCGACAGGCCATAGCAGGTCCCGCCTTCCATCTGGGCGGCGATCTGGTCGGGCGAGACGGCGACGCCGCAGTCGATGGCGGTGACCACGCGGCCGACACGCGGGGCGCCGTTCTCGACCTTGACCTCGGCCACCTGGGCCACGACCGAGCCGAAGCTTTCATGCACCGCCACGCCCCGCGTCCAGCCCGCCGCCGCCTCGGGCCCGGCCTTCTCGACGGCCAGGTTCAGGGCGGCCAGATGCCGGTCGGCGCCGGCCTTGGCATAGAGCGTCCGACGGTACTCGACCGGATCCTTGCCGGCCTTGGCGGCCAGCTGGTCGATCGTGTGCTCCATGACGAAGGCCGTGTGGGTCGCGCCCACCGAGCGCCACCACAGCACCGGCACGCCGACGTCCGGCAGCGCCACCTGGGCGTCGACGATCGGCGTGGCCTTCAGGTAGGGCGAGCCCGCCGCGCCCTCGATCGCCGTCTGGTCGGGACCCTTGCCGGCCGGCATGGGCGAGCCCTTCATGATCGACTGGCTGACGATCCGGTGGCGCCAGGCGGCGGGGTAGCCGTCCTTGTCCAGCTGGACCTTCACGGCGTGCACGGTCAGCGGCCGGAAATAGCCGGCCTGCATGTCGTCCTCGCGGGTCCACACCAGCTTCACCGGCCGGCCCTTGCCGACCTTCTTGGCGATGTGGACGCACTCGGCCACATAGTCCGACTGGAAGTTGGCGCGGCGGCCGAACGAGCCGCCGGCGAACAGGGTCTCGATCTCGACCGAGCCCGGCAGGCAGCCGACGATCTTGGCGGCCGCCAGCTGGTCCAGGGTCTGGCCCTGGGAACCAAAGGTTAGCTTCACCTTGTTGCCGTCGACCGAGGCCACGCAGTTCATCGGCTCCATGGTCGCATGGGCCAGATAGGGGAACTCGTAGGTCGTCTCGAAGACGTTCGCGCCCTTGGCGGAGCTAAGCGCCGTCGCGTCGCCGCGCTGGTCGAAGGGCTCCCACTTGGTCTGGGTGTTCTTGCCGGACGCCACGTCGTTGAACAGCTGGGCGATGGCCGCCGAGCCGCGCTTCTCGGCCTTGTCCTCGTCCCACTCGACCTTCAGCGCCTCGCGGCCCATGCGGGCGGCGAAGGTGGTCTGGGCCACCACGGCGACGCCGGTCGGGATCTCGAAGACGTCGACCACGCCGGCGACCTTCTTGGCCTCGGCGGCGTCGAAGCTTTTGACCTTGGCGCCGAAGCGCGGGGCGTGGGCGACCACCGCCGTCAGCATGTCGGGCAGGCGGACGTCCTGGGTGTAGCGGGCCGTGCCGTCGCTCTTGGCCTGGGCGTCCTTGCGGCGCACTCGGTCGGTGCCGATCAGGGTGAAGGTCTTGGGGTCCTTCAGCTTGACGTCGGTCGGGGCCGGGGCCTTGGCGGCGTCGGCCAGCAGCTCGCCGAAACCAGCGGTCTTGCCCGAGGTGTGGGTGACGACGCTGTCCTTGACCGTGATCTCGCCGACCGGGACGTTCCACCGATTGGCGGCCGCCTGCACGAACATGGCCCGCGCCGCGGCCCCGGCCTTGCGCAACTGCTCCCACGAGTTGGAGATCGCCGACGAGCCGCCGGTCAGCTGCGCGCCCAGGGCGCCGTTGGCATAGAGCTTGGCATTCGCGGGAGCCTGCTCGACCATCACCTTGGTCCAGTCGGCGTCCAGCTCCTCGGCGACGATGGCGGCGAGGCCCGCGTGATTGCCCTGGCCGAATTCGATGTGCTTGGAGATCACCGTCACCACGCCGTCCGGCGCGATCTTGATGAAGGGCCCGAAGGCCCCGACCTCGACCTTGGAGCCGGCGCTCATGATGTCGGCCGGCGAGCAGCCGACCAGCAGGGTCCCGCCGACCAGGGCAGAAGCGACGACCACGTCACGGCGGCTGGGGCCTTCAATAGGCTTGAAGGGCGCGTTCATCGGCCGGCTCCACGATGGGTGGCGCCCGAGCCCGCGACGATGGCCTCGTCGAGGTCCGCATGCGGCTCGCCCATCGGCGGACCGGTGTCGGCCGCGTCCTTGATCGCCGCGCGGATGCGCTGATAGGCGCCGCAGCGACAGATGTTGCCGGCCATGGCGTTGTCGATGTCCTCGTCGCTGGGCTTGGCCTTCTGGGCCAGCAGCGCGCAGGCCGACATGATCTGGCCCGACTGGCAGTAGCCGCACTGCGGCACGTCATGGCGCACCCAGGCCTGCTGCACCGGATGCTGGCCGCCCAAACCCTCGATGGTGGTGATCTTGGCCGTCCCGACCGCCTCGATCGGCGTCACGCACGAGCGGATCGCCTGGCCATCCAGGTGCACGGTGCAGGCTCCGCATTGGGCCATGCCGCAGCCGAACTTCGTGCCGGTCATGCCCAGCTCGTCGCGCAGCACCCACAGCAGGGGCGTGTCGGGCGAGGCCTGGACCGATGTGGGCTTGCCATTGATGTCGAGGGTCACGGCCATGCGTCGGTGTCTCCTGCGCTGATTGAAACCTAACACCGTTCAGTCTTCTGGAAACGCCTCGCGGCCGAAAATCGCTGCCGCACCTGCGAAGGCCCGCTATGCTCGGCGACGCAACCGCCTTGGAGGCTTCGTCTTGCGCCGCGTCCTTGTTCCCCTCGCCATCCTGTCCGTGACCTTGGCCGGCTGCGCCACCGTCGCCCCGATGGACTCGACGGATGCGCCGATCCGCTACAGCTGCAAGGGCGGCAAGCGGTTCACCAGCGCGTACGCCCTGCACGGCAAGAAGGTCGTGGTCACCGCCGGCGGCGCCGCCAAGACCCTGAAGCTGGCCCGCTCGGCCTCCGGCGCCCGCTACACGGCCGGCGACGCCGAGCTCTGGAGCAAGGGCGCGGACGCCATGCTCAAGGGTTTCCCCGGCGGCCCCTACGCCGATTGCCGTTCGCAGTAAGTCGAGGTCCCGCGTTGGATTCCTTTCCCGCCTACTTCCCCCTGGCCGGCCGCAAGGTGGTGATCGCCGGCGTCGGCGAAGCGGCCGATGCCAAGGCCCGGCTGTTCGACGGCTCGCCCGCGACCCTGGTGCGGCTGGAGGGCCACGACGCCTATCTGCCGGGCTCCTACAGCGGCGCGATCCTGGCCTTCGTCGCCAGTTCCGACGAGGTGTTCGTCCAGGCCGCCGCCAGCGCGGCGCGGGCGGCGCGGGTGCTGGTCAATGTCGTCGACCGGCCGCAGCTGTGCGACTTCAACACCCCGGCCGTGATCGATCGGGGCGAGGTGGTGGCTGCGGTCGGCACCGGCGGTTCGGCCCCGGTGCTGGCGACCATGCTGCGCAACGACATCGAGGCCCAGGTGCCCGAGGGCATGGGCCGCGTCGCCGCCCTGCTGCAGAAGTTTCAGGGCGAGGTGCGCGGGACCCTGCCGGCCCTGCACGAGCGCCGGGCCTTCCTGCGCGACGCCGTGCTGGGCGAGGCCGCCGCCGCCGCCAAGGCCGGCGACATGGACAAGGCCGGCCAGCTCTTCCGCGAGGCCCTGGCCAAGGGCTCGGCGCGCAAGGGGATGGTGCGTTTCATCGCCGGCAAGGGTCCGGTCGATCTCTTGACCCTGCGCGCCAGCCGGGCCCTGGGCGCCGCCGACGTGCTGGTGCTGGAAGCCGACGCCGATCCGGAGGTCGTGAAGATGGCCCGCCGCGACGTCGAGCGCCTCGACGCCGCTCAGGCCAATGCCGAACACCTGATCCAGCTGGCCCGCGAAGGCCGCCAGATCGTCCGGCTGATCACCCATGCGGTCGACCCGGCCCTGATCCACGCCCTGACCCAGGCCGAGATCGCCGTCGAGGTGGTGCCGGCCGCTAATTGAGCGGACGCCCCTTCGTCTCCGGCAGCAGGAACGCCGTGACCAGCACGCTGATCACGGTGAAGACGACCGGGTACCAGAGCCCCGCATAGATGTCGCCGACCGCGGTGACGATGGCGAAGGCGAAGAACGGCACGAAGCCGCCGACCCAGCCGGTGCCGATGTGATAGGGCAGCGACAGGGCCGTGTAGCGCACCCGCGTCGGGAACAGCTCGACCAGGCAGGCGGCCAGCGGGCCGAACAGGGCCGTGGCGGCGATCACGAAGACGCAGAGGACGCCCAGGATCAGCGGCTTGTTCATCCGCGCCGGGTCGGCCTTGGCGGGATAGCCGGCCTTGGCCAGAGCGGCCTTGATCTGCTTTTCGACGCCGGTCTTGACCGCCTTGGTCTGCACCTTGGCCAAGCCCTTGGCGCTTTGCGAGACGACCTCGACGCCGCCGACCTTCATCACCGCCGTCGCGCCGGCCGGAGCCTTTTCGTTCGTGTAGGACACGCCGGCATTGGCCAGCGCGCCCTTGACGATGTCGCACGAGGTGACAAAGGCGGCTTTGCCGACGGGATCGAACTGCAGCGAGCAGTCGGCCGGATCGGCCAAGACGACGACCGGCGCCTTGGCGCTGGCCTCGGCCAGGGCCGGATTGGCGGCCTTCTCCAGCAGGTGGAAGCCGGGAAAGTAGAAGAGCAGCGCCAGGGTCATGCCGCCCAGCATCACCGGCTTGCGGCCGACCTTGTCCGACAGCCAGCCGAAGACGACGTAGAACACGGCGCTGATCGCCGTGGCGGTCATCATCAGTTCGTTGATGGTCACCGGATCGACCTTCAGGAACTTCTCCATGAAGGTCTGGACGTAGAAGAAGCTGGTGTACCAGACCGCCCCTTGAGCGCACATCATCGACAGGAAGGCCAGGATGACCAGCTTCAGGTTCTTCCACTGGCCGAACGCCTCGGCATAGGGGGCCTTGGACGCCTGGCCCTCTTCCTTCATGGCGGCGAAGGCGGGGCTTTCGGTCAGCTTCATGCGCATCCAGACCGAGACGCCCAGGAGGCCGATCGAGACGGCGAACGGGATCCGCCAGCCCCAGGCGTCGAACGCCTCGAGGCCGACGGCGGCGCGGGTGATCAGGATGACCATCAGCGCGCCGAACAGGCCGAAGGCCGCCGAGGTCTGCACCCACGAGGTCGACCGGCCGCGCTGGTCGGGCGGCGAGTGCTCGGCGACATAGATCGCCGCCCCGCCATACTCGCCGCCCAGGGCGAAACCCTGGACGCAGCGCAGGATGATCAGCAGGATCGGCGAGATGATCCCCGCCTGCTGGTACGTCGGCAGGAAGGCGATGGCGAAGGTGGCGCCGCCCATCAGCAGCACGGTGGCCAGGAACGCGCCCTTGCGCCCAGCCTGGTCGCCGATCTTGCCGAAGACCAGCGCGCCCAGCGGCCGGAACGCGAAGCCGACGCCGAACAGCGCCAGCGCCGCGATATAGCCGGCCGCGTCCGGCAGGCCGGTGAAGAAGGTCTTGGAAATGACCTGGGCCAGGCTGCCGAAGATGAAGAAGTCGTACCATTCGAAGGCCGTGCCGGCCGAAGAGGCCGCGACCACCGTGCGCATCGAGGCGCCTTGTTGACCTTCGCCGGCCATGTATTTCCCCCGTTCGTTGGCCCCTGCTTAGCGTGGTTCAGGGATCGGGGAAACGGGGTTAGGCGACGGCCCCTTGTTCGTCGGGGCCGGCCTGTGACAGGCGGACGATCTCGCCGACCAGGGCGGCCGGGGCGATCGGCTTGGCGGCGACGCCGTTCATGCCGGCGGCGCGGTACGAGGCGCGCTGGTGGGCCATGACATTGGCGGTCAGGGCGATGATCGGCACACAGGCGGCGGGGCCCGGCAGGGCGCGGATGCGGCGGGTCGCCTCCAGCCCGTCCATGCCCGGCATCTGCACGTCCATCAGGATGAGGTCGAAGGCGCCGTCGCGAACCGCCTCGACGCCCGAGGCGCCGTCGTCGGCGACGCTGACGTCGGCGCCCAGCTGCTGCAGGATCCGGCGGGCGACCAGCTGGTTGGTCGGATTGTCCTCGACGACCAGCACCTTCAGCCCCGCCAGCAAGTCGTCGTCATAGGCGCCGACGGCCTCCGGCGCGGGGACCTCGTGGGCGGCGATGGCCAGGGTGAAGGTCGAGCCCTCGCCCGGGACCGAGGCGAACGAGACCTCGCCCCCCAGCATCTGGGCCAGCTTGCGGGTGATGGCCAGACCCAGGCCCGAGCCGCCGAAGCGGCGGGTGGTGCTGGCGTCGGCCTGCTGGAAGCGTTCGAAGAGATGCGCCTGGGCCTCCAGCGGCACGCCGACGCCGGTGTCGACGACGTCGAAGACCAGCTGTCTGCCGATTTTGCGAGCCCGCACGGTCACCGCGCCGCGCAGGGTGAACTTCACGGCGTTGCCGATCAGGTTGAACAGCGCCTGGCGCACGCGGGTCGGATCGGTCCGGATCCAGCCCAGGTCCGGCGCGATGTCCAGCTCCAGCCGCAGGCCCTTGTGCGAGGCCTGGCCGGCCAGCAGCCGAGCCACGCCCCGGACCAGTTCGGCGGGATCGACCGCCTCGTGGCAAAGGTCCAGGCGCCCGGCCTCGATGCGCGAGATGTCGATGACGTCGTCCAGCAGGGTCGACAGCATCTGGCCGGCGGCCAAGGCTTCTCCCAGGAGCTCGGCGCTGTCGCCGGGCGGCAACTCGCGCTTGAGCACGTGCATGACGCCCAGCACGCCGTTCATCGGCGTGCGGATCTCGTGGCTCATATTGGCCAGGAACTGGGCCTTGGCCTCGTTGGCCGCCTGGGCCGCGCGCTCGGCGGCGACCAAGGCCAGCTCGGCCTTCTTCTTCTCGTCGATGTCCAGGACCATGCCGAACGCCTTGCGGGCCCGGCCGGCGGCGTCGCGACGCACCTCGTGGAAGACCCGAACCCAGCGCGACTCGCCCGTCGGGCTCAGCAGCCGCACATCGTATTCCTGCGAGCCCCAGGCGCCGGTGCGCCGCCACTCGGCCGCGGCGGCGTAGAGCTGCTCGCGATCCTCGGGGTGGATCATGGGCCAGACGGCTTCCCGGACGTCCTCGTAGGCCACCCGGCGGCCCATCATGCGATGGAATTCGGGCGAGCCCCAGAAGCCCTGGCTCTCATGGTCGATCTCGTAGACCCCGGCCCGGGCCGCGCCCAGGGCGACCTTCAGCCGGCGGGCGTTGATCCGCGCCTCGCGCCGGGCGGTCGTCAGGGCGGTGACGTCGTCCATGTAGGTGATGACGCCGACGATCTCGCCGGTCTCGTTGCGCCAGGGGCGGGCCTCCCATCGGAAGGTGCGCTCGACCCCGTCGGCGTCGTCGAGGCGGTCCTCGCGGCGGGCGACGACCTTGCCCGACAGCGCCCGGGCCACCCCGGCCACGAAGCGCTTGCGGCCGCCATGGGTCAGTTCGCTCAGGGTCTTGCCGATGACCTGGGCCTCGGTCGAGCGGAAGATTTCCAGGAAGCGCGGGCTGACCAGCCGCAGGCGCATGTCCAGGTCGTAGACGGCCACGGCGAACGGCGCGTCCTCGACCAGGCGGCGGGCCTGGCGCTCGCTCCAGATGGCCTTGTCGCGGCTGCGGGCCACGTCGGTGATGTTCTGGGTGACGCCGTTCAGCGCGAACGGCGGCCCCAGCCGCATCTCGGCGCGATAGGTGCTGCGGAAGGTCTGCCAGCGGCCATCGTCGCCACGCAGGCGAAACTCGATCGCGCCGCCCTCGCCCGTCGCCACGGCCCGGCGGAAGACGTCGTGCACCGCCTCGCGCTGGTCGTCGGCCAGGCGGACCAAGAATTTTTCAGCGGTGTCGACGTCGGACGGCTTCAGGCCCAGCAGGGCCAGGGTGTCGGGCGACCAGTCGATGCGTTCGCCGTCGGGATCGTAGCGCCAGACGCCGATACCGGCGGCCTCGGCCAGCAGGGTCTGGGTGTGGCGAGCCGCTTCCAGCTCGGCGCGATTTTCGATCTCGGCCGAGACGTCGTGCAGCATGCCCACGAGCTCGCCGTTCGGGCCCAGCCTTCCGCGGCCACGCAGCCAGATCCAGCGGCCGTCCTTGCAGCCCACCTGCAGGTCGGTGGTGGTCGCCCCGGTCCGGCGCATGCGGTCGCCGATGTCCAGCAGCTCGGGCTGGCTGTCGGGGTGCACGAACTTGAGGGTCGGCTGGCCGATCGTCTCTTCGGCGGTCCAGCCCGTCAGGGCGGTCCAGGCGGCGTTGACGGTGACGAAGCGGCCCTCGGCCGAGACGATCGTGAACAGATCGCTGGCGTTGTCGAAGAACCAGCGCGCCGCCTCCGCCTCGCCGAACGGCGTAGGCGCGGGCAGGACCGGGTCGGTGTTCGACGCCTGGGACATGCGATCTCCGCTAGGTTGGGCGGATCGTGGAGCGCAACCGTAAACTTATGGTTCCAACCGCGACGTTATGTTCCGTGAACGCGAGTGTTCCGTCACCGGCTTCAGACCTCCGCCCATTGCCGCAGCAGGTTGTGATAGACGCCGGTCAGCGACAGGATCCCCTGGTCGTCGGCCTCGACCTGGCGGGCCAGGCGCTGGATGGCCACGTCCATCTCCAGCAGGATCGTGCGCCGGGCGTCGTCGCGGATCAGGCTCTGGATCCAGAAGAAGCTGGCCGTCCGCACGCCGCGGGTCACCGGGGTCACGTGGTGCAGGCTGGAGCTGGGATAGAGGATCATGTCGCCCGCCTCCAGCTTGACGACATGGTCGCCATAGAGGTCGTTCACGACCAGCTCGCCGCCGTCATAGTCCTCGGGCTCGGCCAGGAAGAGCGTGGCCGACAGATCGGTGCGCAGCCGCCGGCCGCTGACCGGATCGTGGCGGATGGCGTTGTCGACATGATCCTTGAAGCCCATGCCCTGGCCGTAGCGGTTGAACATCGGCGGCAGGATGACCTGGGGAAGCGCCGCCGAGACGAACAGCGGATTGGCTTCCAGCACCCGCAGGATGGTCGCGCCGACGGTGCGAGCCGCGTCGCTCTCCTGCGGCAACTGCTCGTTGGTCTTGGCCCGCGCGGCCTGGCGGCCCGAGGTCAGGTTGCCGTCGACCCAGGGGCCCGCGTCCAGGATCGCCCGGCACTCGGCCACCTCGGCCTTGGTCAGCACCTGCGGGATCTGCAGCATCATGCGGGCGGCTCCTTTTCCTGACCCGGACTTAGACCGAGCGGACCCGGCCTTCTTTGACCCGGATCAGGCCGGAAAAATAGAGCGCCCCGCTCGAGGTCCGTTCGAGCGGGGCGCGATCGCAAAGCACTCCCGAGCCTGCCTGAGCAGGCTCGGCCTCCAGTATCGGGAGCGTGATGCGTCACGCTCCCGGGGGGAGGGCTCAGTACTTCACGGCAAGGGTCAGGATCGCCTGGCGGCCCGACGCCGGATCGGCGTGGTGGATGCCGTTCGTGCGCATGATGTAGCGCTTGTCCGTCAGGTTCTGGACGTTCAGTTGCAGGTCGACCCTGTCGTTGATCTTGTACGAGGCGAAGGCGTCCAGACGGGTATAGGACGGGGCGAAGGCCTTGTTGGTCCCGCCGCCGGCGCCGCCCTGGTTGCCGCCGAACATCTTGGACACGTAATAGACGCCGCCGCCGACCGACAGCGGACGGATCACGCGATAGGTCGTGAACAGGCTGAAGGTGTTCTTGGGCGTGTTGGCCAGCGGGTCGCCGATGTTGACGCTGGTATAGGGGCCCTTCACCAGCTCGCTGTCCATGTAGGTGTAGCCGCCGAACACTTGCCAGGCGCGGGTCACATAGCCCGAGACGCCGATCTCCACGCCCTGGACGCGGACTTCGCCGGCCTGGGCGATCGTCGTGGCGTCGAGCGCGATCTGGGCGTTCTTGCGCACGGTGCGGAAGACGGCGCCCGACAGGGCCAGCTTGTCGCCGAACACGTTGGCCTTGGCGCCGGCCTCGATGTTGGTGGTGTCTTCCGGATCCAGCACGACCTGGGCCGGGGTCGCCGCGGTGTTCTGGTCGCCGGCGGCGATGTTCGGCGGGGTCGAGGAGGTGGCGTACGAGACGTACAGGCTGCTGGACGGGGTCGGCTTGTAGTTCAGGCCGACCTGATAGTTGACGAAGTTCCAGCCGCCCTTGGGCAGGGCCGCATAGGTGACGCCGGTGACCACGCCGTTGGCCGTGGTCGCCGTGGCGTTGAGGCCTCGGGTCGAATAGTCGTCGTAGCGGACGCCGAGGTTCAGCAGGAGCTTTTCGGTGAGGTTGACCGTGTCGAAGGCATAGATCGCGCCGCTGCGCGTCGTCGAGCTCGACAGCGGGCCGCGGTTGATCACGCCGGTCCAGGCGTCGCCCGGGTTGGGGGCGTACAGGCGCGTGCAGCCGACCGTGGCGCCGGTGAAGCCGGTCGGGCAGGGCGAGCCGCTGGTGGTGAAGAAGGTGTAGGTCGTATTGTCGTTGACTTCACGCGACAGCTCGATGCCGGCATTGAAGCGGTTCTTCAGCGACCCCAACATGAACTTGCCGGTCACGTCGGTGGTGAAGGCCGTGGAGGTGGCCTCGTTCCAGCGCGACTTGGTCCCGCGCAGCATCCACCATTCGCCGGCCACGAACTGGGCCGCGCCGCCGTCGCCGGGGTTGGTGACGAAGTAGTCGTTCAGGGTCTTGCCGTAGCGGATGACCTGACGGATCGCGAGGTTGTCGTTGATCTCATGACGGATGGCGAAGGTGGCGATGTCGGCCCTGGTCTTCATCCAGTCGCGGTCGAGGCCGTAATAGGCGTCGCGCGAGACGTCCAGAATGCCGCTGGCCGGACGGACGCGGCTGTCGGTGCCGGCCACGCCCCAGGTGCGCTTGGACGCCATCGGGATGCCGTAGTCCGGATCCTGGTCGGTATTCAGGTGATAGAAGCTCAGGGTCGCCTGGGTATCGGTGCCGATGCCGACGGCGACCGAGGGCGCAAAGCCCCAGCGCTTGAACTGGATGTGGTCGCGGCCGGGCGTGTCGCCGCCGTTGGCCATCAGGTTCAGGCGCAGCGCGGCGGTCTTGCCGAAGGCGTAGTTCCCGTCGGCGGTGAGGCGGTAGTATTCGTCGGTGCCGACCGCGGCCGCGCCGTTCAGGAAGTTGCGGGCCTTGGGCGACTTGGACGACAGGTTGATGCTGCCGCCGCCCGAGCCGCGACCGCTATAGACCGAGTCCGGCCCCTTCACGATCTCGACCTGTTCCAGGTTGAAGACTTCGCGGGTCTGGCCGCCGGTGTCGCGGACGCCGTCGACGAAGATGTTGTTGCCCGAGCTCTGGCCGCGGATGAACGGCCGGTCGGCCAGCGGCTGGCCGCCTTCGCCGATGCCGAAGGTGATGCCCGGCGAGGTGCGCAGGATGTCCTGCAGCGAGGTCGCGGCGGTCTGCTCGATGATCTGCGAGGGGATCACCGTGATCGAACGCGGCGTATCCAGCAGCGGCGCGGTGAACTTGCTCGACGAGGGATCGGCGGTGCGCTTGGCGTCGATCTTGACGCCGGAGACCTCGTTATTGTCGGCGGCCGAGGCCGTGGCGGCGGCCGCCGCGGTGGCGACGGGCGCGTCGAGGTCGGCGGCGCCAATAGGGGCGGCAGAGGCGGTCTGCGCCAGGCCCAGGCCGGCCAGGCCGGCGACGGCGACGGCGCCCAGGGCGCGACGGGGCCGGCTCACAACGCCGGTAGAGTTCAGCTTACGCATCTTTGATCCTATCCCCAGGGGGCGTGGTCTTGAGCAGGCCCCTCCTGAAATTGCGAGGCGTTCTTAGACACGTTGCGAAGCTGTCGCAATGATAATAGTTCGCAATTGCGCAATCTGTGTCCGAAAAGCGACGTTTTATTGCGGAGGACGCCCACGCACGAGGCGTCGGCCTCGCGCCGGAGGGGCTGCGAAGGGCGGGCGGAAAGGGATGCGGAGCGCCGGACAGCGTCCGGAGTTCTGTGTGTTTGTTACCGTTTCGACGAAGCCCGACGCTCCGCGCGATCATTATCCGGAAGCGTGACGGTCCGACGCTGTTTGCGCCTCACCGCCCTTGAAGCCTCCGGCGGGCGGGCCAGGCCGCGAAGCCTGGTCCCGGATGCGGCTGTTTCCAACCGCCTGTCGCTCTCCTCGGCCTGCATCCACCGTCGTTTCTGTGTTCCAGGGTCGACTACCTCGGGGATGGCGCAGTTGCGGAGTTTCCCCCGCGCCGACGAGCGCGCCCGCTCGACCGCACCCCGCCGCCACGATGGTCGCTGGCCATTGCGCCCTTTCCTCGCGACGAGGTGGATAGAGAATACGGCAGGTTTTGAGGCCGGGGACG
>CAIUMD010000050.1 GCA_903900155.1 uncultured Caulobacterales bacterium | reverse complement strand
TCCGTCATTCCCGCCCTTGTGGCGGGAATGACGGGAGTTTAGAGGGGCCCGAACGCAAGAACGCCCGCGAACCTCTCGGCTCGCGGGCGTCTATGCATTTGAGGATCTCAGAGCTCAAGCGCTCTCGGCGATGCCTTCGTCGCTGGCCCCCAGCAGGGCCATCTGCAGGCGCGAGCGGTCGCGGCGGGCCGCTTCCAAAGCCCCTTCCGCCAAGGCGGCCTCCGAGGTGAGGCGTTCGATCGTGGCTTGCAGCTCGGCGACCTTCTCCTCGTGTTCGCGACGGATCTGGTCCTGGGCTTCCTGCATGGCGTCCAGGCGCTGGCGCAGTTGCTGCGCGCGCTCCTCGGCGCGCTTCATGGCCTTGTCCTGGGCGACGGCGCCCTTGGCCAGCTGGTCGGCGCGCTCGATGGCGGTGGCGCGGGCGGTGTCGACGCCGGCGTGGCGCTGACGCAGGCCGTCCGACTCTTCTTCCAGCGTGCGGATGCGGTCCAGGGCGCGCTCCAGGGCGACGTTGAGGTCGCCGGCGCGGCGCTCGACGGCCTTCTGGTGGGCCGAGGACTCGGCCAAGCGGGCCGAGATCTGGCCGTTCATCTCTTCCAGCTTGTCGGCGCGGCCGGTGGCGGTCTCCAGGCGCGTCTGCAGGGCCGAGATCTCGGCGCGCGAGGCCTCGACCTGGCTTTCCAGGCCGCGGATGATGCGGCCGCTGTCGGTCTGGGTGGCGTGCAGGGCGTTCTCGATCGCCTGGACGCGGGCGCGTTCGGCGGCGACCTGGGCTTCGAGGTCGGTCTCGATGCGCGACAGGCGGGCCACGTCCAGGCCGGCCTGGTCGACGCGCTTCTTCAGGGTCGCGGCCTCTTCGCCCAGCAGGGCGTTGTCCTGGTTGGCGCGGGCGAGCGCCGCCTCGGCGTCGCCGCGGCGGGTGTCGATGTCCTGGGCCTGGGTGCGCAAGCCGTCGACGTCCTGCACCAGGTGCTCGATGCGGGCGGTGGCGTCACGCAAGGACGCGTCGAGGCTGGAGACCTTCAGGTCGGACTGCAGCAGGGCGTTGCGCAGGCGGTCGATCTCGAGGGCGTTGTCTTCCAGCGCCGCGTCCTGGGTCTGGCGGCGGGCGTCGGATTCGCCGAGCGCGGTTTCGGCGGCGGACAGGCGGGCGCTGACGTCGCGCTCCTCGGCCTGGATCTGAGCGACCTGGCGCTGGGCCTGGTCGAAATTGGCGCGCAGGGCGATCAGCTCGGCGTGTTCGGCGCGGCGCGCCTCGAACTCCTGGCCGACGGGACCGCGGATCTCGGCGATCAGCGGCTCGATGGCCTTCAGGTGTTCCATCACCCGGCCGATGCTGTCGAGGCCCCCGTGGATGGTCTCGTAGCGTTGGCCGATGGCCTGGGTGGATTCGATCTGGTGCTGCACGGTCTCGTGCTGGGCGTCTTCACCCAGGACGACCGGCTTGCCGTTCTTGTTCTCTCGCGAATTCTTCGACAGCAGTCTCATCTAGCCCACCTTCGCCCCGTGCGAGCCCGCCGCGTCCTGAACGACGCTCTTGCGGAAGCCGCGAATCTCTTACCCAGAGGTTAACAACTTAGTTTACGGACAAGATGAATGTCGAGGGGCGCCAAGGACTGTTAAGCCGCGACCGGGCGTCGCGGACTAGGTTAAAACGCCCGAAAATGGGGGATGATCCACAGGTTCGGTCGCCAGGACCCGGGCGACGGCGTTCACCACGGCGCCGATGCGCAGGGCGGCCTGGATCTGGACGGGCTCCACGCCCCGTCGGCGCAGCTCCGCTTCGTGGCTGTCGAGGCAGGCGCCGCAGCCGTTGATCGCCGACACCGCCATGCAGCACAGCTCGTACGCCGTCGTGTGATCACGGCTGAAACGCAGGCGCGAGGGCAGGTGTTCGTACTCCCGCGCGGTCATCAGGTGGACGGCGCGGAAATAGACATTGGTCATGGCCATGGTCGCCGCCGCCGTCTTCGCTTCTTCGAAGGCTTCCCGCGTCAAGCCCGCCTCGTACGCGGCGCTGGTGACGGCCTTCAGGGTCACGGGCTCGCCGACCGCGAGGGCGCTGGCGACGAAGCAGCTCCACTTGGCGGTCTCGTCCAGGACGGTCTCTTCGGCCAGGACCTCCAGATTGCGGGCCATGGCGTGGGCGTGGGCGTAGGCGGGCAGCTGGGCGCGCAGGGCCTCGATCGACATGTGGAGACGCTCCGGGTTGGGAGACGTCGCTTATCACTGCTGGAGGGGTTCGTCCCGGTCCGCGCCGGCTGGGCTGGGGAGGGGTTGGCGCGGACCGGAACTTGGGCGGGGAGACCGGCGTCGGTGGGGGAGACACGCCGGTGCTTTCACCGTGAGAGGGTGATACGGCGCGGCCAGAAAGTTATCCAATCGATAGTTTTTGGAAATTCGATAGAAGCGACCTATATTGCTGGCCATGCTTCTCCCGACCCTTCGCCAGCTGCAGTATCTGAAGCTCCTGTCCGAGCATGGCTCGTTCAGTCGCGCCGCCGAAAGCGCCTATGTCACCCAGCCTACCCTGTCGGCGGGGATCCAGGAGCTGGAGAAAATCCTGGGCGCGCCGGTGGTCGATCGGGCGCGCTCGGGGGTGATCCTGACCGCCGCCGGCCAGGAAGCCGTGCGCCGGGCCGAGGACATTCTCGCCAGGACCGAAGATCTGGTGCAGGCCGCGCGCGGCGCCGGCCAGCCGTTGGCCGGACGTTTCCGCCTGGGCGTGATCCCGACCGTGGCCCCCTACCTGCTGCCCCGCGCCCTGCCCGTGCTGCGCGACCGCTTTCCCAAGCTGAGGCTCTTCCTGCGCGAGGATTTGACCCAGCGGCTGATCGCGGCCCTGAAGACGGGGGCTCTGGACGCGGCCTTGATCGCCCTGCCTTACGACATGAGCGGCCTGGACTGGGCCCATGTCGAGGATGACGAGCTCTTGGCCGCCGCGCCGGCCAACCACCCGATGGCGGCCCAGACGCGGGTGGATCCCGACAGCCTGCGGGCCGATGATTTGATCCTGCTGGAAGACGGCCACTGCCTGCGCGACCATGCGCTGGCGGCCTGTGGGCTGGAGCCGCCCTCCCGCCATGGGAATGGGGGCCTGGGCGAAGAGGAGAGCTTCGCGGCCACCTCGCTGCCGACCCTGGTGCAGATGATCGGCTCGGGCCTGGGCGTCTCGTTCCTGCCGGCCATGGCCGTGCAGGCGGGCCTGACCGAAAAGACCGCCATCACCATCCGGCCGCTGGCCACCGAACATCCCAGCCGCGAGATCGTCGTGGCCTGGCGCGCGGGCTCCAGCCGGGGCGTCGAGGGACGGCTGCTGGCCGAGACGCTGAGGGAAGCGGCCTAGCGTTCGGCCAGCTTGGCGCGGGCGGCCTGGTCGACCTTGCCGAGGCCCTTCAGGATGTCATCCTCGTGTTCCAGCATGTGGTTGAAGGCGCGCAGATCACCCAAGTCGATCTTGCGGATCGTCTTGCTGCGCGACCACTCGATCCCGATCAGCTCGCCCACGCGGCAGGCCTTGGCCAGGACCGCCGGGCGCTGGGCCGCCGGACTGCGGTTCAGCAGGGTGGTGACCATGTTGTTCCAGTTGGGCTGGCCGGGGATGCAGCGCGGGATCTGCGGGTCGCAGCCGCCGGTCCAGAACCGCTGGTGCCAGAGCGCGTGATTGGCCGTGTCGTAGCGCGGCGCGACCGGGGCCAGGTGGCCCTGGCAGTCGCCGCGCACGAAAGATTGAGCCTGTGCGCCCGCTCCGAAGAGCAGGCCCGCCATAAGGAAAAGGACGCCGGCCGTCCTAGACCGCATGCGCGATCGGCCCTTCGGCGCGGCCTTTGACGAACTGGCTCACATAGGCGTTGTCGGTCATGCGCAGCTCGGCGGCCGGGCCGCGCCAGATGATCTTGCCGTCGTGCAGCATGGCGATCTCGTCGCCGATCGTCTGGGCCGAGGCCAGGTCGTGGGTGATCGACACCGCCGTCGAGCCCAGGCGGCGCACCTGGTCGGAGATCAGCTCGTTGATCGCCGCCGCCGTGATCGGGTCGAGACCCGTGGTCGGCTCGTCGAAGAACAGGATCTCGGGCTGGGCGACGACGGCGCGGGCGAGACCCGCGCGCTTCTGCATGCCGCCCGACAGCTCGGACGGAAAGCGGTCGGCGACGGCCGGGGCCAGGCGCACCTGCTCCAGGGCCTCGATGGCGCGGTCCTTGGCTTCCTTGCGCGGCACGCCATCGGCGTTGATCAGGCGGAAGGCGACGTTTTCCCAGATGGTCAGGCTGTCGAACAGGGCCGCGCCCTGGAACAGCACGCCGACGCGCGAGAACAGCTTGCGGCGCGCGTGTTCGGAGATGTTGACGGTGTCCTTGCCGTCCAGCTCGATCCGGCCGGCGTCCGGACGCATCAGGCCCAGAGCGGTCTTGATGGTCACCGACTTGCCCTGGCCCGAGCCGCCGATGATCACCAGCGACTTGCCCGGCGCGACCGACAGGTCCAGTCCATCCAGGACCGTGCGGTCCTCGAAGCGCTTGGTCACGCCTTTCCAAGCGAGTTTCGGCCAGGCGAGTTGCGGAGTCGCTTCGGTCATTTGGCGGCGTGGGTGAAGAAGGTGGTCAGGAGGTAGTCGGAGGCGAAGATCAGGATCGCCGAGGAGACGACCGCGTGGGTGGTGGCCCGGCCGACGCCGCGCGCGCCGCCCTTGGCGTTGTAGCCGTGATAGCAGCCCATCAGCGCCACGATGAAGCCGAACACGGCCGCCTTGATCAGGCCCGACAGGATGTCCCAGCCCTGCAGGAAGTCGACGGTGTTGCGGATATAGACGGCCGAGCTGAAGTCCAGGACGCGGGTGGCGACCAGCCAGCCGCCCGAGACGCCGATGGTGTCGGCGACGACGGTCAGCAGCGGCAGCATCAGCACGCCGGCCAGAAGCCGCGGGCCGACCAGGTAGCGGAACGGATCGGTCGACAGGGTGCGCATGGCGTCGATCTGTTCGGTCGCGCGCATGGCCCCGATCTCGGCGGCGATGGCGGCCGAGACCCGGCCGGCCAGCATCAGGGCGGCCAGCACGGGACCCAGCTCGCGGGTGATGCCCAGGGCCACGATCTGCGGCATCACCTGCTCGGCGTTGAAGCGCCCGCCGCCGGTGTAGATGTTCAAAGCCAGGGCCGCGCCGGTGAAGATGGCGGTCAGGCCCACCACCGGCAGCGAGAAGAAGCCGATGGCCACGAACTGGCGCAGCAGCTGGTTGAAGAACCAGGGCGGCGACAGGGCGGCGATGGTCCCGCGCACGGCGAAGACGCCCACGCCGCCGACCATGCGGACGGCGGACAGGGCCGAGCGCCCCAATACCTGAATAGGATTTCGGGCCTGGATCGGATGTTTGGCGACCTGCCGGGCCGCCTCGGCCGCGGTCATGCTAGTAGCTCTCGGCCGGTTGCGTGGCCGGGGCGGGAGCCGACGAGGCGGCAGGCGCCGCGTCACCGCCGCCTTGCGGGCGGATCACCGAGCCGATCAGGCCGAACAGGTCGACCGCCCCTTGCGTGTTCTCGATCTGGCCGCCGGGCTTGAGGTCCTCCAGCGCGGCGCCCGGGGCGATCGAGATGTGGGCGCCGCCCAGGATGCCGTCGCTGGTGATCTTGGCGGTCGAATCGGCCGGCAGCTTGACGGTCGGGTCGATCGAGAGCTTGGCGACGGCCAGATAGGTCTTCGGCTCCAGCGTGATCTCCGAGACCGTGCCGACCTTGACGCCGGCCACGGCCACCGCCGCGCCGGGGGCCAGAGAACCGGCCTCACCGAACTTGGCGCTGATCTCGTAGTCGCCGCGCTTCATGTGGACGCCGCCCACGCTCAGCGAATAGGTCAGGAACCCCGCCGCCAGGGCGAGGACGACGACGCCCATGGCCGTCTCGGCCCATTGTTCGCGCAAAGCCATATCCCCTTACATTAGCCCCGGTCGCGTCTTAGCGACGGCCCGAAGAGCCTGAGCCGCTCTTCTGGAGTTGATTGATCAGAACATCGATGTTGCCGCCGGCGTTGTCGATGGTCGACACGAAGTCCTGCTGCTGGGTGATGGCCAGCCAGATGCCCTTGAACTGGACGTCCACGACCTTCCAGGTCTGGCCCGAGCCCAGCACGCGCCACGAGACCGGCAAGGGCGAGGTGATCTGGCCGCCCGAGATGGTGGTGTTGACGATCACGTCGCCCGGCTTGCGGACGACCGAGCCGGTCACCTTCAACTGCTCGCCGCGATAGTCGTCGATGCGCGACTGGTAGACGTTCTCGGCATAGGTGCGGAACACCGGGGTGAAGCGGGCGCGCTGGTCCGGCGTGATGGTGCGGGCGTACTTGCCCAGCACGAAGTTGGTGATGCGCGGCACGTCGGCCAGCTCGTCCACCGCCTGGTGGAAGACCTGCTTCTTCTGCGCGTCGCTCATGCCCTTGTTGGCCAGCACGGTGATGACGCGCTGGGCCTTGGTCTGGACGAAGGCCTCGGCGCCCGGATCGCGGGCCTGGGCCAGGGCCGGGGTGGCCGCGGCGAAGCCGGCGGCCCCGAAGAAAGCCAAAAGCGCGGCGTTGGCGCCGCGCCGGGTGATGAGGGTGTTTTTCATGAGACTACCGGCAAGGGTCATGGTTTGGGCGCAGCCGGAGCGGGGGAGGGCGGCGGCGCGTCGAAATCGGGCAGGTCCTCGGCCTTGCCGGTGGCGTCGCGGACGATGGCGTCGCGATACTGGCTGTAGGCCGAGCGGGTGGTGACATACGGATCGGCGGCGTCATCCAGCGCACGGAAGGCCGGATCGGTGGCGGCGCGCAGGTCGACGATGGTGACGCCGGTGCGAGCCTTGCCGAAGTCGGTGGACAGGCCGCCGACATACAGCGAGACCGGGTCGGTGACGAAGTCCAGCGCGCGGCCGACGCCGTCGCGGACGTTCAGCGGACCCATGCCGGGCACGTAGAGATAGGCGCCGGGACCCGCGCCCCAGACGCCGAAGGTCTGGCCGAAGTCGGCGTTGCGCGCCGGCAGGCGCATCTTGGCGGCCACGTCGAACAGGCCCAGCACGCCCACTGTCGAATTGACGATGAATCGGGTGGTCGACCGAATGGCGCGCTTGGGCTTGCCCTGCAGCACATGGTTCATGATCGTGTTGGGCTCGCCCAGATTGTCGACCGCGTTGCCGACGCCGTTGCGCACGACCTTGGGCGTGATGGCCATGTAGCCGTGGGCGATCGGTCCGAAAATGACCTTGTCCAGGCCCATGCCGACCTTGAACGCGCCGCGGTTGAAACCCTCGATGGGATCGTAGACGGCGGCGGCGGTGGTCTCTCCGCCAGCGGCGGGAGCGGGCGCGGTCGGGATCTGATTCTCGGCGCGGGCGGCCGGCGCCAGCGCCAGCAGACCGGCGGCCGCGATCGCCCCGGCGGCGGCGAAATGCCGGCCTTGGGTCTTCAAACGCGGGCTTTGGTCGTGGTCGCGCAAGCTGCTGCTCCTGCTTCTCGTACGCGGCATGTATTCACGCCGCTTTCCGTATCAAGATTGAAGCCGACTATTTCCAGTCACGCTTCGGTCGTGTTGCACGGAAGTCGCGCTTCCGGGCTATCCAACCCAAGGGGGTGGCGGCCTTAAGGCGCTTCTGTCTTGCACGCCATAGACCTTGTTGGGCGTCGAAACGCGTCAGCAGTCTCTCGACATAATCAGATATATCGAAATAGCTCTTGACGTGCGACTGATCCGATATATCTATAATTTCGATATAACGGAATAGGATCTAAAACACACATGTTTGGACGACATCACCATCATCATCGCGGCCGCTGGGGCCATGGCGACGAGCATCACGGCCGGCATCCGTTCGGCTTCCACGGCGACCACCCGGGCGGTCCGCGTGGGCGCGGCGGCCGCATGGGCCGGTTCTTCGATCATGGCGACCTGCGCTTCGTCGTGCTCAAGCTGATCGCCGAGAAACCCAGCCACGGCTACGAGCTGATCAAGGCCATCGAGACGGCGGCCGGCGGCGCCTACAGTCCCAGCCCCGGCGTGGTCTATCCGACCCTGACCCTGCTGGAAGAGCTGGGCTATGTCACCGCCAGCGACGCCGGCGGCGGCAAGAAGCTCTACACGATCACGCCCGAGGGCGAGGCCTTCCTGGCCAGCAACGACGCCCCGGTCCGCTCGCTGTTCGAGCGCATGGCCGAAGCGGCCCAGGCCAGCGCGGCCTTCTCGCCGCAGATCCTGCGGGCCCGCGAGAACGTCAAGACCGCCCTGCGGCTGAAACTGCATGGCCAGCTGACGCCCGAGCAGATCGCCGCGGTCGCCAAGGTCCTGGACGACGCCGCCCAGGCCATCGAAGCCATCTAGTAAGGAGCAGGGTTCATGGAAAGCCACGCCCGCGTCGCCACCGAGAAGGCGGCGCGCTACATGACCCAGCTGGCCAAGCACTGGAGCCACAAGTTCGAGGTCCGTTACGACGAGGCCTCGGCCTTCTTCCCGCTGCCGGCTGGAAACTGCCGAATGACCGCCCATCCCGACGGCCTGGACATCACCGTCGAGGCCGTCGACCTGGAGGGCCTGGCCCGCCTGGAAGACGTGGTCGCCAAGCACCTGGATCGTTTCGCGTTCCGGGAAGGCGAACTGCAATACGGCTGGACGAGAGCTTGGGCGGCCGGAGCGGTCGATCCGCGCGCCATGCGGATCAACGTGGCGCACTAAACCCGGCTAGTGCAGGCCGCGCAGCAGGTCGATGCGCCGCATGGCCTTGCCGGGGATCTCGGAAATGCGGCCCAGCGGCAGGGCCTCGGCCAGGCTGCGAACGCCATAGACGGCGTGGCGCACCAGGGTCGGGACAGAGGGCGAACCCAGGAAGCCGAACACCACGGTCTGGCGGGCGTTGGAAAGCTCGCGCTTGAAGCGGTAGTCGCCGGTGCCGAGGTCCAGCCGCGTATGGGGCGAGCTGTCCATGCTCTTCAGGATGTCCTGGAATAGCATCATGCCCGGCGAATAACGCTCGAACTCGGCGTTGTGGGCGATCAGCCAGCCGTGGATGGTGTGCTCGCCGCGCAGGTGCAGGTGCACGGCGGCCAGCTTTTCGCCCAGGTGCAGGGTGTAGAGCCCGCCGCCAAAATCCGGCTCGCGGTTCTGGAACACCGCTTCGACCAGGCTGTTGACCCACGGCGTCTTGAAGAGGTCGGTCTGGCCGGTGGCCAGGAGCTGGCCGCGTTTCCATTCGATCAGCTGGTCGAAGTCGGCGCGGTCGGTCGACATGGCGGTGAAGCGGCAGGGGCCGACCTCGCGCTCGGCCTTGCGGCGCTTCTTGTCGATGTCCTTGAGCACGCCCGAGCCCGAGGCCTTGCGCTCGGCGGCATAGGCCTCATAGCCGTCGGGAATCTCGACGATCCAGCTGTCGGCGCGGCCGCGACCGTGGCGGGCCAGGGTCTCATCGTCGGCCATCATGTGGCAGAAGTCGATACGCGAGACACCTAAAGCGATCAGCATGTCGCGCGGATTGACCGCCACGCCCGGGGCCGAGATCAGCGCCTGGTAGTCGCACATCGGCGAGCCCACCGGCATGGCGACGCCTTGCCGGATACGGGCGGGCATGAAGGCCTCGGCCACGCCATCGGCGTCGCGGAAGATCGCCACCTTCACGTCGGCGCCCCTGTCGGCCTGGGCGACGGCCACCGTCTGGGTCCAGTGCGGCGACAGGAACGGCGAGTCCAGCCGCGTCTGGCCGCGCTGCAGCGTCTCCCACCGCGCGATGTCGGCGGGCGTCAGGTCCAGGGCTTTGACGACTTCGATAGACAAGGAACGGCGTCCCGGCGGGAGGTTTCGCGGCGCATCCTGACGCCGATAACTTTCCTTAGGGTTGACGAGACGCCGTTATCTGAAGGTGATCAGTCCATCAGCCTGCGGGTCAGGTAGATGAACTCCAGCGCCTGGCGACGGGCGGTTTCGGCCAGGTTGGCGCTGGCCGCGTGACCGCCGTCGACGTTCTCGTAGTACAGGACCGGGTAACCCAGCTCTTCCAGCCGCGCCGCCGCCTTGCGGGCGTGGGCGGGGTGGACGCGGTCGTCCTTGGTCGAGGTCTCGATGAACACCTCAGGATACTTCTTCCCGGCCTTCAGGTTCGAATAGGGGTCGTACTTGGCGATCACCGCCCGCTCGGACGGAATCTGCGGATCGCCATATTCGCCCATCCACGACGAGCCGGCCCCGATCTGACTGTAGCGGATCATGTCGAACAGCGGCACCTGCACGACGATGGCGTTGTAAAGCTCCGGACGTTGGGTCAGGGCCACGCCCATCAAGAGGCCGCCGTTGCTGCCGCCCATGATCCCCAGGCGACGCGGCGAGGTGATCTTGCGGGTGATCAGGTCCTGCGAGACGGCGAAGAAGTCGTCATAGGCTTTCTGGCGGTTCTCTTTCAGCGCCGCCTCGTGCCAGGACGGGCCGAACTCGCCGCCGCCGCGAATGTTGGCCACCACGTACGTGCCGCCGCGCTCCAGCCACAGCTTGCCCATCACGCCCGAATAGCTGGGCGTCATCGACACCTGGAAGCCGCCATAGGCGTAGAGCAGGGTGGGGTTCGAGCCGTCGTACTTGACGCCTTTCGGGCGCACGACGAAGTAGGGGATCTTGGTCCCGTCCGTCGAGGTCGCCTCGAACTGCTCGACCACGTGGGTCGAGGCGTCGAACTTGGCCGGGGCGGCCTTGACCTGGTCCAGCTTGCCGGCAGCCGCGTCGGCCAGCCAGTAGGTGGTCGGGGTCAGGTAGCCGGTCACGCTGACGAAGAAGCGGTCGTCCTTGTCCGAGGCCGAGCCCAGGGTGACGGTCGCATTGGCCGGCAGATCGAGCTTCTTGCGGGTCCAGGCGCCGTTCTTGACCTCATAGGCGTAGGCCGCGCCCTTGACGTTTTCGGTCACGGCCACGATCAGCCGGTCGCGGGTGGCGTTGACGCTCTGCACCGCCTCTCGCGCCGTAGGCCGCAGGATCAGGCTCGCCTTGGCCTTCTCGGCATCGGCCTTCAGCGCGGCCAGGTCGAAGGCGGCCAGATCGCCGGTCTTCAGACCCTTGGCGGCCCAGTCCTGCTCGACGCTGAACACCAGCTGGCCCTGGACCAGGGCCTGGATCGAAGACTTCAGCGGGAAGGGCAGCTTCACCGTCTTGTCGCCGACGACCAAGTGGGTCTCGGCGTTGAAGGTGTCGAGCGGGCGCAGCACGAAGACCGCCTGCACCACGCCGTCATGGTCGCGCAGCACGACGGGGCTGACGCCATAGCCGCCGTCGTCCTTGGCGCCGCGATAGATCTCCTTGGCGGCCGCCAGGGGCTGGCCGCGCTTGACCAGCTTGACCACATAGGGATAGCCCGAGGTCGTCACCTCGCCGGGCGTCCAGTCGGTGGCGACGATCAGGGTGTCCTTGTCGATCCAGTCGAAGCGGTGCTTGCCCTCGGGCAGCGCAAAGCCGCCCCCCTGGACGGGATCGACGAAGCTCTTGGTCCGCGTATCGTACTCGCGCACGACCACGGCGTCCTTGCCGCCGTTCGACAGCGACAGCAGGCAGTAGCGGGCCTCCGGCGCCAGGCAGTCCGAGCCCTTGAAGACCCAGTTCTTGCCCTCGGCCTTGGCCAGGGCGTCCACGTCCAGGATGGTTTCCCAGGCCGGCTGGGCCGTGCGATAGCTCTCCAGGGTGGTGCGGCGCCAGACGCCGCGCACATGGTCGGCGTCCTGCCAGAAGTTGCGCAGGTTGTCGTCGTCCAGGAAGGTCACGCCGGGAATGCGGTCCTTGGCGTTGACGATCGTCAGGGCGGCGTCATGCAGCGCGGCGTAGCGCGTGTCGCCCTGCAGGATCGGCAAGGTCTTGGCGTTCTGGGCCTTGGCCCATTCCAGGGCGCGGGTCCCTTCGATCTCCTCCATCCAGATGTAGGGATCGTCCTTACCCAGTTCGTTCAGCGGCGTACGGGCTTCGGCCGGCTTTGCATCGGCGGCGATCGCGGGATCTAGGGTCATCAGACTCGTGGAAGCGAGGAGGGCGAGAAGGAGCTTACGCATCTAGGCATCCGGCTGGCGCGCCGATAGGGGCGGCGAAGTCGAGGACGGTAGCGGATAATTTCCCTCACGCCAGAGTTTCCCCCAGACCAAGATAAAGGGGCCGATCAGACCCCGTCGTCGGGAATGTTCAGCAGAACGCCGCACGCCTTGCAGTGCACCGCGTCCGGATCGTGCCGGCGCAGGCCGCAGGCGTGGCACTGATAGATCACCTTGTGCGGCCTCAGGATCGACTGGATCAGGCCGATGAACAGCGACACTCCGCCCAGCATCACCGCTATCGACAAGAGCTTGCCCCACACGCCCGGCAGGGTGACGTCGCCATAGCCCGTCGTTGTCAGGCTGGTGACGGTAAAATAGAGGGCGTCGACATAACCGGCGATGCCGTCGTAGCGACCGACGAAGCTGGTATAGACGAAGCCCGTCACCACGAAGATGAAGGTCAGCAGCGAGCTGGCCGCCCGGGTGATGTCTTCGACCCGCGTGTCGTCATAACGCCGCCCGACCGTGCGCCAGAAGAACTCGCTGTGGATCAGGGTCCACAGGCGCAGCACCCGCAGGAAGCCGAAATTGAACAGCCAGGCCGGGAACAGCAGGGTGGCCAGCACGAACAGGTCCAGCCAGACGATCGGCCGCTTCAGCCAGGACTTCACGTCGCCATGCGCCACGGCCCGCGCGGCGAGATCGGCGGCCAGGAACGCGGCGATCCCGTAGTCCAGCAGGTAGAAGGTCAGGCCATGGCGCTGCATCAGCGGCGCGGCGATGAAAAAGGCGATGATCGCCAGGTCGATCAGGATGATCGCGTAGCGGAACCGCACCGCCGCCGGCGAGGCGCCGTGATAGAGCGCTCGCAGGCGCGCACGGATGCGCATCTCCTCAGCCATTGTCGGACACCAGCCGCAGCAGCGGGGCCTCGACGGGCGCGGGCGGCGGGCCGCCGACCAGGGTCAGCGCCGTCTCGTAGGCGCCGCCGAAGTCGATGCGGGTCAGGTCGTCCAGCCGCCGGGCGGAGGGTTGCGGCGACCAGGCCGCGTCCGGGCCGATGTCGCGCATCCAGACCACCCCGCCGTCCAGGCTGACCACCGCGCCGATATGGACCTCGGCTTCGGTGTAGGCCGTGATGACGGTGAACAGGTTGCCGGCGGTGGTCACGATGTCGTCGATGCTGTTCAGGGCCACGGCCGGCGTCTCGGGCTGGACCTGGCCCAGTTTCTCGAGTGCGGCCTCGACGAACTCGGGATAGGGCGCGGGCTGCAGGTTCTTGACGTCGGCTAGGCGATAGCAGCCAAAGCCGTTGAACCGCAGGTGGTCGCTGACCTCGCACAGCATCAGGAACTCGGGGCCGATCCCGACCACATAGCCCCGCACCCAGCCGTCTTCGAAGCGCCGATGGAAACGCATCAGCAGCCGCTCGCGCATCGCCTGCGCCAACTGGTCGCGAACATCCGGGGTCGTCATCCTACTGCGTCGCCTCGCTGCGGTGCATTTCGCGCCGCTTTCCACTATATAGCCGCGTCATGAGCCGCACCTTCCTGAAGATGAACGGGCTCGGCAACGACTTCGTCGTCATCGAGACCCAGACCCAGAGCTTCGAACCGACGCCCGAGGAGATCCGCAAGATCGCCAAACGTGGTGAGGGCGGTGTGGGCTGCGACCAAGTCATCGCCATCGATCCGCCGCGGGCGGAGGGCGCGTCGGCCTATGTGCGCTTCTGGAATTCGGACGGCGACGAGATCGGCGCCTGCGGCAACGGCACGCGCTGCGTGGCCTGGCTCTTGATGCAGTCGTCGGGCAAGGACGCCGTGTCCTTCGACACCGAGGGCGGGCGCCTGTCGGGCGTGATGGCCGGCGAGAACCTGGTGACGGTCGACATGGGCCAACCCGGCCTGGACTGGACGCAAATTCCCCTCTCCGAAGAGATGAACACCGAGCGGGTCGAGCTGCAGGTCGGTCCGATCGACGCGCCGCTGGTCCACACGCCGGTCTGCGTCTCGATGGGCAATCCGCACGTGGTGTTCTTCGTCGACGCCCCGGTGACCGATGAGTTCGCCACCAAGACCGGCAGCCTGGTCGAGCACCACCCGCTGTTCCCCGAAGGCGTCAATGTCGGCTTCGCTCACGTGCAGTCCCGTGACCACATCAGACTGAAAGTCTGGGAACGCGGCGCGGGCCTGACCGCCGCCTGCGGCACCGGCGCCTGCGCCGCCCAGGTCGCCGCCGTGCGTCGCGGCCTGACCGACCGCAAGGCGCGCGTCGAGTTCGAGAGCGGCTCGCTGGTCATCGAATGGCGCGAGCGCGACGGCCACGTGATCATGACCGGTCCGGTCAGCATGGACTTCGCCGGTAAGCTTCCGGACAGCGAGGGTGTGGCCGCATGAGCCTCCATCCCGCCCTCGCGGCTGGCGCCACCGCGGTCGTCACCGGCGCCGCCGACGGCATCGGCCTGGCCGCCGCCAAGACCTTCCGCGAGCTGGGCCTCAACGTCGTCATGGCCGACGTCACCGGCCGCAAGCTCAAGGCAGAGGCTGAAGCCATCGGCGCCCTGGCCGTGCCGACCGACGTCGCCGACCGCGCCGCCGTGGAAGCCCTGAAGGCCGCGGCGTTCGAGGCCTATGGCTGCGTCGACATCCTGATGAACAATGCCGGGGTCGGCGGCGGCGGCGACGCCTTCGCCGGCGACGACGCCTGGAAGCGCATCCTCGACGTCAACCTGTGGGGCGTGATCAACGGCGTCCAGGTGTTCGGCGAGGCCATGGCGGCGTCGGGCGAACCGGGCCTGATCATCAACACCGGCTCCAAGCAGGGCATCACCCAGCCGCCGGGCGACACGGCCTACAACGTCTCCAAGTCGGCGGTGAAGTCGCTGACCGAAGGCCTGGCCCACACCCTGCGCGAGACGGAAGGCTGCCAGGTCACGGCGCATCTGCTGATCCCCGGTTACACCTTCACCGGCATGACCAAGCGGGGTCCGGGCGACAAGCCCGCCGCCGCCTGGACGCCCGAGCAGGTCGTGCATTTCATGCTGGCCCGCATCAAGGCCGGCGACTTCTACATCCTGTGCCCCGACAACGACGTGCCGCGGGCGCTCGACGAAAAGCGCATGGCCTGGGCCGTGGGCGACATCATCGAGAACCGCCCGGCCCTGTCGCGCTGGCACAAGGACTGGAAGGACGCCTTCGCCCAATACTTGGTTTCTGGTGTCGGCAAGTGACCACCTATACCGTCATCAAGGCGGCCCCGAAGCCCAAGCCTGAAGCGGGCGAGGAGGGCGGGCCGGCCACGACCCTGTCGGGTCCGGACGGCGTCGACGTCGTCACCTTCGGCTGCCGCCTGAACGCCTATGAGAGCGAGGCCATGCGGGCCCGCGCCGCTGCTGATGGCCTGGCCGACGCGGTGGTGTTCAACACCTGCGCCGTGACCAACGAAGCCGTGCGCCAGGCCCGCCAGGCGATCCGCAAGGCCCGCCGCGAGCGTCCGGGCGCGCGGATCATCGTCACCGGCTGCGCCGCCCAGGTCGATCCGGCCGCCTTCGCCGCCATGCCCGAGGTCGACCTGGTGCTGGGCAACGCCGAAAAGGCCGCGCCGGGCGCGCTGATCGAGACTGCGACCCGCGTGCGGGTCAACGACATCATGTCGGTCAAGGAAACCGCCGGTCACCTGATCGACGGCCTCAAAGACCGCGCCCGGGCCTATGTCGAGGTCCAGAACGGCTGCGACCACCGTTGCACCTTCTGCATCATCCCTTACGGGCGGGGTAACTCGCGCTCGGCTCCGGCCGGCGAGGTGGTCGAGCAGGTCCGCAAGCTGGCCGCCGAAGGCTATCGCGAGGTGGTGCTGACCGGCGTCGACGTCACCTCCTGGGGCGCGGACCTGCCGGGCCAGCCCACCCTGGGCCAACTGGTCGGCCGCATCCTGCGCATGGTCCCGGACTTGCCGCGCCTGCGCCTGTCGTCGATCGACGCGGCCGAGATCGATCCGGATCTCTTCAAGCTGCTGGAGACCGAAACTCGCCTGATGCCGTACCTGCATCTGTCGCTCCAGGCCGGCGACAACCTGATCCTCAAGCGCATGAAGCGCCGCCACAGCCGCGAGGACGCGCTGAAACTGGTGGCCGAGGTGCGCCGCGTACGTCCCGACACCGCCTTCGGCGCCGACCTGATCGCCGGCTTCCCGACCGAGACCGAAGAGGCGTTCGAGAACACGCTGAAGCTGGTCGAGGAGGCGCAGCTAGCCTTCCTGCACGTCTTCCCCTACAGCGCCCGCCCCGGCACGCCCGCCGCACGGATGCCGCCGGTCAAGGGGCCGGTGATCAAGGACCGCGCCCGCCGTCTGCGCGAGAGGCCGGCCAGCGCGGCCTGGAGCGCCACCTGCAACGCCAGGTCGGCCGCACCCTGCCGGGCCTGGTCGAACGCGCCGGCGTGGCCCGCGCCGACGACTTCACCGAGATCCGCTTCGAGGGCCAGGCGCCGCTGGGCGAGATCGTAGCCTTCACGATCACCGGCCACGATGGGGCTCACGTCATCGCGGAGCGGGTCGCCTGATTCGATCGGTCTGGATCCTGCTGGCTCTGGCTCTGCTGGCCGCCGTCCCGGCGCGGGCCGCGGAGCCTTCGTCCGTCGGCTCCAAGCCCGTGTCACTCAGCGTGATGACCTATAATGTCGAGGGCCTGCCCTGGCCGGTGCGGCACGGTCGCGGCAAGGCGATCAAGAAGATCGGCCACCAGTTGGCCGCCATGCGCGCCAGGGGCGTCGAGCCCGACATCGTGCTGATCCAGGAAGGCTTCCGCGAAGAGATGTGGGATCTGGTCGACCTGAGCGGCTATCCCTATGTCGCGCGCGGTCCGCGCAAGGGCCAGCGAGACGACGACTATCTGAAAGGCGAGAAGCCCGCCTTTCGCCACGTGAAGTATCGCGACAAGGGCGAGGGCCTGGGCAAGTGGGGCTCCAGTGGCCTGTGGGTGCTGAGCAACCATCCCATCGAATGGGTGAAGTCGCACGCCTATCACTACTGCGCCGGCTTCGACTGTCTGGCCAACAAGAGCGTTATGCTGGTGGCGGTGCAGGTTCCCGGCCTGCCGACGCCGGTCGAGATCGTCGACACCCACCTCAATTCGCACGGCGCCTCGAAGGTGCCCAGCAATCGCTCGAACGCCGCCCACCACCTGCAGGCCGAGGAACTGGGCCGGTTCCTCCAGGCCGGGCGCACGCCCGGCGCGCCGCTGATCGTCGGCGGCGACTTCAACGTCCGCAAGTCGGCCAATCGGTTCGACTACATCATGGCCGAGTACCCGTTCATGGTGGTCAGCCGCTGGTGCCACGAACGCCCAGGCGCCTGTGACACCCAGATTTCGTATGACGGCGACGCGCCGTGGCTGAACACCCAGGACCTGATCGGCTTCCTCAACGGCGACGCGGTCGAGGTGTCGCCCACCGCCGTGGAGGCCACTTTCGACGGCGCCGACGAGCCGGTGCTGTCGGACCACGACGGCTACAAAGTCACGTTCAAGCTGACGCCGAGGACGCCATGAGCTTGAGCGGCGGCTGTCAGTGCGGAGCCGTGCGGTTCCGGGTCGAGGGCGGGCCTGGTCGCGCCTCCATCTGCTGGTGCCGCATGTGCCAGAAGGCCTTCGGCGGACCGTTCGGGGCGCTGGTGACGGTGAACGTCGCGGATCTGACCTGGACGCGTGGCGAGCGCGCGACCTTCCGGAGCTCGGACATCGTGCGCCGTGGCTTCTGCGCGGCGTGCGGTACGCCGCTGACCTTCGAATACAGCGACGAAAAGATCGACCTGGCGGTGTTCGTCTTCGACGACCCGTCGCTCGTGGCCCCGGTGGTCCAGATGGCGGTCGAAAGCCGGCCGGCGTGGATGGAGCACCTGGCGGAAATGCCGGTGCGTCCGCCGATGGGCGGATCGGCCGTGGCGGTGGTTTCACGGCAGCATCCGGACTTTGACACTTAGATCCTCCCCCCAGCGGGGGGGAGGCGGCCGAAGGCCGGAGGGGGAAGTGCTGCTGAGCCTGCTTCTTCCCCCTCCGTTCGCTTCGCGAACATCTCCCCCGCTAGGGGGAGGATCT
>CAIUMD010000049.1 GCA_903900155.1 uncultured Caulobacterales bacterium | reverse complement strand
TCGGCGGAGGCGGCTATCTAGCGAACCTCGAATTCCGTGTCAAATCGTTTTTTTCAAAACTTTCCGACACATCCACCACCAGACCCAAAAGTCTTCGGCAGAGCCGGCAGCTTCTAAAGAAACCACCAAATCCAGTCAAGCTCTAATTTCGAAGAAACTTCGAAGCTTTCCTGGGACGAAATACTTGGAAACTCTTGCGAACCTCTTCAGTATTTCTTGGAGGGCGGCTTCTACAGAAGCTGAACTCCCGGGTCAACCAACCTTTTCACTTTTGTTTTCCTGGAGGCGAGAGCCGCTTCAGAGCGCAAAAGGTGACCTAGGCGCGCCGCTAAGGAGCGCCGTAAGTCAGAAGAGATTCGATTGAGGCTGCGGAACTTAGCGATCCACTTTCCGAAACGCAAGCCCCGAAGGCCAAGGTTTCGTCCGGCGGGCCGCGGCCCCGAAGCGAGGGGCGGCTTCTAGAGGTCGATTTCCCACCTCGCAAGCGGGGAATCGCGATTCCATCCCCAGAGGGGCCATTCCCCTGTGCATGAACGCTGTCACGCGGGACTTGCACTGGGGCCCCGCCTCCCTCAGAAGGCTGAACACTCTGCAAGCGCGGCCTTCGAACGCTGCGCTTAGTATAAGGTAGCCGGCGTCCATGTTGTCCCAGAAGGCGCGTTACGCCCTGCGCGCGATGATCGAGTTGGCCCGTGAAGGCGGGCAGGTCACGGCCGGCGAACTGGCCGAACGCGCCGATGCCCCGCGCAAGTTCCTGGAAGCCATTCTCCTGTCCCTCTCGCGCGAAGGCCTGGTGGTCAGCCGGCGCGGCAAGTTCGGCGGCTATATGCTGGGCCGCCCCGCCGCGGAGATAAACTTCGCCGAGATCATCCGCCTGGTCGACGGCCCCCTGGCGTTGACCCCCTGCGTCAGCCGCACGGCCTTCCGTCGTTGCGAGGATTGCCGCGACCTGGCGACCTGCGCCCTGCGCGAGGCGCTGCTGCGCGCGCGCGACGCCACGGCCGCGGTGCTGGAAGGCTACAGCGTGGCCGACGCCGCCAAGGGCGTCGGCGCGGAGCTGATCGGGGGCTAGCCCCTACTCTCTCTATATAGAGAGGCTTCTATATTGAGAGCGCGACCTCAGCCGGCCGAGATATAAGCCTTCAAGCCGTCGGCCTCGGCCTGGGTCTCGCTGATCTTGTACTTCACCAGGTCGCCAATCGAGATGATGCCGGCCAGGCGCTCGCCGTTCACCACCGGCAGGTGGCGGATGCGGCGGTCGGTCATGCGCTCCAGCAGGGTGTCGATCGACTCGTCGGGCTGAGCGAAGACGACGTTGGAGCTCATGCAGCCGGCGATCGGCTTGGTCAGGGCGGCGGCCCCTTCCTTGGCGATCACCCGGACGATGTCGCGTTCGGAGAGGATGCCGACCACGGCCTCTTTGTCGTCGACCACCACCATGGCCCCGACCCGTCTTGTATGAAGAAGCGCCGCCGCGGCGCCGACGGTCTCCTGCGGGGAGGCCGTGAACACGAGATCACCCTTGTCCTTGAGGATCTGAGAAACCAGCACTGCGCTTCTCCCTTATGTTCTTTAGGGAACAAGGGTCTCGCAATAAGCGCGCAGGATCAATGGGGTTCAGCCGCTTCCATCTCTTACGGCTGTAACAGGAACTGCTTAGGCTCCGGGTTCAGCTTGCGGACCGGCCCAGCGGGCGAACGGGCCGATCAAGAGAACGCCGGCGACGAAGCCGAACAGATGCGCCTCCCAGGCGACCGCGCCGCCCATGCCTGGAAAGCCGCCGACGACGGCCATGATCAGGTTGACCGCCAGCCAGCCCAGGCCCAGCGAGATGACACGCGGCCCCAGGACCGGTCCGACGCCTCCCTGGTAGTCCATGGTCCGGGCCGCGGCCCCCATCAGGCCCGAGATCGCGCCCGAGGCGCCGACCACCACCCCCATCGAGTCCGGATGGATCGCTGCATAGCCCACGCCCGACAGCGCGCCGCAGGCCAGATAGAACAGGCAGAAGATTCCCCCTCCCCGGCCGTTTAGTCCCAGCAGTCGGGCGACGGGCGCGCCGAAGGCCAGGGCGAAGGCGGCGTTCAGGATCGCGTGGATCCAGTTGGCGTGCACGAACATCATGGTGATCGCGCCCGTCCAGCGGCCCTCCCAGAACTCTCGAGGGATCAGGGCCAGAGACTCGATCGTCGCGTCGTCGGCCCACCGCAGCAGGATATGGGGGACGATCACGGCGGCCGCGGCCAGCAAGGCGGGCCAGGGCGCGTTGAAGATCGGCTCGGGACGCGGCTGCGGGTCGGTCATGGCTCTTTATCTAGAGCCTCCCGCGACGATTCGAACCACCCGGCGACCATGAGCCCGCGCTTAACCATTTTTTCTCGGTCTAGGGGCTATCCCTCACGCTGTATCTTTTTGGCACGAGGGTTGCTTGCCCGTCCCGTGTCGACAGTTCGCGGAGCCGCGGTATGGCCAGGCATCGGAAAAAACAGATCAGCGTCGCGACGGCCGCCGCCGTTGTCGCGTTGGGCGTTTGCGGCTCGGCCGCGGCGCAGTCGATGACGACGAACTCGGCCTCGTTCAACGCCGGCTATGGCCGCAGCTCGGGGCAGGAAAACCGCATGGTCGACTATTCGACCCGCGACGTGAACGGCAACCGGGTGATCGTCGACGGCGTCATGCTGACCGGCTCGGATCAGAGCGTCTATTCGTCGAGCCGCAGCAACGGCTCGCTGGACGCCTATTCGGGCGTGGGCGGCATCGGCGGCTATGCCGGCTCGACCGCGATCGGCAACAACCTGACGGTCATCACCCAGGGCAGCAACAACACGGTCATCGTCAATTCCAGCCAGGTGAACAACGGCAACGTCACCGCCGGCTCGAATGTGGTGAAGGCAGGGACCGCCCAATGAAGCTGAAGCGGACCGCTCTCGTTCTGGCCCTGATGGGCGCGACGGCCCTCGCCGGCTGCGGCAGCGTGCCGGTGGCCTCGACGGCCGGCAACTACGCCAAGCCGATCGGCACCGCCCCGGTCACCGCCAACCCGACCGACTATTCGGCCGCCCTGGTCTGCCTGAACCAGTACGCCCGCGCCAACCGTGTAGCCGCCCCGCGCATCGCGATCGGCCGCATCGCCGACTACACCGGCAAGGAAGAGTCCGACGGCTCGGGCCGCAAGGTCACGCAAGGCGCCTCGCTGATGGCCTTCTCGGCCTTCGCCAAGGCCGGCATGCCCATGGTCGAGCGGTTCGACACCTCGGTGTCGGAGTTCGAACTCAAGTACGCCAACAACAAGCTGATCTCGGATCGCCCCAACAGCGCGCCCGACGCGCCGGCGGACTACCGCAAGATCCTGGCCGGCCAGGTGCCGGGCTCGGACTTCTATGTGGTCGGCGGCATCACCGAGCTGAACTACAACATCCGCTCGGCCGGCATCGACGCCTATGCCGGCGACAAGGATACCGACGGCCTGAAGGGCAACTTCCGCCGCCGCGTCTTCATCATGAACATCGCCCTGGACCTGCGGATGGTGAACACCCGCACGCTCGAGGTGGTGGATGTCATCTCGTATCAGAAGCAGGTGGTCGGCCGCGAAATCAGCGCCGGCGTCTTCGACTTCCTGAACGGCAACATCTTCGACATCTCGGCCGGCCGTGGCGCTCTAGAGCCCATGCAGCTGGCGGTGCGCGCCCTGATCGAGCGCGCCACCGTCGAGATGGCGGCCAATCTCTACGGCATGCCCGGCCCGCAAAGCTGCCTGCGCTACGACCCGTTCGGCGACGCCACGGTCGGCCAGACGGGCGCCTTCGTGCCGGCCTACGACAATCTGGGAACGAACAATGCGCAAACCCGCGATGACCCGTCTCGCTGGAACGCTCGCCGCGATCCCGATGTGCGCGATGTTAAGCGGGGTCGTTACTAGCCCCGCGTTTGCCCAGACCTCGCCCAGCCCGGTTCTCAACAACCAGCTGAACCTGGGCGAGATCTTCTCGGGGCAGACCCTCAACGTCCAGACGGTGTCGGACGGCGTCACCGCCAGCACGGTGGCGCAGGCCAATGGCGTTTCGGTCGGCGTCACCAATGCCGACGCCACGGCGACCTCGTACCAGGACAACCAGGGCAAGGTGTACGGCCAGACGGTCGTCGACGTCGGCGACAACGCCGGCGCGGCCAGCGCCGTGCGCTCGACGGCGGCCGGCAACTCCGCCTCCCTCTCGGCCTCGAACGGCACGATCTCGGCCTTCGCCGTCCAGACCAACTCGGCCGAAGTCACCGCGCGCGGCCAGGTCGAGGCGGCCAATGCCGAGGCCAAGGACCTGACGGTCTCGACCCTGGCCATGGGCAACACCGCCGGCGTCAACCTGGACAACGGCTCGGCCGGCCTGCGCCTCAGCCAGAACACCCGCGCCAATACGCTGGCCGACGGCGGGGCCGTCGTTCAATACGTCTCGGGGACCAGTGCGGTCACCTCGACCACGACCGGCAACAACATCAACATCCAGGGCGGCAACCAGTCGGCCGCGCGGGCGATCACCGACCAGGCCAACACGGCGCAGGTGACCCAGGCCAGCAAGTTCACCGCCTATGGCAACAGCTATCTGACGGCGACGACCGCCACGGCCACCGGCAACAACCTGTCGGCCACGAACGAGGGACCACTGATGGACTTGACGTCCAACCAGTGGAACACCTCGTATGTCCGCGGCCAAGCCGAGGGCTCCTCGTATCAGTTCGGCGCCGCCCAGACCCAGGCCTACGCCGCCGGCAACGCCTCGCAGGTCAACAATGTCGGGGCCGAGCTGGTGCTCGACAACCTGCAGACCAACAGCGGCGGCGGCGTCGAGGCGACGGCCAGCTTCCAGGGTAATGACGGCTATGACGCGGTGACCACCGCCACGGCCATGGGCAACGCGGTGACCGGCTATGTCTGCGCCAGGTGCAACGGCCGCATGACCGTGACCAACAACCAGACCAACAGCGCCGACATCGGCGCCAAGTCCAGCACCACGATCACCTCCAGCGGTCGTCAGGTGACGGGCGTCTCGACGGCGATCGGCAACAACGCCAGCTTCAACGTCAGCGCGCCGAACTAGGCTGCGGGGCCGCCCTCGTCCTTCGACAAGCTCAGGATGAGGGCTACTTCAAGCTCGGCGTCTCACTAGAAACCTCACCCTGAGCCTGTCGAAGGGCCAGGTTTCGGGCCCTCAGTCCGCATTCACCACATTGTAGCGCTGCATCTCGTCGGGGGTCAGGCAGCGCAGGGTCGACTTGTCGGCGCCTTGGAAGGTGTCGGCCTTCTGCTGGTACATCACCTCGGTCAGCAGCTTGCGCGACACGCCCATGCGGATCAGGAAGTCGTTCTCCTCGGTCGCCAGCAGGGCCGACGCCTGCTCGCGGCGGGCGATATTGTTCAGCGTCATGTTGGAATCGCCGCCCTTGCGGGTGACGTCGACATAGGCTTGGTAGTCCGCGCTGCTGGTGATCGTGAACATGTGCACGGCGAAGGCGGCGTTGGGGTCGATCACGCGGATCGCCCCGCCCATGAAGGCGAAGTTGCAGGCGCTGGCGCAGCCCCAGCCCGACGGCACGCGCGTAGGCACGCCCATCGACCGGATCAGCTTGCCGATCTTCAGCCCCTCGGCCGCGTCGCCGCCGCTGGAGCCGATCCAGATCTCCTCGACCGGATCGCCGCTCTCCATGGCCTTTTCCAGCTTGTCGGCGGCGCCGGGCGCGATGGCGCCGCTGAACTTGACCACGCGGCGACCGCTCACCTTGGCCGATTGCACCTGCACTGGTCCCGACAGCGGTCCGAACACCCTCTGGATGTTCGGACAGGTCGGGTTGTCGGGGTCCGCGCCCTGGGCGAGGGCCGCCCCGGCGCTGAACAACAGGGCGGCGCAGGCGGCCAGGAGGACGGAACGCTTCATGCTTACGGCGCTATGTTTACGGAGCTGCGGCCAGGGTGAACCCGGACGCGCCGACGGCGCGGCACAGGGTCTTGGTGACCTTGGTTTCTTCGCCGCCGATGATAACCACGTCACGGACCGCGCGACAAACGGCGCCGTCCGGGCGCTTGGTCTCGTTCAGCACCGACGACGTACCGCTGACGTCCGGACGGCTGGTCGAGGTCCACTTCACGCTGGAGCCGACGCCTTGGGTGATCGCCGACTGCGTGGCGGTCGCGGCGGCCGTCTGCTCGCCCGGGTTCAGCAGGCAGGCGATCTTGTCGGTCAGCAGGGCGCCGATCACCAGGCCGACGACCTCGGCGTTCTTGACGCCCGTCTTCTTGGCCAGGGCCGCGGCGCCCGCGCCGACGGCCGCGCCCATGGCGGCGTTGCCCGAGGCGCAAGGCGCGCTCTTGCCGGCCGTCGGGGCCAGTTGCGCCAGACTTTGCGGGAACGGTTTGGCCTGGGCGCCGGCGGCCATCAGGCTGGAAGTGGTCAGAGCGACCAGAGCGGCGCGAAGACGGGTCATGGGAAACTGGCTCCGTTTCTATGCAAACGATTTATTCGCGTGCGGTGTATCGATCGAACAGTGTCATATGTCGAGACGTAGACGCCCGAAATGACCCGCCTGCGACAACATGCCCCTCAGACGCGAAACCCAAGCCCCGCAAGGGTTTCCGCAACATTTTATAACAATTGGCTAAGCCTGGACGCCGTCCGTCGCGCGTCCGGCGGGCTTCGCCCGCCCATCGTCGCGCGCATCGCCCCATTGGGCGATTTTCAGCAACAGTTCGCGCGGGTTGATCGGCTTGCCCACGTGATCGTCCATGCCGCTGGCCCGGTAGAAGGCGACCTGGTCGGGCAGGACGTTGGCGGTCAGGGCGATGATCGGCGTCGCGGCCGTATCCCCGCCCAAGGCGCGAATGGCGCGTGTGGCGGTCAGGCCGTCCATGCGCGGCATCTGCACGTCCATCAGGATCAGGTCGTAGCCGCCCGAGGCCGCCGCCTCGACCGCCGCGAAGCCGTCGGCCACCACGTCGACCTCATGGCCCATGGCGCGGACCAGAGTCCCGATCAGCTCGCGATTGGCTTCGTTGTCGTCGGCGACCAGCAGGTTCAGCGGCCGCATCGTGTCCTGCGCCGCCTCGGTCTCGCGATGCTCGGGCGCGGCGGCGAGGGCCAAGTCCAGCACGCACCAGAAGCGCGCGCCCTGGCCGGCGATGCTGTCGACGCCGATCTCGCCGCCCATCAGCTGGACGATCTCCTTGCTGATCGCCAGGCCAAGCCCCGTGCCGCCGAACTTGCGCGCCACCTCGGGCCCCGCCTGGGCGAAGCGCTCGAAGACGGTCTCCAGCATGGCCGCCGGCACGCCGACACCGGTGTCAGATACGGCCAGCTCAAGACGGGCTGACCCAGCCGAAGCTCCGACCCGATATTTGGCGCTCAGCGTCACCGAGCCCGCGCCCGTGAACTTGATGGCGTTGCCCAGGAAATTGACCAGCACCTGGCGCAGGCGATCGGCGTCGCCTTCCAGCCAGTCGGGGCAAGCGGGATCGACCTGCAACGCCAGGTCCAGCCCCTTTGCCAGGGCCTGGGCCTCGAAAATGCCGGACACCTTGTTGAGCAGCGCGCGCAGTTCGAACGGCCGGGTCTCCAGATCGACGCCGCCGGCCTCAAGCTTGGCGAAGTCCAGGACGTCGTTCAGCGTGTCCAGCAGCACCGTGCCGGCGTCATGGATGCGGCCCAGACGACGCTGCTGCTCACTCGTCAGCGGCGAGGCGGCCAGAAGATCGGTGAAGCCCAGGATGCTGGTCAGCGGCGTGCGCAGCTCGTGGGACATGTTGGCCAGGAAGTCCTGGCGCGCGGCCATGGCGGCTTCCGCCAGCTCGCGCGCGTCGGCCAGGGCGGACTGGGCCTCGACCTCCTCGGTGATGTCGGTCTCGTTGACCAGCACGCACAGCTCGCCCGTCACCGGGTCGGGCGTGCGGCGCGCGGCCAGGCCGTGCCAGCGCTCGCCCTGGGCGGTGATGACGCGATAAGCGCCCTCGACGGCCTCGCCGCCCAGGGCCGAGCTCCACAGCGCGCCGCCGGCGTCGCCGTTGGCGAAGATCTCGGCGAAGCGGACGCCGCTGCCCGGATAGCTGGCCAGCGAAGCCGGGTTGCCGAAGATGCGGAAGCCGTCGGCGTCGTACAGCGACACCAGGGCGCTGGTGTGCCGCAGCGCCTCGATGGCGCGCTGCTGCTGGGCGTCGATCTCGGCCGCGGCGCCTTCCAGCAGCATGCCGTGGCCGCCGCCCGGCAGGGCGATGCGCGAGATGGTGGTGTTCACCGTCACAGGCGCGCCGTTGGGATAGAAGGTCCAGCGCTCCTCGACAGCCGCCCCGCCCTCGATGCGGGCGGCGATGTCCTCCATGCGGGTGCGCACGGCTGGGGACTGGTCGGAGAAGTCACGCGCCAGCAGGTCGTCCAGCGTCGCCGCGCCCCACAGATCCAGCGCCGCGCGATTGGCGTAGACCTTTCGCTTTCTGACGTCGTCGAACACCCAGATCGGACGGCGCAGCTGATCGAAACCCAGGCCTAGCAGGCTGGGGAGATCAGAAGCAGCAATCTTCTCCGGGTTCAACGTCAAGGCGAATACTTGTGCTCCGTAAGGCCAGGTTCGTAGCAAGCTCACGCTTGGCGAGCCGTTAACACGCCAATTTGTCGCGGCCGCGGACCAACGTTCCTTGACATGAATCAACTCCAAACTCGGCCGTGATTTTGGCGTTTCCTCGGCGCGGAGCCTGCTATACGCCCCTCAACTCCGCGACATTCCGCCGCTGCAAGTTTTGAAGACCCCATGGCCTCTCCGACCCGCGCGCCCGTTCTCGCCCTCAAGGACGTTCGTCTCGCCGACGGCGCCAAGCCTTTGTTCGACGGCGTCGACCTGGCCCTGGAGCCGCGCGTGCGCGCCTGCCTGGTCGGCCGCAACGGCGCGGGCAAGAGCACCCTGTTGAAGATCCTGGCCGCCCAGGGCGCCGAGCCCGACAGCGGCGAGCGCGCCGTGCAGCCGGGCGCCAAGATCATCTTCGTCAGCCAGGAGCCGGACATCACCGGCGACACCCTGCTGGACTACTGCACCGCCGGCGGCGCCGAGGACTACGAGGCCCAGGCCGCCCTGGCCGACTTCGGCCTGGATCCGGAAAAGAGCTCGCAAGGCCTGTCGGGCGGCGAGAAGCGCCGCGCCGCCCTGGCCCGCGCCTTCGCCGAACAGCCCGACGTTCTGCTGCTGGACGAGCCGACCAACCACCTGGACATCTTCGCCATCCAGACCCTGGAAGAAGAGCTGGCCAACGCCAAGTGCGCGGCGCTGATCGTCAGCCACGACCGCGCCTTCCTGAACCGCGTCACCCAGCGCACCTTCTGGCTGGAGCACCGCAAGGTGCGCCGCCTGGACAAGGGCTTTGGCGAGTTCGAGACCTGGAGCGAGCAGGTCCTGGCCGCCGAGGCCGACGAGGAGCGCCGCCTCAACAAGGTGCTGGAGCGCGAGAACGCCTGGCTGGCCCGCGGCGTCCAGGGCCGCCGCGCTCGCAACGAGGGCCGCCGCCGCGCCCTGATGGACCTGCGCGCGCAGAAGAAGAATCTGCAGGCCGACAAGCGCGGCTCGATGTACATGGCCATCGAGACCGCCGCGACCTCGGGCAAGAAGGTCGTCGAGGCCAAGCACCTGTCCAAGAAGTTCGGCGAGCGCGTGATCGTCCAGGACTTCTCGACCCGCATCCTGCGCGGCGACCGCGTGGCGCTGGTCGGCCCCAACGGCGCGGGCAAGACCACGCTGGTGCGCCTGCTGCTGGGCGAGCTGGAGGCCGACGCCGGTACGGTCACCCTGGGCACCAACCTGGAGGTCTCGTACATCGACCAGGGCCGCATGGCGCTGTCGGACAAGATCACCCTGTGGGACTTCCTCACTCCCGGCGGCGGCGACAGCATCATCGTGCGCGGCCAGCCCAAGCACGTGGCCGGCTACGCCAAGGACTTCCTGTTCACCGAGGCCCAGCTGCGTCAGCCGGTGACCAGCCTGTCGGGCGGCGAGCGCAATCGCCTGCTCTTGGCCAGAGCCTTGGCCAATCCCACCAACCTGATGGTGCTGGACGAACCGACCAACGACCTAGACATGGACACGCTGGACCTCCTGGAGGATCTGCTGGCCGACTTCGACGGCACGCTGATCCTGGTCAGCCACGACCGCGACTTCATCGACCGCCTGGCCACCTCGACCATCGCCATGAACGGTCACGGCAAGGTGCTGGAGACCCCGGGCGGCTGGACCGACCTGATCGATCAGAGCCCCGACTTCTTCAAGGGCGCGCGAGGGGCGGGGGCCGGCGACTTCACGCCGGTGGCTCGCACGACGAAGGCCCCCGCACCGGTCGCGCCCCCCGCCCCGCCCAAGAAGGCCGGCAAGCTGACCTTCAAGGACCAGCGCCGCCTGGAAGAGTGCGAGACCCTGATCGCCAAGAGCCCGGCGATCATCGCCGGCTTCGAGAAGATCCTGGCCGATCCGAACCTCTACAGCCGCGACCCGGCCGCCTTCGACAAGACCATGAAAGCCCTGGACAAGGCCCGCGCCGACCTGGAGCAGGCCGAGATGGAATGGCTGGAGCTGGAGGAAAAGAAGGAAGCCCTGGCCAACGGCTAATCCGACTATCGCTTCGCATGCGGCGCAATGTCGCACGCGAACCTCCGGTCGCTTGCCTTAACCCGACGAACGCCTTTGGTTCATAACCTAGGGCGCTTGGGGGCGGCGGCGCATGGCTTTGACGATAGGCGTGGCGCATGTCGCCGACCGGGATGGCAGCCGGCAGAACCGCGTTCTGCTGGGCCTGATCCTGGCCTACATCGCCCTCTTCATCTTCAGCGACCACATGACCCGGGACGGCAACGGCATGCCGTCGCTGTGGCCGGTCAACGCGCTGGTCGCCGCCGGCCTGCTGCGCCTCACGCCCGGCCGCCAGGCGATCCTGTGGACCGCCAGCCTGGTCACCACCATCGTCAACCACCGCCTGGCCGGCGATCCCTGGGCCTTGGTCGGCATCTACGGCGCCGTCGACACCGTCGAGACGCTGGTGATGACAACGATCGCCTACCGCGTCACCCGGGGCCGCGCCGCCCTGCGCAGCGTGCGCCAGGCGCTGACCCTGATCGGGGCCATGCTGCCCATCACCATCGGCGCGGCCTTTGTCGGCGCGGGTCTGGCCAGCATCGTGCTGAACGTGACCTTCTGGCCGTTCTTCCGCGACTGGGCGGCCTGCACGTCGCTGGGCATGGCGATCGCGCTGCCCGCCACCCTGGTGATCCTGGAGCCCCGCCGCGCCGGCGACCCGCGCCTGCGTCCGCGACACGTCCAGGCTGGCCTCTATCTGCTGGTCGCCGCCTGCACGATCCTGGCCTTCGCCCGTAGTGGTCCGGCGATGCCGTTCCTGATCTTCCCGGCGGCGATGCTGGCGGCCTTCCAGATGGGCCCGCGCGGCGCGGCCTGGAGCGCGGTGATCGCCGTGACCATTGCCGCGCCGATGACCATCCTGGCCGCCAACGACTTCATCTTCACGGTCGGCTGGACCCAGCCCGAACGCATGCGCCTGGTCCAGGTCTTCGTCACGACCATGTTCATGACCTGCCTGGCCTCGGCCCTGTCGCTGCACCGCGAGGACCGCCTCAAGGTGCTGATGGCCCGCCGCAGCGCCGTCGCCCGCGCCGCCCGCGCCCGCGCCCAGGCCGCCAGCCAGGCCAAGAGCGAATTCCTGGCCACCATGAGTCACGAGATCCGCACGCCCCTGAACAGCATCCTGGGCTTCTCCGAGCTGCTGCGGGTCACCGAGCCCTTGTCGACCGAAGGCCGTCGCAAGCTCGATCTGATCGCCGGGGCCGGCGACAGCCTGGTCACCCTGGTCGACGACATTCTGGACTTCTCGCGCCTGGAAGCCGGCCGCATCCAACTGGACCTGGCCCCCGTCTCGCCCGCCGCCCTGCTGCGCGAGACCGTGGCCATCGTCGCGCCCGGCGCCGCCGCCAAGGGCCTGGCGCTGGGTGTCGAGATCCAGACCGACGAGGCGGCGCTGTTCGCCCTGGACCGCAGTCGCCTGCGTCAGGTGCTTTTGAACCTCCTGAACAACGCCGTGAAGTTCACCCCCGCTGGCGCTGTCACGGCCCGGCTGTCCGCCCCGTCGGCTGGAACCTTGCGCATCGAGGTCGCCGACACCGGCATCGGCGTCTCGCCCGAACAGCAGGCGCGCCTGTTCCAGCGCTTCTCGCAGGCCGACGGCTCGATCCGCCGCACCTTCGGCGGCGTCGGTTTGGGCCTGGCGATCTGCAAGGCGCTGGTCGGACTGATGGACGGCGAGATCGGCCTGCGCAGCACGCCAGGCGATGGCTCGACCTTCTGGGTGACCTTGCCAGCCCAACCGGCGCAGGCGCCTGTCGAAGCCCATGCCGAAGAGCCCGAGTGCGCCGCCCGCATCCTGCTGGTCGACGACCACCCGATGAATCGCGAGCTGGGCCAGGCGATGCTGGTGCTGGCAGGCTGCGACGTGACCGTGGCCGAGGACGGCGACGAAGCCGTGCGCCTGGCCGGCGAGCAGCGCTTCGACGTGATCCTGATGGACATCCACATGCCGCGCATGGACGGGCTGGCGGCGTCCGAGGCCATCCGCGCCCTGCCCGGCGACCACGGCACGGCGCCGATCATCGCCGTCACCGCCGACGTCCTGCCCCAGCAGGTCGAGCGCTACCGCCGCGCCGGCATGGTCGACCATATCGCCAAGCCGATCGACCGCGAGACCCTGTACCGCGTGGTCGACCGCTGGCTGACCAGGGATCGGGCGGCGGCCTGACCCGCACGCATGCCGAGCGCCTCGCCCTCTTGAATTGTGCGACCGGCCATGCATTGTCAGCGCGCCTGAACGTCAGTCCAAGAGTGCAAGCCTGGGGAAATACAATCGCTTAGAGGTCGGCGCGGGTCGGAGGCGTCCTGCGGCCAAACGACACACGAGGCGATAACCGGGCAACTCCGTCACGCTCAGGCGTATTGATGTCAGCGTCGTACCCGCGAGGCGGCGGGCGCGGTGTGCGTCTCGCGTGGTTCCCGAACCGTTCGGCCGTCCCACGCTGGACTCCCGTGTAACGACGCGGGCTGCTTTGGGGGACGGAAACGGTATGCCGCACAGGCTGGCCGCGCAGGAACGCAGACGTCAGGCCGCCTTGCTGCTGGCCCTGTCGGTCGCGACCGTCGTCAGCCTGGCCTTCAGCGAATACCTGACCCGCACGCCGCTGGGCGTCGCCGCCTTCTGGCCCGCCAACGCCCTGCTGGCCGCCGGCCTGCTGACCCTGACCGGCTCGCGCGGCCTGTCGCTGAGCGTGGTCTTCGTCGTCTTCCATCTGATCCTGTGCCTGCTGGTCGGCGACACCCTGTTGCGCGCCCTGCTGTATGTGGCGATCGACGCTAGCGAGGCCGTGGCGATCTGGGCCATCTGCCAGCGCCTTTGGCGGGGAGCGCCGCGCATCCGCACCCTGCGCTCGCTGATCCTGCTGCCCGCCGTCACCACCCCGGTCGCCGCCGCCGCCAGCCTGCTGATGGCCGGGATCCTCAGCTTGGATGGCGAGCCCTTCGTGCGCGGCGTCACCGACTGGTTCCTGCGCTCGGGCCTGGGCCTTGCCGTCGCCCTGCCCGCCGCCCTGGTGCTGATCGACGCCGAGCACCGCCGCACGTTCCAGCGCGACTGGCGCGAGACGCTGCTGCTGATGTTCGCCGTCGCGGCCGTCACCCTGCTGTGCGCCCATCCGGCCTCGGGGGCGCCGCCGTTTCTGATCTTCCCGATCGCCCTGGCCGCCGCCTATCGCCTGGGCGCGCGCGGCGCGGCCATGGCCTGCGTGATCGTGGCCGTGTTCACCCTGCCGATCGCCATGTCCGGCGCCTCGCCGCGCTTCAACGCCATCCTGGGTCCCGTGGCCCAGGCGCGAACCATCCAGGTGTTCATCGCGGTGCTGTTCTACACCAGCCTGGCCGCCGGCCTGGCCCTGGCGCAGCAGGACCGCCTCAAGCGCCTGCTGCTCCGCCGTGACCTCCTGACGCGCGCCGCCCGCAGCCGGGCGCTGGCCGCCACCGAGGCCAAGACCGAGTTCCTGGCCACCATGAGCCACGAGATCCGCACGCCGCTGAACAGCGTGCTCGGCTTCGCCCAGCTCTTGGCCACCCGCGAGGACCTGCCGCCGGAGGTGCGCCGCCAGGTCAACCTGATCGACAGCGCCGGCGCGGCCCTGCTCACCGTGGTCAACGACATCCTGGATTTCTCGCGGGTCGAGGCCGGCCTGATCGAGTTGCTGCCCCAGCCGACCTCGGCCGCCAACCTGCTGCGCGACACCGTGGCGATCATGGCGCCGGAAGCTCGCGCCAAGGGCCTGTCGCTGGAGCTGGAGATCATCGACCCGGTCGAGGCCTTGCACGACCTGGACGCCGACCGCCTGCGCCAGGTGCTGATCAACCTCCTGAACAACGCCGTGAAGTTCACCGACGAAGGCCGCATCGACGCGCGGCTGATCGTCGAGCAGGGCCACCTCGAAGACCGCTTGCGCTTCGAGATCATGGACACCGGCGTCGGCATCGAGCTGGACAAGCAGGCCCTGCTGTTCCAGCGCTTCAGCCAAGCCGACAGCTCGATGAGCCGGCTGCATGGCGGGGCGGGCCTGGGCTTGGCCATCTGCCGCGCCCTGATCGACGTGATGGGCGGCAAGATCGGCGTCGACAGCGTGCCGGGCCGCGGCTCGTGCTTCTGGATCGAGCTCTCGGCCCCGATCGCCGAAGAGGTCGAACTGCCCGAGCGCCCCAAGGTCTCGGCGCCCGGCGCGGCGCGGGTCCTGATCGTCGACGACCATCCGATCAATCTCGAGATCGGCGAGGCCCTGCTGACCCTGGTCGGCTGCCAGGTCGAGGTCGCCGAGAACGGCAAGCAGGCCGTCGAGAAGGCCATGATGGGCCACTACGACGTCATCCTGATGGACATCCACATGCCGCAGATGGACGGCCTGCAGGCGACCCGGGCGATCAAGGCCCTGCCCGGCCTGCGCGGCAAGGCGCCGATCATCGCCATGAGCGCCGACGCCTTGCCCCGCCAGGTCGAGCGCTGCTACGCCGCCGGCATGGTCGACCACATCGCCAAGCCCATCCAGCGCGAAGTGCTGTACGCCAAGGTCGAGCGCTGGCTGAACCATCGGTCGGGAAGCGAAGCGCACTAGCGGCGCGGCGTGGTCCTGCTTAATTTCCCTCCGAAACGGGGGAGACCTTTCCGATGCAGCGTCGCGCCTTTGTCGCTTTGGCCGTCACGGCCCTCCTCGCCGCCTGCTCCCCCGCCAAGAAGGAAGAGGCCGCCGCCGCCGGCGTGACCAAGCTGAAGCTGGCCACCGACTGGCGGGCCGAGGCCGAGCTGGGCGGCTACTACCAGGCGCTGGCGACGGGCGAGTACAAGAAGCGCGGCCTGGACGTGACCCTGATCCAGGGCGGACCGGCCGTGAACGTGCCGCAGCTCTTGGCCACCAACGCGGTCGATGTCGGGGTCGGCTCCAACAGCTTCATCGTCATGAACCTGGCCAAGGAAGGCACGCCGGTCAAAGCCGTGGCGGCCTTCATGCAGAAGGACCCGCAGGTCCTGATCGCCCACCCCAATCAGGGCATCAACGGCATCGCCGACATGAAGGGCCGGCCGATCCTGCTGTCGGACGCCTCGATCACCGCCTTCTGGATCTGGCTGAAGGCCAAGTACCAGTTCACCGACGCCCAGGTGCGCAAGTACAACTACTCGTCCGCGCCGTTCCTGGCCGACAAGCGGGTGATCCAGCAGGGCTACGCCACCAGCGAGCCGTACCTCATCGAGAAGGAAGGCAAGATCAAGCCGGCGGTCTTCCTGCTGGCCGACAGCGGCTATCCCGCCTACGCCTCGATGGCCCTGGTCCCCGACAGCCTGATCGCCAAAAACCCGGCGGCCGTGCAGGCCTTCGTCGAGGCCACGGCGGCGGGCTGGAAATCCTATCTCTACGGCGACGCCAAGCCGGGCGACGCGGCGATCCTCAAGGACAATCCGGAAATGACCCAGGACGTCCTCGACCAGGCCCGCGAGAAGATGCGGAGCTACGGCATCGTCGGCAAGGACGGCGAGATCGGCCAGATGAGCGACGCCCGCTGGGCCGAGTTCTTCAAGGTCGCGTCCGAACAGGGCGTCTACCCCAAGGACATGGACTTCAAGAAAGCCTACACGCTGCAGTTCCTGCCCAAGGGCCAATGACAGCTATCGCCAGCCTCACACGCGTCGAGGTCGACTACGCCCGAGGCTGCGCCCTGGGACCGGTCGACCTGGCCCTCGCGCCCGGCGAGATCGTCGCCCTGGTCGGACCGTCGGGCTGCGGCAAGTCCACGGCGCTGCGGTTGCTGGCCGGCCTGGAGCAACCTACGCGCGGGACCGTGACCCGCGCCGCCGGCAAGGGCCAGACCTCGGTCGTCTTCCAGGCCCACACCCTGGCCCCGTGGCTGTCGGCGCGGGACAATGTCGCCCTGCCGCTGGAGCTGGCCGGGACGTCAAAGCGTGAGGCGCAAGCCGCCGCCGACGAGGCCCTGCGCAAGGTCGGCCTGGCCGCCGCGCTGAACGCCCGCCCCGCGCAGCTCTCCGGCGGCATGGCCATGCGCGCCGCCCTGGCCCGCGCGCTGGTCACCCGCCCGCGCCTGCTGCTGCTGGACGAGCCCTTCGCGGCCCTGGACGAGATCACCCGCCGCGCCCTGGCCGACGACGTCCTGGCGCTGGCCGCCGAGCTGAAGCCCACCGTCGTCTTCGTGACCCACAATGTCGAGGAGGCCGTCTACATGGCCCACCGCGTCGTGGTCATGACCCCGGGCCCCGGCCGCATCGCCGGCGAGGCAGCCATCGACGGCCCGGTCGTGCGCCCGCCCGATTTTCGCACCACCGAGCCCTTCCGCGCCGCCGCCGAGGCGGTCTCGACCCTGCTGGCGCAAGCCACGGAGCGGGCGGCGTGAAGCGCGTCCTGGCCCCGCTGATCCTGATCACCGCCCTCTTGGCCGGCTGGGAGATCGCCTGCCGCGTCCTGGCGGTCCCCGCCTATCTGCTGCCCGCGCCCAGCGGGATCTGGCAGGCGTTCCTGGCCAGCTGGCCGCTGCTGCTGGGCTCGGCCTGGGCGACGCTGTCGACGGCGTTGCTGGCCCTGGTGATCTCCAGCCTGGTCGCTTGCGCCCTGGCGCTCGCCGTCAGCCTGAACAGCCTGCTGGAAGACGCCGTGCGTCCGATCGCCGTGACCCTGCAGGTGACGCCGCTGGTCGCCATCGCGCCGCTGGTCACCATCTGGGCCGGCATCGACCATCCCGAGCGGGCGGTGATCGGCCTGGCCGCCGTCGTCGCCTTCTTCCCGATCTTCTCAGGCGCCCTGACGGGGCTGAAGTCCGTCGATCCGGACCTGGCCCGCCTGTTCGATCTTTATGGCGCCAGTCCCTGGCAGCGCCTGGTCCGCCTGCGCCTGCCCTCAGCCGTGCCCGCCCTGCTGGAAGGACATAAGGTCGCAGCCGGCCTGGCCGTCATCGGCGCCGTCGTGGCCGAGTTCGTGGCCGGCTCCGGCGGGGCCCAAGGCCTGGCTTGGAGAATCCTGGAAGCCTACAATCGCTTGCAGACGGCCAAGGTGTTCGCCGCCCTGGCGGCCCTGGCCATCCTGGGCGTCGCCCTGCATGCCCTGATGGAACTGTTGGAGCGTCGACTTCTCGCCGTTTGGCGCGGTCGTTAGCGCAAGATTAAGCGGCTCGGCCTAGGAGGGAAGCTCGAAGCTTTCGCCCGGACCCCCGCCCATGCGCGCCGCCGTCCTCATCGCCGTCCTCGCTTGCGCCGCCACCACGGCGCACGCCGAAGGCCCGCGCGAGAGCCGCTACGGCCCGGCCCCGGAACGCGCCGCCAAGCCGATCAACGGCCGCGCCCTCGGCTACACCGGTCAGGCCTATACGGGCCGGTCATTGGGCTGGGCCGGCAAGCGCGAGATGGTCGCGCCCACAGTCCAAGCCCCCGCGCAGGCCCAACCCTGGCGGGCGCGCACCGCGCCGCAGGCGCCGCAAGCGCCGCAAGCGCGACAGGCCTTCCAGCCGCAGACCCCGGTCTACGCGCCCCAGGCTCCGCAAGCCCGCGAGCTGCCGCAGAGCATCTATGACGCCCCGCCGGCCCCGGCCGCGCCCGTGGCCCAGGTTCCGGTCTACCTGCCGCAGCAGCAGGCCAGCCTGCCGAACGGCCAGGTCGGCGCGCGTTCATATTCCGTCGGCCGCCAGTTCGGCATGGCCCCCGACGCCATCCCCGCCGCCGGTCCGCCGCGCATGGTCCTGATCGCCCCCCCGGCCAGCGCGCCGGACGACGAGGACAAGCCGCGCGAAAACGGCGAGTGGTCCGCCCCCTCTAATCGGGAAAAGCCCGACAAGGACGGCCAGTGAGCCAATCGCTTCACGATCTGATCGCGCTCGCCAACGAGCCCTCCAGCGCCAAGCGCCGCGAGCTGCTGCGCGGCGTCACCGACATGCTGTTCGCCGCCGATGGTTCCAACACCGTCGAGATGGCCCTGTTCGACCAGGTGCTGGGCCAGCTGGCCGACGAGATGGAAGAGGCCGTTCAGATCGAGCTGGCCGAGCGCCTGGGCGAGGCCCCGACCGCACCGCGCGGCGTGTCGCGCACCCTGGCCTCGGGCTCGATCGCCGTGGCCGAGCCGATCCTGCGCAGCTCGACCGCCCTGACCGACGAAGACCTGCTGCACGTGGCCCGCACCCAGGGCCAGGACCACCTGCGGGCCATCTCGCAGCGCTCCAGCGTGTCCAGCGCGGTGTCGGACGCCATCGTCGAGCGCGGCGACGACGACACCTTGGGTGTCCTGCTGCGCAACGAGGGCGCGGTGCTGTCGCGCGCCGCCCACGAGACCGTCGTCGACCGCGCCGCCGCCAACCCGGCCCTGCACGACGCCGTCGTCGACCGTCACAGCCTGCCGGTCGACCTGCTGAACGAGATGTACTTCGTGGTCGAGGCGCGCCTGCGCGACCGGATCATGGAGAAAAACGCCGGCGTCGATCCGGCCACGCTGGAAGCCGCCCTGGCGGCCGGCCGCAAGAAGGTCGCGGTCGAGGACGGCGCCCTGCCGCCCGACCACGCCGAGGCCGAGGCCGAGTTCCGCATCATCCGCGCCAAGGCGCAGATCTCGCCGCAGATGCTGGCCAACATGCTGCGCGGCAAGCGAACCACCCTGTTCCTGGTGGCCCTGGCCGACATGGCCGATGTCGACTTCCACACCGCCCGCCGCATCCTGGATCGGCGCGAGATGGACGCCCTGTCGGTGATCTGCAAGGCGGCCGATTTCGACCGCTCGCTGTTCCTGACCTTCGCTCTCCTGATCCTCGAGCCGACCGACGACGTCATGCTCAAGGCCAAGACCTATGGCGAGCTCTATGCGGCCCTGCCCCGCGAGTCAGCCCTGCGCACGATCCGCTTCTGGCGCCTGCGTCGGCAAACGGGCGACGTGGCGGCGGCCTAAGAGATTCCATCTCCCCGGCGAAAGCCGGGAAGATCAGGCGTTGGCAGGGTCTGGTGAATTTCAGTCCTTCTCGCGCCTTGCTTGCGCCATGCGAGACAGCCAAGGTGCGCGCCTCTTAAATCGCTCTGCCTGGATTCTCGATGATCAGCGCTTCGCGCTTGGCGCTCGTCGCCGCCGCCGGTCTTTCCGTCGCCGCCTGCTCGCATGTTCCCAAACCCTCGCTGCCTTTCATGAAAAAGGGCGAGGCCGCCGCCCAGGCGCCCAAGATCCCGGAAGCGCCGGCGCTGTCGGGCCCCAAGATCGCCGACCTGAAGACCGGCCAGTGGGCGCAGGCGCTGTCGGACGTCGCGGTCGATCCGTCCTGGCGTTTCGGGACTCTGCCCAACGGCATGCGCTACGCGATCCGCAAGAACGCCACCCCGCCCGGCCAATCCAGTTTGCGGATGTGGTTCGACGCCGGTTCGCTGATGGAGGCCGACGACCAGCAGGGCCTGGCCCACTTCCTTGAGCACATGGCCTTCAACGGCTCCAAGAACGTGCCCGAAGGCGAGATGATCAAGATCCTGGAGCGCCACGGCCTGGCATTCGGGGCCGACACCAACGCCTCGACCAGCTTCGACGAAACGACCTATCAGCTGGACCTGCCCAAGTCGGACGACGCCACGGTCGACACCTCGCTGATGCTGCTGCGGGAAGCCGCCGGCGAGCTGACCATCGCTCCGGACGCGGTGGATCGCGAGCGCGGCGTGGTGATGTCCGAGCAGCGCACGCGTGACACCCCCGGCTACCGCGTCGCCATCGGCACGCTGTCGGCCCAGATGGAAGGCCAGTTGCCGCCCAAACGCATCCCGATCGGCAAGACCGAGATTCTCAAGACCGCGCCCGCCCAGCGCATCCGCGACTTCTACGAGGCCTATTACCGTCCCGAGCGGGCGGTGCTGGTGGCCGTCGGCGACTTCGACGTCGACGCCATGGAGGCCAAGATCAAGACCAAGTTCGGCGACTGGGCCGGCAAGGGCGCCAACGGCAAGAACCCCGACGTCGGCCCCGTGGCCAAGCGCGGCCCGACCGCCAAGCTGCTGGTCGAGGCCGGCGCGCCCTGGTCGGTGCAGATGACCTGGATGCGCAAGCCCGACGGCCTGCTCGAGACCAAGGCCGTCGACGAGCGCGACATGCTGGAGAACCTGGCCTTCGCGGTGCTGAACCGCCGTCTGCAGGCCATCGGACGCTCGGCCGAGCCGCCGTTCATCGCCGGCGGCGCCTTCAAGGGCGACCAGTATGGCGCGGTGCGGGTGACGACCTTCGGGGCCACGGCCCAGCCGGGCAACTGGCGAGAGGCCATGACCGCCCTCGACGCCGAACAGCGCCGCGCCATCCAGTACGGCGTGCGCCAGGACGAGCTGGATCGCGAGATCGCCTCCCTGCGCGCGGCCCTGGTCGCCGCCGTCGCCGGCGAGGCCACCCAGCGCACGCCCGCCTTGGCCAACCAGCTGATCGGCGCCCTGGGCGACGGCGAGGTGATCACCTCGCCCAGCCAGAACCTGGCCTTCTTCGACCAGCTGACCAAGGGCCTGACCGCCGAGCGGGTTTCGGCCGTGCTGAAATCGGCCTTCGCGGGTTCGGGTCCGCTGATCACCATCGCCTCGCCCACCGCCATCGACGGCGGCGAACAAGCCGTGCTCAAGACCTATGACGACCTGAAGGGCCAGCCGGTGACCCCGCCGGCCGCGCCGGGCGTGACCCTGTGGCCCTATTCCAGCTTCGGCCCGACCGGCAAGGTCGCCGAGCAGAAGGACGTCACCGACCTGGACGCCGTCTTCGTGCGGTTCGAGAACGGCGTGAAGCTGACGGTCAAGCCGACCAAGTTCCGCGACGACCAGGTGCTGGTGAAGGTCCGCGCCGGCCACGGCCTGCTGGACATGCCCTCCGACACGCAGAGCCCGCTGTGGTCGGCCAGCGCCTTCATCGAGGGCGGCCTGAAGCAGATCTCGTCGCAGGACATGGAACGCGTGCTGACCGGCAAGATCTGGAACGCCAATCTGGGGGTCGAGGACGACGCCTTTGTGCTGAGCGGCCGCACGCGTCCGGAAGACCTGTCGACCGAGTTGCAGGTGCTGGCCGCCTTCGCCACCGAACCCGGCTGGCGTCCGGAAGCCTTCAGTCGCGTCAAGACCGCCTACGGCACGGCCCACGACCAGTTGCAGAGCACTACGGGCGGCGTCATCAGCCGCGACCTGGGCGGGCTGATGCACAATGGCGACCAGCGCTGGACTTTCCCCTCCCGCGAACAGATCGCCGGCGCCTCGTTGTGCGAGCTGCGCACCATGGTCGACAATCCGCTGACCAAGGGCGACCTGGAAATCGTCGTGGTGGGCGACACCACGGTCGACAAGGCCATCGAGGCGGTGGCCGACACGTTCGGCGCCCTGCCCGCCCGTCCGGGCGATCCGCCCCTGCCCGGCGCCGAGAAGGCGCCGTTCCCCGCCCCGGCGGCCGAGCCGGTGCTGCGCACCCACAAGGGCCGTCCCGACCAGGCCGCCCTGTTCATGGCCTGGCGCACGGACGACCTGTTCTCGAACCTGCAACGCTCGCGCGACGTCTCGATCCTGGGCCAAGTGGTGCAGCTGCGCCTGATCGACGAACTGCGCGAGAAGCAGGGCGCGACCTATTCGCCGAACGCCTCGTCCACGGCCAGCGTCACCTTCAAGAACTGGGGCTACCTCGGCGTCAGCATGGAGGTGCCGCCCGAGAAGCTGGACGGCGTCGTGGCCTCGATCCGCAAGATCGCCGCCGACCTGCGCGACAAGCCGATCACCGAGGACGAGCTGGAGCGGGCCAAGAAGCCGCGCATCGACTCGATCGAGAAGGCCCGCGTGACCAACGAATACTGGCTGGGAACCCTGTCGGGCGCCCAGGACGACCCGCGCCTGCTGGACGCCACCCGCTCGGTGATCGCCGGCCTGACCCGCGTCACCCCGGCCGACGTGCAAAAGGCGGCCAGGACCTATCTGGGCGACGACAGGTCGTGGCTGCTGCTGGTGAAGCCGGAAGCGGCGAAATAGCAAAAAGGCCCCGGTAAAAGCCGGGGCCTTTCTTCCTTCATGTCATCCCGGGCGAAGACCCGGGACCGCAACAAGCTCAGAGCTTCCGGCGCTCCCGGTTCGGCGCGCTTCGCGCTTGGCCGGGATGACAGTTTTAGTAAACGACCCCGCCAACGCCGCCGTCCAGGCTGAAGCTGGTGGTCAGGCTCTGGCGTTCCTGCACCGTCTCCTCGCGATAGGCGGTGTACTTCTCGGTGGTGATGATCGTCAGGATCTTCACGCCGGCGCCGAAGCGGCGCAGCAGCGAGCGCTCGTTGCAGTCGCGGGCCGGGCGTTGCGGACGGCAGCTCAGCGTGCCCGAACCGCCTTGTCCTCCATTGGGGCCGGCGCCGGGCACGTGGTACAGCGCCTCGTTCTTCTGACAGATGTAGGTCTGGCCGCCGCTGCCGGTCGAGATGTCGATCTGGCCCGAATAGTCGGCGATCACGTACTGCATGCGCGAACCGGCGATGCAGCGATAGAGCTCGCCATCGTAGAGGTCGTCGATATCGCGGTCGGGGGTGACCTGCGAGGCCGGGTGCGGCACGTCGCGGTCGTCCAGGCAGACGGCGCGGATGATCACGCGGCGCGTGCGGGTGCGGGTGGCTTCATAGGCCTGGCGACGGCGGGCCTCGCCGCCCTCGACGTTCAGGCCCTGGATGTAGCCGCTGAGCATGGGACCGGAATAGTAGCCGCCGTGGGCGCCGCCGCCGTAATAGTTGGTGACGCCCGCGGCCGAGCCGGCCAGCGAGCCCGCGCCCGAGCTGGCGCCGGCATTGGCCGTGGCGCTGGCGTTTGCGTTCACGATCACGGTCGCGCCGATGTTCACGTTCACGCCGGGAATATTGACGTTGTGGCCGCCGCCACCGCAGCAGCCGGTCGGCGGCGCGGGCGGTCTCGGCGGCGCCGGAGGCGGCTTGCAGCACGAAGGCGGCGTCGGCGGGCAGCCGCTGTTGCACTGCGCCCAGGCCGCGCCGCCGATCAGCAGCCCGCCCAGGAGCGCGCCCAGGGCGATCACCCAGCTTCGCGTGTTCAGTTTCGGCGCCTTCATCGGCGGTTCCCTTCGCATCGGGTCGGTCCGCTCGGTTAAGCAAGAATCGGGCCGGGCCCCGCCGCTCCCCCTGGATTGCGCCAGAATGGGACGGTCGGGGCCTTGGCCCGGTTCTCCTAGCAAGTCGCATGCGGTCGAAAACCAGCCGCGAGTGACCCGCCAGGGGACGACGATGTTCCATCCAAGCACGGAACGGTTGATAGACTATTGGCGAGACAAAAAGGGTGAATCCGCCCTGCCCCGCCGCACGGACGTCAATCCGGGGGACTTCCTGGAGCTGTTGCCGCAGGTGTTCATCCTGGGCCGCGACGGCGGCAAGCTGCCGTTCCGCCTGGCTGGCGGCTTTGTTTCCGACCTGCACGCCCGCGACCTGCGCGGCCAGGACGCCCTGTCGCTGTGGGCCCTGGCGCACCGGCTGGAGCTGAAGACCGCGCTCGACGTCGCGCGCAAACGCCGCACGCCGGTGGTGGTCACCGCCGACATCCGCGCGCATGGCGTGCCCAGTGTGGGTATGGAAGTGCTGTTCGCGCCGCTGCAAGGCGCGTCGGGCGAGACCGACCGCTTCCTGGGCCTCTATCAGCCGAAAGCCATGATGGCCCGCCTGATGGGCCGGCCGGCCTATGAACTGGGCCTGCGCGAGATCAAGCCGCTGGGCGAGGGCAACGAGGACATGCCGCGCCTGCGCCTGGCGACGCTGGACGGGCGGCGGATCGCGTAAAAAGCTGTCATCCCGGACAAGCGCGCAGCGCGCCGATCCGGGACCGCAACAGACGCCGGCGCTTCCGGCGGTCCCGGCTCTCCGCTTCGCTGCGGCCGGGATGACAGGTCAGGCGCGCCCCGCTTCATCCAGCCGTTTCCACACCTCACCCGGCAATTCCAGCCGGGCCGCGCCCATTAATTCCTCCAGCTGCGCGACC
>CAIUMD010000048.1 GCA_903900155.1 uncultured Caulobacterales bacterium | reverse complement strand
TTGCGGCTGTTTCCAGTCGCCTGTCGTACTCACCGGCCTAAGTCCACCGTCGTTTCTGTGTTCCAGGGTCGACTACCTCGGGGATGGACGAAGTTGCGGCTGTTACCCCGCACCGACGAGCGCGCCCGCTCGATCGCCCCCGCCGCCGCAATCGGTCGCTGGCCATTGCGCCCTTTCTCCGCGACGAGGTGGATAGAGAATACGGCAGGTTTTGAGGCCGGGGATGGAGAGCAGTGAATGCTCGCGCCTTCCCCTTCTCCCCTTGCGGGAGAAGGTGACCGCCGAAGGCGGTCGGATGAGGGGTCGCGCAAGCCTAACCGCCCACACCACAGCGCTATTCCGACAGACCAATCAACCCCTCATCCGGCGCTGCGCGCCACCTTCTCCCGCAAGGGGAGAAGGAGATACACCCGTCCTCCACAGGGCGTTCAGCGCCCCCGCCTTCCCTTCCCCCTCAAACCCGCCTATGACGCGGGCTCATGACGGCTTCAGCCCATGACCCCGCCCGCGCGGCCATCGATACGATCCGCGCCCGCGTCTTCGAATTCCCCAAGCGCCACTTCCTGTCCGCCGGCGACCTGAACGCGCTTCAGGCCACCGACCTCTTGGACCTGGCCGACGCCTTCGTCGCCTTCAACCGGCAGACATCCAAGAGCCTGGACCTGCTGCACGGCCGGACGCTGATGAACCTGTTCTTCGAGAACAGCACCCGGACCCAGAGCTCGTTCGAGCTGGCCGGCAAGCGGCTGGGCGCCGACGTCGTCAACATGAACCCCAAGACCTCGTCAGTGGCCAAGGGCGAGACCCTGATCGACACGGCGGTCACGCTGAACGCCATGCGGCCCGACCTGTTGGTCGTGCGCCACGCCTCGTCGGGCGCGGCCAGCCTGCTCAGCCAGAAGGTCAGCGGCCACGTCGTCAACGCCGGCGACGGCCAGCACGAGCACCCGACCCAGGCCCTGCTGGACGCCCTGTCGATCCGCCGCGCCTTCGGCCGCGTCTCGGGCCTGACCGTGGCGATCTGCGGCGACGTGCTGCACAGCCGCGTGGCCCGCTCGAACGTGGCTTTGCTGCACACCCTGGGCGCCAGCGTGCGCCTGGTCGGTCCGCCCACCCTGATGCCGGCCCAGGCCGAGCGCTGGGGCGTCACCGTCCATCACGACATGAAGTCGGGCCTGGCCGGCGCCGACGTCGTCATGATGCTGCGCCTGCAGCTGGAGCGGATGCAGGGCGCCTTCGTACCCTCCACCCGCGAATATTTCCGCTTCTACGGCCTGGACCGCGAGAAGCTGGCCCGCGCCGCGCCGGGGGCCAAGGTCATGCACCCGGGGCCGATGAACCGGGGCGTCGAGATCGACTCGGACGTCGCCGACGATCCGGCCGTCAGCCTGATCCAGGACCAGGTCGAGATGGGCGTCGCCGCCCGCATGGCCGTGCTCACCAGCCTTGCCGCCCGTATTGAAAAGGTCGGCCAATGACCGCCCCTACCCCTCTCGCCCTCGTCAACGCCCGCCTGATCGATCCGGAAAGCGGCTATGACGGCCCCGGCGGCGTCATCGTCTCGGAAGGCGTCATCAGCGACGTCGCCAAGGGCCGCGAGTTCGGGAAACTCTCGAAGGCCGTGCGCGTTGTTGATTGCGGTGGGGCGCTGCTAGCGCCCGGCCTGATCGACCTGCGCGTCCGCACCGGCGAGCCGGGCGCCGAGACCAAGGAGACCCTCGCCTCCGCCGCCAAGGCCGCGGCGGCCGGCGGCGTCACCTCGTTCGTGGTCCAGCCCGACACGACCCCGGCCATCGACGATCCCTCGATGGTCGACTTCATCCTGCGCCGGGCGCGCGACATCGACAGCGCCCGCATTCTCGTCGCCGGCGCGGCGACCAAGGCCCTGGCCGGCGAGCAGATGGCCGAGATCGGCCTGATGCGCGAGGCCGGCTGCGTCTATGTGACGGACGCGGGCAAGCCGATCGTCGACAGCAAGGTCATGCAGCGCGTCCTGACCTATGCCAAGGGCTTTGACGCCCTGCTGGCCCACCGTCCGATGGACCCGTGGCTGGGCAAGGGCGGCGCGGCCACCGGCGGCGAGTTCGCCGGCCGCATGGGTCTGCCCTCGATCTCGCCAATGGCCGAGCGGATCATGCTGGAGCGCGACGTCGCCCTCTTGGAAGCCACCGGCGGCAAGCTGCTGGTCGACCAGATCACCTCGGCCCAAGCGTTGGAGACGCTTCAGCGCGCAAAGAAAAAGGGCCTGCGGATCAGCGCCTCGGTGTCGATCAATCACCTGTCCTTCAACGAGCTGGACATCGGCGACTACCGCACCTTCGCCAAGCTGAACCCGCCCCTGCGCGGCGAGGACGACCGCCAGGCGCTGATCGAGGCCCTGGCCGACGGCCTGATCGACATCGTCGTCTCGGCCCACAACCCGGCGCCCGCCGAGGACAAGCGCCTGCCGTTCGACGAGGCCGCTCCCGGCGCCGTGGGCCTGGAAACCCTGCTGCCGGCCCTGCTGTCGCTGTATCACGACGAGCGCCTGGCCATGGTCGACCTGATCCGCGCCGTCACCCTGGCCCCGGCCGAGCTCCTGGGCCTGCGCGGCGGCCGCATCGCCCCGGGCGCGCCGGCCGACCTGGTGCTGTGCGACATCGACGCCCCGATCATCGTCGACGCCGCCCGCCTGCTGTCGAAGTCCAAGAACTCACCGTTTGACGGACGCAGGCTGCAGGGCCAGGTGCTGATGACAGTGGTCGACGGCCGCGTGGCGCACCGGGCGGAGGGGTGAGCCCTCCGCTTTTGCCCTCGTCCTGAGTCTGCACTACACCTTGATCCACAACTCTCGCTTGCGCAGCGGTTGAATTCGCGCGCAACTCGCCCTAGGGTCGAAACGTGCAAAATCTCGCCGCCGCCACCTATCTGACGCTCGCCATCACCATCATCGGCGGCTACCTGCTCGGATCCATTCCGTTCGGGCTGATCGCCACGCGGCTGGGCGGGGCCGGCGACATCCGTCAGATCGGCTCGGGCAATATCGGCGCGACCAACGTGCTGCGCTCGGGACGCAAGGACCTCGCGGCCATCACCCTGCTGGGCGACGCCGGCAAGGGCGTGGTGGCGGTGCTGCTGGCCCGCTTCCTGACCCACGGCAATCCGGCGGTGATCGCTCTGGCCGGCGGCGCGGCGTTCCTGGGCCACCTGTTCCCCGTCTGGCTGAAGTTCAAGGGCGGCAAGGGCGTGGCCACCTTCTACGGCGTGCTGCTCAGCGCCTGCTGGCCCGTGGGCGTCGCCGCCGGCGCGACCTGGCTGGCCATGGCCTTCCTGTTCCGCATCAGCTCGCTGGCCGCCCTGACCGCCGCCGTCCTAGCCGCGCCGTTCGCCCTGGCCTTCGACCAGGACGTCGCGTTCCAGGCCTTGGGCCTGTTCATGGCCGTGCTGATCTTCATCCGCCACCGCGAGAACATCGCCCGCCTGCTCAAGGGCCAGGAGCCCAGGATCGGCAAGAAGAAGGACGCGGCGCCCCCCGCCGCCGAAGCCCCGTGATCCCGGGCCGGCTCTCGGACATCCAGCGTTTCGCCTGGCTGCGCCTGGCGCGCACCGAGACCGTCGGCCCCGTCGCCTTCGACCACCTGATCACCCGCTACGGCACGCCCGAGCGCGCCCTGTCGGCCCTGCCCGACCTGTCCAGGCGGGGCGGCCGCGCCGTCCCGCTGTCCCTGCCGCCGCGCGAGGCGATCGAGCAGGAGCTGGAGGCCGGCGCGAAACTGGGCGCACGCCTGATCTGCGGCTGCGAGCCCGACTTCCCGCCGCGCCTGGCCACCCTGGATCCGCCGCCGCCCGTCCTGTGGGCCCTGGGCCGCGCCGAGCTGCTGTCCGAGCCCAGCCTGGCCATTGTCGGGGCCCGCATCGCCTCGGCCGCCGGCCAGCGCTTCGCCCGCCAGTTGGCCACGGACCTGGGGACCGCCGGCTATGTCGTCGTCTCGGGCATGGCGCGCGGCATCGACGGCGCGGCGCATGAAGGCTCGCTGAGCACCGGCACGGTCGCCGTGCTGGGCGGCGGGGTCGGCGACGTCTATCCGCCCGAGCACGACAAGCTGCACGCCCGCCTGGCCGCCGAGGGCTGCGTCGTCTCCGAGAGCGCCCCCGACCGCCGCGCCCAGGCCAAGGACTTCCCGCGCCGCAACCGCATCATCTCGGGCCTGTCCTGCGGCGTCATCGTGGTCGAGGCCGAGCTGAAGTCCGGCTCGCTGATCACCGCGCGCCTGGCCGCCGAGCAGGGCCGCGACGTCTTCGCCGTGCCAGGGTCTCCTTTAGATCCACGCTCGCGCGGCACGAACGACCTGATCCGCCAGGGCGCGATCCTGTGCGAGGGGGCCGAGGACGTGCTGCGCTCGCTGTCGGGCCAGATCCACATGCGCGAGCGCGATCGCGGCTACGAGTCCCAGCCAGATACGGACATCGACCACGACGCCTTGCGCGAGCGGGTCGCCGCCCTGCTCTCGCCCACGCCCGTCTCGCGCAACGACCTGGTGCGCGCCGCCGGCGCCCCGGTCTCGGCCGTGATGGCGGCCCTGGTCGAGCTCAGCCTGGCCGGTCGCGCGGAACTGCTGGACGGCGGCATGGCGGCTGGCGTCTAACGTCCTTCCGAGTCGGAGGGAGCGTCCATGGAAGCCCAGGCCATCGAAGACATGTTCAGCGTCGCCGTCGCCGCCAGCGCCGAAGGTCGGCTCGAAGACGCCATCGCCGCCTTCCAGGCCGTGCTGGTCATGAGCCCTGGTCACGACGAGGCGCTATTCGGCCTGGGCCTGGCGCTCATGCAGACGAGGCGTTTTTCTGAGGCTGTCGAGCCGCTGGCTCGCGCCGCCGCCGCGCCGGACGCCGAGCCGATCCGCCATCAGTGCCTGGCTCAGGCCCAGTTCCTGACCGGCGACTTCGCCGGCGCCGCCGCGACCTTCGCCGCCGTCGATGTGGTCGAACCCGTGCCCGAGGGCGCCCGCCTGACCTGGGCCCGCGCCGCCGCCTATGCCGTACTCGACGGATCCTCGGCGCAGGAGGCGCTCGACCTCTACGCCCGCATCGCCGGCCCTGGCGCCGAGGCCCCGGAGACCGTGGCCCGCGAGAGCTTCGGCATCCTGGTGGCCTTCCAGCGCCTGGACGCCGCCCGCGCCCTGGGCGCCTGGCTGGAGGCGCACGACCCCGCCGACACCGTCCGGGCGCACGAGCTGCGGGTGCTGGTCGAACCGGGCATCGACAAGGCCCCGGCGGCCTATGTCGAAGCGCTGTTCGACGGCTTCGCCGAGCGCTTCGACCACCAGCTGGTCGACATGCTGGGCTACGAGGCTCCCGCCCTGCTGGCCGAGCTGGTCGCCAGCCACCGCCAGCAGTTCGACCGCATCCTGGACCTGGGCTGCGGCACGGGCCTGGCCGGCCCGCATCTCAAGCGCTTCGGCGGCCGGCTGATCGGCGTCGACCTGTCCTCGGGCATGCTGGCCAAGGCCGCCGAGCGCGGCGGCTACTACGCGCTGGTCCAGGACGAAGCCGTGGCCTTCCTGGAGAGCCATCCGGGCGCTTTCGACCTTATCGTGTCGGCCGACGTCCTGATCTATTTCGGCGAGCTTGGGCCTTTGTTCTCGGCCGCTGCGGCGGCGCTGCCGACGGGGGGCCTGCTGGCGGTCAGCACGGAGCTGGGCCAGGACGGCTGGACCCTGCTGCCCTCCGCCCGCTACGCCCATGGCGACGCCTATGTCCGCGCCAGCGCGTCCGGCTTCCGGATTCTGGAGCGCCAGGAGATCCCGCTGCGCCGCGAAGGCGCCGACGTCACGGTCGGTTGCCTCTACCTGCTGGAGCGGATCTAACCGCCGCGCCGCGCGCCCTTGGCGAACAGCAGGTCCGACCACTTCCAGTGACCGCCGCCCAGGACAAAGCGCGCGCTGCCGGGCCCGTCGTTCAGAGAGATCAGGACCAGCCCTCGCACCGGCTCGGCCTTGCAGGCGGCCGGGGCGAAGGCGACCTCCATCATGATCATCTCGCGCAGGCCGGCCAGCCCGTCGCCCTCCTCACCGGTGACCCGCGCCCAGTCGCCGCTCCAGACCAGCGGCGCGCGGCCGGCGCCGACCGTGGCGCTGTGAGCCCGCATCAGCGAGGCGCGGGCGCGCGGATTCTTGCGCAGGCCCTCCTGCAGCAGTCGGACCATGTCGCAGCCATCCCCGCCGCCACCGCCGCCGCTGCCTGACCCGGCCCGCGCCGCGCCCTGCAGCTCGGACTCGCCCAGGCCGATGACCGGACTGGGCGCCGGATCGCGACTGGCCACCAGGGTGGGGACGGTCTTGGGGGGCGGCGTCTTGGTCTCGCGCAGCGGCGAGCGCGGCGCGGCCTTGGGCTTGTCCTTGGGCTTCTCGGGCGACGGCAGCTTGGTCGGAGCCTTCACCGGCGACTTGGGCGCGTCATGCGGCGCGGGCGGCGGCGGAGGCGGCGGCGGAGGCGGCGGGGGATCGACCAGCGTCACTATCACCGACGGCGGCTCGGGCATGGGCGGCGTCACATGGGCGGCCATCAGCACCGCCACGGCCGCGACGTGCGCGCCGATGCTCACGACCAGGGCGATCCGCTTCCTGCCGCGTCGTCTCCAGTGCGCCATCAGTCCGCCATGTCACAGGCCGAAAGCGCCGGCCCAAGACCCGACTTAGGCCACGCTCCCGCGTCAGGAACGTGGCGATTGGCAGAGCTTAGACATCGCTTTCTCTAAGAGAGAGATACAAGGGATTCAGCGCCCTAGACGCTCAGATCCACCAGCAACCCCGTCCCGGCGGCCGGCGCGGCGCGCACGGCTTGCTTCAGCCGATCGGCGATTTCCGCGCGGTCGGCGTTCGAAGTCACGGGCTTGATCGGCTGGATCGGCGAGACATAAGCCTCGGTGGCGATCCGGTTGACGGTCAGGTCCATCGGGATCCGGTCATAAAACGACGACCTGATGCTCGCAGAACGGTCTTAACAAGCGGCTAAGCGCTGCCGTTTCATTCAGGCCGCGTTGACAGACCCCCAGCCCGGCCCCACTTTCCCGGCGCTCGCCTCCAGGGCGATCCGCTTACTTGAAGCCCAGAGTCAGAATGAACGTCGTCGTCGTCGAGAGCCCGGCCAAGGCCAAGACCATCAACAAGTACCTCGGGTCCGACTACACGGTTCTCGCTTCGTACGGCCACATCCGTGACTTGCCGTCCAAAGACGGCTCGGTCGAACCGGACAACGACTTCGCCATGAGCTGGGAAGTCGACGCCAAGGCCAGCAAGCGCGTCAGCGACATCGTCGACGCCATGAAGAAGGCCGACCGCCTGATTCTGGCCACCGACCCGGATCGCGAAGGGGAAGCGATCAGCTGGCACGTCCTGGAAGTGCTGAACAAGAAGAAGGCGCTAAAGGACAAGGCCGTCCAGCGCGTCACCTTCAACGCCATCACCAAGACGTCCGTGCTGGAGGCCATGGCCAATCCGCGCGACGTCGACATGGAGCTGGTCGAGGCCTATCTGGCCCGCCGCGCCCTCGATTATCTGGTCGGCTTCACCCTCTCGCCGGTGCTGTGGCGCAAGCTGCCGGGCAGCCGCTCGGCCGGCCGCGTGCAATCGGTCTGCCTTCGCCTGATCGTCGACCGCGAGATCGAGATCGAGCGCTTCAAGACCCAGGAATACTGGAGCGTCGACGCCGACGTCTCGGCCGGCGCCGATCCGTTCACGGCCCGCCTGGTCAAGCACGAAGGCAAGAAGCTCACCAAGTTCGACCTGGCCAACGAGACCTCGGCCCTGGCCGCCAAGGCCGCGGTGACCGATGCCGTGTTCAAGGTCGCCGCCGTCGAGAAGAAGCCCGGCAAGCGCTCGCCCGCCCCGCCCTTCACCACCTCGACCTTGCAGCAGGAAGCCGCCCGCAAGCTGGGCTTCTCGGCCCAGCGCACCATGCAGGCCGCCCAGAAGCTGTACGAAGGCATCGACATCGGCGGCGAGACCGTCGGCCTGATCACCTATATGCGGACCGACGGCGTGTCGGTCGAGCCGGAAGGCATCGCCGAGGCGCGCAGCGTGATCGGCAAGGTCTATGGCGACAACTTCGTCCCCGAGACGCCGCGCTACTACAAGGCCAAGGCCAAGAACGCCCAGGAGGCCCACGAAGCCATCCGCCCGACCAGCCTGAACCGCAACCCCGGCTCTTTGCGCCTGGAGTCGGACCTGGGCCGCCTGTACGAGCTGATCTGGAAGCGGATGATCGCCTCCCAGATGGAAAGCGCCCGCATCGAGCGCACCACGGTCGACCTGGAAAGCGCCGACGGTCAGACCGGCCTGCGCGCCACGGGTCAGGTCGTGCTCTTCCCCGGCTATCTGGCCGTCTATGAAGAAGGCCGCGACGACGAGGAAGGCGAGGACAGCGCCCGCCTGCCGATGATCGAGGAAGGCGCCGCCGCCAAGGTCATCGAGGCCCGCGCCGACCAGCACTTCACCGAACCGCCGCCGCGCTATTCGGAAGCCAGCCTGGTCAAGAAGATGGAAGAGCTGGGGATCGGTCGTCCGTCGACCTACGCCTCGGTCCTGACCGTGCTGCGCGACCGCGAATATGTGAAGATGGACAAGCAGCGCTTCGTCCCCGAGGACAAGGGCCGCCTGGTCACCGCGTTCCTGGAGCAGTTCTTCAAGCGCTACGTCGAATACGACTTCACGGCCGCGCTCGAAGAGCAGTTGGACCTGGTGTCGGACGGCAAGCTGGACTGGAAACAGTTCCTGCGCGACTTCTGGAAGGACTTCCATGCCGCCGTCGGCGAGATCGCCGAGCTGCGCACCACCAACGTGCTGGACGCCCTGAACGAGGCCCTGGGCCCGCACATCTTCCCCGACAAGGGCGATGGCTCCAACCCGCGCCTGTGCCCGACCTGCGGCAGCGGCCAACTCTCGCTGAAGACCGGCAAGTTCGGGGCCTTCATCGGCTGCTCGAACTATCCGGAATGCCGCTACACCCGCCAGCTGGGCGTGTCGGAAGGCGACGGCGAGGCCGAGAGCGCCGACAAGGAGCTGGGCCTGAACCCGGCGACCGGCCTGGCCGTGTGGCTGAAGAACGGCCGCTTTGGCCCCTATGTCGAGGAGCTGGCCGCGCCGGACAGCGGCGAGAAGCCCAAGCGCTCGTCCCTGCCCAAGGGCTGGATCGCCTCGGCCATGGACCTGGAAAAGGCCCTGCGCCTGCTGTCGCTGCCGCGAGAAGTCGGCAAGCACCCGGACGACGGCAAGGTCATCACCGCCGGCCTGGGGCGCTTTGGGCCGTTCGTGCTGCACGACGGCACCTATGCCAATCTGGAGAACGCCGACGAGGTGTTCGACGTCGGCCTGAACCGCGCCGTCGCCATCCTGGCCGACAAGCGGGCCGGCGGCGGTCGTCCGCAACGCGGCGCCGCGGCGGCCCTGGCCGAACTGGGCGATCACCCGGAAGACGGCAAGCCGGTGCGCGTGCTGTCGGGCCGCTTTGGTCCCTACATCAAGCACGGCGACACCAACGCCAACGTGCCCAAGGGCAAGGACCCGGCCTCCATCACCCTGGAAGAAGCCGTGGCCCTGATCGCCGAACGCGCCGCCAAGGGCGGCGGCAAGAAGCCGGCGAAGAAGGCGGCTCCGAAGAAGGCCGCCGCGAAGGCGGAAGGCGATGCGCCGGCCAAGAAGACGGCGGCCAAGAAGCCTGCCGCCAAGAAGGCCGCCGCTCCCAAGAAGACGGCTTCCAAAGCCAAGGTCGCTGAAACGACCGAGGACGGCGCCGCCCCCTGGGACGACGAGGCGTAACCTGTTCAGGCCCTAGGGAGGGGAGTACAGTGCGATCATGACGACGCTGGAACGTCCCCTGCCGCTGCATGTCGTGGTGTCCGCGCTGGTCCTGTGCTGCGTGGGCGGCTTCGCCATGGGCCTGACCAACGCCATGAAGATCGACCGTGGCGGCCTGGAGACCTCCAAGCAGCCGCTGGCCGAGGTGTCGGGCGTCCCCGTCAAGGACGCCGCCCCCGCCCTCGCCTACGAGCCGCCGCCGGTCGAAAAGCCCAAGCCCAAGGCCGTCGAGGTCGAGACCGCCGAGCAGGAAGCCCCGATCGCCGCCCCGGTGGTCGAAGCTCCGCCCCAGACGCCGCCGCCCGCCGCCGCCCCGGCCGCGCCGAAGCCTGCCGAACCTGCCGCGCCGCGCTCGATCGAGGACCTGTACTAGGGCCCTCCGCGCGTTTCCCTTGGCCATGCCCCCGCAAAGCGCGGTAAGGCAGGACATGGCCAAACTTCGCCCGACCAAGACTTTCAAGCCCCAATCCTCGAAAAAGGAGAGGCCGCCGGCCGGCCTGCCCGACAAGGACACGCTGATCGCGTTCCTGCGCGACGCCGGCGAGAGCGGCAAGGCCGACATCGCCCGCCACTTCGGGCTCAAGGGCGCCGATCGCCGGGCCCTGCGCGAGATGATCCGCGAGCTGGAGGCGCAGGGCGCCCTGGCCAAGCGCGGCCGCAAGGGCTTCGCCGAGGCCGGCTCCCTGCCCCCGGTCGGCGTGGCCGACGTGGTCGAGCGGGACGGCGACGGCGAGCTCTATGTGAAGCTGACCAAGTCGGACGACGACGTGCCGAACGTGCGCCTCGCGCCCAGCAAGGGCGAGGCCTCGGCCGGCGCGCCGGGCCTGGGCGACCGCCTGCTGGTCCGCTTCGAGCGCCTGGAGACCGGCGAGTTCGAGGCCAAGCTGATCAAGCGCCTGGGCCAGAGCGCCCACAAGGTGCTGGGCGTCATCCGCAAGCACCGCAAGGAGATCCGCGTCGAGCCCGTGGATCGCAAGTCCAAGGACAACCTGGTCCTGGATCCCAGCGTCGCGCACGACCTGAAGGACGGCGACCTGGTCATCGCCCAGGTCGGCGCGTCGGCCGGCCGCTACGGCCCCAAACCCGGCAAGGTGCTGGAGGTGGTCGGGACCGAGAACGATCCCCGCGCCGCCTCGCTGATCGCCATCCACAGCCACGGCATCCCGACCGGCTTCTCCGAAGAGGCAGAGCGCGAGGCCAAGGCCGCCGTCGAGCCCACCCTGGCCGGCCGCGAGGACCTGCGGCAGCTGCCGTTCGTGACCATCGACCCGGTGGACGCCCGCGACCACGACGACGCCGTCTTCGCCCATCCCGACGAGGATGAGACGAACAAGGGCGGCTGGGTGGTCTGGGTGGCCATCGCCGACGTCGCCGCCTATGTGCGCCCCGGCTCGGCCCTGGACCGCGACGCCCGCGAAAAGGGCAACAGCGTCTACTTCCCCGACCGGGTCGAGCCGATGCTGCCCGAGACCCTGTCGAACGGCCTGTGCAGCCTGCGCGAGAGCGAGAACCGCGCGACCCTGGCCGTGCGGATGGTGTTCGACAAGTCGGGCCGCAAGAAGGGCCACAAGTTCGTGCGCGGCCTGATGCGCTCGGCCGCCAAACTCTCCTACGAGCAGGCCCAGTCGGCGATCGACGGCCAGCCGGACGACAAGTCGGGTCCGCTGCTGGAGCCAATCCTCAAGCCCCTGTGGGACGCGTACCGGACGATGAAGATCGGCCGCGACGCCCGCTCGCCCCTGGCCATCGAGAGCGACGAACGCCGGATCATCATCCGCGACGGCGAGATCGCCTCGATCACCAAGCGCGCGTCCCTCGAAGCCCACAAGCTGATCGAGGAGATGATGGTGCAGGCCAATGTCTGCGCCGCCGAGAGCCTGGAGGCCAAGCGCTCGCCCCTGATCTACCGGGTGCACGACACGCCCAGCCTGGAGAAGGTGCAGAACCTGGCCGACTTCCTGCAGACGCTGGAGATCCGCTGGAACAAGGGCGAGGCCCCGCAGACGTCGCGGTTCAACAAGCTGCTGGAAGAAACGCGTGAGAGCCCCAATGCGGCGATCATCAACGAGGTGGTCCTGCGCACCCAGATGCAGGCTCATTACAGCAGCGACAACATCGGCCACTTCGGCCTGAACCTGGCCAAGTACGCCCACTTCACCAGCCCGATCCGCCGCTATGCCGACCTGATCGTCCACCGCGGCCTGATCCGGGCCCTGGGGCTGGGCGACGACGGCCTGACCGACCAGGACATCGCCCAGATCAAGGACACGGCCGAGGTCATCACCCACGCCGAGCGCCGGGCCATGGCCGCCGAGCGCGACGCCACCGACCGCTATATCGCCGCCTTCCTGGCCGACCGCGTGGGCGCCAGCTTCGAAGGCCGGATCACGGGCGTCACCCGCTTTGGCCTGTTCATCAAGCTGACCGACACCGGCGCCGACGGCCTCGTGCCGGTCTCGACCCTGGGCGCGGAGTTCTTCGTCCACGACGACAAGATGCACGCCCTGGTCGGCGAGCGGACCGGCAAGCGCTGGCCGCTGGGCCTGGGCGTCGAGGTCAAGCTGGTCGAGGCCACGCCCGTGACCGGCGGCCTGCTGTTCGAGATGCTGAGCGAGCCGATGGCGCCGGATCCCAAGGCTCCGCGTCCTCGGTTGGGTGCGCGGCGGCAGGCGGCGGTGAAGCCACGCGGCGGGCTGCCGAAAGGCGTCCGGCGCGGCAAGCGGCGGTAGGCGTCGGACAAAATCTGCTCCCCCGTCGGGGGAGCTGTCGCGGAGCGACTGAGGGGGCGTCGCCGGCCCATGCCGAGCTGCCCCCTCCGGCCCTTCGGGCCACCTCCCCCAACGGGGGAGGAGATTTAGGGCGTGACGCGGATAGCCGCCTCCAGCTTATCCGCCATCATCTTCTGATCGGCGACCGACGGGTGCCAGTGGCAGGCGCCGCGGTCCATGTCGGTGATCCGCACGGCCTTGGCGCCGGTGCGGTCGGCGACTTCCGCGACATCCTCGGCGAACGTGTCACCCGCGATCAGGAACACCCGCGCGCCGGGCCGGCTGGCCTTCAGGCCCTGGACGAAGGCGACATAGGTCTCGCGGTAGTCGTGACGCAGCGCCGCCTCGTCGGTCCAGGCCTCGCCGGCGTGCAGAGGCGTGGAGAAGTCGTTCGTGCCCAGGCCCACGACCACCACGTCCGGCTTCCACGGATCACCCGCGGCGATGCGCGGCTCGCCCTGACCCGGGATCAGGCGCGGCAGCAACACCGGCAGCGGCTCGCCCGGCGCCACGCCGTTGTAGTTGCGCACCACGCCCCGGCCCGAGAAGGCCTCGATGCGGTAGTCGGCGTCCAGGCGGCCGGCCAGGATCGGCCCGAAAGCCAGGCTGGTGTCGGTCAGGTCATGCACCTGCTCTTCGGTGCAATCGCGGCTGGTCGAGCGCACGCCGTAGCCCACCGTGTGGGAGTCGCCGATGAACTCGATGCGACGCGGGCGGGTCGTCGCCGGCAGGGCCCTGCCCTTTTCCACGAAGAACCCTTCGAACCGCGCCGAGCCGGTCTGGCTCTCGGTCAGCTTGTCCAGGCGCACCACGTGCGGGCCGGGGCCCAGGTCGTCCAGCTTCAGGCTCAACCGGCCCGGCGCGACGATCTCGGTCTTGCGCACGCCGTCGACGCTGAGCGCCAGGTGCTCGGCGCCGGGATCGACCCGCACCTCGACCGACGGGCCTGTGAAACGGCCTTCGAAATAGACGCCCGGCCAACCGAACGCGTAGGCTCCCTCCGGCGTGGGGGCGACACGACCGCCGATGTTGAGCGGCGTCTGGACCAGAGCGGCGGCAAGGAGAAGCGCGAGCATGTCTCCTTCTCATGCGGGATGCGCGCGGCGTCAAACCCCGCTATGGCGTGAGGCATGCGCGCAGAGATCGAACCCTTCCACGCCATCGCCATCAGCCGCCTGGCTCACCAGCTGAAGTCGCAGGGGCGCTCGATCCTCCACATGGAGTTCGGCCAGCCCTCGACCGGCGCGCCCAGCAAGGCGATCGAGGTGGCTCACCAGATCCTCGACGCCGAGGCCATGGGCTATTGGGAGAGCCCGCTGCTGCGCGAACGGATCGCCCAGCGCTACCAGACCCTGTACGGCGTCACGGTCGAGCCCGAGCGGATCGTGCTGACTTGCGGCGCCTCGCCGGCCCTGGTGCTGGCGCTGTCGAGCGTCTTCACGCCCGGCGATCGCATCGCCCTGGCCCGCCCCGGCTATGTCGCCTATCGCAACAGCCTGAAGGCCCTGCATCTGGAACCCGTCGAGATCGCCTGCGGGCCGGAGGATCGTTTCCAGCTGACGGCCAAGCACCTGGCGGAACTGGAGCCCGCCCCCGCCGGCGTCATCGTCGCCAGCCCTGCCAATCCGACCGGCACGATCATCGCGCCTGAAGAGCTGGAGGCCATCGCCAAGGTCTGCGCCGAGCGCGGCATCCGCATCATCAGCGACGAGATCTATCACGGCCTGTCCTACACCGGCCGCACGCCCTCGATGCTGGAGTTCGCGCCCGACGCCCTGATCGTCAACAGCTTCAGCAAGTACTTCAGCATGGCCGGCTGGCGGCTGGGCTGGCTGCTGGCGCCGCTGGGCGAGGATCTGGAGCGGGCGCGGGCCTATGTCGGCAACCTGTTCCTGACTGCCCCGTCGCTGAGCCAGCACGCGGGCCTGGCGGCCATGAACTGCATCGACGAGCTGGAAGCCCATATCGACGTCTACCGCGCCAACCGCCAGCTGATGCTGGACGCCCTGCCGGCGCTGGGCCTGCGCAAGATCGCGCCGCCGGACGGGGCGTTCTACATCTGGGCGGACATCGGTCACCTGACGGACGACTCGCTGGGGTTCTGCCAGCAGTTGTTGAAGGACACGGGCGTGGCGACGGCGCCGGGGGTGGATTTCGATCCGGTCGAGGGGCGGCGCTTCATCCGCTTCAGCTTCGCGGTGTCGACGGCGGAGGTCGAGGAGGCGCTGCGGCGGGTGACGCCGTGGTTCGCCAAAATCTTGCGCGGATTGAATCCGCCAGTCAAAATGTTCTGACCTTCCACGACCCACGTGTCAAGCGTGGTACAAACAAGCAAACCATTACCTACAGCCACGATACGAGTGATCGGAGCGTTGAATGGAATAAAGTTTGTCGGTTCCCACGATTCTGCTGGCACGCCGTTTTGAACCACGTTCAAAAGCTGCGCGTTGTCCGCCGCGGTATTGTAGTACAGGAAGTTGGCGACTGATCCCCACATGCGGCCAGCGAAATATTCCAAGTCCACAAGGCCCTTGGGCGGCAGCGAGTTCAGAAGTCCGATAGGCGCGAAGATTGCAGTGTTCAGATTGATGCTTGGCGTGGTATCTGTGTAGCTCCACGTTCCAGGCCCACTTGTCGTGCCAGGGTTCGCAAAAGTAGCCAACTGATACCAGAATCCGCCGCCGTCGGTGTTGCGGAAAAGAGCAATCGTGTCTACTTGTGGGTCTTGCCCGTATGGGCCCGAAGGAGTAATCTGCATGCCTGCGCCAGTGATGGTTAC
>CAIUMD010000047.1 GCA_903900155.1 uncultured Caulobacterales bacterium | reverse complement strand
CAGCGGCCTGATCCGCAACGCCAACAGCACCTATCTGAACGGCCAGCGCTTCGGCGAGGACCTTACCCAGCGCCTGGCCCGGCCGGTGCGCCTGGCCAACGACGCCAACTGCCTGGCCCTGTCGGAAGCCACCGACGGCGCGGGCGCGGGCCAGAAGACGGTCTTCGCCGTGATCATCGGCACCGGCTGCGGCGGCGGAGTCGTCGTCGACGGCGGCATCATCGACGGCCACAACGGCTTCGGCGGCGAATGGGGCCACATGCCCCTGCCCTGGCCCAAGCCGGAGGAATATCCCGGCCCCGAGTGCTGGTGCGGCCGCAAGGGATGCATGGAAAAGTGGGTCTCCGGCCCGGCCTTCTCGCACGACGCCGGCTTCCCGACGGGCCAGGCGACCATGGACGCCATCCAGTCGGGCGACGCCTCGGCCGCCGCGGCCCTGGATCGTTATGTCGACCGCCTAGCCCGAGGCCTGGCCGTGGTCTGCGAAATCCTCGATCCGGACGTCATCGTGCTGGGCGGCGGCATGTCGAATGTCGACGCCCTGTATGACCGCCTGCCCGCCGCCATCGCCCCGCACGTCTTCTCGGACGTCTTCGAGACCCCGGTGAAGAAGGCCGTCCATGGCGACAGCTCGGGCGTGCGCGGCGCGGTCTGGCTGTGGCCGCCGGAGAATTGAGGACCATTCCATGAGGTGCCTGTGCCGCGACTGCGGGTGGACGGGCGAGGCCAAGGTCTCGCGCTGTCCGTCCTGCGCCTCGCCGCGCGTGGTCTTCCATGAGGAGCTGGGCGCGCTGTCGATCGCCCACCTGGACTGCGACGCCTTCTACGCCTCGGTGGAGAAACGCGACGATCCCAGCTTGCGCGACCTGCCGGTCATCGTCGGCGGCGGCAAGCGCGGGGTGGTGACCACTGCCTGCTACATCGCCCGCATGAGCGGCCCGCGCTCGGCCATGCCGATGTACAAGGCGCTGAAGCTGTGCCCTCAGGCCGTGGTCATCAAGCCCAACTTCGCCAAGTACAAGGAAGAGAGTCGGCGTATCCACGAGAAGCTCGACAAGCTGACGCCGCTGATCCAGCCGCTGTCGCTGGACGAGGCCTGGATCGACCTGACCGGCACCGAACGCCTGCACGGCGCCACGCCCGCCCAGATGCTGGCGCGGCTGCAGGCCGAGATCGAGCGCGACATCGGCCTGACCGTCTCGATCGGCCTGGCGCCCAACAAGTTCCTGGCCAAGATCGCGTCCGAGTTGGACAAGCCGCGCGGCTTTTCGGCCATCGGCGCGGCCGAGGCGCAGAGCTTCCTGGCGAACAAGCCGGTCAGCATCCTACCGGGCGTGGGACCGGCCACCGTCGCGTCCCTGGCCGAGATCGGGCTCAAGACCGTGGGCGACATCGCCGCCGCCGACCTCAAGCTGCTGGCCAACCGCCTGGGCGCGGGCGGCATGCGCCTGCACCGCCTCGCCCACGGCCAGGACAGCCGGATGGTCGATCCCGATCAGGCCCGCAAGACGATCAGCGCCGAGACCACCTTCAACGACGACCTGCACAAGCGCGAGGACCTTGAGGACGAGCTGTGGCCCCTGTGCGAGAAGGTCGCCAAGCAGGCCCGCAAGGAGGGCGTCGCCGGCCGGGTGGCGACGCTGAAGCTGCGCACGCCCGACTTCAAGATCCACACCCGCCGCCGCACCCTGGCCGTGCCGACCCAGACGGCCCGCACCCTGTTCCAGGTGGCGCGCGAACTTCTGGCCGCCGAAAAGCCCGGCCAACCCTACCGCCTGATCGGCGCGGGCCTGACCGACTTCATGGACGCCGAGACCGCCGGCTCGGACATGTTCGCCGACGACGAACGCCGCACCTTGAAGAACGAGACGGCGATCGACGCCCTGCGTGGTAAATTCGGGGCAGGCGCCGTGGTCAGCGGGCGCGCGCTGAAGAGCCGTTGACGACAAGTTCCCATTATGTTCTCATTTCGACATTCTAGGGAGAACGTCATGGCCGCGCTGCGCATCATCGTCCCGGCGATCGCCGCCGCCGTGGCCGCCGCCCCTCCCGCCCTCGCCACGGAGGCCGCCATGCGTCACGCCAAGGGCCCGTTCGATGTCGCCACCAAACCGATCGAGCAGGACAAGGCCGAAGGCTCGACCCTGGGGCGGTTCTCGCTGGACAAGACCTATCACGGCGCGCTGGACGCCACCGGCAAGGGCGAGATTTTGACCATCGGGACCGAGGTCCCTGGCTCGGCCGCCTATGTCGCCACCGAGCGCGTGGTCGGGACGCTGGACGGCAAGACGGGCGGCTTCGCCCTGGTCCATCGCGGGTCGATGCGCGGCAAGGACATGAGCATGACCATCGACATCGTCCCGGACTCCGGCTCGGGCGCGCTGAAGGGCATCACCGGCCGGCTGATCATCACGGTGATCGAAGGCAAGCATCTTTACGAGCTCGAGTACGCGCTGCCGGGGCAATAGAAGCCCCTCTCCGCCCCGCGCCGCCGATTCGCCGAATTGGCGTCATCACGCGTGGGATGCCCCCCCTTGCGCGACAGACTGTCGCTAACCATTTGGGCCTCTCCCCCACGGAACCGTTCGTTGGCGGTCTTCGCTCTCCCAAACGTGAAGCCGAATTCCTGGGCGTCCCTGTGCTAAAGCGGCGCAGGCGCGTGTCAGGCTCTTCCAATGCCGCCGCGTTTCCATATCTAATTCAGGCAGGCGGGTGATTTGCTCGCCAGGAGAGAACAAGTCGATGGCCGAGCGGAAGCAAGGCGGACAAAGCAACGGCGCTGGGTCGTCGGTCGTCACGGAAGTGAAGCCGAAGACGCAGAAGCCCTCGCTTTATCGAGTTCTGATTCTCAACGACGACTACACTCCGATGGAGTTCGTGGTCTACGTTCTCGAACGGTTCTTCAACAAGTCGCGTGAAGACGCCACTCGCATCATGCTGCACGTTCACCAGAACGGCGTCGGGGTGTGCGGCGTCTACACATACGAAGTCGCAGAAACCAAGGTCGCCCAAGTCATCGACTCGGCGCGACGCCATCAGCACCCCCTGCAGTGCACCATGGAAAAGGACTGAGGAGCCTCCCCCGTTGCCCTCTTTTTCGCGCCCCCTGGAAGAGTCCCTGCACCGCGCCGTCGCGTACGCCAACCAGCGTAAGCACGAGTACGCCACGCTCGAGCACCTTCTGCTTTCCCTGACCGACGACGAGGACGCCGCCGGAGTTATGCGCGCGTGCGACGTCGATCTCGCCGCGCTGAAGAAGAGCCTCTCGAACTATCTCGACGTCGAACTGGCCTCGCTGGTCGTCGATGACGACGAGGACGCCAAGCCGACCGCCGGCTTCCAGCGCGTGATCCAGCGCGCGGTGATCCACGTCCAGTCGTCGGGTCGCGAGGAAGTGACCGGCGCCAATGTTCTGGTCGCCATCTTCTCCGAACGCGAAAGCCACGCCGCCTATTTCCTGCAGGAGCAGGACATGACGCGGTACGATGCGGTCAACTTCATCGCCCACGGCATCGCCAAGAAGGCGGGCGCCTCGGAAGTCAAGAGCGTCAAGGGCGCCAGCGCCGGCTCGAACCAGACCGAGGACGACGGCGAGAAGCCCAACACCAAGACGGGCGGCGAGGCTCTGGAAGCCTATTGCGTCGACCTCAACGAAAAGGCCCGCCAGGGCAAGGTCGACCCGCTGATCGGCCGCGCGAACGAAGTGGAACGCGCGATCCAGATCCTGTGCCGTCGCACCAAGAACAACCCGCTGCTGGTGGGCGACCCCGGCGTCGGCAAGACCGCCATCGCCGAGGGCCTGGCCCGCAAGATCGTCACGCACCAGGTCCCCGAGGTCTTGGAAGGCGCCACCATCTACTCGCTCGACATGGGCGCGCTGCTGGCCGGCACCCGCTATCGCGGCGATTTCGAAGAGCGCGTCAAGCAGGTCGTCAAGGAACTGGAGAACCACCCGAACGCGGTGCTGTTCATCGACGAGATCCACACCGTCATCGGCGCTGGCGCGACCAGCGGCGGGGCGATGGATGCTTCCAATCTTTTGAAGCCCGCGCTCGCCTCCGGCTCGCTGCGCTGCATGGGCTCGACCACCTACAAGGAGTTCCGCCAGCACTTCGAGAAGGATCGGGCCCTGGTCCGTCGCTTCCAGAAGATCGACGTCAACGAACCGACGGTGGAAGACACCATCAAGATCCTCAAGGGCCTGAAGACCTACTACGAGGACTTCCACAAGCTGAAATATACCGCCGAGGCCCTGAAGGTCGCGGTGGAGCTGTCGGCCAAGTACATCACCGACCGCAAGCTGCCGGACAAGGCGATCGACGTGATCGACGAAGCCGGCGCCAGCCAGATGTTGCTGCCGGAAAGCCGCCGCAAGAAGACCATCGGCGTGAAGGAGATCGAGGCCGTCGTCGCCAAGATCGCCCGCATCCCGCCCAAGTCGGTCAGCAAGTCGGACACCGAGGCCCTCAAGGAACTCGAGACCGATCTGAAGCGCGCGGTGTTCGGCCAGGAAGAAGCCCTGACCCAGCTGTCGTCCGCCATGAAGCTGGCCCGCGCCGGCCTGCGTGAACCCAACAAGCCGATCGGCTCGTACCTGTTCAGCGGCCCGACCGGCGTCGGCAAGACCGAAGCCGCCAAGCAGCTGGCCCAGACCCTGGGCATCGAGATGCTGCGCTTCGACATGTCGGAATACATGGAGCGCCATACCGTGAGCCGCCTGATCGGCGCCCCTCCCGGCTATGTCGGCTTCGACCAGGGCGGTCAGCTGACCGACGCGGTCGACCAGCACCCGCACGCCGTCGTCCTGCTCGACGAGATCGAGAAGGCGCACGGGGATGTCTACAACATCCTGCTGCAGGTTATGGACAATGGGACGCTGACCGACAGCAACGGCAAGAAGGTCGACTTCCGCAACGTGGTCCTGATCATGACCACCAATGCGGGGGCGTCCGACGCCCAGCGCAACTCGATCGGCTTCGGCCGCAGCAAGGTCGAAGGCGAGGAAGAGGCCGCCCTCAAGCGCCTGTTCACGCCGGAGTTCCGCAACCGCCTGGACGCCGTCGTGGCCTTCAAGCCGCTGACCTCGGACATCATCCGCCAGGTCGTGCAGAAGTTCGTGATGCAGCTGGAGGCCCAACTGGCCGACCGCAACATCACGATCGAACTGAGCGACGACGCCGCCGACTGGCTGGCCAAGAATGGCTTCGACGAGCTGTATGGCGCGCGCCCGCTGGCCCGGGTCATCCAGGAGCACATCAAGAAGCCCCTGGCCGACGACATCCTGTTCGGACGCCTGGTGCGCGGCGGTCACGTCAAGGTCGTGCTGGCAGACAGCAAGATCGACTTCGAGATCGACAGCAACGCCGATCCGAAGGCTGGCAAGACTACCGACGAAGCCGAACCGGCCATGGCCGAATAGGCCGACCTCAGACCTCTACGGAAAGGCCCGGAGCAATCCGGGCCTTTTTCGTTTCAGCTGCCGCGAAAATTGTGGATGAAACGAGAACAAACGGATAGCATGTGGCTATGATCGCTATCGGCTTCGACACGCTAAATGCTTCAAAACGGCTTCGTGAAGCCGGCATGGATCAGCACGTGGCCGAAACCGTGGTTGAAATCGTGCAGCAGGCCACCATGCTTCCGGACATCAGCGACCTAGCGACGAAGACGGAACTCGTCGCGACTCGCGTCGATATCAAAAACGAATTCGCCGCTGTGCGGGCGGAAATGGCCCTGATGGAAAGTCGCCTCCGCGCCGATCTCAGCGAGAAGATCCGCCTGCAGGGCTGGGCGATCCTGAGCGGCGTAGCGGTGCTGATGACCATCTCCACGGCCCTCATCAAGCTGACGCCCTAGGCGCTCCGCAAGTACCGCTCGCCTACGCGTAGCAGCAATCGCTCCGCACGGTCGGCCTCCAACCCGGCGGGATTGAAGACCTCCAACCCCACCTCCGCCAACAAGGCCTGATCCGCAGCGCCCAGGCGGTGCTGGCCCATGTTCCAGTCGCGGAACCGGCGGCGTTCGGCGGGGCTGTCGGCGATCGTGACCAAGTCGGCGTGGCGCTTGTCCCGAGCGATCCGCGCGAAGGTCTCCTCCACGGCGGTCGCGGGGCCTTCCAGCCATTGCAGGAACAGCCCCTCCCCGGCCAGCAGGAAGCCGGTAACGTCCACGAGGCGGTTGTTCTGGATCGAGGTCGCCACGATCGCCCGCACCGCCTCGCCGAAATCGCCCTCGCCGACAAAGCGGCTGGAATAGATCAGGCGGCGCAGGCCTTTGCGGCCTTCCTCGAATTCAAGCATGGCGTTTCCAGGCCGGCGCGATCGCCGGTACCGCTAACGCGATAGGCTGAAACGGGCTCCGCGCCCTAACCCACGACCGCCCGATCCGGGTTTCGGCGTACAGGCGCCGCCTTTTACAGCGCCGCGCTGATTTTCGCCGCCAGGGCCTTCAGCGCTTCGACATCGGCCATGCCGCCTTCGCCGTGGCGGCCCAGGGCCGCGCCCTCGTAGCGAGGGATCACGTGGAAATGCAGGTGGAAGATCGTCTGGCCGGCCGGCGCGCCGTTGAACTGGGTGACGACCACGCCATCGGGCTTCAGGGCCGCGACCACGGCGCGCGTCAGCTTCTGGGTGGCGGCGGCCAGGTCGGCCAGCACTTCAGGCTCCACCTCCAGCAGGTTGCGCGCCTGGCTGGTCTTGGAGATCACCAGGGCATGGCCGGGCGACTGCGGGAACACGTCCATGAAGGCCAGGACCTTGTCGTCCTCGAACACCTTCACGCTGGGGATCTCGCCGCGGATGATCTTGGCGAAGATGTTGTCGGCGTCGTAGCGTCCGTCCAGGCTCATGACCGTCTCCCTTTGACGGGACGGTGGTAGCAAACTGGGGGACGCGCGCAAACATGGAGACGAAACCTCAGGGCCTGACCGAGCAGCAGCAGAAGTGGTTCGCCTCGGTCCGCGCCAACCTGGAGCGCGAGACCGGCAAGACCCTGGAGCAATGGGTCGAGATCGTCCGCCGCGACTGTAAGGAGACCAAGCCCAAGGCCCGCACCGACTGGCTGAAGGCGAACTACGGCATCGGCGTCAACCGCGCCGCCACGATCTTCTCGGTCGCCTATCCCGAAACCGGTTGGGAGGACGCCGACGCCCTGCGCAAGGCGCTATGGACCGACCCGGCCGGGGTGGCGATCCTGGAAGCGGTCGAGGCCGCCGTCGCCGGGTTCGAAAGCGTGGTCACCGGCCAGCGCAAGGGCTTCACGGCTTGGTCGCGCAAATCGCAGTTCGCGGCGCTGAAGCCGGCCAAAGGCGGCCAGGCGGTGCTGGGCCTGGCGGTCACGCCCGACGCCTCCCCGCGCCTGCTAGAGCCCAAGAACGAGGGCTGGTCCGAACGCCTGAAGGCCAAGCTGACCTTGGCCTCGCCCGCCGGGGTGGACGACGAGGTCAAGGCGCTGCTCAAGGCGGCGTGGGAGCGATCTTAGGCTCGGCAGACGAGACGGGCGTCGGAGACTTCAGAGCCGCTTAAGATCGACGCTCTAGGGATAGCCAAACTCTACCTTTTGGCGAGCCCAGACATGATGCCCCCTCCCCTCAGCAGCCTGCCCGTCACCCTAAAGCGCAGCCACCGCATGACGCTGGAGGCCATCGGCGTCAGTTCGACAATCATCGGGCTCGACGTCGCCGACATGCGCGAGCTTCTCGCCAAGGCCATCCATCGTGGCGATGTGTGCATCACAGCGATGGAAGACCGTCTTCGCCTGTTCCGATCGGCCTGGTCGGTGGTGGATCGACTTTACTATGTAGAGCGCGCCCTCCGAAAAGAACCGCAAGCGGCCATGCTGGTCAGTGAGGACCTTCGCGGGCATTTCGATACCGCCTGCGCCATGCGCAACGGCATGGACCATCCGGAAAGGACGGCCCAGGTGGCGGCCAAGGCCAAGGCCTATCCGCTGTTCGGCCTGATCAGCTATGCTCACCTGAACCCGCACGATCTCTCACCGGAGAAAACGACGCCGGACGCCTACAACATCACCATCCTCTCCACCTCCACCTCGCACCAGGCCTGGAGCGTGGACCTGGACCACCTGAAATATGGAACGATCGGCCTCGGGGGCGCTGGCCTGCGTCTGCATGCCTTCGATGAAGTCCTTGATCTGGCCGCAGCGGCAACCGCGCTCGATGGTTATTGCCGCGCCCTCGACGGGATGCTCGATCGGCAGTTTCCGGGTGCGGCCGCGATGGCTCCGGACAGGTTCGGAGCCGATCAAATGACATTCCATGTCACCGCCACGCCACTTGGAGCTCCGCCCTAGGAACGCCCCTCCGCGGCCGCCGTTCGTCTCCCACACAGAGGAGACGCACCATGTCCAAAGACGCCGATCTGGCCGCCAAGTTCTGGAAGGCCCTGAAGTCCGACCGCACGGTCATGCTGGGCCTGCCCGATGTCGAGGGCGGCCGCGCCCAGCCGATGACCGCCCTGATCGAGGGCGACCATTCCGGTCCGATCTGGATCTTCACCTCGTCGGAGACCGACCTCGTCCACTCGCTGGACCAGCAGGGCCGCGACGCCTTCATCCACTTCAGCGACAAGGGCCACCACCTGTTCGCGGCGGTGAACGGGCGGCTGCGGATCGACACCGACTACGAGACGGTCGAACGCCTCTGGAACCCCTTCATCGCCGCCTGGTTCGAGGGCAAGGACGATCCCAAGCTGCGCCTGCTGCGCTTCGAGCCGGCCGACGCCCAGATCTGGCTGAACGAGAACAGCCTGTTCGCCGGCATGAAGCTGATGCTCGGGGCCGACCCGAAGAAGGAATACAAGGACAAGGTCGGCGAGGTTCGCCTGAACTAGCGTCCGCTACTCGCGCCCGTCGCGGCGCGGGTCAGGTGCGTGGCGGAAGGGTGAGAACTCTTCCGTCAGCAGCTCGATGTCGTGCTCCACAGCCGCCCGCTCCTGCGCCAGGTAGCGCGCAACGGGCTCGCGCAGGGCCGGGTCGGCGATCCAGTGGGCGGAATAGACGGCGCTGGGCAGATAGCCGCGGGCGATCTTGTGCTGCCCCTGGGCGCCGGCTTCCACACGAGGCAGGCCCAGCCGGATCGCATGCTCGATGGCCTGGTAGTAGCAGAGCTCGAAGTGCAGGAACGGCACGTCCTCGACGCAGCCCCAATGGCGGCCGTAGAGGCACTCGCGACCGATCAGGTTCAGCGCCCCGGCGATCCAGTCGCCGCCCGCCCCCCCGTTCAGGCGGCGCGCCAGGATCAGCAGCACCTTGTCGGCCATCCGCTCGTGCAGAGCTGAGAAGAAGCGGCGGTTCAGGTACGGCCGGCCCCACTTGCGGCTGCCGGTGTCCATGTAGAAGCCGAAGAAGGCGTCCCAGTGCTCTTCGGTCAAGTCATCGCCCGTAAGCGCGACGATCTCGAGGCCATCCTGAGCGTCGCGGCGCTCGCGGCGGATGGTCTTGCGGCGGTTGGCCGACAGGGCCGCCAGGAAGTCATCGAAGGTCGCGTAGCCGTTGTTTTCCCAGTGGTACTGCTGGTCCTGCCGCAGCAGCATGCCGCGATCGCCCATCCAGGCCCACTCGTCCTGCCCCGGAAAGGTCACGTGCAGGGACGAAGCGCCCATGCGGTCGCACAGGGTCAGGGCTCCGCCCAGCAGGGCGTTGCGGCCTTCGTCGACATCGACGTCCGGCCGCGTGATAAGCCGCGAGCCCGTCACCGGCGAGAACGGCGAGGCGCACTGGAGCTTGGGATAGTATCGCCCGCCAGCCCGCTCATAGGCGTCGGCCCAGGCGTGGTCGAAGACGTATTCGCCCTGACTGTGGGACTTCAGATAGAGCGGCATGACGCCGGCCACGACGTCGTTCCCGTCCAGCACCGACAGGTGGTGTGCGGCCCAACCGGTCCGGGGAGCGACACAGCCGCTTTCCTCCAAGATCGACAGGAAGTCATAGCTGACGAACGGATCGCCCGTCGGCGCGGCGCAGGCGTCCCAGGCCTGCTGGCCGATCTCGGCGATCTCGCGATGGACGCGAACCGCCGACTGGACCCCCACGGGTCTTGGGGTCACGCCGCGAAGCCCTCGAAGATCAGGTTGTCGCAATGGTCCTTCACGCCTTCCCACTGGTCGGGCGAGCGGACCGTCCAGGCGACGATCGGCATGCCCTTGGCGCGATATAGGTCGGCGCGCGGGCTGGGCAACATGTCCAGGCCCAGGGCCAGGAAATCGGGGCGCGCGATCTCGACCTGCTCCAGCGCCGCCAGCGACTTGCGCATTTCGGGGGCGAGCTTGCGGGCGCCCTCGTCATTCCAGCTATAGCTGTCCAGGCCGCGCAGGATCTGCGGGTGATGGTCGGCGAACCAGGCGTGCGAATACGGGTTGAAGCCGATCACGGCGGTCGGGCCGTTGTGGTCCACCAGGATGTCGGTGACCCGCTTCTCAAGCGGCCCGACGTCGCCAAAGGGCGTCTTCAGCTCGATGAAAACCATGGCGCGGTGGCCGATCAAGGTCAGGGTGTCGGCGAGCGTTGGAATAGTCTCGTCCGTGCCCTTCAGGGCGAAGGTCGCGAGCTCGGCGGCCGAGTGGTCGCGCAGGCGCCCTTCCCGGCCGGTCATGCGCTCCAGTCGCTCGTCATGAAAAACCACCGCCTCGCCGTCGGCGGTCAGCTGCACGTCCAGCTCGATGCCGTAGCCGCCGGCACAGGCGGCCTGGAAGGCGGCCAGGCTGTTCTCCGGCGCGCCCTCGGGGGTCCAGAGGCCCCGATGGGCCGCCGGCGGGTCGAACAGGCGCTCCCACGCCTCGCCGAAGACATCGGTCGAGGGGCGTTCGCGCGAGCGCATCAGGCGATCTCCACCACCGCGTCCACCTCGACCGCGAAGCCGAGGGGCAGCTTGTAGACGCCCACCGCCGAGCGGGCGTGGCGGCCGGCGTCGCCCAGGGCCTCGACCATCAGGTCCGAGCAGCCGTTGATGACCTTGGGGATGTCGATGAAGTCGGGACCGGCCTGGACGAAACCGCCCAGCTTCACGACGCGGACCACACGGTCCAGGTCGCCGTCGCAGGCGGCCTTCATCTGGGCCAGCAGGTTGACGCCGCACAGGCGCGCGGCGGCTTGGGCGGTCTCCAGGTCGACATCGACGCCCACCGTGCCCTTGACGCCGCCATCGGCCGCGATCGAGATCTGGCCGGAGATGGTGACCTGGTTGCCGGAGCGCACGAAGGGCACGTAATTGGCCACCGGCGCCACCGGCTGGGGCAGCTCGATCCCGATCGCCTTCAGACGTTCCTCGACCTTCGACATGCACGCGCTCCCTTGAACTGGTGCGGCATGCTTAACGCGGTCCGGTACAAGAAAAAAGGCCCGGACCTTTCGGCCCGGGCCTTTCAATCTTCGGTTCGAAGCGTCGCTTAGCGAGCGGCTTGGAACTTCTCGACGGCGGCGGTCATGCGCTCGTTGAGCGGCTTCACCGAGTCCTTGATCGAGGCCGAGACGATCTCCGAGGCCTTGCTGACCTGGGCGATGTAGGCTTCCAGGGCCGACTTGGCCCAGGCGGTCTGCAGCTCGACGGCTTCCTGCACGCTCTTGGCGGCGGCCAGCGACTTGGCGGCGGCGACTTGGTCTTCGGCGGCCTTCTTGCCGTAGGCGAAGGTCTGGGCGCCCAGGGCTTCGGCGCCCTTGGTGGCGGCGGTCACCGAGGCGACGACAGCTTCCAGGTTCTTCTTCGAGTGGGTGTTGGCTTCGGCCAGCGCGGCCAGCGACTTTTCCACGCCGTCCTTGAACGCTTGGTTCGAAGCGGCGGTGTATTGCTCGACGGTGTTCTTGACGGTTTCGGCGGCGGCCATGGGAAATCTCCTGGGGGAGGAAGAAACGGGCGGGGCGGACGGCCGAGCTGCAACTCGTCCGTGAGCGCTTTGGACACCCTCGTTCTCTCATGTTGCAGTGCAGCAGTCAACGCTTTTGTGCACCGCACCATTACGCAACGTCATGAGCCGTCAAGCTGCAGCACTGCCAACACGCGCCTGATATTTTTGCGGCTGCGGCAAGATCGCTCACCAGTTGTTTACTTTGGCGAAAGGCCAGTTCGATCATGCTATCGTCTACGCGTGTGGCGGTGCGGAACCGCTCCCAGTTCAAAATGACGGACGTCGCTTCATGTTCGCCAAACTTACCTCCGCCCGCTCTCTGTTCGCCGCCGCCGGCCTGGCGCTGTCGTGCCTGCTTAGCGCGGTCGCGCCATCGACCGCCTCAGCCGCCATACCCTATCTGCAGCTGAACGCTCAGGAGCCGAAATACGCGGCGATCGTCATCGACGCCAATTCGGGCGAAGTCCTTTACGACAAAAGGGCTGACAGCCCCCGCTACCCGGCGTCCGTGACCAAGGTCATGACCCTGTACCTGACCTTCGAGGCGCTGAGCGAAGGCCGCCTGAAGCTGACGGACCGGGTCGTCATGTCGCCCCGCGCCGCGGCCCAGGCCCCGACCAAGATCGGCATCTCGCCGGGCGACAGCCTGTCGGTCGACGAAGCCATCAAGGCCATGACCGTCAAGTCCGCCAACGACGTCGCCGTGGCCATGGCCGAGCGACTCGCCGGCAGTGAGTCGCGCTTTTCGGCCCTGATGACCCTGCGCGGCCAGGAGCTGGGCATGCGCAATACCCGTTTCGTGAACGCCTCGGGCCTGCCCGACAGCCGCCAGATCTCGACCGCTCGCGACCTGGCCATCCTGTCGCGCGCCACCATGCGCGACTTCCCGCAGTATTACAGCTACTTCGCCGTCAAGGGCTTCTACTTCCGGGGCAACTACGTCAAAGGCCACAATCGCCTGCTGGACAGCATGGAAGGGTTCGACGGCTTGAAGACCGGCTACACCAATGCCAGCGGCTTCAACCTCGCCGGCTCGGCCGTGCGCGATGGTCGCCGCCTGATCGCCGTGGTCCTGGGCGGCCCCTCGACCGCCTGGCGCGACAACAACATGGAAGACCTGCTGCTGACGGGCTTCGACGTGATGAAGCGTCGTTCGCGCGGCGAACGCACCAGCATCGCGGCCAACATCTATGAAGACGAGCCGACCGGCCCGATCGAGCGTCCCTCGGTCGAGCAGGGCGATGGCGAGCAGGCCGGCCTACGGATCGTGCTGACCGAAAACCCGCACACGACCCCGGTGAAGGTCTCTCCCACCCTGCGCGAGGCCAAGAAGGAAGCGCCTAAGCCCACCCTGAAAGCTGCGAAGAAGCCCAAGGGCGAATGGGGCGTGCAGGTCGGCGCGTTCAAGTCCAAGTCGCTGGCCAACGACCAGCTGAAGCTGGTGCGCGGCCGCTTCGCCAAGATGGTCACCGAGGCCGAGGGCGCCGTGGAAGGCGCCGGCGGCACGTTCCGCGCCCAGTTCCAAGGCATGACCTCGGACGCCGCCCGCAGCGCCTGCTCGGCCCTCAAGGCCAAGCGCGTGCCCTGCATGGTGCTGCAGCCGTAAGCGACCCGGACAACCCAGATACAAGAAACCCCGGAAGGCCTGGCCTTCCGGGGTTTTGCTTTTCTAGACTTCCGACATCACCTTGCGGATCAGCCTGGCGATCCGCGCGACACCCTCTTCGATCTGGGCGTCAGTCGGCAGGGAGTAGCTGAGGCGGATGGCGTTGGCCTTGTGGACCTCGGCATAGAACGGCGCGCCGGGCACGAAGGCCACGCGCTCCTCCTCGATGGCCCGGGCCAGCAGGGCCGCGCCGTCGACGCCTTCCGGCAGGTCGATCCAGACGAACATGCCGCCCTCGGGCCGCGACCAGGTCACGCCCTCCGGCATCACCCGCTCCAGCGCCGCCAGCATCACGCGCGCCTTGGCGCCGTAAGCCCCGCGCAGGCGGTGCAGGTGCTGGTCATAGCCTTCCGAGACGGCGCGGTGGGCGACCATCTGGTTGATCGTCGAGACGTGCAGGTCCGCGCCCTGCTTGAGCAGAACCAGCTTCTCGATCACCGCCTTGGGACCGCAGACCCAGCCGATCCGCAGGGCGGGCGACAGGGTCTTGGACAGGGTGCCCAGGAACAGGGTGCGGGCGTTGTCGACGCCGCCGGACTGGGCGATGTCGAGGGCCAGCAGGGTCGGGGCGGGTTCGCCCTGGAAGCGCAGCTCGCGATAGGCCGCGTCCTCGACCAGCGCCCAGTCCAGGCGATCGGCCAGGGCCAGCACGCCCTCGCGCTCTTCCAGGGTCAGGCTGACGCCGGTGGGGTTGGCGAAGTCGGGCACGAAATAACCCAGCGCGCCGTGCGGCAGGTCGGCGCCGGCCGGATCCTGCAATGCGCCTTCCGGCAAGTCACGGTAGGCCGGCTGGTAGCCGTTGAAGGCCTGCAGCGCGCCTAGATAGGTCGGCCGGGCCACCACGACGGTGTCATCGGGGCTGATGAACAGTTTGCCGATCAGATCCAGCGCCTGCTGCGAGCCGGCGGTCAGCATGATGTTGTGCGGCTCGCACGGCATGCCGTCGCGGGTCATGCGCTCGGCGATCCACTGGCGCAGCGGCAGGTAGCCTTCGCTGACCGAGTATTGCAGGGCCTGACGCGACAGGGCCGCATCGCCCAGGATAGCGTCGTAGCCGGCCTGGATCTGCTCGGCCGGGAACAGGCCGGGATCGGGGATGCCGCCCGCGAACGACAGGATGTCGGGCTGGTCCAGCAGCTTGAGCAGCTCGCGGATCTCGCTGGCGCGGACGCGGCTCATGCGATCGCTGTAGCGCGCGGCCCAGCTCTCAGCGCCATTGGGAGCGCGGTCGGTCGTTTGGGTCGTCATGGGGTGATCAAAGTCCGAACTAGATGACGTCTTGAGCCACGCGTCGTGGCTCGCTCTGAACCAAGGTCAGAGCGTCATACCGAGCAGGTCGGGCCCGAGGAACGGCGGCGCCAGAAGCGTTCGCGGTTGATCATGGCCCCTCTCCTAGCTCAGCTGCGGCGCTTGATCAAACGATCCCGCGCGGCATTCAGCTGGGCGGCCAGGCCTTCGGTGCCGCCCTTGTCCGGGTGAGCCATCTGGATCAGGCGGGTATAGGCCGCCTTGACCTCGGCCAACGTCGCCTCCGGGCCGACGCCCAGGATGGCGCGGGCTTCGGACAGGCTAAGCTCGGGTTTCGGCGGCTGGACCATCTGGCGGCGGATGACCGGCCGGCGGCGGGCCTCGGTGACGCTCCACAGGCCGATGACGCCCAGCACGACGCCCGTGCCCCACGCGCCGCGGATCGTGGCGTAGGCCGCCCCGGCGAAGGCGGCGATCGAGGCCGCGCCCGCCCCCACCCGCCAGCCGTCGCCGTTCAGGAACGACCGGCCCTTGGGCCAGAGCAGGAAGACGAGGATGGCCGCGCCCAGCAGCAGGTACAGCATCGCAACTCCGAAACGAAAACGGGCGGCAAGGTCGCCCTCGCCGCCCGCTCTCAATCATGTAGCTCGCAGACTACTGCGCCGCCAGAAGCGTCTCGCCCGAATAGGCCGACAGGCCCAGGCTGTGCATCAGGGCGCGCAGTTCCTGGCGCGCGGCCAGATGCTGCAGCGACACCGGCACCGGACGCACCTGCGGCGACAGGTCGGCGATGGTCAGGCCGAACGGGAACAGCTCGCGATAGATGACGCGGTCGCGCAGGCCAGGGCCGATGCGGAAGCCGACGCGCTTGGCCAGGGCCGTCAAACGGTCCTCCAGGCGCTTGCGGTTCCGGGCCTCGGTGGTGGCCAGGCGGTTGCGCAGCACCACCCAGTCCATAGCCTGGCGCTGGCCCGACAGGGCGCGCTGCTTGCGGCCTTCCCAGACGGTCAGCGAGTACAGGCTGGGCTTGGTCAGCTCCAGGGTCACCGGATCGACGGCGCCCAGCATGTCGAAGTCGACGAAGCTGTCGTTCATCGGCGTGACCACCAGGTCCGCGCGGCCGTGGGCCAGGCGGGTGATGGCGCTGTCGCCGCCGGGGGTGTCGATCAGCACGAAGTCGCACTCGGCCAGGCCCTTGGCGAAGGCGGCCTCGAAGCCCGCCACTTGCTCCTCTTCCGACTTGTCGGCCAGGGCGATGTCGTTGTCGCTGAGGGTCAGCGACAGCGGCATGGGCAGGTCCAGCTTCTTGCTGGCCGTCCAGGCGACGCGGTTCTCGAAGAAGCGGCCCGACGTGCGCTGGCGCAGGTCCAGGTCGAGCACGGCGACCTTGGCGCCGCCATAGAGCAGAGCGGTGACGAGGTGCACGGCGATGGTCGACTTGCCGGCCCCGCCCTTTTCGTTGCCGACGACGATGACGCGCGTTTCGGCCATGGTTCGATCCTTGATGCGCCGCGACTCGCACGGCCTTGGACTGAAGGTTAACACGATGTTACCAGCACCCCATCCGGTCAACCGCTTCAATCCACAGGCATAATTGTCGCACCCCTGGTTGCATCTTCCCGCAAGGGATGGTGGACCTTCCGGAACCGCGAGGCCATAAGCCGGGCCTGTCCCCGTGGAGCCGTATCAATGAGCAGCCCGACCATCGTCCGCACCGTCGCCGAGATGCGCGAGCATGTGCGCGCCTGGAAGGCCGCCGGCCAGCGCGTGGCGTTGGTTCCGACCATGGGCGCCCTGCACGAAGGCCACCTGTCCCTGATCAAGATCGCCCAGCAGAGCGCCGACCGGGTGGTCGCCACGATCTTCGTCAATCCCAAGCAGTTCGCCCCGCACGAAGACTTCGACGCCTATCCGCGCGGCGAGGCGATCGATGTCGAGAAGCTGGCCAGCGTCGGCTGCGACCTGCTGTTCGCCCCCAATGGCGCGGAGATGTACGCCCCCGGCTTCGCCACGGCGATCAGCGTCTCGGGCGTTTCCGAACCGCTGGAAGGCGCGGCCCGGCCGCAGTTCTTCGGCGGCGTGGCGACCGTGGTGGCCAAGCTGTTCATCCAGAGCCAGGCCGACGTCGCCGTGTTCGGCGAGAAGGACTATCAGCAGCTACAGGTGGTCAAGCGCATGGCCCGCGACCTGGACATCCCCATCGAGATCATCGGCGCCCCGACCGCCCGGGCCGAGGACGGCTTGGCCCTGTCCTCGCGCAACGCCTACCTGTCGGCCGAAGAACGCGCCGCGGCCGTGGCCCTGCCCGCGGCGCTCAAAGCCGCCGTCGCGGAAGTGGCCGCCGGCGGTCGCATCGACGAGGCCGAGCAAACGGCGACAGCCGCCCTGAAGGCGGCCGGCTTTGGTCAGGTCGACTATGTGGAAGTGCGCGAAGCCAGCGACCTGTCGCGCCTGGGTCCCGGCCCGATCGAGGGCGCCGAAGGCCGCATCCTGGTCGCCGCATGGCTGGGCAAGACGCGGCTGATCGACAACATGGCCGTCGCGTAGTTAGATCGGCCCCAATCAGATCGGCCTGAGGGCTATGAGCAGGCCGGCGATCAGGCCTATGAACAACATCCCCACGCCCAAGGCGGCAAAACTGGCCTTCATCGTCATCCCTCCACAGTCCCCTGCGGCAAGATGACACCCGCTTCGGTTGCGGAAATCCTAATTATTCGCCTGAAAGTTTTCTACCAGGCGCCCAATTCGCGTAGCTGCCGCGCCAGATCCGGCGGCAGGTCGGCGGCTTCGCTCTGCGTCAGGTCCGGCGGCGCGTCCTCGGGCTTGAGGTAGCGCCAGCCCTGGAAAGCCCGGCGCGGCTGGGGCGCGACGCGGACGATCGGCGGATCCACCGTCACCTCGCAGCGCGAAGCCGCGCCCTCGCCGATCGTGTCGATGGCCAGGATCGTCTGGCGGCACAGGATCTGACCCTTGAAAACGCGGTACAGCGAGCCGCCGTCCAGGACCTCGTCGATCCGCTTGGGCGTCATGCGGGTGTGCATGACCCAGGGTTGGCTCTTGTCCTTGTGCCAGGCCAGGAGATCGTCGATCGTTTCGCAGCCGACGACCAGCTTGATGATGTGCAACGCCATGGGCGGTAGATAGCGCGCCGGCCCGGCAAGGCAACAGGCGCTGATACGCAACGTTCGCTCAATGGGTGAAATCCGTCGACGACCCGCATGACAGCGTTATCCCTTAGTCCATCGCGTTTCTGTGGGGGCGCGAGGGGGGCCTCAGAGCCCGACACCGCCGTTACGGACGCCTTGTGGGGGGCCGTCCGCAGCGGCGGTTCTGTTTTGGGGCGATAAGTTGGATCGCGGACGATCCGGCCCCATTATCCTTCCATGTCTCCTCCCCGCGTCCGCGTCATCGACCTCGAGACCGCAGGCTCCGGCCCCAACGACGTCTGCGAGATCGGCTGGCAGGATGTCGTCCAGGATGTCGATGGTCGCTGGCGGCTCGATGACGCGCGCGGCGCGCGGCTGGTCAATCCGGGCCATCCGATCCCGGCCGACACCATGGCCGTGCACCATATCCTCGACAGCGAGGTCGCCGGCGCACCGTTCTGGCGGGAGGTCGCGCCCGGCGTGCTGAAGCCCGAAGGCGGCGTCCTGGCCCTGGCCGCCCACCGCGCGGCCTTCGAGCAGCGCTACTGCACGCCCCGGCACACCGGCGGCGCGGCCTGGATCTGCACCTGGAAATGCGCCCTGCGCCTGTGGCCGCACCTCACGAGCTTCTCCAACCAGATGCTACGCTACCAGCGCATGCCCGAAGGCCTGGTCCATGAGCTTGGCCTGCCGGCCCACCGCGCCCTGCCCGACGCCTATGTCACGGCCCATCACCTGCGCGACCTGCTGAACGAGACTTCGCTGGAGCAGTTGCTGGCCTGGAGCGTCGAGCCCGGCCTGCTGCCGCGCGTGCCCACCGGTCCGGACCGGGGCAAGCCGTGGCGACGCCTGGACGACGAGGCCCTGCGCGCCTTCGCCCGCGACCGCGACGCGGCCCTGCGCTTCAGCGCCGAGACCGAACTGCGCCGGCGGGGCGGGACGCCGGAGCCCGCCCCGGCCGAACCGGCGCAACGGACCCTGATCTAGAAACGCAAAAGCCCCCGCCAGCGAACCAGCGGGGGCCTTGAGAGTGACGCTAAGCGTAAAAGCTTACGCGCCGCCCGGGAAGCGGAAGGGAACCTTCACCGAACCGGTCTTGGCGCCCATCGGCAGCTTCTCGGCGATGCACATGGCGGCCTTGTCGAAACCCTTACCGCCGGCGCTGTTGTCGACGACCTTGCAGTCCGACAGCTTGCCGTCGGCGGCATTGCATTCCAGCATCACCTGAGCGGCGTCACGGGTGTTGGCGAACTGCTGCAGGCAGCGGCCCATCTGGTCTTCGAAACCGCCGGCGGCCGAAGCGGCCTGAGCGACGAAGAAGCTGCCAGCGATACCCGCGGCGAAAGCGATCGAGAGTTTCATACCCACCTAATTCCTTCTGGAACCGAACCAAACTTGTGAGGATGGTTATCGCGCCTAAGCCCTAAGGAACGGCCAAGGTTTGCGGTTAATCATTTCCAAAATTGGTGAACGCCGGCGTAGGGCTAACGAGGAGCCTGACGCGGTGGTGAGCACGCCACAAAAGGACTATGCTCCGAGCCAGATCTAAGCAGCTTGAATCCAGATCGTCGTCACCCCTCACAGGAGATGATCATGGCTCGCCTCAAGTCTCTGGCCTGGCTCGCCCTTACGCCCCTGCTCCTGCCGGCGCCGACCGTCGCCCAGGGTCCTGGTGAAATCACCTTCTACAGTCAGATCGCCTTCCGGGGTCAGTCGTTCACGGTGAACGGCCCTCGGGAGAACGCCCGTATCCCATTCACCATCCGCAGCGCCCGCCTCGGTCGCGGCGGGCCTTGGGAGATCTGCACCGGCGCGCGCTATCAGGGCCGCTGCCAGGTCGTCGACAAGGACCAGGGCAATATCGCCTGGACGGTCAACTCGGCCCGCCCCGCTCGCCAAGGCCCGGCCCCGCCGGGGCCGCCGGGCGCCAACCCGTCCCTGCGCGGCATGAGCGCCGAGTTCTTCCCGCAACCCAGCGATCGCGGCGGCCGGGTCTTCACCTGTCGTCCAGCGACGGCGGCGTGCGGCGCCGAGGCGGCCGATCGCTTCTGCCAGGGACGCGGCTGGACGGCCTCGTCGTACGAGCGCCAGGAAACGGTGGGCGGCCGCGCCTACCTGGCCGACGTCCTGTGCACACGGACGCGATAGGAGACCCGATGAGCAAGACGATCATCCTGGCGCTGGCGACAGTGCTGCTCGCCGGCTGCGAGACCGATGCGCCGCCAAAGGCCGCCCCCCCGGCCGAGACGCGGCGGGTCACCTACGGCTGCGATCGGGGTCCGGACCTGACCGTGGTCTATGGTGAGGGCACGGCCAGCATCATCGGCTCGGACGGCGGCGCGGCGGTCGTGCTGCCGCAGAAGCCGGCGGCGTCCGGCGTCTGGTACGAGACGCCCACCCACTCGATCCGGGGCAAGGGCGATGAGGTCACCTACACCGTGGGCCGGATGGTTCCGATGACCTGCAAGGCCCGCTAGGCGCTGGCTTCCAGCCGAGCCAGCACCACGCCCTCGCTGACCTGGCCGCCGGCGGCAGCCGTGAGCTCGGCGACCACGCCGTCGAACGGCGCGGCCAGGGCGTGTTCCATCTTCATGGCCTCCAGGGTCAGCAGGGTCTGGCCCTTGCTGACCGTCTGGCCCGCCGCGACGGCGACCGAGACGATCTTGCCCGGCATCGGCGACAGGATCGCACCGTCCGAGGCCGCGCCTTCGCCCGCCCCGCCGACCTTGGCGGCGAAGTCGAACTCGACGACGTCGCCGCCCTCGAATACCTGGATCGGGCCCTTGCCGTAGGTGGTCGGCAGGCGGGTGACCTCGTCGAAGGTCGAGCCGTCGGCGTGGCGGATGTCCCAAGACCAGTCCTCGGAACCGCCGCCCAGCAGGGCGACCTGCAACGGCATGGCCTTGCCGTCGGCCGACATCGGCAGGCGCATCGGCGCGCGCGGGGCGTTCATGCGGAAGCCCAAGAGCTTCGACGGCGCGCTTTCCCACGGGTCGCGGCGGGCCTCGGCCTCCAGGAAGCTGTCCAGCCGCCAGCCGATCGCGGCCATGGCCGGCTCGTCGCTGAAGGTGCGTTCGACCAGTTCGTCCAGACGCGCCTCGATGAAGCCGGTGTCGACGGCGCCGTCGACGAAGTCCGGATGGCTGGCGCACTTGGCCAGGAAAGCGGCGTTGGTCTTGACCGGCCACACCTCGACCAGGGCGCAGGCCTGCGCCAGCCGCTGGGCGGCGTCCTCGCGGTCAGCGCCGTGGGCGATCAGCTTGGCGATCATCGGGTCGTAGAAGGGCGTGACCTCGCCGCCCTCCTCCACAGCGCTGTCAACGCGGACATCGCCCTCAGGCAGGCGGAAGTGCTTCAGCTTGCCCGTCGACGGCAGGAAGCCGGTGGCCGGGTTCTCGGCATAGAGGCGGGCCTCCATGGCCCAGCCGTCCAGCGTGATCTCGTCCTGCTCCAGCGGCAGGGGTTCGCCGGAGGCCACGAGGAGTTGCCACTCGACCAGGTCCTGGCCGGTGACCATCTCGGTAACCGGGTGCTCGACCTGGAGACGGGTGTTCATCTCCATGAACCAGATGCGGTCGGCGCGCAGGCCTTCGCTGGCGTCGGCGATGAACTCGACGGTGCCGGCCCCGACATAGCCCACCGCCTGGGCGGCCTTCACGGCGGCGGCGCAGACGGCCTGGCGAGTGGCCTCGTCCATGCCGGGGGCCGGCGCCTCCTCGATGACCTTCTGGTGGCGGCGCTGCAGCGAACAGTCGCGCTCGAACAGGTGGACGACATTGCCGTGCGCATCACCGAACACCTGCACCTCGATGTGGCGCGGGCGGGTGACGTACTTCTCCAGAAGTACGCGGTCGTCGCCGAAGCTGGCGGCGGCCTCGCGGCGGCACGAGCCCAGGGCGGCCTCGAAGTCCTCCGCGCGGTCGACCTTGCGCATGCCCTTGCCGCCGCCGCCGGCCACGGCCTTGATCAGCACCGGGAAGCCGATCTTGCCGGCCTCGGTGGTCAGGCGCTCGACCGACTGGTCGTCGCCCAGATAGCCCGGCGTGGTGGGCACGCCGGCGTCGATCATCACCTTCTTGGCCGCGTCCTTCAGGCCCATGGCGCGGATCGCCGAGGGCGGCGGGCCGATCCAGACCAGGCCCGCGTCGGTCACGCTCTGGGCGAAGTCGGCATTCTCGGACAGGAAGCCGTAGCCCGGGTGGATGGCCTGCGCCCCCATCTGCTTGGCCGCCGCCAGGATCTTCCTGGGATCCAGGTAGCTCTCCTTCGCCGGCGCCGGACCGATCAGGATCGCCGCGTCGGCCTCCAGCACGAACGGGGCGTTCGCGTCGGCTTCCGAATAGACGGCGATCGTCCGCACGCCCAGCTCGCGGGCGGTGCGGATGATGCGTCGGGCGATCTCGCCTCGGTTGGCGATCAGGACGGAGGAGATCAAGTCGGGACCTACATTTGGGAAAGGGTGAAGAGCATCAGGCCCAGCACCAGCACCCCGAAAGCCGTCACGCTGGTGAACCACACGATCAGGGTCTTGAGGAGAGCGCCGAAGAGGCTGGAGCCGTAGCCCCCGCGCAGGGTCTGGAAGAGGTTGATGGGCGCCCACAGCATCACGATCGTGATGGCCGATTTCATCAGCGCGTGCGGCAACACAAACGCCACCGCCCAGGTCAGGAACGAGAACGACAAGAGGTTCGTGGCCACGATCAGGTGGTCGTAGATGAAATACTGGCGCTTGTTCACATAAACGAGCGCCAGGCTCAGGCCGACGATCGGCAGCAACAGCACCGCCAGGCGGTGAGCCCAGCCGAACGTCACCAGCATGTAGTAGTTGGGATTGGCCACGGCCTTGGCCAAGCCTTCCTGAGGCCACCAGCGCTTGGCGCTTTCCTTACCCGCCGCGCGGCCTTGTTCATTATGCGCCGGCGCGCCGTGCTCGCCGACGACCGGCGCGTTCTTGTCCGGTACGACGACGTTGAACTGCTGGCCGGCGATCTGGGCCTCGGCGATCTTGTTCGCGCCGGCCTGCAGCGTCTCGGGGCTCTGAAAGTCCAGCCCGCGGATCTGCTCGGCGGCGTTGGTGTTGCGGCCATGCAGCTTGGCCAAGGCCTCGGCGCCGGCGTTCGGATTGTTTTGCAGGGCTTCGGCCCCGGCGACCTTTTTGGCGTAGCGCTCTTCGGCCTTCCTGACGTCGTCGGCGTATTTGGCGGCGATCTTGGCCTTGTCCGCGCCTTCTTCCTTCAGGCCTTCGTCACGCTCTTCGACGGCGCTCTTCAGGCGGTCGGTGCGGTCGCTGGTCGCCTCCCGGCGCATCTCGTCGGCATTGGCTTTGCGGCCCGCCGGCGTGGTCAGCAACTGGGCCTGCTTCTCCGCCTTCACCTCCTGCTCGCGCATCGAGTTGTGGATCACGTGCTCGGCCGCGAGGATGAACAGCAGCAGGGCCACCAGGAAGGTGCGGAACGGCGGCACATGCCGAGCGATCCGGCCTTCCATGTAGTCCTTGGCCAGCTTGCCCGGCTTGAAGAACAGCAGCGGCAGGGTATTGGCCAGGCGACCGTCGAGGTGGAACATCCCCTCGATGGCCTCCCAGATCAGGTGCAGGATCGAGCGGTGATGGGTGTCGGCGTTCTGGCCGCAGTCATGGCAGTACCAGCCCTCGAGCGTGGCCCCGCAGTTCTTGCAGGGCTCGCCCTTGTGGGTGAACGGCTTTTTCCGACGCCCGACCAGCCCGGCGGTCGAATCCGCCGCCGCTGCTTCCAATTCTACGCCTGTGACCACGCCACGCCCCCCAGAGCCCGACGAAGTCAGGCTCTTTTCTAAAGTTCAGAGCATGGCGAGCGCCGAAACCGCAGACACTTTCGGCTGCCATGCTCTGGGTTGAATCTACTCAGCCCAGGACGGTTTACGACGGCCAAGGAAAGCGCGCACCCCTTCTTGGCCTTCTTCCGACACACGGCGGCGGGCGATGCGTTTAGCGCTCTCCTCGATCAGGCTCTTGTCGATTTTCTGGCCAGCGAAGTCGTTGACCAGGGCCTTGGCGTCGCCAATCGCTCCGGGAGCGCACGGGGCCATCTCCTCGATCAAGGCGTCGCGGGCGACTTCCAGGCTGGCGACATCCTCGAACACCTCGTCGACCAGGCCGTAGCCCCAGGCGTCGTCGGCGTCGAACACCCGGCCGGTGGCGAACAAGAGCTTGGCCGTGCGCGGGCCCAGGGCCTGGATGACGTAGGGGCTGATGGTCGCCGGGGTCAGGCCCAGCTTCACTTCCGAGAACGAGAACTTGGCGTCGACCAGGGCGATGGCGTGGTCGCAGGCGGCCACCAGGCCCGCGCCGCCGCCGAAGGCCGGGCCCTCGACCAGGGCCACGGTCAGGGCCGGGATGTCGTGCAGGGCCTTGAGCATGTGCGCCAGGCCCAGGGCGTCTTCGCGGTTGTCATCCTCGTCCCACTCGACGGCCGCGCCCATCCATTCCAGGTCGGCGCCGGCGCTGAACGCCCCGCCCACGCCGCGCAGGAACACCACCCGCACGCCCTCGGCCCCGTGCAGGGTCTCGAAGGCCTCGCGCAGGCCGGCGATGGTTTCCGCGTTGAAGGCGTTCTTCTTGTCGGGCCGGTTGATCCACACGGTCACCGCGCCGTCGGGCGTGCTGTCGATGTGGACCAGCGGGGTCATCGCGTCGGTGTCGGTCACTTCGACGATGGGATCGGCGATCGGGTTGGTCATGGCGTGCCCTCTTCTGGCTATCTTCTTTGGCGCGTGATGGCCGCCGAAACCGGCTTCCACTTTCGGCTATCACGCTCGCGAAGCTACATTCGGAAAACGCCGAAGGTGGTCTCCGGGATCGGCGCATTCAGCGAGGCCGAGATGGCCAGACCCAGGACGTCGCGGGTTTGAGCCGGATCAATGATCCCGTCGTCCCAGAGCCGCGCCGTCGCGTGATACGGATTGCCCTCGTCCTCATAGCGCTGGCGGATCGGCGCCTTGAACGCTTCCGCCTCTTCGGGCGTCCACTTGGCGGCGTCGCGGTGGACGGTGGCCAGCACGCTGGCGGCCTGCTCGCCGCCCATCACCGAGATGCGGCTGTTGGGCCAGGTGAAGAGGAAGCGCGGGCTGTAGGCGCGGCCGCACATGCCGTAGTTGCCGGCCCCGAAGCTGCCGCCGATCAGGACGGTGAACTTCGGGACCTCGGCCGAGGCGACGGCCGTGACCAGCTTGGCGCCGTCCTTGGCGATGCCGCCGGCCTCGTACTTGCCGCCGACCATGAAGCCCGAGATGTTCTGCAGGAAGACCAGCGGGATCTTGCGCTTGCAGGCCAGCTCGATGAAGTGCGCGCCCTTCAGCGCGCTCTCGCTGAAGAGGACGCCGTTATTGGCCAGGATCGCCACCGGCTGGCCCCAGATGCGGGCGAAGCCGCAGACCAGGGTCGCGCCGTACAGCGCCTTGAACTCGTCGAACTGGCTGCCGTCGACGATGCGGGCGATGACCTCGCGGACATCGTACGGCGCACGGACGTCGGTCGGGACGATGCCGTAGATCTCTTCGGGATCATAGGCCGGTGGCTCGACGTCGGTCAGAACCACCTGCTCGGGCTTGGTGGTGTTGAGGTTGGCGACGATCGAACGGACGATCTGCAGCGCGTGCTCGTCGTTCTCGGCCACGTGGTCGACGACGCCCGAGCGGCGGCCGTGGGTCTCGGCCCCGCCCAGTTCCTCGGCCGAGATGACCTCGCCCGTGGCGGCCTTCACCAGCGGCGGGCCGGCCAGGAAGATGGTGCCCTGGTTGCGGACGATGACGGTCTCGTCGCTCATCGCCGGGACATAGGCCCCGCCGGCGGTGCACGAGCCCATGACGCAGGCGATCTGCGGGATGCCCGCGGCGCTCATGCGGGCCTGGTTGAAGAAGATGCGGCCGAAGTGGTCGCGGTCGGGGAAGACCTCGGCTGATGCGGCAGATTCGCGCCGCCGCTGTCGACCAGATAGACGCACGGCAGGCGGTTCTGGGCGGCGATCTCCTGGGCGCGCAGGTGCTTCTTCACCGTCATCGGGAAGTAGGCGCCGCCCTTCACCGTGGCGTCGTTGGCCACGATCATCACCTCGCGGCCCGACACCCGGCCGATGCCGCAGATCATGCCCGCACCGGGGGCCTCGCCGCCATAGAGGTCGCAGGCGGCCAGCTGGCCGATCTCCAGGAAGGGCGAGCCGGGATCCAGCAGGCGCTCGACACGCTGGCGGGGCAGCAGCTTGCCGCGTGAGGCGTGACGCTCGCGCGAGCCCTCGGGACCGCCCAGAGCAGCTTCCGCGACTTTTTTGCGCAGTTCCTCGGCCAGAGCGCGGTTATGGGCCGCGTTACGGGCGAAAGCGTCGGCGGACGCGTCGATAACGGAGTTCAACTTCGGCATGACCGACGCTTAGCCTCTTCCACCCTATCCCGGAAGTCGGAGTTTTTTGGACCCTGAAGCGAAAGATTCAGGGCCAAATCCGTTCTCGGACATTTCGGGTTCGAGATCAACAGTTGCGCCTGAAGCCGCCCCCGTGGTCAAGCCTTGCGCCATAAGCTAGCGTCCGCGCCGTGGAAACGCCCCTGCCCGACGACTCGGCCCTGGCGCGCCTGTTCGCCCGCGAGCGGCGCACCGGCGCGGCCGCGTGGTTCTCCCTGCCTGGCGGGGCGACGCTGTTCCAACCCGGCGAAGAGGCAAGCCAGCTCTATTTCCTGAAGACCGGCCGCCTGGGCGCCTTCCGCAAGGAGGAAGGCCAGGAGCCGCAGTTCCTGGGCGTGATCCGTCCCGGCGAGCCGGCCGGCGAGATGGCCCTGGTCGGCGGCACGGCCCACTCGGCCAGCATGGTGGCCCTGCGCGACAGCGAAGTGCTGGCCCTGCCCCGCGACGACTTCTTCGAGGCGGCCGAGGAAGACCCGACCGTGATGCTGGAGCTGTCGCGGCTGATGATCCGCCGCGCCCGCCAGGCCCAGACGCACGCGGCGATCGGCGATCCGTCGGTGTTCGGCTTCATCGCCGTCGAGGCTGGCGCGGCGATCCGGCCGATCGTCGAGCGCCTGGCCCGCTGTATCGAGAGCCTGGGCTATTCGGTCACCGTCGAGGGCGGCGAGTCGCTGCTGGCCCCGACCGAGTGGTTCAGCAATGTCGAGCGCGAGCACGACTTCGTCCTCTATGTCGCCGAGGCCGACGAGACGGCCTGGAAACACGTGGTCGGCCGGCAGGTGGACCGGCTGTTCCGGGTTGGACGCGGCGACCGCGCCCCGCCGGCCAGCATTCCCAGCTACGCGTCGGGCCCGCTTCAGGCCCAGCGGCTGGTCGACCTGATCCTGCTGCAATCGGCCGGCGCGACACGCCCTAGCGGCTCGGCCGCCTGGATGGAGGCGACCCAGGCCGCGCGTCTGTTCCATCTGCGCGAGAACGGCGTGGCCGACATGCAGCGGCTGGCGCGCGTGCTGACCGGCCAATCGGTGGGCCTGGTGCTCTCGGGCGGCGGCGCGCGGGCCTACGCCCATATTGGCGCGATCCACGCGATGCGCGAGCGCGGCATCCCCATCGACTTCGTCGGCGGCGCCTCGATGGGCGCGATCGTGGCGGCCGGCATCGCCATGGGCTGGGACGACGGCGAGCTGGAGGCCCGCATCCGCAAAGCCTTCGTCGACACCAGCCCGCTGGACGACATCGCCTTCCCGCTGATCGCCATGACCCGCGGCGAGAAGGTCAAGACGCGGCTGGAAGAGCACTTCGGTGTGGTCGACATTAGCGACCTTTGGCTGCCGTTCTTCTGTGTGTCGTCGAACCTGACCTCCGGCGCCTATCAGTTGCACCGGACGGGCGACCTGCAGACGGCGCTGCGGGCCTCGATCTCGCTGCCGGGCGTGCTGCCACCCGCGACGGAGAACGGCGCGGTGCTGGTCGACGGGGCGGTGATGAAGAACTTCCCGGCCGATGTGATGCGGTCGTTCCAGCTGGGGCCGATCGTCGGCGTCGACGTCACCCGCGGCCGCAGCATCACCGCCGAGGACGTCTATCGCCCGCCGTCGATCTGGAGCTGGATCGTCTCGGGCGAGTGGCGCAAGGGCCCGCCGATCGTAGCCCTGCTGATGCGCGCCGCCACGGTGACCACCGGCCGGGATCTGGCCGCCGCCCGCGAGGCCACCGACGTGCTGATCACGCCCAAGCTGGAAGGCGTCGACATCCGCGACTGGCGCGCCTTCGAACCCGCCGTCCGCGCCGGCTACGTCGCCGCCAGCTTCGCGCTGGAAGGCCTGCATGGGCCCGTCACCGAGCTGCGCCGCCGCCCCAGCCTGAGCGAGAAGCGCGCTGGCCCTACCCCTTCCGCGCGACGATGAACAGCCGCTTGAACGGAAACAGCGTCACGCCGTCCTCGCGGCGCGGATAGTCGTGAGCCAGACGCGCCCGCCAGGCCTCCAGAAACGGCGTCTTGGCCTCGTCGGGCAGGGCGTCGAGGTACGGCCGCAGGGTCGTGCCCATGGTCCAGTCGACGATCGGGTCCTGGCCATGCAGCGCGTGCAGATAGGTCGTGGTCCAGATGTCGACGTCCGGGCACAGCGGCGCCAGCCAGGCGTAGTAGTCCTCCGGCGCGTTGGCATGACGCACGCCCTCGACGCCGGTCAGGTATTTGGCCCAGGGTCCCTCGGCGGCGATCTCGGTGAGCGTCCCCCGCCAGCCCAGACCGTCGGCCACCGGCATCTGGATCGCCAGCACGCCGCCCGGCGACAGGCTTTCGGCCAAGCGCGGGATCAGGACGGCGTGGTCGTCCACCCACTGCAAAGCAGCGTTGCTGAAGATCAGGTCGGTCGGCGCGTCCGGCGCGAAGCCCTTGATATCGCCCAGGATCCATTCGACCCGCGTCGGCAGGGCCTTGGCCCGCGCCAGCATCTCGGGACTGCTGTCCAGCCCCCTCACCCGCGCCCGCGGATGCCGCGCCGCCAGCAGCGCCGCCTGCTCGCCCAGGCCGCAGCCCAGGTCCCAGATGTCCAGCGGGTCCAGATCGCGCGGAATGGCGGTCAGCAGGTCAAACGCCGGCCGCTCCCGGTATCGGCGATAAAGGGCATAGGTATCTGGGTCCCAGCTGGCCATGCGAATCCCTCTCTTTCCGAGCAACCTGAGCGATGCAACCTGCGCCTATGTGAAGAATTCTTCCTATACGCGAAGATTCATCATACGGTTCGAGTCAGGTCTCCGACAGAGGGGCCACTAGGGAAGGATTCACGCGGTATGCCCACGCGCATTCATCTGGCGCCGAACGGTCCCACGGACCCGGCCACCAACGTCCGTCGTTTCAATTTCAACCGTCCCATCGCGGTCGGCGCGGCCCTGGTCCTGTGGGCGGCCATCCTGGTGGGGCTCAAGCTTCTGGCAATCTGACGCCGCGACTTCGCGTCGCGCGCGTTCCCCTCTTTTCAAGAGCGCAAACAGACCCATATGCTGTCTGTGTTGTTCAACTACTGAAAGGAGGTGATCTAGTGTCTCATTGTCTCCAACCGCGGTCGCAAGTGGTGACCTGGAGCCTTAAGAGCGAGGTTTCCGCCTAGAGCGTGGCAGCCAAAAGTGTGAGCGGTTTTGGCGTCAGCCACGCTCTAAACTTTTGAGTCTGAGCCTGCTGATCCGTTTCGGACGTTCCGTCCGAAAAGGGCAGGCTCCGGGCGTTGAACGCCAAAGGTTCTGAGTCACACGCTGCTTGCGAAAGCGGCCACGACGATGGAGGGCCGTCCCGAGCAATCGGGGCGGCCCTTTTCATTGCCTGCCTGCGGGTCCGAAACCTCGTCCTTCGACAAGCTCAGGATGAGGTTTCTAGTGAACCGCCCTCGCCATGATCCTCATCCTGAGCCTGTCGAAGGACGAGGATCACGCACCGACTAAGCCCCGATCAGCTCGCGGCCGATCAGGAAGCGGCGGATTTCGTTGGTGCCGGCGCCGATGTCGTAGAGCTTGGCGTCACGCAGCAGCCGCTCGACCGGCCATTCCTTGGTGTAGCCGGCGCCGCCCAGGGCCTGGATGGCCTCCAGCGACACCTTCACCGCGTTTTCCGACGCCATCAGGATCGCGCCGGCCGCGTCGAAGCGCGTGGTCTTGCCGGCGTCGCAGGCGCGGGCCACGGCGTAGACGTAAGCGCGGGCCGAGTTCAGGGCCACGTACATGTCGGCGATCTTGCCCTGCATCAGCTGGAAAGCGCCGATGGCCTGGCCGAACTGCTTGCGGTCGCGGACATAGGGCAGGACGACGTCCAGGCAGGCCTGCATGATGCCCAGCGGACCGGCCGAGAGCACGGCGCGCTCATAGTCCAGGCCGCTCATCAGCACGCCGACGCCGCCGCCGACCGGGCCCATGACATTCTCTTCGGGGATCTCGCAGTCCTCGAACACCAGCTCGGCGGTGTCGCTGCCGCGCATGCCCATCTTGTCCAGCTTCTTGGAGACGCTGAAGCCCTTCATGCCCTTCTCGACGATGAAGGCGGTGATCCGGCGTTCGTCGGTCTTGGCGTAGACGACGAGCGTGTCGGCGTGCGGGGCGTTGGTGATCCAGAACTTCGTGCCGTTCAGGACGTAACGGTCGCCCTTCTGCTCGGCGCGCAGCTTCATCGACACGACGTCCGAGCCCGAGCCCGCCTCGCTCATGGCCAGCGAGCCGACGTGCTCGCCGCTGATCAGCTTGGGCAGGTAACGCTGCTTCTGCTCGGACGTGGCCCAGCGGCGGATCTGGTTGACGCACAGGTTCGAGTGCGCGCCGTAGCTGAGGCCCACCGAGGCCGAGGCGCGGGAGATCTCCTCCATCGCGATGACGTGTTCCAGATAGCCCAGGCCCAGGCCGCCGAACTCTTCCTCGACGGTGATGCCGTGCAGGCCCAGGTCGCCCATCGGGACCCACAGGCCGCGCGGAAACTCGTTGGTCTCGTCGATCTGGGCCGCCAGCGGCGCGATCTTGTCGGCGGCGAAGCGGGCCGTGGTTTCACGGATCGCGTCGGCCGTCTCGCCCAGCGCGAAGTCCATCGAGGGTGCGAAATTGGTCATCCTGGCTCTCCCATAGCACAAACGCCCGCCGGTCGTTGGGACCTGCGGGCGTTCTTGCTCAAGTTCCGTAAGGGAAGCAAAGAAAACTATTCTTCGTCTTCACCCGTTTCCGGACCGGCAAGGCGGCGAAGCAGAAGATAGGCCGAAACCACGAAGCAGATCGCGCCAATCATGCTGGCGCCATAGCCGAACAGCTTCACCTGGCCATCCGAGCCCGCGGCCACGGTCAGGATCCACAGGACGCCGCCGCCGAACAAGGCCAGACCCAGGATGCCCAGGCTGATCAGCAGGCTGGTGTTGCCGAAGCGCGGTTGCTCCGACTCGACCATCGGCACGTCCATCGGGTGCAGGTCGACCTCTTCGCTGGTCGAGAAGCCGCCCAGATTGAACACCGACGAGCCCGACGCCGGGGCGCCGAACAGGCTGGGCTCGCTGGGGGCCGGCTTCGGCGCGGGCGCGAAGGCCTCGACCGGGGTCGGCTTGGCGACCTCTTCTACCTCGACCGGCTGCGGGGTCAGGCGGAACGGCGTGAACTCGACCGGCGCGGGCTGCGACACGGGCTCGACCGGCGCCGTGGTCGGTTCATTCTGGAACAGGACCGGCGCGGGCTCGGTCACGGCTGGCTGGGCCGGGACCGGCGGCTCGGGCAAACCGAGGTCGTCCTGGCGGGCCACCGGCTTGGTCGTCGTGACCGGGGCAGCCGGCGGGGCGTCCGAGAGGATGGCCTCCAGGCGTGCGCTGACGGCGGCGGCGGACTGTTCGGTGGCGGTCGGGCCGTCCTCTTCCGGGACAACCACGTTCAGCGGCAGGCCTTCTTCCCGCTCGGCGACGACGCGGTCGCCTTCCGTGCGGGTGCTGACGGCCATCGGCGTCTGTTTCGGCACGGCGCAGCTGGCGTCGTAGTCGACCTTGGGGCGCAGCACCGGGCTCGGGGCCGGGACCCACTCGCCGTTGGCCGGCGTCAGGAACAGGGTCTTCTCGGCCGAGCGGCGGCGGACCAGGGCGTCGATGACGATCCGCTCGCCCTCGAAGTCGGCCTTGCGCCACATCTCCATCGCGCACGCCGCTTGCAGCAGCGAGCCTTCGTTGATCCGGCGCAGCACGCCCGAACGGAGGAAGTTGTCGAGACCGATATTGAAGGCGAAGCAGACCAGCGCGTCGAACTGGTTCTGGTTCAGCGGCGCGTAGGTGTGTTCGTTGACCGAGTGGGCGACCGAGATCAGGTCGTACAGCAGCAGGGCCTCGGCGTCCTTTTCAGAGACGGAGGCGCCCTCGCGAGCGGTCAGGGTGTGGCCATAGCCGACCGTCCAGCGCCCGTCGGGGAGCTGCGCGGCCTTCTGACGGTAGCCTTCGAATCTCTTGATGAGATCGACGGCCGTCCGGGTGACCTGATGGCGCGGTTTCATCGCGGAGTTTGACCCAGTTTGAGACAGACGCGGATGCGTTCGCCTGTCTCGGCGCAAGGTCGGCGCCAGTTTTCCCCTCGTGCGCTAGAAAACCGTCAGTGCAGCAGCAGCGACGCGATCAGCAGCACAGCGAAGAAGCCGGTGAAGTCCGTCAGGAAGGTCACGAAGATCGACGACGACACCGCAGGATCGCGGCCCATCTTTTCCAGCGCCAGGGGCATCAGGATGCCGCCCAGGGCCGCGGTGAAGATGTTGGCGATCAGGGCCGCGCCGACGATGATCGCCAGCTTGTCGTGGTGCTGGGACGGCCCGAAGAAGAGATAGGTCGCCAGCCCCATGACCAGGGCCAAGGCCACGCCGTTGACTAGGCCGACCATCAGCTCGCGCAGCACGATGCGGCGGGCGTTGGCCGTGGTCAGCTCCTTGCTCGACAGGGCGCGTACGGCCACGGCCAGGGTCTGGGTGCCGGCGTTGCCGCCCAGCGACGAGACGATCGGCATCAGGATGGCCAGGGCCACCAGCTGGGCGATCTCGGCCTGGAAGATGGCGACGCCACTGACCGCCAGGGCGGCGGTGGCCAGGTTCAGCATCAGCCACGGCAGGCGCGATTTCACGATCTCGATCACCGAGGCGTCGCGGCCAGCGTCAGACACACCGGCCAGGGCCAGGATGTCTTCCTGGGCTTCGTCGCGAATGACCTCGACGATGTCGTCGACGGTGATCTGGCCCACCAGGCGGCCGCCCGGCTCGATCACCGGGGCGCTGATCAGGTGGTACTTGTCGAAGATGTAGGCCACCTCTTCCTGGTCCATCTCGACCGGGATTTCGGTGACGGCCTCCATCAGCTCGGCCAGCGGCGTCTCGCGGCGGCTGCGCAGCAGGATGCTGATCGGGATCGCGCCGACCGGCTTGTAGGTCGGGTCGACCACATAGACGTCGAAGAACAGCTCGGGCAGTTGGTCGCCGGCCTCGCGGACGTGGTCGATCGTCTGGCCGACGGTCCAGAATTCCGGCGCGGCCAGGAATTCGCGCTGCATCAGGCGGCCGGCGGTCTCGTCCTCGTACGACAGGGTCGTCTCGATGGCCGCGCGGTCGGTCTCGCCCATGGCGGCCAGAACCTGGAAGCGCTTGGTGTCGTCCAGGTCGTCAATGACGTCGGCGGCGTCGTCGGTGTCCAGTTCCTCCAGCGCCCGGGCCAGGGTCACGGACGGCGTGGCTTCGAGGACTTCCTCGCGGAGGTTCTCGTCCATTTCCGAGATGATCTCGCCCAGGGCTTCCGGATCCAGCAGCGGGATCACGTCCTCGCGGTAGTCGGCGGTCAGGAAGCCCATCAGGTCGGCGACGTCGGCCGGCTCCAAGGCCGTCACCAGCTCGCGCAGGCGCTTGAGATCGCCGCTGTCGACGGCGTCGATCACCATCTCGACATATTCGGGATTGAGGGCGTAGTCCTCGCCAAGGGCCAGGTCTTCCAGCTCCTCGGGGGTCTCGGATTTGGCCAGCGGGATGTCGTCCAGCATGTCGTCGGTCAGTTCGGCGGTGTCCCGGGTCATGGGGGCCTCCTGAGCTCTAGAGCTGCTGGATTCGTTGCGGGTTGGTCCGATGAAGCGACCCTGGGGCAAAACCAAGGCCTAGAAACGATTAGAGCGCCCCTAGCGAGTCGGAAACCGATTTCGCCGGGAGCGCTCTATTCCGTGTTCAACACTGGTGCGGTCGAGAAGACTCGAACTTCCACATCTTGCGATACAGCGACCTCAACGCTGCGCGTCTACCAATTCCGCCACGACCGCATCGTGGTGAGGGGCGGCAGGTAGCAAACTGAATCGGATTTGGGAAGTCGGAAGTTCACCAGCGGTGAACTTCACACCTGCGGCGAATTAAGCGCCGCCGGCCATGTAGTCGTAGACGTCGGCCGCGCGGGTGACCTGGATGGCGATGCGGTCGTCGCTGATCTGGATTTCGCCCCGCGCGATCGGGTGGTTGTTGGCCAGGATCCACACTTCGTCATGGGTCTTGGCGTCCAGCGGGATCACCGCGCCGCGGCCCATGCGCAGCAGTTGCTGCATCGGCAGGATCGAGCGCCCCAGCAGAACGGAGATCTCGACATTGACGGCGTTGACCTGGCTCACGAAGTAAGACCCTTAACTGACACAAGCGACCGACCGGGTCGCCGCCGTCTCGATCGCAAGATTAGGGCCACATGCTTGCTCTCCCGTTAAACGCTGAAAACACTGGGCTTCCGAGCATGGGGCGGGATGACGCGGCAAACGTGGGGTGGGCGGTTTCGACCGACTACGTGCCCTACCCGGCAGCCGTTGCCGCCATGGAGGCGCGCGCCGCCGCCATCGCCGACGGGACGGCGGGCGAGCTGATCTGGCTGCTCGAGCATCCGCCGCTCTACACCGCCGGCGTCTCGGCCAAGGCGACCGACCTGATCCAGCCGGACCGCTTCCCGGTGTTCGAGAGCGGACGCGGCGGGCAGTTCACCTATCACGGCCCCGGCCAGCGGGTGGCCTATGTGATGCTGGACCTGACCCAGCGCGGCCGCGACGTGCGCGCCTTCGTGGCGGCGCTGGAGGCCTGGATCATCGACGCCCTGGCCGCCTTCAACGTCACCGGCGAGCTGCGCGACGGCCGGGTCGGCGTCTGGGTCGAGCGCAAGGGCGCCGGCTGGAGCCGCGAGGACAAGATCGCCGCCATCGGCGTGAAGCTGCGCAAGTGGGTCAGCTTCCACGGGATCAGCCTGAACGTGGAGCCGGACCTCGACCACTTCGGCGGCATCGTGCCCTGCGGCCAGACCGAGCATGGCGTGACCAGCCTGGTGGATCTCGGCCTGCCGGTCACGCTGGACGAGGCCGACGCGGCCCTGCGGAGCAGCTTTGCGAAGATCTTCGGGCCGGTCGAGGACGCGGAAGCGCCGGTCTAGCCCCCTTCTCCCCTTGCGGGAGAAGGTGTCAGCGAAGCTGACGGATGAGGGGTCGAAAGGCCTATCCGGATAGCGGAGCGAGATCCCTCACCCGACCCGCTTCGCGGGCCACCCTCTCCCACAGGGGGAGAGGGGATTTTAAATCGCGATCGCCTTCAGCGGATTGGGCCCATACCGGTTAGCGCCCTGCTCGCCGCCCATCACGCCCAGCTCGACCACCGCCCAGACGATCACCAGGCAGAACATGAAGTCCAGAAAGTGCTCGGGCTGCGGCCAGACCGCGATCACGGCCACCAGCACCAGCAGCGACCACCAGCCCGACCGGCCACGATCATGCAGGCGCTTGGACAGCACGCAGGCGCCCGAGAACAGCAGGGCCGGATAGACCAGCCAGCCGGTCAGCCAGTGCAGGGTGTAGCCGGCGATGGCTTCGTACAGCACCGCCACACCCAGGATCACGGCGCAGGCGATCAGGAACGGCGTGCGCGCCAGCCTGCCGTTCGATGACAGGAACAGCTCCGCCCATTCGCTACGATCGCTCATTTCGCCTCAGCTCCGACTCGTGTCGGCAATCTAGGCGCTGACCTAAGCGAACTCCACCAGCACCTCGTCGGCCGCCACCGGATCGCCGCCCTTGGCGTTGACGGCCTTGACCACCCCGTCCCGCTCGGCGCGGATGATGTTCTGCATCTTCATGGCCTCGAGCACGCAGACCACTTCGCCCTCGCGGACCTGCTGGCCGGCGGTGACGTCCATCGACACCACCAGGCCCGGCATGGGCGACAGCACCAGCTTGGAGGTGTCGGCGGCCTGCTTCTCAGGCAGCTTGCCGTGCAGTTCGGCGCTGCGCGGGGTGAGGACGAGCACGCGGGCCTTGGCGGCGCGGTGGCGGATGTCGAAGCCCTCGGCGGCCGGGGCGACCTGGACCGTGAAGGCCTTGCCGCCCAGCACGGCCTTGAACACCGGCTTGCCCGGACGCCAGTCGATGTCGGTCAGCGTGAGGGTGCGGCCTTCGTCGAGCAACTCGACGGCGATGTCCCCTTCCCCGCCGATCTTCACGCGACGCTTGGCGTGGCCGATGGCGACGACCCAGTCCTCGCGCGGCGCGCCGGCCAGGCCCGAGGCGTAGGACCGGGCGCGCGCGGCATAGACCCGCTGCATGGCCGCGCCGACGGCGGTCAGGATATCCAGCTGCTCGGCCGTCGCTTCCGTGCCGTGGAAGCCCTCCGGGAACTCGTCCTTGATGTAGCTGGTCGCCAGATTGCCCGAGCGGAAGCGGTCCTCGTCCATGACGGCGGCCAGGAACGGGATGTTCTGGCCCAGGCCCTCGATGTGGAAGTCCTCCAGCGCCCGGCCCATGCCGTCGATCGCCGCGATCCGGGTCGGGGCCCAGCTGCACAGCTTCGAGATCATCGGGTCGTAGTACATCGAGATCTCGTCGCCCTCGCGGACGCCGGCGTCGTTGCGGATCTTGTAGCCTTCATGCTGTCCCTCCTCCGGAGGGTCGTAGCGGACCAGGCGGCCGATCGACGGCAGGAACTTGCGGTACGGATCCTCGGCGTAGATGCGGCTCTCGATGGCCCAGCCGTTGATCTTCAGGTCCTTCTGCGCGAAGGCCATCTTCTCCCCGTAGGCCGAGCGGATCATCTGCTCGACCAGGTCCAGGCCCGTGATCAGCTCGGTGACCGGGTGCTCGACCTGCAGGCGGGTGTTCATCTCCAGGAAGAAGAAGCTCTTGTCCTGGCCGGCGACGAACTCGACCGTGCCGGCAGAGTCGTAGTTCACCGCCTTGGCCAGGGCGACGGCCTGGGCGCCCATGGCCGCGCGCGTGGCCTCGTCCAGCAGGGGCGACGGGGCCTCCTCGATGACCTTCTGGTTCCGGCGCTGGATCGAGCATTCGCGCTCGAACAGGTGGACGACGTTGCCGTGCTTGTCGCCCAGCACCTGGATCTCGATGTGGCGCGGGCTCTCGATGAACTTCTCGATGAAGATGCGGTCGTCGCCGAAGCTGGCCTTGGCCTCGGCGCGTACGGCCGGGAAGCCCTCCTCGACGTCCTTGCGGTTCCAGGCCACGCGGATGCCCTTGCCGCCGCCGCCGGCCGACGCCTTGATCATCACGGGGTAGCCGATCTGCTCGGAGATCGTCACGGCCTGCGCGCTGTCGGCGATCTCGCCGATGTGGCCGGGCACGCAGGACACGCCCGAGGCCTGGGCGAACTTCTTGCTCTCGATCTTGTCGCCCATGGCCTGGATGGCGCCGGGATTGGGACCGATGAACACGATCCCCTCGTCGGCGCAGCGCTGGGCGAAGCCCGCGTTCTCGGACAGGAAGCCAAAGCCCGGGTGCACGGCCTGGGCGCCCGTCTGCTTGCAGGCGGCGATGATCTTGTCGGCGACGAGGTAGCTCTGGGCGGCGGGCGAGGCGCCGATATGCACGGTCTCGTCGGCCATCTCGACCGCCAGCGAACCGGCGTCGGCGTCCGAATAAACCACCACGGTGGCGATCCCCAGGCGGCGGCACGTTTTGATCACGCGGACAGCGATTTCGCCGCGATTGGCGATCAGGATCTTCGAGAACATGGCAACTTCCGCCCGTATCTTTTGTGCTTTGCAGCACGGCCTATCAGTCCCACCCGGGTTTGCAAGCATGCCCTTAGGGCGCTAAACCTTCACCCAGGCATGACACCGGTTACCGAGAGTATGGTTCCGCGATGTCCGCCATCGGGAGGAGACGGTTCCTATGAAGGCGATTTTCGTGGGCTCGGCCTGTGCGCTGATCCTTGCAAACGCGGCTGCGGCGGACGAACCCGCGCTGCTGTTCAAGATGTCGGGCGACAAGGGCCTGGTCGCGGAGGTGGCCGCCGGCGACCCCGTCCCCAACTTCGCCGACAAGGTCACGCCGATCGACGGCAAGGCCGGCAAGGGCTTCCACGCCGAGGACGACGGCATCGTCTCGTGGAACGCGCCCGGCAACATCCAGGCCCAGCGCGGCACGCTCTCCTTCTTCTGGCGCTCGGGCTATCCGGTCGGCGTCGCGCCGTTCGTGATCTTCCGCGTCGGCTATGCCGATCACAGCAGCTGGGACATGGCGTTCCTGCGCATCGACTGGAACGGCCACGGCTTCGACGCCTTCGTCACCGACAACGGCCTGGCCCGCACCCGCGTGTCGTTCAAGGTCGACAAGACCCCGGCCGCCGACGCCTGGACGCACCTGGCCTTCACCTGGGACGAGACCACCGGCGTCCAGCTCTATGTCGACGGCAAGCTGGCGGCCAAGAAGGAGACCAAGGCGGTCTATGACGCCGGTCTGGACCAGTTCGGCGTCGCCGGTCGCGTAATCGCTCCGCACCAGGTGCAGAGCCGCTACAACTTCACCCGTGGCGGCGACCTGGACGAACTGCGGGTCTACGACCGCCCGCTGGCCGCCGACGCCATCGCCGCCCTGGCCCGCAACGAGGCTCCGGCCGCCGAGGCTCCGGTCCCGACCCTGACCGATCCCGCCGTCCACGCCGCCTGGAAGCAGCGTTACGGCTGGAACCTCGCCGCCCCTCCCTTGCTGACCGACGCCAAGACCACGATCCGAAAGGTGGAGTTCGCCGACGCCAAGGACATCAAGGAATGGATGTGGCGCGCCAATGACGGCATCGCCGAGACCACCTGGCCGGGTGTCTACAACCGCTCGCGCCTGCCCGGCCGTGACGACTACTTCCAGTTGCCCGACTGGAACGTCTATGTCGACGGCGGCAAGGCCCTGACGCTGACCCTGCCCGACGAGCCGATCAACCGCCTCGAGATCCAGGGCCCGGCGTATGGCGACCTGAGCTGGGCCGCCAAGGCCGGCGACAAAGGTTCCAGCGTCGGCGTCCGGCCCAAGGACCAGGCCCGCACCGTCAGCACCTTGGCCCAGCCGCTGAAGGGCGGCGTGCTGACCTTCACCAATGGGGCCCAGGAGACCCCGATCCAGGAGATCTGGGCCTACAACGTCTCGGCCGGCGCCGAGCCGAAGGACGCCTTCAAGATGACCTACACGGTCCGCGCCGACGTGGCGCCGGACTATCTGAACCTGGCCGACCTGAACGCCTATATCGCCGGTCGTCACCCGGCGGGCGAGCGCGCCACGGTCGTGGCCATTCCGGACGCGGCCCCGACCCGTCCGCGTCCGGCCGCTGACCTCAAGGCCCCGGGCCTGCCGATCGTGCACGTGCTGATCCCGTCGGGCTTCGGCGACGCCCCGGCCGGCAAGGCCCTGGCCCGCAACTGGGCCTATGGCTGGGAGAACGCCCGCGACGGCCTGGACGGCGTGGCCATCGACATCCCCGCCCTGCCCGGCGCGGCGGGCGCGGTGATCCCGCTGAATATCCAGGTGAAGGACCCGATCTGGCCGGGCCGCAACATGATCGACGTCAGCGTCTCGCTGAAGGCCGGCGAGGGCCGCACCGTGTGGCTGGACATGCGCGACCGCATCCTGACCGCCGACAGCCTCTACCTGACCATCGCCGCCGACAGCACCGACTTCGGTCCCAAGGCCCTGGACGGCGCCAAGATCCGGTTCGTCCTGAAGGACCGCGATCAGGCCAAGGTCGAGCACATCGCCGACCGCCTGAACCAGGTGAAGGACAATTGGGCCTTCCTGGTCGAGGAGCATACCACCTCCAAGCGCCAGGGCCTGTACCGGCGCCTCTATGCCGACATCACCGACCTGCTGAAGGTCGACCCCGACAACCAGGTCGGCCGCGAATACTGGGGCGACATCACCTATGGCAGCCAGGGCTGGCCGGCCTTCGACCAACCCAAGCCGACCGACAACACTCCGCTGTGGGCCTTCCGCCAGACGGAAGACCTGAAGCTGGTCGCCAAGTTCATCAACTGGTGGATCGACGAGCGCCAGGCCGACTTCGGCGACTTCGGCGGCGGCTTGTCGGATGACACCGACCTCTTGCAGCAATGGCCGGGCGTGGCGCTGATGGGCGTCCAGCCCGACAAGCTGACCCATTCGCTGAACCGCCTGACCGACGCGGTCTACAAGAACGGCATGTTCACCGATGGCCTGTCGACCATCGTGACCGACGAGCTGCACGCCTACGAGGAAGGCATCAACTCCAACTCCGAGGCGATGTACGTCAACTACGGCGACCCGCTGGCGGTGGAGCGGCTGTTCACGACCGTGAAGGCCCTGCCCCGGGTGATCGACAAGAACCCGGCCGGCCACGTCCACTTCAACACCAACTGGTACAGCGGCAAGATTTCGTACCGCGAAGGCCCGTGGGAGTGGCAGAAGCCGTACTCGTTCGGCGTCGTCCACCCGTCGATCCTGATCGCCGACTACAACGGCGACCCGACCGCCAAGGCCACGGTCATCGGCCTGGCCGACGGCTATCTGGCCCACGTGGCCAAGGACGGCTCGTACCCCAACGAGATCAACTGGCGCACCGACGCCGAGCGCGGCGGCACGGTGCTGCAGGGTTCGGGCGCGGATGGTCCGTTCCAGGTGTTCTGGTCGGCGTATCGCCTGACCAGCGACGCCAAATACCTGGCCCCGATCAAGTGGCGGATCTCCAAGGCCGGTATTCGCTCGCTGGGCAGCCTCAACGACAACGCCCTGGCCGAGCTGAACCTGGCCGAGGCCAACAAGGACCAGATCATCGCCTCGGCCAAGAAGGGCGCCGCCCTGGACCGCTACAGCGCCTGGACCCTGACCGGCGACAAGGGGTTCCTCGAGGATCTCTATGCCGACGAGATCCAGTGGAACGCCCAGCACATGTACATGCACACGGAAGGCCACTGGTGGTCCGACCGCGTGGAGCTGCCGTCCGACCTGCTGCAACGCTCGCGTCTGGGCGGCATCGCCAACAAGCGCGGCCAGATGACGCCGGGCCACACCGTCTCGTGGCGCTTCGACAACGCCGACGGTACGGACGTGGCCCTGCTGGTCAAGGACGTGACCAAGACCGGCTTCAAGGTCATCGCCTATAACCGCACCGACCAATCGGTGACGGGCGTCATGACCGGCTGGAATGTCGCGCCGGGCCAATGGAGCCTGAACCAGGGCGTCGACGCCAATGGCGACGACATGATCGACGGCGCCGCCTCGACCCGCACCGTCGCCTTCGAGCGCAGCCTGGGGACCAAGGTCACCTTGGCCCCGCGCCAGACCACGGTCATCGACATGAAGCTGGCTGCGGCCGGCGACGATCCGGCCAAGCGCGCCGATCTGGGCATCGGCCGCGGCGACGTGGTGGTGAAGGGCTCATCCATCACCGCCAAGGTTCACAGCCTGGGCGCCCAGGACGCGGCGGCGGCCAAGCTGGAGCTGGTCGACCAGGCCGGCAAGGTGCTGGCCAGCGCACCGACCCCCGCCCTGAAGGCCCCGCTGGACCTGCTGCCCAAAGCCGCTTCGGTGAAACTGAAGATCCCGGCCGGTGTGAAGGCTCAAGGCCTGCGCGTCCGGATCGTCACCACCCAACCGCAAAACACCGCCCTGAACGACGAGGTCGTCCTGCCATGAAGAAGACGTTCGCCCTGATCGCCACCGGCCTCACCCTGGCCGGCGGTTCGGCCCTCGCCCAGACGGCGGCGCCGCCGGTTCCAGTGTCGCCCCCCTATTCCAGCCGCGTGATCACCCTGGCCGAGGCCAAGGCCGTGGTCGCGGCCGCCGAGGCCGAGGCCCGCAAGAACGGCTGGACCATGGTCATCACCGTGCTGGAGCCGAACGGCCAGCCGGTGCTGAGCGAGAAGATGGACGGCACGCAATACGGCTCGACCGAAGTCGCTCTCGGCAAGGCCCAGACCGCCGCCAACTTCCGCAAGCCGTCGTCCTACTTCCAGGACGCGGTGAAGGCCGGCACGCTGAACTCGATCTTCACCGGCGCCATGGCGCTGGAGGGCGGCGAGCTGTTGCTGGTCGACAGCAAGATCGTCGGCGCCATCGGCGTCTCAGGCGGCACGGCCGTTCAGGACGGCCAGGTCGCCCGCATAGGCGTCGCTGCGATCAAGTAGCCCCTACGCTTCCGAAAACTCGCGGGCGAACATCGCTTCATACCCCGCGATCATCTCCTCCGCCTCGGGCGCCACCAGACGCGCCACAGCGGCGGCGAAGGTCACGGGCGCAAGACCCGAGGCGCTGACCAGCTTGCCGTCGACCACCGCCTTGGGCGTGTCGACGTAGTGGTCCGCGCCCGCATAGCCCGGGACCTGCTCGGCCAGCCACTCGGCGCCGTTCGAGGTGTGCTTGCGCCCTTCGAACAGACCGGCATGGGCCAGGGCCGTCGTGCCGGCGCAGATACCGGCCACCGGCTTTCCGTCGGCGAAGGCCTGGCGGATCAGCGCCGAGATCGCCGAGTTCTCGCCCTTGGCCCATTCGTCGCTGCCGATCAGAATATAGACGTCCGCATCGCTCAGCACCGGATCGTCGAAGCGGTAGTCGGCCGCGGCCAGCACGCCGCCGATCGAGGTCTCCGGATCGCCGCTCGGCGTGGCGATCTCGATCTGCACTTTCAGATGTTCGCGCAGCAGCGCCAGCACGCCGCCGGCCTCCCAATCGGCCCAGCCCGGCTGCAGGAATGCGACGGCGACGGTCATGGGAAGCTCCTAGGTCCTACCGGTTCAAGGTTCGAGCGCTTACATTGTCGTTCATGACAGACGCAGCCACCCTTTCAACCGCCGGTTTCGACCTTTCGCCGCCGACGGAGCCGGAACGCGAACGCCTGGAGGCCGACCTGACGGCCGAAGAGGCCCGCGTCCTCCTGCACCACGGCACCGAGGCCCCGTTCTGCGGCGGCCTGCTGGGCGAGAAGAACCCCGGCGTCTATGCCTGCCGCCTGTGCGGCCTCCCGCTGTTCAAGCACGAGACCAAGTTCGAGAGCGGCACGGGCTGGCCCAGCTTCTACGCCCCGTTCGCCGAGGACCACGTGCTGGGCATCCGCGACACCTCGTACGGCATGGTCCGCATCGAGACCCGCTGCGCCCGCTGCGACAGCCACCAGGGCCACGTCTTCCCGGACGGTCCGGCCCCGACGCGCCTGCGCTACTGCATCAACTCGGTGTCGCTGCAGTTCGTGAAGGACGGCGGTCCCCTGCCCGACCCGCTGCATCGCGGCGACAAAATCGCGGCTTAAGGTCACCGAAGGTTCCATCCCGAAACCGCTGTCTCGCCTCAGCTTTTCTCAATTCCTATTCAATTGATATGAATTGAAGCGAGACGGCGACGCGGGCATCACCTTCGGGACGGCCAAAGCCCACCGAGTTTCGCATGATGATGCCCCCGCCCTCCGCTTTCGAACCCGCCCGGCCCCTGCGTGGCGAGCGCGCGGACCCGCCGATCCTGATCGTGCCGGGCCTCTACAACTCCGGTCCCGATCACTGGCAATCGCATTGGGAGCGCGAGCTGCCCGGCGCCGAACGCGTCGACCAGCAGGACTGGGAGCGCCCGCTGCTGGGCGACTGGATGATCAGCCTGGCCGAGGCCGTGCGCCAGCGCCCCGGCGCGATCCTGGTGGCCCATAGTCTTGGTTGCGCCCTCGTCGCCCACTTCGCCCAGGTCACCGGCGGACGCGGCGTCGGCGGGGCCATGCTGGTCGCCCCGGCCGACGTCAACCGCGAGGGTCCCGCCGGCCGCCTGCTGGTCGGCTTCTCGCCCATCCCCCGCCAGCGGTTGCCGTTTCCGAGCCTGGTCGTGGCCAGTCGGGACGATCCCTATGTGGAGCTGGATCGCGCCGAGGCGTTCGCGCGGAGCTGGGGTTCGGAGTTCGTGGACCTGGGCCGCGCCGGGCACATCAATGTCGACAGCGGCCACGGCGCCTGGGTGAAGGGGCGCGGGTTGCTGCGAGGGCTGGCGCGGCGGGTCGCGGCGGTTGACCGGCTTTAGGCCGGACGCGGACCGAATACATCGGATCGGCAGTGAACGCTAATCGGCTCGCCCTTGGTCAGGCCCTCTATCCGCTGCGTCAGAACCTCGATCACCGCGTAGTTGTGCGCGTTTGTGGACGGCTTGGTGCGTGGATGCGGGTAGTAGATCAGCCCTGAATAGAAGCGGCCCGCATAGCCGACACCACACCGCGCGAACCAAAAGTCTTCAGGCGCGACCCGCGCCTCGGGGTTGGGCTCCTCCGACGCCCAGTCCAACTGATCGACCGGGAAGTCAGGATTGAGCATCAACAGTTCGTGGGCCAGTTCGATATTCACCGTACCCCAGTGGAGGCCGGGAATTTCCGCCTCCAGATCCAGACCACGCAGCTTGAGGTACGGATATTGAAGCGCGATCGTGCCTTTGGAGAAGGGGTTCTTGGGATCGCCAACCGATCCTCCAGAAGCCATCTGGAAACCGCTTCCGACCCGTCCCATGTGCAACGTGTACAAGGCCATTGGTCCTCGGACTACTCAAGCGTCACCGGACCATACCGAAGGTTGGTCGCCACGACGACCATGCCCGCAATCAACAATTGCGACAACCAAAGCCCCACCAGCCAGACAGCGCGACTCTGTAGGTAAGAAGAATATGGTGCGGGCGGTCGGGGTCGAACCGACACTCCTTTCGGAACCGGATTTTGAGTCCGGCGCGTCTACCAGTTTCACCACGCCCGCAGACTTCGCGCATGCGCGAAGGGTGGCCTTCCTAGCAGGGGCCGAATACGAATTCCAGCCCGGGTTTAGTCTTCCATGCCATGCGGCGGAGAAACCGTCTCTCCCCCCGTCAGCTGGATGGCGGCAGTCTCCAGGTGGTCCAGCAGGCGCTTGAACATCGCCACCTCGCTGGGAGCCAGACCGGCCAGCAGCGTCGCCTCGTACGCAAGCGCCAGAGGGGCGATCTCGGCGAACAGGCGGCGGCCGGCGGCGGTCAGCTCCAGCATGTGCGAGCGACGGTCCGAGCGGACCGTGGTGCGCGCCACCAGGCGGCGGACGACGAGTTCCTGGGCCGCGCGGCTGACCCGGACCTTGTCCATGGCCGTGCGGGTGACGGCGGTGTGCTGGGTCAGGGAGCCCTCGGCCAGCACCGACATCAGCCGCCACTGCGGGATGGTCAGGCCGAACCGGTCCTCGTAGGCCCGGGCGATCAGGCGGCTGACCGCCGCCGAGGCCGTGGCCAGGCGGTAGGGTACGTAGTCCGAGAGACTGACGCCGGGTTCAGGCGCCTCGGATGCGCCAGGGGTAATCGGAGAGACCGTCGCGGTCAGGTCCTTCCTTTCGTCCTCCCCCCGAACCTACCGGGTTCAGATGCCTCATCTGAACCCGGTAGGTTCTAGAGTCCAAAGTTTTGAGCGCGCTTCGGGCGAAACCGCGGACACTTTCGCCTGCACGCTCAATGCGCGACCGCCTTCGGAGGAGCGGCCTTTCGCCAGTCCGTTTCACGAGCGACTCTGCCGAGCCGTCGCGTACTCTTGATTTGGGCGTCCCTCGCCGCAGGCTCAACGCCCCGACGAGTTCACTTGCACGAACAGGCACTTTCGCACGCCGCTTGGGCAGCGAATAGTCGTCTCGCCTTCCTGATTGGCGTTCTCATGCCCCGAGACGCGTTTTTCCGAGGATCAGTCGCGCTCCGACAGGCGAACCTTGGGCTTGGGCAGCGGCTTGGTCTCGGTCAGCGCCTTCTGGCAGTCCTCCAGCTCGCGGAGGCAGTTGGGACGGTTCCAGAAGTCGGAGAACTCGGCCACCGCCAGGCGCAGCAGCTGCATGAACTCCTTGTGATCCAGGACCTTGGGCGCCTCTTCCTTGGGGTGGTCGTCGTGGTGACCGTGATCGTCCTTGGGCTTGTCGGGCTTGGGCGGATTGGCGATCACGACGGTCTGGGGCGCGACGATCGTGACGTTGCGGGTCAGGAGACCGATGGCCGCCGCGTCGGGTTCCTTCGAATCGCCGTGCCCGTGCGAATCGTGACCGTGGCCATGGGCGTCCTTGCCGTGGCCGTGACCATGGCCGTGCTTGTCGCCGCCCTTGCCGTGGTCGTCCTTCTTCTTCTCCTCGGGCGGGTCGCCCTTCATGGCCTTGCCCAGATGCTCGAAGGCTTTGGCGCAGGGGCCGCCGAAGGCCAGCAGCGGGCCGACGCGCAGCTTGACCTCGTCGATCAGGTCCTGGGTCTTGACGATCAGCTCGCCGGAATGGGCGCTGGAGGCGGCCACGCACTTGGCCTTCACGGCCTCGTGGATGATCTTGGCGACGTCGCTCTGCTTCTCGCCCTTGTCGCCGCGGCCGGTCAGGCGGCCGGCGAAGAAGGCCAGGCCCGCGATGGCCAGGCTCGCCAGGATCAGAAGGAACACCAGGGTCGGATCGAAGACCGGTATTGGCGTCTCGACCGGAAATTCTGACTGGTACACGGCGATCCCCCTGAGCCCTACAAGTCGCGCCGTCGGCGGGCGCGCCCTATGGTTAACGCAACAGCGTTATCGATGCACGGCCAAGGTGCTCAGGACGGGCGATAAATGATGCTGGAGACGCGTTCGCCCGCGTCATAGCGCGACGGGCCGCCAAAGACGGTGACTTCGCAAAGGATGTCGCCGCCCTCCTGCGAGGCCCAGATGTAGCTGCGCTCGACCTCGACATAACGGCCGGCGGGCGAGACGCCTTCGAAGGTGTCGCCCCAGGGCACGATGCCGCGCAGGTCCTGCCAGCGCAGGGTCACGGCGCGCGAAAGCTCGTCGCGCGCCATCGCCTCGAGGTCGGCGTCGGCCACCCTCAGCCTTCTTCGGCGTCGTCGCGGAAATACGCCTCGACCTCGCCCTGCAGCTTCAGGGTCATCGGGTTGCCCTTGCGGTCCACGGTCTTGCCGGCCGCGACGCGCACCCACTTCTCGCTGATGCAGTATTCCTCGACGTTCGTCTTCTCGACGCCCTTGAAGCGGATGCCGATGCCGCGCTCCAGCAGGTCGGCGTCGTAGTACGGGCTGTCCGGGTTCACCGAGAGGCGGTCGGGAGGCGTGTCGCTCATGGTCTTCAAGCTTTCAGTCTGGGCCACGGGCCGTGTTAGCCGGCGGTCATAGCCACGAAACGCTCAGAAGCCAAATCGGCGATGATCTCTGTCTTCCCGGACAAGCGCTAGGCGCGCCGATCCGGGACCGCAGGAAACGCTGAGCGTTCCGCGGTCCCGGCTCTCCGCTGCGCTGCGGCCGGGAAGACAGGGCTGTGACCTAGTTCCGCTGGTCTTCCTTGACCGGGTCGGCGGCCGAGACCGCGCCATCGTTGTTGGTGTCGTGGTGGTTGAACATCCGCCAGCCCGAATAGTCGAACTCGGCGCGGGTGATGGCGCTGCTCTTGTCGCTGTCGAGCACGCCGAAACGCACGTCGGCCTGGCGCATCTGGCGCACGCGCTCCTCTTCCTTGTCGGCGGCCGGGGCGGTCGAGGCGGCCAGGCGCTTTTCGAGGCGGGCCTTGAACTCCCCGACATATTCAGCCCGCGACAGCGAGCCGTTCCTGTCGGCGTCAGTGGCGGCGAACTGCAGCGCGCGGGTGGCGGCGAACTCGTCCTTGCTGACGACGCCGTCGCCGTTCTGGTCCTGCTCCTTGATGAAGGTGTCGCGGGCGTGCGAGGCGGCATGGGCCATACCAGCGGGGACTAGGCCGGCGGCGAGCGAAGCGGCCACGGCGGCGGCCAGGATGATGCGGGTCTTCATGGGATGTCCTAGCGGAGGGATTCGACGGTGAGGGCGTAGGTGAAGCTGCGGCCGACCTGACCCGCTTCCGGGGCCAGTCGGTGACGGGTCTGCATCTGGTAGAGGCCGGAGCGGTCGAGCTTGACGACAAAGCGGCCCTTGGCGTCGCTGACGACGGTCTTGGGCGCGGTCTTGGTGTCGACATAGCGGTCGTCAGCCGCGGTCACGCTGATCGGCTGTCCGGCCAGGGGCTTGCCCTCGAACAGGACCTCGAACACCGCGTCCTGGCCCGTCGTGATCTTGTTGGGATGGGTGACAGCCTTGAATTCCAGGCCCTTGCCGATAGGCGCCAGCGCCGCTGCGTTGGGCGCGCCCTTGGTCACATAGACATCGGCCATGGTCAGGCTCTGCATGTCCACGGCGTCGGCCGGAGCCTTGCCGCCTTCGAAGAACTCCCATTGGCCGTTGACCAGCGCCGCCTTGGCGGTGCGGCCGCCACGCAGACCCGTGGTGATGCGATAGGTGCCCGGCTTCTCGATCGCCGCCTCGACCAGCGCCACCTCGCGCAGATAGGTCGGGACCAGCGGCGTGCCGACGCCGTCCGGGCCGATCACGGCATATCCGTCCGACTTCATTACGACCTCGGGCGTGAAGAAGTTCTCGGCGAAAGCGCCCTGCACCGTCACGACCCGCCGGTCGGAGACGTCGAACACGGTCGGCAGCAGATAGGGCGAATGGGCCTGGGCGGCCCCAGAGACGAGCGAGCCGGCCAGGGCCAACAGGAGCGCGCCGCCCAGCAGGCCGGCGCGGAAAGAACGGATCATCGGGAATACCCCAGGCGCCGCTCAAGTCGCGGCGATCCCGGCATATTGCGATTAGTTCTGAGAATCAATTGCAAATAACTTGACCGGTCGGAGCGCCCGCTTTAGGCCATCGCCCATCAATTGCGATTAATTCGCAAACGCATCATCGAGGGGATATCGATGTCTCGCCTGAAACTGGCGGCCCTGGCGGCCGCCTCGACCGCCGCCCTGCTGGCCACGACCGCCTACGCTGCAGACGCCAACCCCGCCGCCGACTCGGCCGAGGTCGACAAGGTCACGGTCACCGCCACGCGCTCGGAAAAGACCGTCTCGCAAGCTCCGGTGACCGTCAGCGTCATCTCGTCGGAAGAGATCGAGGACGGCCTGGTTCGCGACATCAAGGACCTGGTCCGCGACGAGCCGGGCGTCTCGGTGCGCAACGCCCCCGCCCGCTTCACCGCCGCCGGCGCCTCGACGGGCCGCGACGGCAATGCCGGCTTCAACATCCGCGGCCTGGAAGGCAACCGCGTGCTGATCGTCGTCGACGGCGTGCGCGTGCCCGACGGCTTCGCCTTCGGCGCCCAGTCGACCGGCCGCGGCGACTATGTCGACCTGGACATCCTGAAGTCGGTCGAGATCGTGCGTGGTCCCGCCTCGGCCCTGTACGGCGCCGACGGCCTGGCCGGCTCGGTCACCTTCATCACCAAGGACCCGTCCGACATGCTGAAGGACGGCAAGCGTTTCACCGCCCGCGCCCGCGTCGGCTACGCCTCGGCCGACAAGAGCTGGACCGAGAGCCTGGTGCTGGCCGGCAAGTCCGACCGCTGGGAGGCCCTGGCCGCCTATACCCGCCGCGACGGCAAGGGCCAGGAGACGGCCGGGACCAACAACTCGGCCAATACCGACCGCACCACCGCCAACCCCGAGGACAACCAGTCCAATTCGTTCCTGGGCAAGCTGGTCTACAGCCCCAATGACAAGAACCGCTTCCGCCTGACCGTCGACCACATGGATCGCAACGTCGACTGGAACGTGCTGTCGGCCATCGCCAAGCCGCCGCTGGCCGCGACCAGCGTCATCGGCCTGACCGCCTTCGACAAGGTCAAGCGCGACCGCGTCGCCCTGGACCACCGCTTCGACAACGGCCAGGGCCTGATCAACGCCGCCCGCACCTCGCTGTACTGGCAGAACAGCACGACCCGCCAGTTCTCGGCCGAGGATCGCTTCACCGCCGCCGACCGCACCCGTGACGCCACCTTCGACAATCGCGTGCTGGGCGCGGCCGTCGAGCTGCACAGCGTGTTCGACCAGGGCGCGTTCAAGCACGAAGTCGTCTGGGGCGGCGACGCCTCGATCACCCGCCAGCAGGGCACGCGCAATGGTACGGTCCCGCCGGCCGGCGAGACCTTCCCCGCCAAGGCCTTCCCGACCACCGACTTCACCCTGGCGGGGCTCTACGTACAGGACGAGATCACCGCCGGTCCGGTGACCCTCTATCCGGCCGTGCGCCTGGACTACTACAAACTGGACCCGAAGTCGGACCCGCTGTTCACGATTCCCAGCTCCGGTCAAAGCGACACCCACGTCTCGCCCAAGCTGGGCCTGGTCTGGGACGCCACCGACCTGGTCACCCTGTTCGCCAACGTGGCGGCAGGCTTCAAGGCCCCCTCCCCGTCGCAGGTCAACACCGGCTTCGCCAACCCGATCTCGAACTATCGCTCGATCTCGAACCCGAACCTGAAGCCCGAGACCAGCAGGACCCTGGAAGCCGGCTTCCGCCTGCACCGCGGCGGCTGGCGCGTGGCCGTCACCGGCTTCACCGGCGAGTACGACAACTTCATCGAACAGGTGCAGGTGTCTGGCGCCTTCACGCCGACCAACCCGGCCGTCTACCAGTACGTCAACCTGTCGGGCGTGAAGATCAGCGGCGCCGAGGCCAAGGGCTCGTTCGACCTGGGCCATGGCTTCACCGCCCGCGCGGCGGCTTCGTACGCTCGGGGCGCCTCGCGCGGCAACGGCGTCAACACGCCCCTGACCTCGATCGACCCGGTCAAGCTGACGGGCGGCGTCGCCTATCGCGCGCCCTCGGGCAAGTTCGGCGGCGACCTTTCGGTCATCCATTCCGACCGCAAGTCGGCCGGCCGCGCCGGCGTGTCGTGCACCGGGGCCATCCCCGGCAGCTCGCCGCTGAACTGCTTCACCCCACCCTCGTTCACGGTCGGCAACCTGACGGCCTGGTGGGCGGTGACCGACAACGTCACCCTGCGCGGCGGCGTCTTCAACCTGACCGACGAGAAGTACTGGTGGTGGGCCGACGCGCGCGGCCTAGCCGACAACTCCACCGTCAAGGACGGCTATAGCCAGCCCGGCCGCAACTACAGCGTTTCCCTGGCGCTGAAGTTTTAACCGCTCCCGATTGGCCAGGGGCCAATCGGGATTCCTGACTGAGAGATCGAGAAGCATTTCCTCCCGGAAATGCTTCTCGGGGGCGGCGCGCGTGGGCCGGGAAGCCGCGCGCGCCGATCCTTGCGGACAAGCTCCCTCCGCCCTGCTAGCTACGGGCTCTCACGTTCCTTCGGAGTCCGCATGCTGCGCCGTATGTACGACTGGGTCATGGGCCTGGCCGCTTCAAAACACGCTCCGCTAAGCCTGTTCGCGGTTTCGTTTGCGGAGAGCTCGTTCTTCCCCATTCCGCCGGACGTGATGCTGGCCCCGATGGTGCTGGCCAAGCCGGAAAAGGCCTGGCGCTACGCCTTGCTCTGCACGATCGCCTCGGTGCTCGGCGCCTTGCTCGGCTACGCAATTGGCTATTTCTTGCGCGACTTCGGCCTATTCATGATGGCCAAGCTGGGACACCCTACCTCGTTGGCCCAGTTGCAATGCTGGAGCGATCACAACTGGCTATGGTTCATTCTGGGTAAGGGGCTGACGCCCATCCCCTTCAAGTTGGTGACCATCGCTTCGGGCATCCTGCTCTACAGCTTGCCGATCTTCATCGCTGCTTGCGTAGTCACCCGTGGCGCCCGCTTCTTCCTTGTCGCCTTCGTCGTCAAGAAGTTCGGTCCTGCGATGATGCCGATCGTCGAGCGCCGACTGGCGCTGTTCGCCGGCCTTTTGATCGCCCTCCTTGTCATCGGCCTCACCGCCAGCCATTTCCTGGGCGGGGGCGGACAAGGCGGAGCTTGCGGCGCATGACGGATAACGAACACCAACCGACCGAAACGCCAGCCGCGACGCCGATCTTCGTCCGCACGGTCTATGATCTGGTCACGCGCCACTGGCCGCTGGTCGCCTTGCTGTCCAGCGCCCTGATGCTGGCCATCGCCCATTCGTTCGAGACCTTCGGCCACCTCGCCCCCTGCCACCTGTGCCTGAAGGCGCGGGAAGTCTACTGGGTCGCAGGGACCGTCGGCCTGATCGGCGCGGTCCTGCAGCGCACGCCGCTGTGGGCCCGCCTGCGCCAGCCCGTGAACCTGCTGCTGGGCGCGATCTTCCTGTACGGCGCGGGCCTGGCGATATTCCACGCCGGCGTCGAGTGGAAGTGGTGGCCGGGTCCAACGACCTGCACCGGCGGCGGCGTCGCCCAGGCCTCGAACCTGGAGGCCATGCTGAAGGGCACGATGAAGATCAAACCGCCTATGTGCGACAAGGCCGCCTGGGTGTTCCTGGGCCTGTCGATGGCCGGCTGGAACGCCCTGGTGTCGCTGAAGCTGACCGTCTGGTCGGTGCTGGCGGGCCTGCGCAAGGCGGAGACGCTCTAGATGACCAAGCCGGTCCCCCCTCGCCCCGGCCAAGGCGCCCTGACCTCGCGCCTCGCCGAGATCCTGCGCGTCGACCAGGCCGGCGAACTGGCGGCCGTGCACATCTATCGCGGCCAGGCGGCGGTCATGCGCCATGCGCCGGGCCGCGAGCGCATCGCCGACCAGCTGAAGGAGATGGAAGGCCACGAACAGGTCCACCTGACCCGCTTCAACGAGCTGCTGACCGAGCGCAATGTCCGCCCGACCCTGATGTCGCCGGTCTGGCGCGCGGCCGCTTTTGCGCTCGGAGCCGGCACCGCCCTGCTGGGCGACAAGGCCGCCCACGCCTGCACCGAGGCCGTCGAGACGGTGATCGAGAAGCACTATGCCGGCCAGATCGAGGAGTTGAAGGACCGCGATCCGGAACTGGCCGCCGAGCTGACCCAGTTCCGTGACGACGAACTGGCCCACCGCGACCTGGCCATCGAGGAAGGCGCCCACGAGGCCGCCGCCTATCCGCTGCTCACGGCTGTTATCAAGGCGGGCTGCCGGGCCGCCATCAAGATCAGCGAGAAGATCTGAAGCTCTTTTTCTGGTCGCGTGACGGCCGTTGTAACCGGCCTCCACTTTCAAACTGTCACGCTCTTGGCGTTTGGCCCGCCCGGGCCTACCGATAAGCCCCGATACGTCATCGCGTTGGGGAGTCGCCTACTTGTCCTTCCGTAACCTCGCCGCCTGCGCGGCGTCGCTGCTGGCCCTTTCGACCGCGCAGGCCGCCGAGCTCCCCAAGACCAGCGCCCTGTCGCTCGAGACCGGCGGCGCCATGCCCGCCGAACAGCAGGCCCTGGCCTTCGACCACGCCGACCTGAAATTCAAGATCCTGCCCGACCAGAAGGCGATCGAGGGCGAGGCGACCCTGACCTTCACCGCCAAGGCGGCGCTGAAGACCCTGGTCCTGGACTTCGACCGGGTGTTCGCGATCAGCAAGCTGACCGTCGACGGCAAGGCGGCCACCTGGACCAATCCCGAAGGCCGGATGACCATCAAGCTCCCCAAGCCGGTGGCCGGGGGCAAGTCCGTGACCGTGGTCATCACCTATGCCGGCGCGCCGCTGGAAGCCAAGCGCGCGCCCTGGGACGGCGGCTTCGTCTGGAGCAAGACCGAGAGCGGCGAGCCCTGGATCGCCACCGCCGTGCAAGGCGACGGCTGCGACATCTTCTGGCCCTGCATCGACTATCCGATGGGCGAGCCCAAGCTGGTCGACCTGCACATCACCGTCCCCGCCCCGCTGGTCGCCCCGGCCAACGGCGTCTTCAAGGGCATGACCGAGAAGGACGGCTGGCGGACCTACAACTGGCGGACCAAGAACCCCAACACCTACGCCATCGCCCTGGACGTCGGTCCGTATGAAGAGCTGTCGGGGACCTACAAGAGCCGCTTCGGCGACACCGTGCCGATGGCGTTCTGGTACCTGAAGGGCAATGCCGAGAAGGCCAAGGGCCTGTTCGCCGAGTTCGGTCCGATGCTGGACTTCTACGAGCAGATGATCGGCCCCTACCCGTTCCGCGACGAGAAGATGGGCGTGGTCGAGACCCCGCACCTGGGCATGGAGCACCAGACGATCAACGCCTACGGCAACAAGTACAAGAAAGAGATCTACGGCTTCGACTGGCTGCTGCAGCACGAGTTCGCGCACGAGTGGTTCGGCAACCAGCTGACCAACACCGACAATGACGACATGTGGCTGCACGAAGGCTACGGCAGCTACATGCAGCCCCTGATGTCGCAATGGCTGAACGGCGACATGGAATACATGGCGCGGCTAAACAAGATGCGCGTCGACACCAAGAACAGGTTCCCGATCGTCTCGGGCAAGCAACTGAAGGAAGACGACGTCTATAACGGCGACCGCGGCCCCGGGAACGACATCTACTACAAGGCCGCCAACATGCTGCACACGCTGCGGCAGCTGCTGGGCGACGAGGCCTTCTTCAAGATCACCCGCATCGCCGTCTACGGCACGCCCGATCCCAAGCCCGGTAACTTCACGCCGCGCTATCTGGGCACCAAGGACTACATCAAGATCGTCAACCAGGTGACCGGCAAGGACTACGGCTGGTTCTTCGACGTCTATCTGTACGAGGCCCAACTGCCCGACCTGGTCCAGACCCGTGAGGGCGGCGACCTGGTGCTGACGTGGAAAGCCCCGAAGGACAAACCCTTCCCCCTGCCAGTCGAGGTCAAGGTCGGCGACAGGCTGGTCACCCTGCCGATGGCCGACGGGACGGGCCGCGTCACCGTGGGCGCTGCCGCGCCGGTGATCGTCGACCCGGCCTCGAAGATCCTGCGCCGTCAGCCCTATCTCGAAGAATACCAGGTCTGGAACAAGGCCCAGGAAGACGCCGCCAAGGCGGCCGAGGAAGCCAAGAAGAAGGCCGAGGCCGAGAAGAAGTGAGCGGGTCCTGGCCCGCTCGTCCCCGCGAAGGCGGGGATCCAGCAACGGCAGGACGTTGGTGACTTCTCGCTAACCCTGCCCGTTTACCGAATGGCGCGACCTTCGCTGTTAGGACGGATCCGTTCCTTGCGAAGGTTGCGTCCATGTTCAAGCCCGCTCACTTCGTCACCGCCGCCCGCGCTACGCTGGCGGCCGGCTCCCTGGCGGTGGCCGTGCTGACCCTGGGTCCGTTCCAGGGCGCCGAAGCGATCTTCGGCCTGAACGACAAGGCGGCTCACGCGATCGCATTCGGCGGCCTGCTGGCGATCTCGTTCCTGGCGTTTCCGCGCATGCGCCGCAACGATCTGACGATCGCGGCCCTGGTGCTGGGCGCCGGCGTCGAAGTCGCCCAGATCATCGCCCATCGCGACGGCAATATTTCCGACTGGCTGGCCGACGCCGCCGGCATCCTGACCATCTACGGCGCCAGCATGATCGAAACGGTCCGCAAGATGGCCCGAGAGCACGGCGACCTGACCTTCGACCAGATCGCCGCCCTGGACCGTCGCCAGCCGCGCCGTCGTCCGGTCGTGGCCTTCGAGCCTGTCGAAACCGAAGTCCAGACCGGCGTCGTGCTCAGCTTCGCCGAACGCGCCGCCCGCCGCTTTCCGGCGCGCTGATCAGGTAATGCGCTTGACGCTGACGGGGTCGCTGCCCGGGAAGCTCTCTTCCAGGCCCTCGTCCAGCAGGGCTTCCTGACGGTTCTCGGACTTCTCGACCTTGGCGGCCAACTGGTCGTGCTTCTCGCCGTCCGCCAGCGGGCGCTTGGCCTCGCGAGCGTGCGGCGCATCGATATGACGATCCTCTGGACGGACCGTGCCTTCCGAAGCCAGGTCGGCGGTCGAAGCGGCCGTGCCGTGGGTGAAGTGGCGCTTGTCGCCGTCGTCGGTGTGGTGGCGGTTCATGGGTAACCTCCCGTGGCTTTTGCCTCGGCTGTAAAAACCCATTGGTCGAGGTTCGGGTTGCATGGTTCGGCGCCCGATACTGAGCATGTTGCAGCGCTGAAACATTTTCCACGCCGCGCCGGAACCTTCGCCATACGTCCGCATTTTATGGTGCAGCTCGGGCGGACCGATCCCCTTCCGCCTCACAGCCACGGCCCGGGACACTTTCCTCAAAAGACCGCCCGGGCCGTTTTGCTGTCTGAAGCCCTACGCCTCCAGCTCTATGTCCCAGTACAGGTAATCCAGCCAGCTGACGTGCAACCGCCCCGGCGGGAACTTGCGGCCCCTCTCCTGCAGCTCGTGCATCGACGGGCGGCGAGCGGTGTGGAAGGGCTGCATGCCCGCTTCGCGCGGCGTGCGGCCGCCCTTGCTGAGGTTGCAGGGCGCGCAGGCGGTGACGATGTTCTCCCAGGTGGTCCGGCCGCCTCGCGAGCGCGGGATCACGTGGTCGAACGTCAGGTCCTCCAGCGCGCCGCAATACTGGCAGCTGAAGCTGTCGCGCAGGAACAGGTTGAAGCGGGTGAAGGCCGGCGGCCGCTCTTGCGGGACGTACTGCTTCAGCGCCACGACGCTGGGCAGCCGCATCTCGAAGGACGGCGAATGGACGACCTGGTCGTAGCTGGCCACGACGTCGACGCGATCCAGGAACACCGCCTTGATCACCTCCTGCCAGGGCCAGAGGGACAGCGGATAATAGCTTAGAGGCCGGAAGTCGGCGTTGAGCACCAGGGCCGGCATGCCCGACGGTGGACGCGTGAGGACCTGCATCATAGCCCCCCTTCGGAGCGTATCAGGCTCCGGCTGATGAAGTACGCGACAGGACTGAAGACGGGCCTCCTTCCTACGCAATTCTGGGAATCGCCATTCATCCCCGAACGCAAGGAAAGCATGGTCCGAGTCAGCGACAGAACCAAGACATCTGTCGCAAGACTCTAAAAAGGCGCGATCTCTCTGCGCTTTACGGCGCCGTAGCAGGCCCACAGCAGGTGCGCGGCGACGCCTCTGTAGGGCCGCCAGAGCTCCGCACGCTGATAGGCCTGCTTCTCGGTCGGACGGACCTCGGAACGATCGGCCCAGCGCATGGCCTCCTGCAGGGCGACATCGCCGCCGGGGAACATGTCGAGGCGGCCTTGGGTGAACATCAGATAGACCTCGGCGGTCCAGCGGCCGATGCCCGTGATGGCGGTCAGGGCGGCGATCGCCTCCTCGTCCGAGAGCCCCGGCAAAGCGTCGAAGTCGCAGGCGCCGGTGACGTGCGCCTGCGCCAGCGCCCGGGCGTAGCGGGCTTTGGGACGCGAAAGGCCCAGGGTCAGCAGATAGGAGTCCTCGTGGGCCATCACGGCCTCGGGCGTCATCTGCGGCAACCCCGCCTCGACCCGCGCCCAGATGGCGGCGGCCGAGGCCAGGCTGACCTGCTGCTGCACGACCATCTTCAGGAGGCCCGGAAAGCCGCCCAGGCCGACACGCCATTCGAACGCCGGGGTCACGGCCTCCATCGCCGCCAGGGCCGGGTCGACGGCGGCGAGATGCTTGCGGGCTTCCAGAAGGGCGGCGGCGGTCGGCGGAACGAACATCGACGGCAAGGGACCCTGCCCCGCGGCCGCTGACAATCCGGAACTTGCTGAACTATTCGATGGAGGTGATCTCGATCTCGCCGCCTGGGGCCGGCGACACGTCGCCGACAGCCTTGCCAAGAAGAGCGCGGGCGATCGGCGCCACGTAGGACACCGAGCCCTGGGTCGGATCGGCCTCGTCCTCGCCGACGATGCGGAAGGTCTGCACGCGGCCGTCCTCGCGCTCGAAGGTCACCCGGTCGCCGAACTGCACGACGGTCTTGGCCGGGTCGCGCTCCATCAGCTGGGCGGTGGCGCGGCGCGAGGACCAGTAGCGCAGGTCGCGGGTGGCGCGGGCCATGGCGGTGCGGTCGCCGTCGGCGGCCCCGCCAACGCTCTGGGCTGTCGAGTAGGCGGCGCGCGCGGCGGCCAACTCAGACTCGATCTGCTCGAGCCCTTCGGGCGTCACCAGGTTGGGATGGGTCGAGATCGGGCGATCGGGCAGGTCCGCCGCGAAGGCCTCGCTGTCGCCCTCTTTGGTGAAGGCGACGCTCATCGGAAGAAGTCTTGGATCATGGAGAAAGCCTGGGACGCACGACGGTGTTGCGGCGTCTAAGGCCTAACGCGTCCTGGCTTGGTTAGCTCCGTCTCCGGAACGGTTCAAGCCGAACGCGGCGGCGGGGTTCCCCTCCCCAAGAATAGGGGGATCAGGGACGCCCCGCCGTTCGCGAGCAATCGAACCTTAGATGGCCACGCCGACGACGGCGGCGGCGACGCCCAGGGCGATCACGAGGAAGTAGCCGGCGGCCAGACGGTCGAAAGCGGCTTCAAAGGCGTTGAGCGTGCGTTGCATGACGATAGTCCCTCTCTTGTTGTCCTCGCCCCCAGCGGGCGATTGGCCGAGCCAATCTGGACGATGCTTAGATAGCGCATATCTAAACGACGTCAAGATGATCTTTACAGCGTTTGGATGAAATTTTAGAAAGGTGGGGTTACAGTGAGGGCCGATGAGCACCGCGACCGCCGAATCCCGCCCGTATCACCATGGCGACCTGAGCCGCGCCCTGGTCGACGCCGCCCGCAAGATCCTGGAGACGGACGGCCCCGCCGCCCTGTCCTTGCGGGCCGTGGCGCGTGAGGCCGGGGTCAGCCCCGCCGCGCCCTATCACCACTTCAAGGACAAGGCCGAACTGCTGGAAGCCGTCGCCCACGAAGGCTGGCACGAGCTGGACCTGGCCCTGTCGACCGCCCGCGCCTCGACCCAGGACTCCCGCGCGCGGATGACCAATCTGGGCGTGGCCTATGTCTGCTTCGCCCGCGACAACCCGGCCCTGTATCGGGTGATGTACGATCGCTCCCGCGACAAGGACGCTCTGCCCGACCAACTGAAGGACGACGGCGCCTATTGTCAGGTGCGCAATACGATCGACGAAAATGCCGGCGGCGGCGTCAGCGAGATCGACCTGGAGCTGGCGACCATCGCCGCCTGGTGCGCCGGCCACGGCCTGGCCGAGATGATCGGCTTCAAGCAGTTCGCGCCGCTGAAGGCCCAACTGGGCGGCGAGGAAGCCTTCCTGCGCGCGGTGTTCGAGCACCTGGGCATGTTCGCCAAGTTCACCGCCACTCAGGACTGATGTGAGCCTCGTCACCCGGTTCGCCCCGTCGCCGACGGGCTACCTGCATCGCGGCCATGCTTTTTCCGCGCTCACGGCCTATCGGGCCGCGCGCGAGGCCGGCGGCCGCTTCCTGCTACGCATCGAGGACATCGACGCCACCCGCTGCCGGCCGGAATACGACGCGGCGATCTTCGAGGACCTGGCCTGGCTGGGGCTGGAGTGGGAGACGCCTGTTCGCCGACAGTCCGAGCACCTGGCCGACTTCCACGCGGCCATCGAGACGCTGCGCGAGCGCGGCCTGGTCTATCGCTGCTTCAAGACCCGCAAGGAGATCGACATCGGCCGCGCCCCGCATGAGCCGGCCGTTCCGTATGTGGGCTCGCCCCTCCCCGTCGACGAGGAAGCCCGGCGCCTGGACCGCGGCGAGGCTTTCGCCTGGCGGTTGTCGCTGGCGGCGGCGCGGCGGGTCCTGGGCGGGTTCGAGGGCCTGACCTTCGTTGAGCAGGGCGCGGGACCCGACGGCGAAACCGGCGTCATCCAGGCCCGCCCCGAGACCGCCGGCGACATCGTCCTGGCCCGCAAGGACGTCGGCGTCGCCTACCACCTGGCCGTGGTCCATGACGACGCGCTGCAAGGCGTCAGCCACGTGATCCGCGGCGTCGACCTGTTCGAAGCCGCCCACATCCAGCGCCTGCTGCAGGCCCTGCTCGGCTATCCGACGCCGACCTATCGCCATCATGGCCTGCTGGTCGGTCCGGACGGCAAACGGTACGCCAAGCGCGACAAGGCTCAAACGCTGCGGGAATTGCGGGCGGCTGGAACGACGCCCGCAGAGCTGCGGGCGGAACTGGGGTTCTAGCCCCCGCCCCCCGCCTGCTCGACCAGTTGGCTCATCGCCTTCAGATAGCTGGCGAAGGCCGCCCGGCCCGTCTCGGTCAGGCGCACGCGCGTCAGGGGCTTGCGGCCCACGAAGCTCTTGTCGATCGAGACGTACTCGGCCTCTTCCAGCTTGCGCAGGTGGATCGACAGATTGCCTTGCGTGACCTCCAGCAGGGTCTTCAGCTCGGTGAAGTCGGCCACCTCGGCGCTGGCCAGATAGGCGACGATGCCCAGCCGCACCCGGCCATGGATGACGTCGTCCAGCCCGCTGATGTCGAACTTGGGCGCCACGATCGCCTCAGGCGGCGCGCTGCAGCATGGCCTGGCGCATCATGAAGAAGCCGGGGCCTCCCATCAGCGCGAAGAGGCCGAACGTCGAGATCGCCAGGTAGAGGTCGGCGCGGTGGATCAGCATCCCCATGGCCACGCCCGACACCAGCCAGCCGATCGAGATCAGCGCCATCCAGGCCCGCTTGCGCAGCACGAAGACCACGTACCACACCGCGCCCTGCAGGATGAACACCACCGCCGGATGGAACAGCCAGTAGCGGAAGTCGTGATTGCGCATGGCGGCCGAGGCGAAGACCAGGACCAGCGCCAGGTTGGCGATGCCCGTGCCCGAAAAGGCCGCATTGACGGCGCGGTTGGTGACGCCGCGCTGGGGGTTCTTGCGATCGACGATGATGACGATGGTCATCAGGACCAGGAAGATCACCGTCGGCGCCCAGGCCATCACGATGTTCCCGGTCGCCCCCATCGCCAGAAGCCCCCGCTCCTGGAGGAAATAGCTCAGGGTCTGGACGCCGTAGAGCACGCCGGCCGAGCCGTAGAGCGCGCCGCCGGCCACGCCCAGCCCGCCGCGCTCGTTGCCGCCTTCGGCCAGGCCGCGCAGGAAGGCCAGGTCGTCCTGGGCCGTCTTCAGCTTGTCGTTCATGGGCCTTGCCCCCTTCAGCGCCGCATCATGACCGTTCACAGGATTCGTCCCAACAGCGGCGCGCGGCGCAGGACCATGGTCGTCAGCCAGCTGAGGACCACCGCGCCCACGAAGACCACGCAGCCCTTGGCCAGGCCGCCCCAGCTCTGCGGCAGCAGCAGGAAGGCCAACCACGAGGTGAAGACGTAGTGGACCAGATACATGCCGTAGGCGTTGGCCTGCAGGCTCGCGCCCACCGGGCCGGTCTTGCGGACAAAGCGCAGGAACGTGGCCAGGGCCGCGAAGGACAGGGTCGCGCAGGCCAGGCAGAAGCTGACCCCGCCCACGACGTCCAGGACAGCTCGGGGCGGCGGGTTCGGCGAGAAGGCCACGATCATGGTCCCCACGCCGCCGACGATCGGCAGGATCGGGGCCAGATGCCAGAGCTGCCAACGCTTGGCGAGCTTGCCTTCCGGATCGGTCAGTCCGTAGCCGACGCCGGCCGCGCCAACGGCGACGCCGGCCAGGTAGTAGACGAAGTAGTGGCCGATGCGGGCGGTCTGGAACAGGAACGGCCCCCACAGGCTCCAGTGGCCGAACGGCGTGGTCATGGCCAGCGGCAGGTAGAACAGAGCGCTCAGCGCGACCAGGCCCCAGAAGAACCGCGCCGGCTTGCGCTCGGCGCCCTTGGCCAGGCCGCCCAGGGCGTCGATGACGCCGGGCGCGACCAGATGCATCGCCGTCACGATCGCGCCGAAGGCCAGCAGCACCCACAGGAACCAGGCCGGGCCGCTGGGCCAGAACGGCAGGTGGACCCAGGCGTCCGCGAAGGCCGGGAGCGAACTGGCCCCGCCCGCCTGTAGCCATGCCGGAAAATAGGCCAGCGGCGCCAGCAGTCCCACGCCCAGGATGAACGGGGCGCCCAGGCGCAGGACCCTCCCTCTCAGGAACCCGCCGTCGCCCTTGGCCCGCAGGCCGTCGGCGACGAAGAGTCCCGAGATGAAGAACATCAGCGACATGAAGAACATGTCGTTGACCAGGGTGAAGAGGCCGAATCCGCCGAACTTCTGCGGATCCACCACCGGGAACGCCGTCCACAGGATCGGCTGGGCGTCGAACGCCTTCGGCGGCGGCGCGTACGGGTGGTAGGCCAGCGCCGTGTGGTGGGCGATCACCAGCAGGGTGATGAAGGCGCGCAAGGCGCCGATCGGGGCGTTGCGGCCGCCGATCTGGGCCGCCGTCGAACGGTCAGTGGCGCTGAGTGGCGCGTGCATGGGTTGGCTCCCCTCTCAAGGTCGCCGCACCATGGATCAACAAGTTTGTTTTGTAAACTAGTCTATATAACGCAGATATTTTGAAGGCGCGGGAATAGTTGGTTGGATCCCCCAAATTGCCTCCCTAGGCCTTGTGCCTAGGGCCCATGGTTCAGCGCTCGGGGCTTCAGCAGCGCGCACGCCAACGCTGGCGGCGCTCTCCCTGCGGAGCCGCAGCCAAGCCGCGCGATGGATCCCGGGCACAAGGCCCAGGAAGACGGTGTGGTGGAATGGTTTGGGGGTTGCCGGACCGCTCAGCGCGCCCAGTACCGATATCGATAAGCCGGCTCGAACCCCTCATCGGCATACAGCGCGATCGCCGACGCATTGTCGGCCTCGACCTGCAGCCAGGCCCGCTCGGCGCCCAGCGCCCCCGCCTCGGCCAGGAGCCCGCGCAGTACACGCCGGGCCAGGCCCTTGCGCCGATGGTCCGGCGTGGTGCGCATGCCGAAGACGCCCGCGAAGCCGCCGTCGATAGCCGCCGCCCCGATCGCCGCCGGCGCGCCGTCGACGTCGAGCCGGGCGAACCGCGCCGGCGCGGGAATGCGGCTCAGGGCCTCCAGCCGCTCGCGACCATCCTCGGGATCGCCCGCCGTGGCGGTGAACACCGCCTCGAAGGTCGCGTCGGGCGCGTCCGAGACGCGCAGGGCCGGGTCGCCCTCCCCGCCCGTCGGGCCCAGCATGACCAGCGTCTCCTTGATGGCGGCATAGCCCCGCGCGGCCAGGCGCTGCGCCAGGTCCGCCGGCGCGACCAAGCCGTCCGTCAGCTTGAACCGTGGCGGCAGCCCCCTGGCGACGAACCACGCCTCGGCCACGTCCAGCGCCGCCTCCGGGTCCCGGTCCGGCGCCCCCAGGGGCCAGCAGGCGTTGATCCGCATCGAGCGGCCGGACGAAGCGTTCAGCCGCCAGCCGCCCAGCCGGTCACGCTCGCGCGCCGGCCACGCGTCGTCGGCCAGGGGTTCCAAGAGCGCCGGGTCGATCATGTCTCGGCCCATCACTTCTCGGCGAGCAGCTTCTCGACGATGCCGCGGGCTTCCGGACCCGACCAGTCGGCGGGACCCGACATGCGGGCGCGCTCGCGGCCCTGGCGGTCATAGATCACCGTGGTCGGATAACCGGCCGCGCGCGGGTCCATGGCGAACGACAGCTTGTAGCCCGGATCGCGATACGTCTTCAGCGGCGGGTTGGCGGCCATCTCTTCGTTGATCAGGTTCAGGTCGCTGTCGCGGTCGACGCTGATCGGCAGCACGGTGACCGGCTGGGTGGCGTAGGCCGCCTGCAGCTTGGCCAGGGTGGGCATCTCGGCCTTGCACGGCGCGCACCAGGTGGCCCACAGGTTCATGACCACCACGCGGCCCTTGAAGTCGGCCAGGGTGGTCGGCTTGCCGTCCAGGCTGGTGAAGACGGTGGTCGGCGCGGCGCGCGGCGCGGTCGGCACGTCCAGCTTCACCAGCGTCCCTTTCTTGAATTCTGTGAGATCGGCGGGCCCTGAGGGTTTGAACGAAGCACTGGCGATGACGTATAGAACCGCCGCCACGCCGACGAGGATGACGCCCCCAAGCGCCAACCTCACAGGGTTGCGCTTCTTGGCTGCCGCCTCCGATTGGACTTCGCTCATATGACCGACAACGCCTCCGATACGCCCAAGGCCAATACGGGCCAGGGTCAAGCCATGTGGGGCGGTCGATTCACGGCCAAGCCGGCGGAACTGATGCAGGCGATCAACGTCTCCATCGGCTTCGACAAGCGCCTGTGGGCGCAAGACCTGGCAGGCTCCCGCGCCCACGCGCGGATGTTGATGAACCAGGGCGTGATTTCAAGCAGCGATGGCGAGGAAATCCTCGGCGGCCTGGCCAAGATCGAGGACGAGATCGCCACCGGGACCTTCCCGTTCCGCGACGAGTACGAAGACATCCACATGAACGTGGAGGCGCGGCTGCGCGAGCTGATCGGCGCGACCGCCGGCCGCCTGCACACCGCCCGCTCGCGCAACGACCAGGTGGCCGTCGATTTCCGCCTGTGGGTCCGCGACGCCGCCGACCGCTCGGCCGCCCAGCTGGAAGCGCTCCAGAAGGCCCTTCTGGCCCAGGCCGAGGCCCATGCCGACGCCCTGATGCCGGGCTTCACCCACCTGCAGCCGGCCCAGCCGGTGACCTTCGGCCACCACCTGATGGCCTATGTCGAGATGTTCGGCCGCGACGCCAGCCGCTTCCGCGACGCCCGCGCCCGCATGAACGAGTGCCCGCTGGGCGCGGCGGCCCTGGCCGGCTCGCCCTTCCCGATCGACCGCCACCAGACGGCGGCGGCGCTGGGCTTCGACCGCCCGACCGCCAACTCGCTGGACAGCGTCTCGGCCCGCGACTTCGCGCTGGAAGCCCTGTCGGCCGCCTCGATCACCGCCACGCACCTGTCGCGCCTGGCCGAGGAGATCGTGCTGTGGACGACGCCGATGTTCGGCTTCATCAAGCTGACCGACGCCTTCACGACCGGCAGCTCGATCATGCCGCAGAAGAAGAACCCCGACGCGGCCGAGCTGATCCGCGCCAAGGTCGGCCGGATTCTCGGTTCGCTGACCACCCTGACCGTGGTCATGAAGGGCCTGCCGCTGGCCTATTCCAAGGACATGCAGGAGGACAAGGTCCCGACCTTCGAGGCCTTCGACGCCCTGGAACTCAGCTTGCTGGCCATGGCCGGCATGGTGGCCGACCTGACCCCGAACACCGAAAACATGGCCAAGGCGGCCGGCGCCGGCTTCTCGACCGCCACGGATCTGGCCGACTGGCTGGTGCGGACGCTGAACATGCCTTTCCGCGACGCTCACCACGTGACAGGCTCCGCCGTGAAGGCGGCCGAGGGTCTTGGCGTCGACCTGGCCGATCTTACCTTGGAACAGTTCCAGGCGATCGAGTCCCGGATCACCCAGGACGTCTACGCCGTTCTGACTCCGGCCGCCTCGGCGGCCAGCCGCATGAGCTACGGCGGGACCGCCCCCGCCCAGGTCCGCGCCCAGATCGCGCGTTGGAAGGAAGTGCTCGCATGAACCTGCGTCCCGTCACCCTGATCGCGCTGACCGCCCTGGCCGTCACGGCCGCCGCCTGCGGTAAGCAAGGCGCCCTGGAGCGTCCGGCCCCGATGTGGGACCCGGCCAAGAAGGCCGCCTGGGAAGCCGAACGCCGCGCCGCCTCGGCCCAGGCCAACCAGCCGGCCCGCGCCGGCGGCGACCAGGAAATCCGCGACCCGGCCACCAGCAACCGCACCATCCGCGCCGCGCCGCTGCCCGGCACCAAGGACCCGTTCGGCGGCCCGTCCGCCAAGGGCTTCCCCGGCGCTACCCCGAACTAAGAGACGACATTGAACCACTTCGAGTACGGCCCCGAGGGCCTGGCCTGCGAAGGCGTGGCCCTGGCCAGGATCGCGGCCGAGGTCGGCACGCCCGTCTATGTCTACAGCCGCGCCACGCTGGAGCGGCACTTCACCGTGTTCCGCGACGCCCTGGTCGCCGCCGGCGTGGTCGACCCGCTGGTCGCCTACGCCGTGAAGGCCAATTCCAACGTCGCGGTGCTGAAGGTGCTGGGCGACCTGGGCGCCGGAGCCGACACGGTCTCGGAGGGCGAGGTCCGTCGCGCCCTGGCCGCCGGCATCCCGCCCGAGCGCATCGTCTTCTCCGGCGTCGGCAAGGCACGTCGCGAGATCGCGTTCGCCCTGAAGACCGGCGTCGCCGAGATCAATGTCGAGTCCGAGCCGGAACTGAACCTGATCGCGGAAGTCGCGGCCGAACTGGGCGTCCGCGCCAAGGTCGCCTTCCGGGTCAATCCGGACGTCGCGGCCGGGGGTCACGCCAAGATCGCCACCGGCAAGTCCGAGAACAAGTTCGGCGTCTCGTTCGCCGAGGCCGCGCGCCTCTACGCCAACGCCAGCAACAACGCCAATCTCGAGCCTGTCGGCGTGGCCTGCCACATCGGCAGCCAGATCACCGATCTGACGCCGATGCGCGAGGCCTTCAGCAAGATGCGGGGCCTGGTCGAGCAACTGCTGGGCGAAGGCCTGTCGGTCCAGCGCCTGGACCTGGGCGGCGGCCTGGGCGTGCCCTATTTCAACCATCCCGAACCGCCCTCGCCCGCCGACTTCGCCGCCATGGTCGGCGAGGTCACCAAGGGCCTACCCGTGAAGCTGGCCTTCGAACCGGGCCGGGTGATCGCCGCCAACGCCGGCGTGATGGTCTCGGAAGTGATCCACGTCCACGCGCGCCCGGAAGGCCGCAAGTTCCTGGTCATCGACGCGGCCATGAACGACCTGGTCCGCCCGGCCATGTACGACGCCTTCCACGACATCCGTCCCGTGGTGAAGCGCCCAGAAAGCCAAAAGGGTGGCGAGACCGTCTATGACGTCGTGGGTCCGGTCTGCGAGACCGGCGACACCTTCACCCGCGATCGCGTTTTGCCGCCGCTGGCGGCAGGCGACCTGGTGGCCTTCATGTCGGCAGGCGCCTACGGCTCGGCCATGGCCAGCGAGTACAATACTCGCCCTCTCGTGCCGGAGGTCCTGGTCGACGGCGATCGCTACGCGGTGATCCGCAAGCGACCGACCTACGAGGAAATGCTGGCGCGGGATCTCGTGCCGGACTGGGTGTAGCGCCCAAAGAGAAAAGGCCCGCTCGATCGAGCGGGCCTTTTGCTTAGTCGGCTCAGTCCAGCGCGCCGATGTACGGCAGGCCGCGGCTCTTGCCTTCGTCGTCCAGGCCGTAGCCGACCAGGTAGCGCGCCGGCGCTTCCCAGGCGACGAAGTCGGGCTCCATGCCGCGATCCTTGGGCCAGGGCTTGCGGGCGAAGACGGCGGTCAGCACTTCGCTGGCGCCGGCGTCCTTGACCAGGCGGGCGGCTTCGGACAGCGACAGGCCGGTGTCGAACACGTCATCGACGACCAGGGCGCGGCGGCCCACCAGCGGGCGCTGCAGGTCGGCGCGGACCTCGCAGCGGCCCGAGCTCTTGCGCTCGTCGTGGTACGAGGCCAGCCACAGGGCGTCGAACCGTACGTCGCGGCCGGCCTTGTAGAGGGCGCGGGTCAGGTCGGCGGCGAACCACAGGCCGCCGGTCAGCAGGCAGACCACGACGGTGTCGTCGTCGATGCGCGGCGCGATGGTCTCGGCCAGCTTCTGAACCCGCTCGGCGATCTCGGCTTCCGAGATCAGGACTTCGGGCTGTTTGATGTCATTCATGGTTGGCGGGTTCATGAGAGTCTGCTGGGGGAGGAGTTGCCTCCCCGCTCTCATGTCCCGGGGGTTCCTGTCCAGCCGCTTCGTGCTCGGCGGGGGCGTCTTGCGCCCCGCGCAGGGCCAGTTCGGGCTCGCCGACGTGCTCCTCAGGCTTCTTCAGGGCCGTTTTCACCGCCTTGGCGGCGCCCGGTTCGGTGGCGAAGCCGATCTGCAGGTCCTTGGCCGAACGCGGCGGATCCAGGAAGGTGATCGAGAAGTGGCGCACCTCGCCCGGCGGGATCTTGGCGTCGGCGGCCGCGGCCAGTTGGCCGGCCACACGCTTGTCGTCCTTGCTGAGCAGTTCGACGCGCAGCGGCGGCGACAGGACGGCATGCTCGGTGATGTTGCGGATCGAGCCGGTGATGGTCACGGCGGCGTGGCCGTCCTGCATGGAGGGCTGGGCCTTGATGCTGGAGCGGTCGATGACCAGGCCCACGGTGTTCACCGGCAGGCCGACGGCGGCGTAGGCGCCCGCCGAGCCCGGCAGGATCTTGACCACGTCGATGCGGAAGATCAGGGCGGCGACCACGACCACCGCCATGGCGGCGGCCATGCCGGCCCAGATGACGCCGGTGGCGGTGGCTTCGCGCAGGCGACGCTCAGCGTCGGCGCGAGCGCGGAAGACCTTGGGCAGTTCCTCGCCCGGCAGGGCGCTGACCGGCGCGTCCTCGGCCTGGTCGACGACGGTTTCGGGCAGTTGTTCGGCGGACTCGACCTGGCTGGCCAGGGTCGGGGTTTCGGGGTCGTCGAACAGGTCGAGCGGCTCTTCGCTATGCGCGGTCCAGCTGTTCCCGCACGAGGCGCAGCGCACGACGCGACCCGCCGAGCCCACCTTGGAGTCGTCGACGAAATAGCGGCTGGCGCACTCCGGACAGGTCAGTATCATGGCCGCGAATCGAACGCTCCCCACACACCTAAACGGGGTCGCCGATTTTAACCCTGATGTCCAGAAACCCAAGTGACGCGCCTTGCGGATCGACACACAACAGGGCGATGACGCTCTTCCGGTGGTCCGCTTCGAAGGCGTCTCGATGCGTTACGGGCGAGCGCCGGAAACCCTAAGGGACATAAGCTTTTCCCTGGACCAGGGCTCGTTTCATTTCCTGACCGGCGCATCCGGCGCGGGCAAGAGTTCGCTGCTCAAACTGATCTATCTGGCCCACCGTGCGTCACGGGGTCGCGTCGAGCTTTTCGGGCGTGATGTCAGCCTGACCCACACCTCGGACCTGCCGTTCCTGCGCCGCCGGATCGGGGTGGTGTTCCAGGAATTTCGGCTGCTGGAGCACCTGTCGGTGTTCGACAACGCCGCCCTGCCCCTGCGCATCCTCAAGCGCAAGCCGGCCACCTATCGCGAGGACGTCGCCGAGCTGCTCAGTTGGGTGGGCCTGGGCGACCGCATGCACGCCCTGCCCGCCACCCTGTCGGGCGGCGAGAAGCAGCGCCTGGCCATCGCCCGCGCCGTGGTCGACCGCCCCGACGTGCTGCTGGCCGACGAGCCGACCGGCAATGTCGATCCGACCATGTCGCTGCGCCTGCTGCGCCTTTTCGTCGAACTGAACCGCCTGGGCACCACGGTGCTGATCGCGACGCACGACGAGGACCTGGTGGCCCGCGCCGCGCGTCCGACCCTGCACCTGGAGCAAGGCCGTCTCGTGGACCTGGGAGGCCGCAAATGAGCGAGTTCTTCCAGGTCGCCCGCTGGAAGCCCGGCCCGCTGCTACCGCCGCGCGACAGCCGTGACGGCGCGCTGGTCTTCGTGGTCGCCGTGCTGTGCTTCCTGGCCTGCCTGACGGGCTTCGCCGCCCTGGCCGCCAACCGCGCCGCCGACGGCTGGACCAGCCAGCTGACCGGCTCGGCCACGGTCGTCGTCCGGGCCCGCGCCAACGAGACCCCCGACAGCGCCGCCGCCCGCGCCGCCGAGACCCTGGCCGGCATCAAGGGCGTGGTCGAGGCCCAGGCCCTGACCCGCGAAAAGGCCGAGGCCCTGCTGGAACCCTGGATCGGCAAGGAAGCCCTGGTCGACGACCTGCCCACGCCGCGCCTGGTGACCCTGGAGCTGGATCCCAAGACCCCGCCCACCGCCGACACCCTGGACCGCGCCCTGAAGGTCGCCGGCGTCGACGCCACGGTCGACGACCACAGCCGCTGGATCGCCGACATCGAGCGCGCCGCCAACCTGGCGCGGCTGGCGGCCCTGGGCGTCTTCGCCCTGATCGCCGCCGCCACGGCCGCCGTCATCGCCTTCGCCACCCGTGCGGGCCTGGCCGCACGCCGCGACGTCATCGAGGTGCTGCACTTCTCAGGAGCCGAGCAAGGCTTCATCACCGGCCTGTTCCAGAACCGCTTCGCCACCATGGGCGCGCTGGCGGGCTTGCTGGGGGGCGCGAGCGCGGCCATCATCGGCGCCGTTGCACGCTATTTCGGCGGCGGCGCGGGGGTTGCGCCGGTTCTGCCATTGGCCTGGATCGATCTGTTGGCCGCCCTGCCCGCGCCGGTGGCAGCCGCCCTAATCGCCGGCCTCTCGGCCCGTCTGGCGGCGTCGCGCATCGTGGGGGAGATGCCGTGAAGACCTTGGCCGCGCTGTTGATAGCGCTGATGATCTGGGGCCTGGGCCTGCTGGCCTTCACCGGCCGCGTGGACCAGTCGACGCCCGCGCCCGAACCGCCCACCGCCGACGGCGTCGTGGTGCTGACCGGCGCCTCGAACGTGCGCCTGGAAGCCGCCACCCGCTTGCTGGAAGAGGGCAAGGGCAAGCGCCTCTTGATCTCCGGCGTCAACCGCGAGGCCACCCGCGCCGACGTCCAGACGGTGACCAAGGCGGTCAAGCCGATCTACGACTGCTGCGTGGACTTAGGCTTCGCCGCCGCCAACACCGTGGGCAACGCGCTGGAAACGGCCGAGTGGGCCAAGTCCAAGGGCTATACCAGCCTTATTGTGGTCACGGCCGACTACCACATGCCGCGCTCGATGCTGGAACTCAGCGCCGCCATGCCGGGCGTCAAGCTGTCGCCCTATCCGGTGAAGACCGATCTGAACGCCCATCGCTGGTGGAAGACGTCCATCAGCGCCCGGCGGATGATCGTGGAATACTGCAAGTACCTGGCGATCCTGGGCCGCGAAGCGTTCCTGGGCCTGGGTCCGAAGGAGAAGGCCGCCTCGGCGGCGAAGGAAGCGTCTTGATCTATCTGCGTTCGTTCCTGTTCCAGCTGTTCTTCTGGCTGTGGTCCATCACCTGGGCCGTGGGCATGATCGTGACCTATCCCCTGCCCCGCCGCGCCAACACCTGGTGCCTGTCGACCTGGGCCAGCGGCCTGATCTGGGGCCTGCGCTGGTTGGCCGACGTCAAGGTCGAGATCCGCGGCCAGCGCCCGACCGGCCCCGCCCTGGTCGCGCCCAAGCACCAGTCGATGTTCGACGTCTTCAGCCAGTTCGCCCTGCTGCCCGACGCCTGCTTCGTGATGAAGAAGGAACTGCTGATGGTGCCGCTGTTCGGCTGGCACGGGCTGAAGGGCGGCATGATCGTGGTCGATCGCGGCGGTCACTCAACCGCGCTGAAGAAGCTGGTCCGCGACTCCGTCGAGCGCATGAAGGAAAGCCGCCAGATCGTGATCTTCCCGGAAGGCACGCGCGGCAAGGTCGGCGAGCCCGGCGACTACAAGCCCGGCATCGCCGCGCTCTATCGCGAGCTGGATATGCCCGTCATCCCGCTGGCCCTGAACTGCGGCAGCCACTGGAACAAAGGTTTTCTCATCAAGCCGGGCGTGATCGTGTTCGACTATCTGGAGCCCATCCCCGCCGGCCTGAAACGCGGCGAGTTCATGCGCGAGCTGCAGACCAAGATCGACGGCGCGACCAAGGCGTTAGAGGACGAGGGCCTCTAGGCTTCCGCGCGGTCGCCCTCGTCCTTCGACAAGCTCAGGATGAGGGCTATTGTCGGCGGCGGTTCAGTAGAAATCCTCATCCTGAGCTTGTCGAAGGACGAGGATTTCGGCCCAACGGTCCGATCGCTCAAGCCCCCTCGATCGCCTCGACCATCTTCAGCAGCTTCTCCATCGCGTGATCGCGCACGCCGTCCTCGCGCAGGTGCAGGACCAGGTCGCGCAGATAGTCGATGTTCGGTCCCGACAGGCCCGTGGCGCCGGCGATCAGCGCCGCCTGTTGCTCCAGGGTCAGGGCGCCCGCCCACTGGCTGTGTTTCATGTCCGACAGAAAGACCAAGGCCGGAGCCTTGCCGTTGCCGTCGATCTTCACGTCGCGCCAGGTCTCGAAATAGGTCTCGGTCGGCTGCTCGCGTTCGCGCAGGTAAGCGTAGACCTCTTCCCACTGCGCGGCTTCCACGCGGTAGGCCACGCCGCGCACCGCGCCGCCGGGGGCCAAGCCCAGCACCAGGCCGGGACGCTCGTAGGTGCCGCGATGATGCACCGAATAGATGCAGAAGGCCCGTCGCCGACCGTGGAGCACGGCCGTTCTTCGGTCTATGAACGGGAACCCGGGCCGCCACATGAGCGATCCGTATCCGAACACCCAGCGATCCTCGCTATCGCCTGCCAAACCCATTCCCGATCCCGACTGGACGCGCCTATTCATGACCCATAACGACGCCCGCCCGTCTCGCAAAGCCCCCCCAAAAGCACGGCGCAGTCGCCTGTTCACGCCTTTCATTCTCGCCGCCATTATCGCGGGCGGTTGGAGCTATGGCTGGTTCTGGCTGCGCGGTCAGGCCGAGCAGCGGATGGACGCCCAGGCGGCCGACCTGAAGTCGCGCGGCTACGACCTGTCCTGGAGCGCTCGCACCTTCCACGGCTTCCCGTTCCGCATGAATGTCGACCTGACGAACGCCCGCATCGCCGAGCCCACCGGCTGGGCCGTCCGCGCGCCGATCCTGAAGGGCGAGGCCGAGATCTTCGACCTGACCCACTGGGTGCTGGTCGCCGAGCAGGGCGTGGTGCTGACCCGGCCCGAGGCCGGCGACGTGACCATCACCGGCCAGGCGCTACGCGCCAGCATCTCGCGCGTCGCCGAATATCCGCCCCGCATTTCGGTCGAGGGTGCGAAGCTCACCTTTACCCCCGCCCCGGGAACCAAGCCGTTCCAGCTGGTCTCGGCCGACAAGATGCAGTTGCATACCCGCGCCGGTCCCGACGACCAGGGCGCGGTGTTCTTCAAGGCCGACGGCGCCAAGACCGCCTTCACCGGCCTGCTGGGCCGCATCGCCCAGGACAAGACCGCCTCGATGCTGCTGGAGACCCGCCTGTCGCACGTCTCGCAGCTGCGCGGCCGCAACTGGGAAGCGGCCGTGAAGCGCTGGAGCCAGGCCGGGGGCCAGATCACGCTGCAGCAGAGCCAGATCCTGGCCGGCGACGCCGAGGGCAAGGCCAAGTCCGGCGTGCTCTCGGTCGACGACGAGGGCCGCGTAACCGGCTCGCTGAACGTCGCGATCAAGGAACGGGCCATGCCCGGCCAGCCGATCAAGACGCCGGAACAGGCCGTGGCCGCCGCCGCCCAGGCCATGGGCGCCGAGCCGGTGATCGAGGCCGACCTGAAATTCCAGAACGGTCGCTCGTACCTGGGCGTGATCGATACCGGCCCCGCGCCGAAGGTCTACTGATCGATCGCTGATCGCTGGAAACGCAATTTTCTTCCCCGAAGGGGTGGGCTATTGCGTGTTCGGCGGCAAAGACTATGGTCCGCCCTCCAATTTCGGGGAAGAACATGGGCAGCGACGCGACGGACGCCACACCGTCTCTCGAAGAGGTCCGATGGCGGCTCGACGCCATCGACACTGAACTCCTGAAGCTGCTGGACGAGCGCGCCAGCCTGGCCGGCGCCGTCGCGGCCGCCAAGCGAGCCTCCGGCGACACCGGCTTTGGCCTGCGCCCCGGCCGCGAGGCCCAGATCGTCCGCAAGCTGCTTGCCGCTCCGCGCACCGGCGCCAGCAACGCCCTGGTGATCCGCATCTGGCGCGAGATCATGGCCGACAACCTGGCGCGCCAGGGCCCCTACCAGTTGGGCGTCTTCGGCGGCCGCGAAGCCGCCCGCACGGTCGAGCTGACTCGCCTGCGCTTCGGCGCCGCCCCGCGCCTGTCGATCGTCCCGACCGCCCAGGACGCCTTGGCCATCGCCCGCGCCCCCTGGGGCGTGGCCGTCCTGCCGCTGGCCGCCGAGACGCCCTGGTGGGGCCGCCTGCTGGCCGAACCCAAGCTGAAGGTGTTCGCCGCCCTGCCCTGCCTGGCGACCTGGGGTCCGCAAGCCGCGCTGGCCGTGGCCGAAGTCGAGGTCGAGCCCACCGGCGGCGACCAGACCTTCTGGGTCACCGACTCGGCCAAGAGCGCGAGCGCCATCGTCGACGCCCTCAGCCAGGACGGCGTCGCCGCCGAACAGATCGCCGAGGCCGGCGGCCTGAAGCTGTTCTCGCTGTCGGGCTTCTTCCAGCCCCAGGACGACCGCCTGGCCCGCGCGCCCGGCCAACTTACGGGCGTCATCGGGGCTGCGCCCGAACAGTTCGACGTGTAAGAGACGCCCGTCTCTAGACTGAGTATCCCGATGACCACCGACCGCTTCGCCGCGCCCCGTCCCGTCCCCAAGCCCGGGATCATGGACATCCACGCCTATGTCGGCGGCAAGTCGAAGGTCGAAGGCGTCGATCACCCTATCAAGCTGTCGAGCAATGAGAACATCCTGGGCAGCAGCGACAAGGCCAAGGACGCCTACCGCAACGCCGTCGACCGGCTGCACATCTATCCGGACGGCAAGGCCAATATCCTGCGCGCCGCCGTGGCCGAACGCTTCGAGCTGGAGCCCGAGCGCCTGACCTTCGGCGACGGCAGCGACGAGATCTTCGCCCTGCTGTGCCAGGTTTACCTCGAGCCCGGCGACAACATCGTCCAGGGCGAGCACGGCTTCGCCGCCTACGCCATCGGGGCTCGCGCCTGCCAGGGCGAGGTGCGGATGGCCAAGGAGATCAACCACCGCGTCGACATCGACGAGACGGTCAAGTGCGTCGACGAGCGCACGCGTCTGGTGTTCATCGCCAACCCCGCCAACCCGACCGGCACCTGGCTGACGGGCGAGGAGATCCGCGCCCTGCACGCGGCCCTGCCGCCGTCGGTCATCCTGGTGCTGGACGGCGCCTACTCTGAATTCTGCAGCGACCCGCGCTTCGAGGACGGCCTCGATCTGGCCCGCACCGCCGAGAACGTGATCGTCACCCGCACCTTCTCGAAGCTGCACGGCCTGGCCGCGCTTCGAGTGGGCTGGGGCTATGCGCCCGAGCACATCATCGCGCCGCTCGAGCGCATCCGCCCGCCGTTCAACACCTCGATCCCCGGCCAGGAAGCCGCCGTCGCGGCGCTGTTCGACGACGCGTTCCAGGCCCGTTCGCTGGCCCTGGTCGAGCAGTGGCGTCCGTGGCTGGCCCAGCAGCTGGGCGGGCTGGGTCTGGACGTGACGCCGTCGGCGGCCAACTTCGTACTGGCGACCTTCCCGACCACGCCCGGCAAGACCGCCAAGGAGGCCGAAGCCTTCCTGGCGTCGAAGGGCTACCTGGTCCGCGCCGTGGCCAACTACGGCCTGCCCAACGGCATCCGCATCACCATCGGGCTGGAAGAGCAGAACCGCGCCGTCGTGGACCTGCTGGCCCAGTTCATGGGCCGCTAGATGTCGGCCCCGGGCATCCTCTACCCCAAGCTCACCGTCATCGGCTGCGGCCTGATCGGCGGCTCGGTGATCCGCGCGGCGCGTGAGCACGGCGTCGTCGGCGAGGTCACCGTGGCCGACGCCAGCGAGGCCAACCGCGCCCGCGTCGCCCAGCTGGGCATCGCCGAGCACGTCACCGGCGACATCGCCGACGCCGTGAAGGACGCCGACTTGGTGGTCATCGCCACGCCGGTGCTGTCGATCCCCGGACTGGCGGCCCAGGTCATCCCTGCGATGAAGCCCGGCGCCACCCTGACCGACGTCGGCTCGACCAAGGCCAATGTCGGCGAGGCCTTCCGCGCCCAGGACCTGTCGAAGATCTACGCCATCCCCGGCCACCCGATCGCCGGCACCGAGCAGTCGGGTCCCGACTCCGGCTTCGCCGAGCTGTTCGAGGGCCGCTGGACGATCCTCACCCCCTTCGAGAGCGACGACGAACACTACGCCGAGGCCGTCGCCAAGCTTTCGGCCTTCTGGCGCGCCTTCGGGGCCCAGGTCGAGCTGATGGACGAGAAGCACCATGACCTGGTGCTGGCCGTCGTCTCCCACCTGCCCCACCTGATCGCCTACACGATCGTCGGCAGCGCGGCCGATCTCGAGAACGTCACCGAGAACGAGGTCATCAAGTACTCGGCCTCGGGCTTCCGCGACTTCACCCGCATCGCCGCCAGCGACCCGACCATGTGGCGCGACATCTTCGTCGCCAACAAGGACGCGGTGCTGGAGATGCTGGGCCGCTTCACCGAGGACCTGCAAGCCATGAGCCGCGCCATCCGCTGGGGCGACGCCGACACCCTGCACGCCCACTTCACCCGCACCCGCGCCATCCGCCGAGGCATCGTCGCGGCGGGCCAGGAAAGCGCCCTGCCGAACTTCGGCCGCGATCGCGGGAAGGGCTGACGATGAAGCGGGGGACGAAGATCGCGATCGGCGTCCTGATCGGCCTCGCGGCGATCGTTTTGACGCTCTGCATAAGCATCACGTCGATCCGCATCGAGCTGCCGCCCGCCGAAGCGCCCAGGACGACCGTCGGGATGCAGCCCGACGGTCAGCTCACCGTGGACGGCAAGCCCACCACGCTCGACACCCTGACGCAGGACGTGGCCGCCCGTTTCGCAAATGTGCCGATGGATCAGCAGCGCGTGATGATCCGCGCGTCCGGCGATGTGAAATACGATCTCCGCCCCCCTTGGGGGCGGACAGACCCGCGCAGCGGGTTCAGGTGGGGGCCAGTGCTGAGCCGGCACGGCTTGGCGACTTCACGCGGCTTGACCGCTGAAGGCTCATGGGGAGGCGACGGAGCGGCCGGGCGAACCCGGAGACCGTATGTGGTTTGTGTGTTTCGGCTCGCTGACCGCTCCGCCAGGCTGTTCTTGCCCGTGAGGATGGGAGGCGTGAGCGTATTTCAGCTCGGGTCCCACTAGCCCCGGACGGGCGCGGACCCAACCGCCTTTGCTTTGCCAAGGCGGCGCTTCTGCATAAGGGCATGACGGCCCTTGGCCGTCATGTGGGAGCGGCTACATCCCTTGCCCGACAGTCCTTGCCGAGAAAGAGGCCAAACTGGCCGATTTGGAGCGACAGATCAATGCGAAGGCCAGCGCCGAAGCGCTGAGGGCATATGCCGAGAAACCAAGCGGCTGTCTGATGTCTCGAACTTGGCCGCGTTGCTCATGGAGGGCAAAAATACCTGCAAGGCGTGGAAGCGCGGTGGCTCTGATGATGTTTTCGTGGCCGAAGCGACCGGGCGGCGTTTCGCATGTGCGCCCGTCCTTTCCCGCCCCTTTTGCGAAATAAGCCCGCAACAATCTGGGCCCATCTCAACGATCCAGGGACTTAACCCTGGGAAGGAAACCCCCTCTATGAGCCGTAAGCTCATCGTCGCGCTCGGCGCGCTCTCCACCTTCGTGGCTGGCGCCGCCATGGCGCAGGAAGGCCCGCCTCCGGGCCCGCGCCAGATGCCGGCTCCGGAAGACGTCTTCAAGCGCTGGGACAGCAACAGCGACGGCGTCGTCGACAAGGCCGAATGGACCGGCGCCGGCCGGCCGGAAGATCGGTTCGCCATGATCGACGCCGACAAGGACGGCAAGATCACCCTGGACGAGATGAAGGCCGCCTTCGAGAAGATGCGCCAGCGTCGCGCCCAGCATGGCGACGGCCCGCCTCCGGGTCCGCCGCCGGAAGGCCCGCCGCCGCAGAACTAAGCGCTGCTGCCCGAACCGCTTCGAACGCCGCCCGATGACCTCGGGCGGCGTTTTCGCTTCCGCCTCAAAATATCGAACGTCTCGATACCGGTAACAAAGATCGTGACAACGCTGTCGGAGCTGCACTAGCTTCGCCGCCAAGGCGCGCAAGTCGACGCGCCACGGAGGAAGCGTTGATGACCCGCCTGGCCGCCCTGTCGTTCGCCTCGCTGCTGGTGCTGGGCAGCGCCGCCCGGGCCGAAGAGGCCCCCCGCCCCATCCGCCTGAACCAGACCGGGCTCGAAGCCAACGGCCCCAAGCGCGCCGTGATGGCCGATTCCGCCAAGACGGCGCTGGACTGGACCCTGCTAGACGCCTCCGGCGCAGTCGTCGCTAGCGGCAGGACCAAGGCGTTCGGCGACGACGCCGCATCAGGCGAGCATGTCCACCAGATCGACTTCTCCGCTTTCCGCAAAGCCGGCGACGGCTATCGCCTGAGGGTCGGCGCCGCCGAGAGCCGCCCCTTCGCCCTGCGCGCCAGGCCCGACGGCAGGCTGACCCGCGCGGCCCTGTCGTTCTTCTACCAGCAGCGCGCCAGCGTCCCGATCGAGGCCCGCTTCGTCGAGCGCCCGGACCTGGCCCGCCCCGCCGGCCACGCGCCGGACAAGGCCACCTGCTTCGACCAGGCCGACGAGCGCGGCCAGGTCTGGCCGGGCTGCGACTACACGCTGGACGCCAGCGACGGCTGGTACGACGCCGGCGACCACGGCAAGTACGTGGTCAACGGCGGCATCGCGGTCTGGACCCTGGTCAACGCCTATGAGCGCGCGGCCGTGCTCAAACGTCCCGGCGCGCTGAAGGCCCTGGGCGACGGCTCGCAGGCTCTGCCGGAGAACGCCAACAGCGTGCCCGACATCCTGGATGAAGCCCGCTTCGAGCTGTCGTTCCTGCTGGCCATGCAGGTTCCGGACGGCAAGACGCTAAAGGTCCCGGTCGGCAAGCAGAAGCCGGTCGACGGCAAACTGGCCCTGACCGCCATCGACGCCTCGGGCATGGCTCACCAGAAGATCGCCGACCGCTACTGGACCGGCCTGCCGACCGCGCCGGCCGACGACAAGCAGGTGCGCTATCTCTACTACCCGACGACGGCTGCGACCCTGAACCTGGCCGCCGTCACGGCTCAGGCCGCGCGGGTGTGGAAGACGATCGACCCGGCGTTCTCGGCCCGCTGTCTGGAGGCCGCCCGCCGCGCCTTCGCCGCCGCCCTGCGCCATCCCGACATCTACCAGCTGGGCCCGTTCACCGGCAGCGGCGGCTATGGCGACGGCGACCTGACCGACGAGCTCTACTGGGCCGCCGCCGAGCTCTACGTCACGACGGGCGACGCGAACGCCGAGAAGACGCTGCGCGCCTCGCCCCTGTTCCTGGCCTCGCCAACGGCCGGGACGCGATCGACCGGCGACATCAGCTGGGGCTCGGTCGGGGCCTTGGGCACGATCACCCTGGCGCTCGCCCCCAACGGCCTGAAGCCCGCGGAGATCGCCCAGGCCCGCGCCAACCTGACCGCCAGCGCCGGCAAATACCTGTCCGACGACATCGGCCAAGGCTACGCCCTGCCCTATGCCGCGCCGGGCTATCCGTGGGGCTCGAACAGTTCGGTGCTGAACCGCGCCGTGGTGCTGGGCCTGGCCTATGACTTCACGGGCGAGATCGCCTATCGCTACGGCGCGGTCGACGCCATGGACTATGTCCTGGGCCGCAATCCGCTGGACCGCTCGTACGTCACCGGCTTCGGCGCGCGGGCGATGCGGAACCCGCACCACCGCTTCTGGGCCAGGCAGGCCAATGGCGCCTATCCCGCCCCGCCGGCCGGCGTGGTCTCGGGCGGGCCCAATTCGACCAGCATGGGCGACGACGTGGCCAAGACCATGAAGGGCCAGTGCAAACCCCAGACCTGCTGGACCGACGACTACCGCGCCTTCACGCAGAACGAGGTGGCCATCAACTGGAACGCGCCGCTGGTCTGGGCTTCGGCGTTCCTGGACGACACCATGCGCTAGAGCATTTTCCGATCCGAACGGATCGGTGAAATGCTCCAGGTCTTTGATTGAGAGCCCTTTTTATCCGACTGATCGTTTCGATCAGATCGGAAAGGGCTCTAGGCTAGCGCCTGGCGATGACGCGCGGCGGCGGATCATCGTCCTGCGCCCAGGCATAGGCGCCCAGGCTCGCGACGCCGCCCACGACGATGGCCAGGGCCGCCCCGGCCGCCACCCAGGCGGGACCCACATTCCAGCGCGGCTCGGGCGGCCTGCTGCCGGGCGCTTCCTCATAGATCCAGCGATAGCCGATGGCCGGCACCGTCTCGATGAAGCGCGGCGCCTGGTCGTCGTCGCCCAAGGCCTTGCGCAGGTCGGCCACCGCCCGGTTCAAGGCGACATACGAGCCCTGGTCGGGGCTCCAGACGGTCTCGATCAGGTGATCGCGCGAGGCGGTCAGACCGGGCCGCTCGGCCAGGGTCATCAGCAGGTCGAAGGTCCGGGGCTCCAGGCAACTGGCCCCGCCGGGCGCTCGGACGCGGCGACGGTCGACATCGATGGTGACGTCGCCAAACGCCATGTGAGCGGTTTCCGTCTGAACTGGCACGCGACGATCGACTCCCACTGCGACTGCGCGCGCATATGGACGTCAAGTTGAGGCGCAATTTGGTCCGCCGTTCGGACAGGCGGAAACCTTACATCCCCAGCGCGGCGCGCAGGAACCGGTCGATCTGACCCAGCATCTGGCCGCGCGTCGCCGCGTCGTCCAGCTGATGGTCCAGGCCCGGATAGACGACCAGCTCGGACTTAGCCCCGACCGCCTTCAGCCGGGCCTGCATCAGGCGGGATTCGCCCACGCCGACATTGACGTCCTGGTCGCCATGGAACATCAGAACCGGCGCCTTGATGCGCGCGGCGTTCTGGGCCGGCGAGCCCTCCTTGACGTGCGGCCCGCGCCCGACGAAGGCGTCGACCACCTTGTAGTTGGTGAAGGTCCTGAACTCCTGGCGCCAGGCCTCCAGGTCGGTGACCGGGGCGATGGCGACGACAGCCTTGAAAAGATCCGGATCGACCACCGCACTTTGCAGCGCCGCATAGCCGCCGTACGACCAGCCGACGATCGCCAGCTTGCCCGGCGCGGCGACGCCCTGGGCGGTCAGCCAGCGGCCGGCGTCGCTGACGTCGCCGATCGCGGTCTTCCACGACTGGAAGCCGTTCTTCTGGAACCATTCCTCGCCATAGCCGGCCGAGCCGCGGAAGTTGGGCTGCAGCACCGCGAAGCCCTGATGGGCGAAGTACTGGGCCAGCCAGTCGAAACCCCACTCGTCACGGGCGCTGGGGCCGCCGTGCGGCATGACGATGGCCGGCAAGTTCTTGCCGTCCGAGCCCGGCGGCAGGGTCAGATAGGCCGGGATCTGGGTCCCGTCAGCGGCGGCGTAGGTGATGGCCTTGACCGGCGAGAGCTTGTAGCCAGCCAGTTCGGGACGCCCGGGCATGACCTCGGCCAGGCGCTTGGCGGTCCTGTCGAACAGGTAGTAGCGGCCCGGATCGACGTCCGTGCCCGCCCATAGCAGCAGGCGCGTCTCGTCCTGGCTGGCGTCGACGAAGCGGATCATCGGCTGGCCCAAGGCCTTGGCCAGCGCCGTGGCCGTGGCCTTCAGCGCCGGATCGAAAAACTCGACCTGCCGACGGTCGGTAGCGTAGCTGGCGCCGACCACCTTGCGCTGGCGGCCCACATGGATCAGCCGATCGACATCGACGTCGTCGCGCGAGACCAGCACGTCGCGCTTGCCCGAACCGTCCAGCGCCACGCGCACGGCGGCCACGTGGCCGTTCACCCATTCGAAGCCGTAGGCGGCGTTCAGGTCGCGATCGACGTCGACCGGCTCGAAGCCGGTGTGGGCCTCGCCGTCATAGGTCGACAGCGGCTTCCAGGGTCCGCCCTCGGCCGAGCGGTAATAGTAGATGACCTTACTGGTGGCGTAGCCCTGGTTCGTCGTCGACCGCAGGCCGTAGATCCGCACCGCGCCGTGCTGGTCGGAAATGTAGCGCACGACGTCTTCGCGCGGCTGTTCGACCAGGGTGCGTTGCAGGCTGTTGGTGTCGACCTTCTCGACCGCCAGGCCGCGCCGCTGGTTGGCCAGCAGGGTGCCAGTCGAGGCCTCCTCGCGGAACGACCGCGTCATCAGGACCGCGCCGCCGGCCGGATCGTCGACCAGCCAGTCGATCACCTGGCCGCCGAACTGCCGGTAGCTCAGCACGTAGTTGCTGGAGTTGGCGCTCAGTTCCTGAACCTTGGTCCCGTCGGCGTTCAGGACCAACACGCGCGTGAAAACCATCCGCTGGGCGTCCACGGTCGTCACCATGTAGATGTCGCAGATCAGGCGGGTGTTCGAGACCCAACCACAGCCGTTCAGGCGGTCGGGCTTGCCAGTCGAGGTCAGGATTGGCTTGGGCTGGCCCGTCCCGTCCAGCTTGGCCACGAACAGCGCGCTGGCCTGGCCGCCGGCCAGCGGCTGGATCAGGGCGATCGACTGGCCGTCCGGCGACAGGCTGGCGTCCAACACCGCCGGCCGCGCGCCAAAGGCCTGGGCCGCGTCCGCCGCATGGCCGACAGCCGGCGCGAGCAGCAGCCCGATCAGGACGATGCGCGTAAGCTTGAACATGAGAATCTACTTGAAATTGTCGCCCAAACCGAAGGCGACTAGAGGTCGGATCGCGGCGAGAAATCAAGTCGCTCGATCCTTGGCTTGAGTACCGTGGCGAGGCGGGCTAAACGAAGCGTCCCTCTGGCGGGCGTAGTTCAGAGGTAGAACGTCAGCTTCCCAAGCTGAATGTCGGGGGTTCGATTCCCCCCGCCCGCTCCAAGGTCTCCCGACATCGCGTTGACGCTCCTGAACTTCGGGCGCACGATCGCCTCAAACAGATGTTTGGGGAGAAGCATCATGGCCGACGGCGAGGATCATCCGCGCGCCCAAGACAACCGGGCAAAGTTCCACGCCATGACGGACGGCACGCCCGAGGACTGGGGCATTATCGCGGGCGCTTCGGTGGAGTTCGGGCGCGAGCTGCCCACCCGGCTGATCGCGCACCTGAACCTGTTGAAGGGCGACTGCGGCGGCTTCGCCATCGATCGCCTGGACCACAGCTTGCAGACCGCGACCCGCGCCCACCAGGCCGGCGAGGACGAAGAATATGTGGTCTGCGCCCTGCTGCACGACATCGGCGACATCCTGGGCCCGCGCAATCACGCCGACATCGCCGCCGCCATCCTCCAGCCCTTCGTGTCGGAGCGGAACCACTGGATGGTGGCCCACCACGCGATCTTCCAGGGCTACTACTTCTTCCACCACCTGGGCCTGGACCGCGACATGCGCGACCAGTTCCGCGGCCATCCGGACTTCGAGCACACGGCCAAGTTCTGCCATGTGTACGACCAGGAGGCCTTCGACCCGAACTTCAAGTCGATGCCCCTGGAAGCGTTCGAACCCATGCTGCAGCGGGTGATGAGCGTACCCAAACGCTCGATCTATCTGCGGACTTGAGATTGCTCCCCCGCATCGCGGGGGAGCATCTTACGCTTCTACTCCACCCGCTGGGCCTTGACGCCCAGCTTGGCCAGTTGGACCTGGACGCTGTCGGGACCCACCAGATGGCCCGAGCCGACGGCGACGAAGCTGACGCCCGAGCCGGCCAGCTTGGTCTTCAGCTGCTGGGCCCAGTCCACGTTGCGCTTGGTGATCAGCAGGTCATAGAGCTCGGGGTACTTGCCCTTCATCTCCGAGACGAACTCGGCCTCAAGCTTGGCGGTGTCGCCGGCGGCCCAGGCGGCGACCATGGTGTCGATCTTGGCCACGCCTTCGTCGACGTCATCCAGGGTGGCGCTGAGGAAGTCGGCCTCGCTCTTGGCCGGCAGGTCGGCGAAGAAGCGGATCTGCTGATCGGGCGTCTCGAAGGCCTTCTGCGCCTTGCCGGCGGCGCGGACCTCCTTGGCCAGCACGAACTCGACGCCGCTCTTGGGGTCGTAGCCGGCCTTGATCACCGGGATCATCGACAGCGTCACCGCCGCCAGCCACGGGCGCATCATGTTCACCGCCTGAGGCGGGATGCCGCTGGCCTGGGCCAGGTCGCTGGCCTTCTTGAACTTGTCGGGCGCGATCTTGCCCGACAGCGGGTTGGCCGGATCCATGCCGTACTTCAGCACCAGCGGCTGCATCACCGCCGGGTCGTCCGAGCCGATGATCTCCAGAGTCAGGTCGCCGCTGTCGGCCAGGGCCTTGTCGATCTTGGCCGAGCGCCACTGGGTATCGGGCTTGAGCACGTGGATCGTGCCGAACAGATAGATGGTCGAGTCCTTGTCCTTGATGGCCCACAGGGCGGGTTCGGCCAGAGCCGAGCCCCCGAAGCCCAGGACGGCGACCGAGACGAGGGCTGCCGCGGCGCGGCGCAGATGACGAAGCATAGAAATCCCCGAATGACTTGAGGTCGAGAATGGAGCGTTAGCGCGGGTGCGCAAGGCTATTTCAGGAAGCTCTCGACCGCCGCAGCGAAGGCCTGGGGCTGGTCCAGCATGATGAAGTGACGGGTGTCGTCGATCCGCTTCAGCGTCACGCCCGGCAGGGCCGCGTAGGCGTCGGCATAGGTCTTGTCGACCATTTCGGCCGGGAAGCCCAAGGTCTCGTCGAGGGCGTAGACCAGCGTGACCGGCGTCTTGATCGCGGCCAGCTCGCCGCGCGCATCGGTGGTCAGCAGGTCGTACATGGCGCGAGCCACGACCGGTTGCGACGAGGTCTTCGACCAGTCCAGAACCAGCTTCTGGCCGTCCGGCGACTTGACGAAGCGCGGCGCCGTGGCGGCCTGCTGGGCGGCGAAGGCGTCGGGGGCCATGGCGATGATGCCATCGCGCATCATGGCGGCCTGCGGCTTGATGGCCTCGGCCGTGGCGCCCGGCGAGAACAGCACGGCGAAGAACGGCAGGCTGTCGACGATCATCAGCCGACCGACGTCCTCCGGGTGGCGGCGGGCTAGCAAGAGGCCCGTGAAGCCGCCCATCGAGTGGCCGATCACGGCCGGCGCTTTCAGGTGGTTGGCCTTGATATAGCCGTCGACGGCCTCGACCAGCGGGTCGACCACCGGTCCTTCGGCATTGCCGCCGACCGGCGCGCCGGCGAAGCCCGCCACCTGGACGACGTGGACGCGGTGCGAGGCGGCCAGCTGCTTGACCGTGGCGTCCCAGACCGCGCCGGACGAGGCCAGGCCGGGGATCAGGATGACGTCGGAGCCCTTGCCCGTGACGGTGACGGTCATCCGGTCAGCGGCATGGGCCTTGTTGCCGCCGAACACGCCCAGGGCGGCCAGGATGGCGAAGGCGGTGACGAACAGGTGGAAGCGTTTGCGCAGCATGGGTTTCTCTCCCCCGATAGGGACGTGCGGAAGGCTTCGGCGTCTGGTGACGCCGACGGAACGGGACGCTTGTGAGGTACTGTTTGGGCTTAGGCGGCCAGGCCGCGACGCCAGGTGACGGCGAAGGCGATCAGCAGATACATCCCCATCATCACGGGCACGGCGTCCCACAGGGTCATGACCGGCAGCAGGCCCAGCTTTCCGCCGGCCGCCCACAGGAACATGGCGCCTTGCAGGATCACGAAGCACAGCGCGCCGACCTCGATCATCGCCTGCCGCAGCAGTTCGTCGCTGCGCATCCAGACCGAGATGTTCATGGCCGTCTGCAGCAGGAACAGCGCGATCAGGCCGATCATCGCGGCCGAGCCGACCAACGTCGGGACGGGGTCAAACGCTGTGCTAATCGCGACCGGCGCGACCATCATGACGCCCGCCAGCAGCAGCACCACGCCGTTCTGGGCGTAGAAGAAGACCTGGGCCTTCGTCGCGGGGCGGCGGCCCTCGGGATCCAGCTGCCGGCCCAGCGCCTTGCGGCTGGCGCAGACGGCCAGGACGCCAAGGCCCAGGCCGAACATGAACACCCCAAGCAGCGCGGCCATCATGTCGGGCCAGGTAGGATTCCATTCCCCGAAATCCTTGAAGCTTCCCAGCCAGCGGCCGAACAGATAGCCGAACGGCGCGCCGGCGATCCCATACACCAGGCCCCGGACCAGGCGGTTGGACTGGTAAGCCTTGGAAAATTGCGACACGAGGGTCATGGCGATCAGGCCTCGTCCTGGAAGATGGTTTCGATGGGTTGCCCGAACAGCCGGGCGATCTTGAAGGCCAGCGGCAGGCTGGGATCGTACTTGCCGGTCTCCAGCGCGTTGATCGTCTGGCGGGAGACCTGCAGCGCCTCGGCCAGATCCGCTTGGCTCCAGTCGCGCTCGGCGCGCAGCACCTTGAGGCGGTTCTTCATTGGTAGCGCCTCCGGACGAAGGGCTGGGCCAGGCCGAACGCGCCGCAGAACACCGGGAAGATCAGGTACAGCGGGAAGTGCGGGACCGCCTCGACGTTCTCCAGAAAGCCCCAGGCGGTGGCCAGCGCCATGGTGACGCCCATGCCCCACAGCAGCGACTGGACCAGCACGGTGCGCAGGAACTCGTCGGTCTCCTCCATCAGGTAGAGACCCATGGCGGCGATCACGCCGATGATCGGGATGGCCGGCGCCATGCCCAGCAGCCACAGCAGCGGCCCCCTGGGATGATAGCCCTCGATGAACCAGAGTGATCCCATCAACACCACGACATAGCCGGTCATGGCCGGAACGAAGCGGCGCAGGTAGTTGCGGGCGGCGGGGGTCTGGAAGTTGCGCATCGTCCCCTCCCTCAGCGCTGGCGGATCAGCCACCAGCCGGCCCAGGCCAGCCCGTAGCCGATGGTTTGGGCGATCAGCAGCCCGCCCATGCCCAGGATCAGCCAGCCGGCGGGCTTGAGGTCGCCGTACATCGCCGTGAGCCAGGCCGAGTCCGTGACGGCGCCGATCATCAGCGCCACGGCGGCCCCGGCCATGCCGCCCCAGAACCACGCGAACTTGTGCGCCTCGCGGGCGGCCTCGTCGATCATGCGCCAGTAGATCGCCGTCACTCCGGCCATCACCATCAGCGTGATGACCGTCCCGACCGCGATGACGGGCATCGGGATCTGGATTTCCAGACGGTTCGCGAGAGCGCCACCGGCGCCGACCAGCCCGCCGAAGACGCCACACCCGACCAGGATCCGCTGAGCGATCTCCTCCCGGCTGACCACCTTACGCGCTTCGATCTTTTCCATGACAAGCCACCCCGTCTAAATGACAAGGACATTTGTCACTCAGGCGCACGCAATGTCAAGCGTGGTTGTCATTTTGTCAGGCAGTATCGACTAAAGGACGGAGAAGCTTGACGTTTCTAGGCGGCCTCGCGGCCCAGGAACGGATCGACCGACAGGGTCTCGCCGGTGACGCCGCGCCAGTGAACGGCCTCCAGGCGCTTGAGGGCGCGGCCCAGCATGCCGGGGCGCGGGCGGCTGACGACTTCCCAGCCGTAGCGCGAGAACCGGTCGCTGAAGTCGGACCAGCGGATCACCCGGCCCTCGCTGTCCTGGCGCCAGACCGCCTTGTCGCAGCCGGGGATACGCGCGCACCGCTCCCAGGCCTCGACACGGCCTTGCAGGATCAGGAACGGGTCTTGTGCTGTACGGGCCATAAGGGCCTCCGTGGAACTCGATTTGCCCTCGGCGAGACTGAGTCGCGCCTCACGAGGACAGCCACTAGGATTTGTGTAAGCGCACCAACTGTCCACCAGATGTGGTGCGGCGCGTTGCCGCGCGACAGGCGCTGCGACAGTTCATTGGATCCTTCGAACGCGGTAGCCGCGGGCCTTCATCAGGGCCGGAAGCCCCTCGCCGCCCGCCATGTGCAGGGCCCCGACGACCACCAGGTCCGCGCCCCGCCCCTGCCGCATCTCGGCGTCCAGGCGATCGGCCCAGGCCAGGTTACGGCGCTTCAGCAGAGCGTCATAGAGCGCCGGACGGTCCGTCTTCATGCGATCGACCAGGCGGCTGCCCAGCCGATTCATGTCGCCGGCCAGCCAGGCGCGCTCCAGCGCGACGCCGTCGCGCGGCGGGGTCAGTTGTTCGCGGGCGACGTCGTCCAGGTAGTCGAGCTCGGCCTGCTCGGGCAGGTCGGCGAAGATGCGCAGCTGCTGCTCGAAGGTCTCGAAGGTCGCGATCGGCTTGTCGGCCGTCCTGGCGCGCTGGGTGGTGGCCTGGTCGACGCCGCTGGCCACCGCTCCGCCCTCGCGAGTCATCGGCGCGACCGACAGCATCATCGCCGCCGCCCAGGGCCGCAGGCGCTCGACGCGCTCCAGCGGCACGCCGTCGCGATCCAGCACCGGCCGCAGGGTGGCGAGCGCGATCGGCGACAGCTTCTGGGTCAGGGAGCGATCGGCGTCGACGCCATAGCGGTCGACCAGGGCCTTGACCTCGCTGGGCGGCAGGTCTGCGCGGGTCTCGAACCATACCCGGTCGGCGGCGGCATAGGCGTGATCGAAGGCCCGGGTGCGCCAGCGCACGTCCGGACGCAGCACGTGCATCGAGCCGAACAGATAAACGACGGAGTCCTTGTCGCGGACTTCCCACATCGCCGGGGCGGCATTGGCGACGCCAACACCGACCATCCACACGAGACCCGCCGCGATCGCCCCGCGCGACAGACGTCTCAATACGCCACGAAACATCTCTTAAGGCCCGACCGAAACTAGGCCCCGAGATAAGCGCGAGTCTGGTCAGCCGTTAGTGAACGGCCGCCGCGACATAACGACTCAGCTTGCGCCCGATCAGCGCCAGGCCTTGAAATGCTTGGACAACTTCAGGCCCTGGCGCTGGTAGTGCGAGCCGCCTTCGCCATAGAGGCGCACCGGCCGCGAGGTCAGCGGTTCATAGACCAGCCGCGCGACGGTCTGGCCGTCCTCCAGCAGGAACGGCGTCTCGTGGCTGCGCACTTCCAGCACGCCCTTGGAGCCGACCGCCGCCGCCTCTTCCGTGCCGAAGCCGGGGTCGAAGAAGCCGGCATAGTGGACGCGGAACTCGCCGACCGACGGATCGATCGGGGTCATCTCGGCGGCTTCCAGCACCGGGATCTCGATGTCGTCCTTGGAGGCCAGGATGTAGAACTCGCCCGGATCCAGCAGCAGTTCGCCATGGCGCGCCTCCAGCGGCTCCCAGTAGTCGCGCGGGTCGTGGCCGTCCTCGTGGTCCAGGTCGACGACGCCGGCGTGGCGACGACCGCGGAAGCCGACGACGCCGGTGTCCGAGGTCAGGTCGACGCCGACGCTGCGGGTGGCCAGCTTGGCCGGCTCGCCGCGCTTGAGGCGCAGCTGGTTCAGGCGCGTGCCGGCGCGGACCAGCACCGAGAAGGTCTGCGGCGCGATCTCGATATAGAGCGGGCCCGTATAGCCGGCGTCGACATCGTCGAAGGCGCGACTGTGGTCGGTCAGCAGGCGGACGAACACGTCCACCCGGCCCGTCGAGCTCTTGGGGTTGCCGCGCGCCGACACCGTCATCGGCAGGGCCAGGCGCTCCTGGATCTCGGCGATGTAGACGCAGCCCTTCTCCAGCACCGCGCCCTTGGCCAAATCGAGCTCGTGCATGGCCACGTCCTTCAGACGCTCCGGCACCTTGCGGTGCAGGCCCGGCAGGAACGAGGCGCGGATCCGCCAGGCGCGCGCGCCCAGGCGCAGGTCCAGGCTGGCGGGTTGCACCTGATCGACGTCGAACGGCGTGGCTGAGGTGATCGCCTCCTGGACGATCAAATCTTCGATATTTTGGCAGGGCAGAATCCCTGCGGCGTGGGCGTCGGTCATCGGCGCGACACTCGCCAAACCTCGCTCCAAAGGCAAGGTAAGACCGTGGCAAGCTCGCCCGTGACAATGTGTTTTTCGCCCGTGACAATTCTCCGGTCGCGGATGGGGCGTTGGCGCTTGACCAGGCCCCCCTCCCCGCTCCTTATGCCGGCGGTTTTACGCGTGAGATGAGGCAAGGCCCGTGGCCGAGGATCCAAAAGACTGGGACGTCGCGACGAAGCTCATTCGTGGGGGCCTTGCGCGTTCGCAGTTCATGGAGACCGCCGAGGCGCTCTACCTGACGCAAGGCTTCACCTATGACAGCGCCGAGGGCGCCGACCGCCGCTTCGCCGGCGAGGATCCCGGCTTCGTCTATTCGCGGTTCAACAACCCGACCGTAAAGATGTTCGAGGACCGCCTGGCCTTGCTGGAAGGCGCGGAAGTCTGCCGCGCCCAGGCGACCGGCATGGCCTCGATCCACGCCGCCCTGATGGGTCTGGTCCGCGCCGGCGACCACGTGGTGGCCGGCCGCGCCCTGTTCGGCTCGTGCCGCTGGATCGTCAACGAATGGCTGCCGCGCTTCGGCGTCGAGACCACCTTCGTCGACGCCACCGACATCCGCGAATGGGAAGCGGCGATCCGTCCGAACACCAAGGCGGTGCTGATCGAGACACCCTCGAACCCGGTCCTGGAAATCACCGACATCCGCGCGGTGTCGGAGCTGGCCCACGCGGTCGGCGCCAAGGTCATTGTCGACAACGTCTTCGCCACCCCGATCTTCCAGAAGCCGCTGGAGCTGGGCGCCGACGTCGTCGTCTACTCGGCCACCAAGCATATCGACGGCCAGGGCCGCGTGCTGGGCGGGGCCCTCCTGACCAGCGAGGCGATCAACGAGGAATTCTACCGCGACAGCCTGCGCCACACCGGCCCCTCGCTGTCGCCGTTCAACGCCTGGGTCATGGTCAAGGGCCTGGAGACGCTGGACCTGCGCGTGCGCCGCCAGACCGACAGCGCCTTTGCCCTGGCCAACATCATGGCCGAGCACAAGAAGGTGCAGACGGTGCTCTACCCCTTCCGTCCCGACCACCCCGGCCATAACGTCGCCAAGTCGCAGATGAGCGGCGGCGGCACCGTGATCGCCCTGGACCTGGGCTCGCGCGAGGCGGCCTTCAAGTTCCTGAACGCCCTGGAGATCGTCGACATCTCCAACAACCTGGGCGATGCGAAATCCATGGCGACCCATCCGCCGACCACCACGCACCGCTCGGTGCCCGAGGAGCAACGTCCGTCGCTGGGCGTTACCGAAGGCGGCGTGCGCCTGTCGGTGGGCCTGGAAAGCCTCGAAGACCTCAAGCGGGATGTGATCCGTGCGCTCGATCAGGCGTGAAACCTCTCCCCCGATGCAGCGCATGCGTCGGCGTCGCGGCCAGGACGGCGCGGCCTATGAAGCGCGCACGCGCGACATCGTCGTGCGCGTCTTCCCGATCTACGCGGCCGAGGAATCCTCGCCCGAGCAGGGCCTGTACCTGTGGTCCTACACGGTCGAGATCGAGAACCATGGCGTCGAGACCGTGACCCTGGTGTCGCGCCGCTGGACCATCGTCGACGCCTTCAACCGCGTGAACGACGTCGAGGGCTCGGGCGTGGTCGGCGAGCAGCCGGAGCTGAAGCCCCGCGAGGCCTTCCGCTACGTCTCCAACTGCCCCCTGCCCACCCCGTCGGGCGCGATGAAGGGCAGCTACGCCATGGTCACCGACGAGGGCGAGTTGTTCGACGTCGAGATCCCGGAATTCTCGCTGCACCTGCCCGGCGCGGCGGCGAAGCTGAACTGACGACAAGGCCAGGCTCCGGTTCGGCGCCTGGCCATCGAAGCTTCCTCCAAAACTCACCATCATCTCCACGGCCGCAAGGCTGGAGGGTCCGCTGCGTCGAACGCTGCGGGGCCAAGCTTACGCGTATACAAATTCCCTCAAAGCGAGTATTAATGATAATGCCTTCTCATGGTTGCAGTTGGGGAGAGCAACCATGATCAATCAACGACTCTCTAAAGAGCGTGGGACGAGACTGCGGCAGGCGATGATGACGCGCGGCCACCGGAAGGCTACGGCGCTCGCCGCCGATCTCAATATCTCGCCTGCCGCGCTGACCAAGTGGACGCAGGGGCATTCGATGTCGGTCGACCATGCCTGCACCCTGGCCACGGTGCTGGATATCTCGCTGGACTGGTTCCTGATGGGTCGCAACGGACCCGACTGGCTGCTGCCCGATCGACTGAGCGAGGCCGAACTCGACATCATCGGCAGGCTTCGAGAGCGGCCGACGCGAATCTCCAAGGTCCTGGTCGCGCTGATCCGGGAAATCCCGCCCCTGTCGTGGTCAGGCGCGCCTGGCGATCATCAACCATAGGTAAAATCTCATGCTCACACATACCGTCGGTAAACAGCACGTCGTGGCATGCCCCCGTCGAATGTCGCTAAATTTTGAGTGAGGGGACCAAAGTAATCGGAGGCATCGAGCACCTTTTCAAAGTTGCCAGGTGCCTCGATGCCGCGATCTCCTCGAAATCAATTTTACAGGGAGATAAATATGTCTACGCTATTGACCATCAACGTCACTAATCTTGGCGCTTCGACCCAAGAATTCTACTTCTTTCAGCAGCCTGCGGTCTATAGCGGCGGTTCCGCCGTCTACAGCAACAGCCTCTACTCCCAGAGCCTCGGCAACTACCAGGAAACCGGCGCCCAGCTCACGTTCCAAGTGAACATGCAGTACTACGCGGGCATCCAGCAGGCGCACAGGACGCCGACCATCGGGCAGACCTCGGGCTACGCCTCGGCCAGCCGGGCCATCGACCTGACGCCGGCCACCGGCAGCGCCAACAGCGCGACGATGGCGTCAATCGACCCGCTGGGCCTGTCGCAGCCGAGCGCCGGCGTCAATGTTCAACCCGGCGCCTTCCGGATCACGACCCCCACCTATTTGTCGCCGCCGTCCATCTACAATGTGGGCTCGGCGGTCGAGGTGAACGGCGGAATCACGCTGTCGAACTTCGTGGTCGCCAATCCGTCCAGCCACACCGACTGCCAACCGATCCTGAAGTACTACGTCCAAACCGGCAAATATACGGCCGGTACGGTGATGAACTTCACCCAGTCGAGCGTCAACTCCGCCATCTGTGATTTCACGGGCGGCTATTCGATCATCAACGCCTCGCTCAACGCGGACGGCAGCTGGTCGACCCAAGTCGTCAAATAGACTTCCGGGCCCGAAGGTGTGAGCGGGCGAAATTCTGGCGCTCGCTCACATTTCACCGAGAAGACCTCAACTCGCGACCATGGCCTGAGCTAGGCCGTCCATTCCCCTTCATCGCGCCCCCTCGCGACACGCGACGTCGCGCGTCCTCCGAACAGGAGATTTCCATGGCTATCGGCTATTCAAGCTTTGTCACGCCAACCGCCAACGTGACCCCCATTTTCAACGGCGGTCGCTACGCCGGATCCTTCAGCAACACGGCGACCTTTACCTGCGGGTCGGGCGAGACCTGCGCCGCGGGCGCCTATCGCCAATACGTGATGGGCTCGTTCACCGCCAACGGCTCGCCACTGCGGCACGTGCTGTGCGGCGCGATCGTCCTGTCGACCAGCGTCTACTACGAAGACGGCTGCCCGCCCAACGGCGCGAGCTGCGCCGGCTGCACCGCCTACGGCTATCGCGCCTGCACCATGACGCACGATCGCTACACCAACCCCAATCAGGCCACGGGCGCGGACTTCTGGATGACGGATGCGCCCGGCTTCAACAACGTGAGGGCAGGCACGTCGTACGCGATCGATCTCTTCTTCCAAGGCAAGCTGATCAACGCCACCAACAACAGCGTTCTGGTGACCCAGACCTGGACGGTCAACGGCAGCGCGACGGCCGGCGGTGCGCTGGCCGCGGCGGCGTCGGACAGCACCTCTTCGTCCACGACCTTGAAGGAGGTCGGGCTGAGTAGCGACGACCAAATCATCAGCGCGGATTTGGCCTACAATCTGATCACAGGCAGCGCCGAGCTTCAGGTGCTGATCCGGCGCCCCGTCGACAGCGCGCCCCTCAGCGCGGATGCTCTGCAGGTCGCTACGCCCGACGCCGACGAGAACGCCATCCCCCTGGTCGGCGTCCCGGAGGTCTACGAGATCGGCAATCGGGCGGGCGTGACGACGACCCTGGTCTATGGTCTCGCCGACGGCGCCGCCCTTCCGGAGCTTGTCAGCCTGACCGCGCGGCCCAACGAGCGGCTGCGAAACGCCACGCCCCACGTCACCGTGCTGCCCGTGAAGCGCCGCTAGCCGGAACCCGCCACGCCGTCGCCTCGCGGCGGCGTGGATGGAGTCTGTCAGGCCGACGCCGCCGGGGTTTCGCTCTTCGGCGGGTCCAGCTTGTACACCCGCGAGCAGTACTCGCAGGTCACGTGAATCTTGCCGTCGGGCTCGACCATGTCGGCCACTTCCTCGGCCGAGAAAGAGTCCATCACCACGCCGATCCGGTCTTCCGAGCAGCGGCAGAAGGCGCGAAGCGGCTTCTCTTCCAGCAGGCGCACGCCATCTTCGTTGAACAGCCGCCACAGCAGGGTCGGGGTCGAGACGGTCGGGTCGATCAGCTCGTCCTCGCCCGTGGTCTCGAACAGGGCCTGCACGTGGGTCCAGGCGTCCTGGGTGTCGCCGCGCGCGGCGTCGCCCGCGATGACCTGGATCAGGATGCCGCCGGCGCGCCACTTGGGGCCCTCGCCCGTGTCGACCTGGCCGACGGCCAGGCGCACGCGGGTCGGGGTCTGCTCCGACTGCTGGAAGTACTGCTCGGCGCACAGGGCCAGGGTTTCGCCCTCGATCGGCGTGACGCCCTGATAGCGCTCCATGTCGGCGCCCTGGTCCAGCGTCATGATGAACACGCCGCCGCCCAGCAGGGTCTTGGCGCCCGGACGCGTGAAGCCTTCCGAAGCCTTGGCCACCTCGTCCGGATCGAAACGGCAGTAACCGCGCAGGCCGCCGCCGGTGTCGTAGTCGACCACGACGTAACGCACCGGGCCGTCGCCCTGGGCCTGGACGATCAGGCGACCTTCGAACTTCAGGCTGGAGCCGACCAGGGCGGCCAGCGCGCAGGCCTCGCCCAGCAGGTTGGCGACCGCCTCGGGATAGTCGTGACGGGTCAGCACCTCGTCCACGGCGTCGCCGAGACGGACCATGCGGCCGCGCACGGGCAGGCCTTCGATCTGGAACGCGGAAACGACGTCGTCGAGGACGCCGGTATTGGGAGCGATGTCGGTCATGGGGAGGCTAGATAGGATAGCGGGGCGACAATTGCGAGTGTCCCCCTTTTAGCTGCTTACCCGATCGCGCCGAAGCACCAGGCCAGCACCGACTTCTGGGCGTGGATGCGGTTCTCGGCCTCGTCCCAGACCAGCGAGCGGGGGCCGTCCAGGACTTCGTCGGTGACTTCCTCGCCGCGGTGAGCCGGCAGGCAGTGCAGGAAGACGCCGTTGCCGGCCGCCAGATCCATCAGCTTGTCGTCGACCTGGTAGGGCTCCAGGGCGGCCAGGCGCTCGTCATGGTCGGTGTCGCCCATCGAGACCCAGGTGTCGGCCACGACGACATCGGCGCCCTTCACGGCTTCCTTGGCGTCCGCGCCCATGCTGACGCGGCCCTGCAGTCCCTCGGCGCGGGCCAAGTCGTGCAGGTCGGCGTGATAGACCGCCGGGCAGGCGATCTTCAGCTCGAAGCCCAGCAGCGGCGCGGCGTGGATGAAGCTGGAGCAGACATTGTTGCCGTCGCCGACCCAGGCGATGGTCTTGCCGGCGATCGGGCCGCGATGCTCCTCGACGGTGAGGATGTCGGCCATGATCTGGCAGGGGTGGCTCTTGTCGGTCAGGCCGTTGATCACCGGCACGGTCGAGACCTGGGCGAAGCGCTCGACGTCGGCGTGGCTGTTGGCGCGGATCATCACCGCGTCGACCATGCGCGAGAGCACCTTGGCGGTGTCCTCGATGGTCTCGCCGCGACCCAGCTGCATGTCGTTGGACGTCGAGATGATGGCGCTGCCGCCCAGCTGGCGCATGGCCGCGTCAAACGAGAAGCGGGTGCGGGTCGAGTTCTTCTGGAAGATCATCGACAGTACGCGATCCTTGGCCGGCGCGTCGGCGTCGACCTTGCCCTGCGGCCAGCCCTTGCGGGCGGCCTTGCGGGCGTGGGCGTCGTCCAGCATCAGGCGCAGGGTCGCGCCGTCCAGCTTCCACAGGTCGATGAAGTGCCGGGGGGTGGTCATCTTGGCCATATCCCTAACGGTTCCGCCCGCCCCGGCGTCCGGAGCGGGCGGTTAGTGCTTGTTGTCGTTTAGGCCGAGGCCTTGGCGCGCGCGGTCTCGCAGGCCTTTTCCAGCTTGGCGATCGCCTCGCTGGCTTCCTCGACGGTCAGGTTCAGCGGCGGCAGCAGGCGCACGCAGTTGTCGCCGCCGCCGGCGATCAGCAGCTTCTGGTCGCGGGCCATGACCATGAACTCGCGATTGTTCGGCACGACCTTGATGCCGACCAGCAGGCCCTTGCCGCGGATGTCGACGATGACGTCCGGGAAGCGGTCCTTCAGGCCGTTCAGCTGCTGGGTGAAGAAGCCGGCGACGGTCTTGACGTTGTCCAGCAGCGCTTCGCTGTTGATCGCGTCGAAGGCCGCGTTGCCGACCGCCATGGCCAGCGGATTGCCGCCGTAGGTCGAACCGTGCGTGCCGGGGGTCATGCCCTTGGCGCCTTCGTTGGTGGCCAGGCAGGCGCCGACCGGGAAGCCGCCGCCCAGGGCTTTCGCCACGCACATGATGTCCGGCTCGCTGCCCGGCGCCCATTCGTGGGCGAAGAGCTTGCCGGTCCGGCCCATGCCGCTCTGGACTTCGTCGTAGATCAGCAGGACGCCGGCGTCGCGGGTGATCTGGCGCAGTTCCAAGAGCTGGGCTTCGGTCAGCGCGCGAGCGCCGCCCTCGCCCTGCACGGGCTCGATGATGACGCCGGCCGTGGTCGGGCCGATCGCCGCCTTCAGGGCGTCGAAGTCGCCGAACGGCAATTGGATGAAGCCCGGCAGGCGCGGGCCGAAGCCATCCAGATAGCCGGCATTGCCCGAGGCGTTGACCGCGGCGTACGAGCGGCCGTGGAACGAGCCGTCGAAGCCGATGATGTCGATCCGCTCGGACTGGCCGTTGATCACGTGATAGCGGCGAGCGGCCTTCAGCGCGCACTCGATCGCCTCGGTGCCCGAGTTGGTGAAGAACACCACGTCGGCGAAGGTGGCCGCGCACAGCTTGTCGGCCAGCACTTCCTGCTCGGGGATCGTGTAGATGTTGGAGACGTGCCAGAGCTTCTCGCCCTGGGTCTTCAGCGCGTCGACCAGCACGGGGTGGGCGTGGCCCAGGCCGCAGGTGGCGATGCCGGCCACGCAGTCCAGATAATCCTCGCCCGTGGTCGAGAACAGTCGCGCGCCTCGGCCTCGCTCAAACGCCAGCGGGGCGCGGTTGTAGACGCCCATGATGTGGTGTTGTGCGGGGTTGGACGACGTCGCGGTGCTCAAGGACCGGCCCTCCTAGAAGGAAAGAAGCCCCCGCACTGCAAGTGCGGGGACCGGAAGGCCGCAGGTTGTCGCCGTGGAACGATGTCCTGTCAATCAACGGACTGTGAAAAGAGCCCTGAAAAACCTAGCTCTTCAGACGGTAACCGGTGACGAACAGACGCCAGCACCACAGGAACATCGCCACGGTCAGCGCGCCGGTCGCGACGACGCCGATCAGGATCGAGCCGTCGGCATGGCCGATGAAGCCATAGCGGAAGCCGTCGATCAGGTAGAAGAACGGGTTGAAGTGGCTGGCCGTGCGGAACGGCTCGGGCAGCTTGTCGACCAGGTAGAAGGTGCCCGACAGGAAGGTCATGGGCATGATCAGGAAGTTGGTCACTGCCGCCAACTGGTCGAACTTCTCCGACCACAGGCCGGCCAGCACGCCGGCCAGGCCCAGGATCAGCGAGGCCGCGACGCCGAAATAGAGGATGGCCCACAGGTGGGCGATCGACAGGCCCGCGCCCGGCAGCACGCCGATGACGATGGCCGTGACCGCGCCGACCACGATGCCGCGCGTCGCCGCGCCCAGGGCGAAGCCCAGGATCTGCTCCAGCGCCGACAGCGGGGGCGTCAGGAAGTCCGGCGTCAGGCCCATCATCTTGGCCTGGATCAGCGACGAGGACGAGTTGGCGAAGGCGTTGTTCAGGATCGCCATCATGATCAGGCCCGGGGCCACGAAATGGCCGAAGGTCACCCCGCCCACGGCCGGCCGGCTGGCGCCGACGGCGACCACGAAGACCAGCATGTAGAGCAGCGTCGTGACCACCGGCGCGGCCACCGTCTGAGTCCCGACCTTCCAGAACCGGCGGATTTCACGCTGATACAGGGTGACGAACCCGGACCAGTTCCAGCCGTGGTAGTCGCGCGGCTGCGGCGGAATGACGCTCTTGGCCATGTCTCTCATCGGCTCAACCCGTTGTTCTGCTTGGCCATGTGCGCCTTGAGGGGGCGTTTCGCAAGCTCGGGCTTGCCTGAATCAACATCTTGTTTCTGTGGACAGAGTCGCAGGCGCCCATTGTGCGTTTTAACGCATTCTTTACGATATCTAGTAGGACGACCGCCGGCGGGGCGGTCCGATCACCATATATGGGGTGATGGGCGTGGGGACGCCTGTCTCCCCACGTAAACGGCGGAGACGGGTTATGAGCTGGACCGACGAGCGAGTCTCGACCTTGAAGAAGCTCTGGCTGGACGGCCTGTCGGCCAGTCAGATCGCCAAACAACTGGGCGGCGTCACGCGCAACGCCGTTATCGGCAAGGTGCACCGCCTGGGCCTGTCGGGCCGCGCGGCCCCCTCGCAACCGGCGCGTCCGGCGTTCAAGGCTCCGCGTCCGGCGCGTCCGGCCGCCCAGGCCATGCCGTCGGCCCCGCGCCGCGTGACCCCGGTCGAGGCCCCGACCTCGTCGGTTCCGGTGGCCTCGGCCCCCGCGCCGCTGCCGGCCTTCCGGCATGAAGAGCCGGGTTCGGCCACCGTGCTGACCCTGGGCGCGCACATGTGCAAGTGGCCGATCGGCGACCCGTCGACGGAAGGCTTCACCTTCTGCGGCCGCCGCTCGTCGGAAGGCCCCTACTGCGTCGAACACGCCCGCGTGGCGTACCAGCCGCAGCAGACCAAGAAGAAGGGCGGCGCCACCGAGCTCGCCCGTTCGCTTCGCCGCTACATCTAAGAAGAACAAAAGTCTCTCAGGCGGCGGATCCCGGGGCGCTCACGCGTCCCGGGATTTTGCGTTTCTGGGCCCTCGTCGTTGAGCGCCCCCTCCGTCACGCTGCGTATCCGCAGCTTCCTGCCCCGCTTGCGGGGGAGGTGGCGCGGCGCCGATAGGCGACGTGACGGAGGGGGCGCTACTACGGCGTGACCTGCCCCGACTTCCGCCCTAGATAAGCTCCCATGACGGACCTTGCGCCGAACGATTCCAACGCGCCGCCCTATTCGGTTTCCGAGCTGGCCTTCGCCCTGAAGCGCACGCTGGAGGACCGCTATGGCTTCGTGCGGCTGCGCGGCGAGCTTTCCAAGGTCACGCACCACAGCAACGGCCACGTCTATCTGACCCTCAAGGACGACAAGTCCGCGATCGACGGCGTCGTCTGGAAAGGCAACGTCCGAGGCCTTGGCGTGCGGCCCGAGCATGGACTCGAGGTCATCGTCACCGGCAAGATCACCACCTATCCGGCCGGCTCGCGCTACCAGATCGTCATCGACAGCATGGAGGCCGCCGGCGTCGGCGCGCTGCTGGCCCAGTTGGAACGCCTGAAGGCCAAGCTGGCTGGCGAGGGCCTGTTCGCCCAGGAGCGCAAGCGTCCCCTCCCCTCGATGCCGGCCGTGGTTGGCGTCATCACCAGCCCGACCGGCGCGGTCATTCGCGACATCCTGCATCGCATCCGCGACCGCTGGCCCTGCCAGGTGCTGGTCTGGCCGTGCGTCGTGCAGGGCGACGCGGCCGCCGGCCAGGTCAGCGCGGCCATCCGAGGCTTCAACGCCATCCAGCCCGGCGGCCCCGTGCCGCGTCCCGACATCCTGATCGTCGCGCGCGGCGGCGGCTCGGTCGAGGACCTGTGGGCCTTCAACGACGAGGGTCTGGCCCGCACCGCGGCCGAGGGGACCATCCCGCTGATCTCGGCCGTCGGCCACGAGACCGACACCACCCTGATCGACTTCGTCTCCGACCGCCGCGCGCCCACGCCGACGGCCGCCGCCGAGATGGCCACGCCCGTGCTGGCCGAGCTGCGCGCCCTGATCTCGGACTTCGACCGCCGCCTGGCCCGCTCGGGCGCACGGCTGATCGAGGACCGCCGCACGCGTCTGGTCAGCGCCGCCCGCGGCCTGCCCCGACCTGACGACATTCTCGCGCTGGCCCAGCAGCGGTTCGACATCGCTTCGGGCCGCCTGGACGCGGCCCTGCACCGCAACACCACCGTCCATGCTCAAGAGCTGCTGAAGGTCACCGCGCGCCTGACGCCGGACGCCCTGCGCCGCCAGCACGCGACCAAGGCCGACCGCGTCGCCGATCTCGGCAAGCGCCTGGACCTGGCCGCCCGCCGCGTCCCCGACCGCGCCGCCCAGCACGCTCGCCTGCCCGCGCTGTGGCAGCGCCTGAACGCCGCCGGCGACCGCCGCCTGCAGCGCGACGCCGACCGCCTGGCCAGCCTGGAAAAGCTGCGCCAGTCGCTGAACCCCGAGCGTCCGCTGGAGCTGGGCTTCGCCCTGGTCCGCAAGGGCGACGGGACCCTGGCCCGCTCGGCCGCCGACCTGGTCTCGGGCGAGCGCGTGAACCTGAAATTCAAGAGCGGCGACCGCGACGCGGTGATCGACGGCGAAGGCGGTTTCGTTCCGCCCCCTGCCCCAGCAGCGGCGCCCGCACCGAAACCTCGCCCCAAGCCGGCCGCGCCGCCGGCCGATCAGGGCGACCTGTTCTGAACCCCCGGCTTGGCGTAGAGTAAGAGCCATGAACGCTTTCGATCGAGATCTCGGCAAGTCCGACGGCCTGGCCGTCCTGCACTATGGCGACGGCGAATATGCCGTGCTCAGCCCCGGCCGCTTCGTGCTGTGCGCCGTGACCAACAAGCAGATCCCGCTGGAAGCCCTGCGCTACTGGAGCCCCGAGCACCAGGAAGCCTATGCCGGCCCCGCCGAGGCGCTGAAGCGTTGGCAAGAGGCCTGAGCCGCCGCGCGGTCATCGCCGCGCTTCCGCTTTCCGGTCTGGTCGGGGCTGCGCACGCCGCCGCGCCGGGCCTCTCCTTGTGGGGCAAGTTCGTCCAGGGCGGCTATGCCGTTGGCCGCACCACGCCACGCGCCATGATCGATGTCGACGGCCAGATGCTGACCACCGCTTCGGCCAACGGCTGGTTCGTGATCGGCTTCGACCGCGACGCGCCGCCGGCCAGCAAGCTGACGGTGACCACGCCCGACGGCTCAGCCATCGACGAGCGCACGATCGCGCCGGGCGACTTCGACATCCAGCGCATCGACGGCCTGCCGCCCGAACAGGTCACTCCGACCGACCCGGCCCTGCTGGAACGGATCACCGCCGAGAATGTCCGCAAGGTCGCCGGCTTCGCCAGCCAGGCCGACCTGGAGGGGTTTCGCGACGGTTTCATACTACCGGTTGTAGGCGCCCGCCGTTCGGCCCGGTTCGGCGGCCAGCGGATCCTCAATGGCGAGCCCAAGCGTCCCCATTATGGGGTCGATCTGGCTGCGCCGGTGGGCGCGCCGGTGCGCGCTCCGGCCGGCGGCGTCATCGCCTTCGCCGAGACCGGATTGCATTATGAAGGCGGTCTCGTCCTGGTGGATCACGGCCAAGGCCTGGTCACCGCCTATCTGCACCTGTCGAAAATCCTCGCGCCCACAGGCACTTATGTGAAGCAAGGCCAGCTGATCGCGCAAACCGGCAAGGAAGGCCGCGCGACCGGCCCGCACCTGTGCTGGCGCATGAAGTGGCGCGGCCGCAACCTTGACCCGTCCCTGCTGGTCGGCGCAGGGCCTTTCCAAGCTTAAGTTTCCCCCCTGGCGCGAGTTAAAATCATTCGCTAGCTATGCCGCCGATCGGGATAGGGGGTCCGTCGGGGGAACGGACGCCAAGGTTTCGGTCTTTCCGCAAGATCCTTGAGGAGGCGGCTCCCGCATGTCGGCGGCGCTGGAAAAGCTGCGCTTTTTGCTGGTGGACGATAACCAGCATATCCGCTCGATCGTCTCGGCCATCCTCAAGGGTGTCGGCGTCCGCCACATCCGCGAGGCCATGGACGGCGCCGAGGGGTTGCAGATTCTGCGCGACTGGCAGACCGACATCGCCATCATCGACTTCAAGATGGCGCCGCTGGACGGCGTTCAGTTCACCCAGCTGGTCCGCAACTCGCCCGACAGCGTCGATCCGTTCCTGCCGATCATCATGCTGACCGGCTTCGCCGAGCGTCACCGCGTGTTCGAGGCCCGCGACGTCGGCGTGACCGAGGTGGTCGTAAAGCCGGTCACCGCCCGCTCGCTGCTGGATCGCATCAATACGGTGATCTACCACCCGCGGCCGTTCATCCGTTCGGCCGACTATTTCGGTCCGTGCCGCCGTCGCCGCGTCGACCCGCACCATCCGGGCCCCTTCCGCCGCGCCGGCGAGAAGGACGCCTCGGTCGAGATCTAGACGCTCTCTTTGGCCGCTTGGGCGCGTTCGCGCTCGGCCAGTTCCGCATAGACTTCGTTCGGCCAGCGCCGGTGGACCCAAAACCACTCGGCCGGCCGCTCGCGAATGCGGTCTTCCAGGAAGGCGTTGATCATCCGCACGCCCGCCTCGATGTCGGCCGTGCGGTCGCCGGTGCTGGGCGGGACGATCGGGTCGTGCACCACCGCCCGAAAATAGGCGCCCTTCACCCGCTGCACGGACATGGTCTGCAGGACCGTGCCAAAACGGATCGCCATCCGCGTCGGCGCCGGCGCGGTGCGAGCGTCGTGGCCGAAGAACGGGGCCGCCACGCCGCTATTGAACTTCTGATCGTTCATCAGCGCGACGGACCGGCCCTGGTTCATGCCCCTCAGCAGCTCGCGCGAGCCGTCGCCGCCCTTCGGCGCGAACAGACGCACCCCGTAGCGGAAGCGGCTGTCACGGATACGCTTGTCGACATAGGGGTTGTTGGCGGCGCGGTAGGTCATCTCGCAGGCCACGCCACTGTCGACGATGGCGGCCGGCATGACCTCCCAGTTCGACAGGTGGCCCGAGACGAACACCACCGGGATATCGCTCCGGGCGATCTCGGTCAGGCGCTCCTTGTTGACCACCTCGACCCGGCCGGTCGACGGCAAGATCTTGTCCATCAACGGAAATTCGGCGAAGGAGCGGCCCAGGCCCTCCCACTGCTCCTCCAGGATGCGGGCGTGCCAGGCGGCCTCCTTGTCCGGGAAGGCGAGCTTCAGATTACGCGTGGCGACCTTGTGCGCCCCGCTCATCGGCCCGAACGTCTTGCCCAGCCAGCCGCCGAAGTCCGAGGCGCGATCCACGCCCATCAGGCGCACCGCGCCGATGAAGAGGTCGAAGCCCAAGGCCTCCAACCGCCACAGAAGGTCCTGCACCCAGGGCTGACGCTTATCCGACATGGGTCCTTAGTAGGCTCGCCCGCACGTATCGCGCAACTTTGCTCCGGGGCCGATCTGAAACAGATCGGCTCCGGTTCTTATGCTTCGAGCGCGTTGGCCGGCGAAACCGCGCGCACTTTCGCCTAACGCGCTCGCCCGGCACGCGACTTGCGGCTGTCAGCCCAGGCCGTTCCGTTTCGGGACGGGTCGGGAAAACTAGGGCATGGTTTCCATGGGCAACGACATCGATACCCATCTGGGCAAGCGCCTTCGCCGCCGCCGCCGTCTGCTGGGCCTGACCCAACAGCAGCTGGCGGGCGCTGTCGGCGTGCGGTTCCAGCAGATCCAAAAGTACGAGTGCGGCGCCAACCGCATCTCCGCCGCGCGTCTGTGGCAACTGTCCGAGGCCCTGGAAGTGCCGGTCGGCTACTTCTACGACGGCCTGTCGGACGTGCGCCGCGAGACCACCGGCGAGTCGGCCGAGGGCGGCGAAATGTTCGCCCGCAAGGAGACGCTGGACCTGATCCGCGCCTACTATCTGCTGGGCGAGCGTCCGCGCCGTCGCCTGCTGGACCTGGCCAAGTCGCTGAACGGCGGCGGTCCCGAGCACGCCGACGCGTAAGTTGGCCGAGCAAGCTAGCGTACCTAGGGCGGGGGCGTTAAACCCCGCCCCATGACGCTCTCCGCTGACACGCTCGCGACGCTCGACGCCTTCATCATCGACCTGAACCGCGCTTCGGCGCAGGTGATCCTGCCGCTGTTCCGGGCCGACCACGGCCTGGACGACAAGGGGGCGGGCAAGAACCTGCCGCGTGGCGCCCACGCGGCGTTCGACCCGGTGACCGAGGCCGACCGCGGCGCGGAAGCGGCGATCCGGAAACTGATTTCCGAGCGCTATCCAGAGCACGGCGTGATCGGCGAAGAGTACGGCGAGGACCGCCCGGACGCCGAGTTCGTCTGGGTGCTGGACCCGATCGACGGCACGCGCGCCTTCATCTCGGGCCTGCCGCTGTGGACCACCCTGATCGGCCTGCGCCATCAAGGCCGCCCCGTGCTGGGCGCGATCGGCCAGCCCTATGTTGGCGAGATCTTCGTCGGCCATGCCGGCGGCTCGCGCCTTCTCGCGCGTGGCCAGGAGACGCCGCTGCGCGTGCGCGCGTGCGCCGACTTGACCGACGCCGTCATCGCCACCACCGACGCCGACGCCTGCTTCGACGGCGCCGAACGCGGCGCCTGGCTGCAGGTGCGCGCCGCCGCCAAGCTGGCCCGCCAGGGCTGCGACGCCTATGCCTACGCCATGGTCGCCATGGGCAAGATGGACATGGTCATCGAGGCCGGCCTGAAGTCCTGGGACATCGAAGCCGCCATCCCCCTGATCGAAGGCGCCGGCGGCCTGGTCACCAACTGGCGCGGCGAACCTGTCGGCCCGAACGGCGGCCAGATAGTCATCTCCGGCGACCGCCGCCCGCTGGACGAGGCGCTGGTCAGTCTGAAACGTTCGGCGAAGTAGTCAGACGAGTTCGATCCGCAATTTGCGTCCGACGACCTTGGCGGCTCTTGTCAGCGTATCGAGCGTGACATTGAACTCTTCGGGATCGAGCACTCGCGCCAATTGCGCGCGACTGGTTTCCATAAGGTCGGCCATCGCCGCCTTGGTCAACTGACGCTCCTTCATGGCTTCTTGAAGCTGCAAGGCGATCACGCGCTTGATGGCCCGCGCAGTGACTTCCTCACGAATGCCTTCTTCGTCGAGGAAGTCATCGAGCGTCTCGAATTGCGCCACGCGGTTGATTGGAGCTTTGTCGATCATGGCGTCTCCCGTCAGGGACTGGCCTCACGTTTGCGACGTAACGCGATCTCGATATCGCGTTTGGGCGTTTTCTGAGTATTCTTGATAAAGCCGTGCACAACGACAAGCGCTGCGCTCTCGCTGTCCTGATAGAAAATCATTCTAGCTTCGGTGCGCTTCACCGGTAGCGTGCTGCGAACTTCCCAAAGACCGTTTCCGAGCGACCGGCAAAGCGGCAAGCCCATCGGAAAGCCAAACTGGATTGTTTTAAGATCCTCGCCCAGCACCGCACGGTCTGGTTTGGCGAAACTCAAAAGCCAGTCTTTTACGACCTTATTTCCGGTGGCCGTTTCGTAGAACACAACGCTGAACATACGGAGCTCTCCCCGTCAGCACGATGCATGTAGCCATGCGCAATCTCCTTCCAGATTGCCAAATCTGTACCATATATAGTACACCCCAAACAAGTCCTTTTGGGGCTTGGAGTATCCTTGGTCAGTCTGAAACGTTCGGCGAAATAAGCGGCTCGCGCGGGGCGACGGGATCGACGGTCTCGTCGAACGCCTGCCAGAAGATCGCCCGGCGGGGATCGGTCTCGATCAGGATCTCGTGGAACGCGCCCGGGACCTCGACATAGCGGCCCTTGAGGATGCGCCCTGCGATCGCCTGGGCGTCCGAATTCAGCACGCGGTTGTCGAGCTCGGCGCCGACGATGGTCACCGGCGAGGCGATGGCCTCCACGCCCTTGGTGGTCCTCAGCCAGTCGCAAGCCGAGATGGCGAAGTCCGCCCACCCCCAGGTCATGCCGCCTAGCGCGATCTCGGGATCCGCTCGCAGTTGGGCCTGATAGCGATCGTAGCGCGCCTCGTCGTGGGTCAGGCCGTCGCCCTGAAAGGTCTGGACCAGCGGATCATAGGGCGCCGACACATAGTCCCCGGCCCTGCCGATACGGGACATGGTCCAGGCCAGGGGCTTGGCCAACCAGGGCGGCACCCCGGCCGTGTTGAGGCCCAGCATCGGCGCCGACAGCACCGTGGCGGCGAACCGTGTCTCGCCATGAGCCAGGGCCAGCATGGTTAGACAGCCGCCCATCGAGTGCGAGACGGCGATCCAGGGCTTGGGCATCCGCGTCTCGAACGTATCGAGCAGCGCCGTGTAGTCGGCGATGAAGGTCTTGAAGCCCCGGGCGTGGCCCTTGAGGCGGTCCGGCAGGCTGCGGGCCGACAGCCCCTGCCCTCGCCAGTCATGCAGCAGCACGGCGAAGTCGCGCTTCAGGAGGTCGTCGACGACCTCGAAATACTTCTCGAGGGGCTCGCTGCGTCCGGGGCTGAGCACCACCGAACCCCGGGCAGGCCCGTCCGGGAAGAACTTCGCGGCGCGGAGGGTCGCCCCATCCGCGCCGCGAAACCATTCAGCCTTACCGTGGTTAGGAACCGGAGCGTCTTCAATCGAGACGAGACGCGGCTCCTCTCCCATTCGGCTTAGCGCATCTTGGCGAACAGGGCGCCCATCTTGGGCTGCAGGGCCATGGCCGTGCCCATGTCCGACAGCTTCAGCTTGCCCGTCATGACGGCCATGGTCGGGTCCAGCGAGCCGGCGCCGATGGCCAGCAGGTCGTCCAGGCTGAGCGTCATGGTCAGATCGGCCGGCTTGTCTTCGTTGGTGACAGAGCCACCGTCGATGTGGATGACGCCGGCGTCCTTCAGGTCGAACTTGAGGCTCTTGCCAAGACCGCTGTCGTCGCCCACGGCGCCCTTGATGCGGTCGGTGATTTCCTGAAGCGTGGCCATATGCGCGATCTCCCTCTGCGCGAGTTGTTGCGAAAAGCTAGACCGGGCCGCCCGGTTAAGTAAACACCGTTCAGACGACCCAGACTCTTATTTCTTCCCCTGATAGAAGGCGACCCTAGTCGGGGTTCTTGTCAACTTTACCTGCGCGGCAGGGCTTGTCACTTCGGCTTCATGAACTTGAGGGTCATGCGGTCGCTCTCGCCGATCGCGTCGTATTTGGCGTGGTCGAAGCCCGGCTCGGCCGGTTCGCCGCGCGGGGCCGACAGCCGCGTGGGCGGCAGGGTCCAGACGCCGAACGGGTGGTCCTTGGTGTCCTTGGGATTGGCGTTGATTTCGCTGGCGGAGACCAGCACGAAGCCGGCCTCCTTGGCCATCTGGATCACATAGTCCTGCTGGACGTAGCCGTCCTCGGCCAGCACGTCCTGCACCCGCCCCGGCTCGCCCCGATGCTCCTCGACGCCCAGGACGCCACCGGGCTTCAGCGCCGCCAGGGCGTCCTTGAAGGCTTTCTCTGCGATGCCGCCCGCCATCCAGTTGTGCAGGTTGCGCAGGAAGAGGACCAGGTCGACCGTGCCCGCCGGCGCCACCGGACCGCTGGTGGGGCCAAAGGCGGTGAACTGCACGTCGCCATAGACTTTCTTCTTCTCGGTCAGCTTGCGACGATACCCCTCGGCGATCTCGGCCGCGGCCGGGTCGGCGGGGTCGGTCTGCAGCAGCGCCTCGTAGAGACGGCCTTTGGTGTCGGCCAGGTAAGGGGCGAGGATGTCGGTGTACCAGCCCGCGCCGGGCCAGAACTCCACGACCGTCTGGCCGGGCTTGAGATCCCAGAACTTCAGGGTCTCGACCGGATGGCGCCAGACGTCGCGGGCGCGGTCCTCGGGCCGGCGCCAGTCGCCGGCCACCACCGCCTCGATCGTCCTGGGCCCGGCCTTATCGGCGGCTTTCGCCTCCGTCTTGGCCGGGTCGTTCTTCTTGCCGCAGGCGGTGAGCGCCAGCGCACTAACGCTGGCCAGCACGCCTCGCCGCGACCAATACCGAGCTGGAAGCATCATTCCCCCGTAACGCACCCAACACAGTGCCCCTCGACCTTGGCCAAAGTCAGGCCGGCTTCTTGAAGCGCAGGGTCATGCGGTCGCTCTCGCCGATCGCATCGTACTTGGTGCGATCGAAATTCGGATTGGCCGGCTGGCCGCCCGGCGCGGTGCGCTTGGTCGGCGGCAGGGTCCAGACGCCGAAGGGATGGTCCTTGGTGTCCTTGGGGTTGGCGTTGATCTCGGACTTGGCGTCCAGCTTGAAGCCGGCCTTCTCGGCCAGGGCGATCACGGTGGCGGTGTTCAGATAACCGTCGGCGCCGGCGTCCTTTTCCGAGCGCGGATCGGCGCGGTGATCCTCGATCGCCAGGATGCCGCCCGGCTTCAGCACGGCGAAGAAGTCGGCGAACGCCTTGTCGGCCATGCCCGGCGCCTGCGTCCAGTTGTGGACGTTGCGGGCGGTCAGCACCAGGTCGGCCGAGCCCGGCGCGCCCAGCGGCCCCGAGGCCGCGCCGAAATTGGCGAACTGCGGCTTGCCGTACCTGGCGGGATCGGAGAACCGGGCTTCGAAGTCGGCGCGGCTCTTCTTGGCCCCTTCCGAGATCTTCGGATTCGACAGGTCGGCGACGCCGGCCACATACGTGCCGCCGGTGGCCTTGGCGTACGGGGCCAGGATCTCGGTCCAGTAGCCGCCGCCGGGCGAGATCTCGATCACGGTCTGCTTGGGCTTGAGACCCCAGAAGTCCAGGCTCTGGACCGGATGACGCGCGCCGTCGCGGGCGACGTCGCCGGCGGGACGGGTCGGCGAGGCCACGGCGGCCTTCAGGGCGGCGTCGGTGGAGGCGAAGGCGGCGGGCGCGGCCAGGGTCAGGGCGGCGGCCAGCAGCAGGACGTGACGGCGAAGCGGCATGGGGACGTGTCCTTCGACGAGTTGGACGACGGAGATGGGAGGCGCGACCTTAGCCGGGGGAACCGGTGCGTCAAACGATTCACGTTCTTTGATCGGGAGCCCCCTTGAACCCGAAAATCCGCTCACCAATTAGTTTCACGAAGGCGCTGGAAACCCGGGCCTTCCGGACCACCTGGCGATGCCGAACTCGGGTCGCCGACGGGACGAACATTCAAAGACCTTGCTTGATGAGAAGGATCTGACCCTATGCGTACGATCGACCTTTCGCCCCTGTACCGCTCGCTCGTCGGCTTCGACCGCCTCGCCGACCAGCTGGACGCCGCCGCCCGCACCGAAGCGGCCTCGGGCTATCCCCCCTACAACATCGAACGCGCCGGCGAGAACGACTACCGCATCGAGATCGCGGTGGCCGGTTTCAAGCCGGAAGAACTGAACGTCGAGGTGAAGGAAAACCTGCTGACCGTCACCGGTCGCAAGGCCGCCAACGATGGCGACGCCAAGCAGTACCTGCACCGCGGGCTCGCCGAGCGTAACTTCGAGCGCAAGTTCCAGCTGACCGACTATCTGGTGGTGGTCGATGCCGATCTGTCGAACGGCCTGCTGTCGATCGCGCTGAAGCGTGAACTGCCGGAAGCCCTGAAGCCCCGCACCGTGGAGATCAAGTCGGCCGCGCCCTCGACCCTGATCGAAGGCGAAAAGGCCGCCTAACCGGCGGCCCTGTTTCTAGTCTCCCCAATCCCCTCTGAACTTGGGCGGCGCAGCGATGCGCCGCCTTTTTCATGTTCAGCTGACCAAATCCCGTCATCCCGCGACTTGTTCGCGGGATGACGATGAAGGGTTAAGGTCGAAACTCTTCCCTAGCCCGGCAATGAGAAATCCAGGCCCTGGACCTGCTTGAGGTCCACGTCGCGGAAGCTGGCCTTGACCACGCGGGCGCCGGTGAAGTCCGAGCCGCGCAGGTCAGCGCCGTCAAGCACCGCCTCGCTGAGATCAGCCGTCTGGACCATGGCGTAGCGCATGCGGGCCGATTGCAGGTTGGCCTGCGTCTGGCGCGTCGGCCCCAGCGGCAGGGGCGACAGGAAGGCCTGGCGCAGGTCGGCCTTCGTCAGGTTGGCGCCGGTCAGCTTGGCCCCGCGCAGGTCGGCCCCGCGCAGATTGGCCGCGCGCAGGTCGGCGTTCTGCAGGTTGGCGCCCTGCAATTGGGCGCCGGACAGGTCCAGCCCGACCATGCAGGCGCCCTTGGCGCTCATGGCCGTCAGGCGCAGGCCCTTCAGCTTGGCGCCCAGCGGACGCAGATCCTCGCCGTCGAGACGGGCCGCCCGCCCTTCCTTGCCGCCGGTCTGGCACCAGCGCTGGTTGCCCAGGCAGCGGTTGTAGAGCTCCTCGGCCTTGCTCAGCGCTTCGCGGGTCACGGCGCCCACGACGCCGTTCATGCTGGCGCCGCTTGTGCGGGCGGTGGAGGTGTCGACGCCGGCCATGACCGCGCCCGACAGGTTCGCGCCCTCCAGGTTGGCGCCCTTGACGTCGGCGCCGTCCAGGATGGCCCCGACCAGATTGGCTTCCTTGAGGTTGGCGCCCGACAGCTTGGCGCCGCGCAGCGAGCAGTCGCTGAAATCGGCCTTGAATGCCGAGACGCCCTCGAACTGCGAACCATCCAGGGTGGCGCCCGAGAAGTTGACCTCGTCGACCTCGCCCTGGCGGGTCTCGTGGCGCATGGTCTCCAGACCCTTGCGCGGGTGCGGAATGGCGATCTGGCCTTCGCGGAAGTCGGCCTGGGTCAGGTCGGCCTGGGCCAGGTTCGCGCCGCGCAGGCACGCGCCGCGCAGGTCGGCGCGCACCAGCGACGCCTGGCGCATATCGCTCTTGCGCAGGTCGCAGCCGAACAGGCTGGCGCGGTCCAGCTTGGTGCGGACCATGCGGCAATCTTCAAGGATCGAGGCGGTCAGGTCCGCGTCGGTCAAGTTCCGGAACGACAGATCTAGGCCCGACAGCTGCATGAAGCGTAGGGAAGCTCGCTTGCCCCCCTGCTTGCCGGTAACGAATTTCTCGTGCGCCGTTACGATCATGTCGAGCTCGGCTTGGCTCAGGCGTCGCCGCCCGGCCACGCTCTGCGCGGCGTTCATAACGATGGTCCCCGTTAGTGTTCTTTTATGTTACGCGGACTGTAGCAGCGATGGACGAGTGAACAGTTAAGCCTGCGTCCGAATGTCGCAAAAATCTGTCAGATAACGTCATCCAGTCCGCGCGCCGCCATGCGGATCGCGCCGGTCAGATCGACGTCCTTGAGCTGGGCTCCCGTGAAGTTGGCGCGCGAGACGTCCGCGCCGGCCATCCGGGCCTGGCGCAGATCGGCGCGCGCGAAATCGGCATTGGTCAGGATGGCGCCGGTCAGGTCGCACGGCAGCACGCGGTCGGCGGCGATCAGCAGCGGGCCCAGTTGGGCGTCGCGCAGGTCCGAGCCCGTCAGCTTGGCGCCCTTCAGCCGCGCGCCGCGCAGGTCGGCCCGGCGCAGGTTACACGCCCGCAGGTCCGCTCCCTCCAGCTGGGCGCCCTGCATCTGCACGCCTTCCATGTCGAGGCCGTAGAACACCGCCGCCTTGGCCGAGAGAGCCGTCAGGTTGAAGCCGCGGATCGAGCGCAGGTTACGCAGGTCGGCCTTGTCGAACACCGATGGCTTGCCCTCGCCGCCGCCGGTCTCGATCCACTTGGCGTGGTCGGCGATCATCTGCTCGTAAGGCAGGTCCGAGACGCTGGTGCCCGACGGCTTGTCGGTCAGGGCGCCTTCCATATTGGTGTCGTTGACGTTCCACGACATGGTCTTGGCGCCGACCAGGACCGTGTTGCGCAGGTCGGCGCCGGCCAGGTTGGCGCCCGACAGGTCGGCGCCGGCCAGATTGGCCCCGTTGAAATTGGCTTGTTTCAAGTTGGCGCGGACCAGCTTGGCGTCCTTCAGGATCGCGTCGCTGAAATCGGCTTTGGTCGCCACGATGCCCGAGAGGCGCGAGCGCTCCAGGTTGGCGCCCGAGAGGTTCGCGCCGCTGGCATAGGCCTCGCGCTGGGTCAGCTCGATGACCTTGTAGCCTTCCTTGCGGTCGGCGGCGGCGATCGTGCCTTCGCGCAGGTCGGCCTCGAACATGTCGGCGCCGGTCAGGTTCGCGCCGCGCAGGCTGGAGCCGCGCAGGTCGGCCCGGCGCAGGCTGGCGTCGGTCAGGTCCGCGCCCTGCATGTCCGCGCCGTAGCAGTTGGCGTTGTCCAGCTTGGTCTTGCGCAGGTCGCAGCCGACCATGATCGCGCCGGTGAAGTCGGCGTCGCACAGATTGCGGCCCGTCATTGACAGGCCCGACAGGTCGCAGAAGGCGAAGACGGCGCGCGCGCCGCCCATCCGGGCCGACCACAGGCGATCGTGCTTGGCGCAGATGACATCAACGTCATACTGCGTCAGGCGCTTGTATTCCTGATTGGAGGGCGCGGGCGCGCTCATGTCTGGCATGGAATCCCGTAGTGAGGGATCACCATGCGCAGACCAAAATTAACGCCGTGTTTCCAACGGCTTCCGGTGAAGGTTAAGCGACCGGCGGCAGCGCTTCGGCCCGGCTTTCGTCCAGGTAGCGCGCGCCGGTCGGCTTCAACCCGGCGTCCAGTTCAATGACCAGCGGATTGCCCGTCGGGATCTCGACGCCGACGATCTTGTCGTCCGGCACGTTGAACAGGTGCTTGACGATGGCGCGCAGCGAATTGCCGTGGGCGGCGATCAGCAGGGTCTCGCCGGCCTTCAGGTGCGGAGCGATGTCGCTTTCCCAGTAGGGCAGCACGCGCACCAGCGTCGTCGCCAGGCTCTCGGTGGACGGCAGGGTCGCGCCCTTGTAGCGGCGATCCTTGCTGAAGTCGTACTCGCCGCCCGGGGCCAGTTCCGGCGGCGGGATGTCATACGAACGGCGCCAGATGGTGACCTGCTCGACGCCATGCTTCTCGGCGGTCTCGGCCTTGTTCAGGCCGGTCAGGCCGCCGTAGTGACGCTCGTTCAGGCGCCAGTCCTTGGTCACCGGCACGAACGACTGCTTGGCGGCGTCCAGGGCCAGGTTGCCCGTGCGGATGGCGCGGGTCTGGACCGAGGTGAACAGGTGGTCGACATCGATGCCGGCCGCCGCGATCAGCTCGCCGCCCTTCTTGGCCTGGGCCTCGCCCTCGGCGGTCAGGTCGACATCGACCCAGCCCGTGAAGCGGTTTTCCAGGTTCCACTGGCTCTGGCCATGGCGGAGCAGGACAAGCGTCGGCATCGGGCTTCCTTCGTATATCGGGGAGGTATGGCGCGGGCTAAGGCCAGGCGGGCGCAGCGTCAAGCACCGATGCCACGCCCTCTCCCGTCATCGCCTCTCCCCCGCCCCAAAGGCCGTGCTATAGGCGGACCATGCAGGATCGTTTCTTCATGCCGCTGATGGGGCTTATCGCCCTGGCCCTGATCACCTTTTCGCTTGTCTGGCCGCAAGGCGAAGGCGACCGCTCGTGGGGTCCGTTCGGTCACGCGCCGGTGCAGCAGACGCCCGAGATGCAGGCCAAGCTGCAGCGTGAGAAAGACGCCGCCGCCCGCCGCGACGAAGCCGCCAAGAAGGCCGTCGAGGCCGCCAGCCAGATGCCGGACCAGGTCCCGCAATGAGGAGCTTCGACGCCGTCGCCATCGGCCGCCGCGTGCTGGGCGCCGAGGCCGACGCCCTGCGCACAATGGCCGACTCGCTGGGCGAGGCCTTCGTCCACGCCGTCGAGACAATGTTCAACGCCAAGGGCCGCATCGTCTGCACCGGCATGGGCAAGTCCGGCCACGTGGCCCGCAAGATCGCCGCCACCCTGGCCTCGACCGGCGCCCAGGCGATGTTCGTCCACCCCGCCGAGGCCTCGCACGGGGACTTAGGCATGATCGGTCCCGACGACGTGGTGCTGGCCCTGTCGAAGTCGGGCGAGGCGCGCGAGCTGTCGGACATCATCGCCTACGCCAACCGGTTCTCGATCCCGCTGATCGCCATGACCGCCTTCGAAGGCAGCCAGTTGGGGCGCGGCGGGAACATCGTGCTGCTGCTGCCCGACGCGCCGGAGGCCACGGCCGAGGTCAACGCCCCCACCACCTCCACGACCCTGCAGATCGCCCTGGGCGACGCGCTGGCCGTGGCCCTGCTGGAGCGGCGCGGCTTCACGGCCAGCGACTTCCGCGTCTTCCACCCCGGCGGCAAGCTGGGCGCCATGCTGCGCACGGTCGGCGACCTGATGCATGGGGCTGAAGAACTGCCGCTGGTCGGCCTTGACGCCGCCATGCCCGATGCCCTGCTGATGATGAGCGAGAAGCGTTTCGGTGCGGTCGGCGTGGTCGATGACGCCGGCGCCCTGGCCGGCATGATCACTGACGGCGACCTGCGCCGGCACATGGACGGCCTGCTGACCCACGCGGCCGGCCAGGTGATGACCAAGGCTCCCCTGACCATCGCGCCCGGCGCCCTGGCGGCCGAGGCGCTGAAGATCATGAACGACCGCCGGATCACCGTGCTGTTCGTCGTCGAGGCTGATCGTCCGGTGGGCATACTGCATGTCCACGACCTGCTGCGCGCCGGCGTGATTTGAAGTTTGACGCACGGCAGCCGCCAAAACCGCAAACACTTTTGGCTGCCGTGCTTTAGGTCACATCTGAATTTATCGAACTTTGTCATGCGAACGCGCTAGTCGCGCGGGCTTCGCACGGCTAAAGCCACACCATCTCAACTGAAGCGAGCTTTCGATGTTCTCCGCGCCCCGCGCCGATCTCGTTGCCAATACCGCCGCGTATGAAAACGAACCGCTGGTCAAGGCGACCGGCTTCCGCGAGTACGACGCGCGCTGGTTGTTTGGTCCCGAGATCAACCTGCTGGGCGTGCAGGCCCTGGGCCTGGGTCTGGGGACCTATATCCACGAACTGGGCCAGTCGAAGATCGTGGTCGGCCACGACTTCCGCTCGTACTCGACCTCGATCAAGAACGCCCTGATCATCGGCCTGCTGTCGGCCGGCTGCGAGGTCCACGACATCGGCCTGGCCCTGTCGCCCACGGCCTACTTCGCCCAGTTCGATCTCGACATCCCGTGCGTGGCCATGGTCACCGCCAGCCACAACGAGAACGGCTGGACCGGCGTGAAGATGGGCGCCCAGAAGCCCCTGACCTTCGGCCCCGACGAGATGAGCCGCCTGAAGGCCATCGTGCTGGGCGCGCAGTTCGTCGAGCGCGACGGCGGCAAGCTGATCCGCGTGCAGGGCGAGGCCCAGCGCTATATCGACGACGTCGCCAAGCGCGCCAGCGTCACGCGTCCTCTCAAAGTGATCGCCGCCTGCGGTAACGGCACGGCCGGCGCCTTCGTGGTCGAGGCCCTGCAGAAGATGGGCGTGGCTGACGTCGTGCCGATGGACACCGATCTCGACTTCACCTTCCCCAAGTACAATCCCAACCCCGAAGACGCCGAGATGCTGCACGCCATGGCGCATACCGTGCGTGAGACCGGCGCGGACCTGGCCTTCGGCTTCGACGGCGACGGCGACCGCTGCGGCGTGGTGGACGACGAGGGCGAGGAGATCTTCGCCGACAAGATCGGCCTGATGCTGGCCCGCGACCTGGCCCCGCTGAACCCGGGGGCGACCTTCGTGGTGGATGTGAAGTCGACCGGCCTCTACGCCACCGACCCGATCCTGCAGCAGCACGGCTGCAAGGTGATCTACTGGAAGACCGGCCACAGCTACATCAAGCGCAAGAGCGCCGAGCTCAAGGCCCTGGCCGGCTTCGAGAAGAGCGGCCACTTCTTCATGAACGGCGACCTGGGCTACGGCTACGACTGCGGCCTGACCGCCGCGGCCGCCATCCTGGCCATGCTGGACCGCAATCGCGGCATGAAGCTGTCGGACATGCGCAAGGCCCTGCCGGTGGCCTTCACCTCGCTGACCATGAGCCCCAAGTGCGGCGACGAGGTGAAGTACGGCGTCGTCGACGAGGTGGTGAAGGAATACCAGGACCTGTTCGCCGCCGGCGGCCGGGTCCTGGGCCGCAAGATCACCGAGGTGATCACCGTCAACGGCGTGCGCGTGCATCTGGAAGACGGCTCGTGGGTCCTGGTCCGCGCCTCGTCGAACAAGCCCGAGGTCGTGGTGGTCGTCGAGAGCACCCAGTCGGAAGACGACATGCGCGCGCTGTTCCGCCAGGAAGTGAAGCCGCGCCTGGGCGACCGCGTCGGCAAATATAATCAAGAAATCTGATCGGGCGAAGGGCCGGGGCGGAAGCTCCGGCCCTTCCTCTTTGCGCCGCGACCTTCTATCGACGCATCATGATCAAGCTCCGCCCTTCCCGTCCCGAAGACGGCCCGCGCGTCGTCGAGATCTGGGCCGCCGCCGTCGACGCCACCCACGACTTCCTCTCGCCCGAAGATCGCGCCGCGATCGGCGCCGAGGTCGAGGGTTTCCTGCCCTACGCCCCCATGACCCTGGCCGTCGACGACCGCGACCGGCCGCTGGGCTTCATGTTGATCGACGACGGCCACATGGAGGCGCTGTTCATCGATCCCGAACACCGCGGGGCGGGCGTCGGCGCGAACATGATCGACTACGCCCTGGCCGTTCACCCGACCCTGACCACCGACGTCAACGAGCAGAACGCCCAGGCTGTCGGCTTCTACGAGCACATGGGCTTCGAACGCACCGGCCGCTCCGAGCTGGACGGCCAGGGTCGCCCCTATCCGCTGATCCATCTGCGCTTTGGCGCCTGATCACTTTGGTAGTTGGCGCGATTTCGGCTTAGCTGGGCGTCCCAACACAGAGTCGTCCATGCGCCGCCTGCTCACCGCCCTCGCCCTGATCCTCGCGCCCGGTCTTGCCCAGGCGGCCCAGCCGATCCTGCTGAAGCCCGCCCGCGTCTGGACCGCCGAGAACGCCGGCCCGCCGCACGAGGGCTGGGCCGTGCTGGTCAAGGACGGCAAGATCGCCGCCGTCGGCCCCGCCGCCCAGATCGATACTGCGGGCGCCGAGGTCGTCGACCTGCCCGGCGCGACGGTGATCCCGGGCCTGATGGACCTGCACAGCCACCTTTTCCTGCATCCCTACAACGAGACCCTGTGGGACGATCAGGTGCTGAAGGAAACGCCGACCTACCGGACCCTGCGGGCGGCGGTGCAGGCCAAGGCGACGCTGGAGGCCGGCTTCACCACCCTGCGCGACTTGGGCACCGAGGGCGTCGGCGCCGCCGACGCGCCGCTGCGCAAGGCGATCAACGACGGCCTGATCCCCGGTCCGCGCCTGTTCGTGGCGACCAACGCCATCGTGGCCACCGGCTCCTACGGCCCGGCCCGCAAGAACTACAATCCCGAGGCCGACCTGCCCCAGGGCGCCCAGGAAGCCAGCGGCGTGGCCGAGGTGATCAAGGCCGTGCGCGAACAGGCCGGCGCAGGCGCCGACTGGATCAAGGTCTACGCCGATTACCGAATTGGACCTGATGGCTCCACGCAGCCAACCTTCTCGATCGAGGAGTTGAAGGCCCTGGTCGAGGCGGCCCATTCCAGCGGCCGGCCCGTGGCCGCCCACGCCTCCAGCGACGAGGGCATGCGACGGGCGGTGCTGGCCGGGGTCGACACCATCGAGCACGGCTATGGCGGCAGCGACGCCACCTTCAAGCTGATGGCCGAGAAGGGCGTGGCGTTCTTCCCCACCCTGACGGCGGTCGAGAGCACCTCGACCTATTTCGGCGGCTATGTCGCCGGCAAGACCCCGCCGACCGCCGCGATGAACAATGCCGACCGCGCCTTCAAGCTGGCGGTGAAGAACGGCGTCACCATCGGCATGGGCAGCGACGTCGGCGTCTTCAGGCACGGCGACAACGCCCGCGAGATCATCTGGCTGGTCAGGGAGGGCATGACCCCCGCCCAGGCGCTGCTGGCCGCCACGGCCGTCGACGCCAAGGTGCTGGACCGCGCCGGCGACCTGGGCCAGCTGAAGCCCGGCTATCTGGCCGACATCGTGGCGGTTCAGGGCGACCCGACCCAGGCGATCGAGGCGACCCGCGACGTCGTCTTCGTCATGAAGGGCGGCCAGGTGGTGCGGCGGCCATGATGCGCGCCCTGCCCGCCCTCCTGCTGCTCGCTGTTGCCGGTCCGGCGATCGCCCAGACCGACCAGGGCACGATGCAGCAGCACGACACCTTCCGCGACGCCGCCACCGCGCCGCTGGAGGACCTGAACCTCAAGCAGAAGAGCATTCCGGCGGTGCTGCAGCGCGCCGTCGCCGATCCCTACGACATGACCGGCCTCAATCGCTGCGAGCCGATCGCCGCCGAGATCGGCCGGCTGGACGCGGCTCTGGGCCCCGACCTGGACGAGGCCCCGCCGCCGGACAATCGCTCGAAGGGCAAGAAGGTCGCCGACGCGGCCTATGGCGTCGGCGTCTCGGGCGTGCGCGACACGACGCGGGACGTGCTGCCGTTCCGCAGCTGGATCCGCAAGCTGACCGGCGCGGCCAAGCACGACAGGGCGATCGCGAAAGCCATCCAATCCGGCGGCGTGCGGCGCGGCTATCTCAAGGGCGTCGGCATGCGGATGAACTGCGCCCCGCCGGCCGCGCCCAGCTGGTTCGTCCCGGTCGAGGCCAAGCCGCCGGCGCCGGTGAAGGCGCCCGGCCTGCTTGAGAACTTCCTGGCCTGGTGCGGCGAGGTGATGGCCTGGCTGAAGGGCTTGATCGGCTAGCTATTTCAGCATCGCCCGGACTTCGCCGACCAGCTTGGGGCCGTCGAACGGCTTCATCACATAGCCCTTGGCGCCCAGCTGCATGGCCTGGACGATGCGATCGAAGCGACCATCGCCGGTCAGCATCAGCACCGGAATGGCGGCGGCGTCGGACTCCTTCAGGGTCTTGAGAGCGTCCAGGCCGCTCAGGCCAGGAATGCGCACGTCCAGCAGGATAGCGTCGGGCTTGCGGCCGGCGATGGCCGCGATCAGCCGCGCGGCGTCCGGAAAGCCGACCACGTCCAGCCCGTCGCGGGCCAGGAAGGCCTCGATCAGCTCCAGCGTCGGCTCGTCGTCGTCGGCGACGTAGATCAGCGGCACGCTCTTGGACATCGATTGCATAGACTCGGTGTTCGACGCTGCACGCCGTTCGAGCGGTTGAAGCTCAAGATGGTTAAGGCGTCAAACCACGTTCTCAGGTTTGACGCGCTTTGCGCCCAAGGCGCTTGGGTCCGCGCCGCCGGGCGGCTAAGGCTTGGCCATTGCAAGGAGTCGTCATGCGCCTACCCGCTTTCGTTTTGGCCTGCCTGTTCCTGGTCGCCTCGCCGGCCTTCGCCCAGCGCCTGGACGAGACCCCGCGCGTGGCCGTGATCTCGGCCTTCCCGCCCGAGATCGGGGCCCTGAACGCGGCGACCGGCGAGCAGAAGACCTACGAAGTCAACGGCGTGCGGTTCATGACCGGCAGGCTGGAGGGCAAGCCGGTCGTGGTATTTCTCAGCGGCGTGTCGATGGTCAATGCGGCCATGACCACCCAGATGGCGCTGGATCGCTTCAACATCACCCGCATCGTCTTCTCCGGCATCGCCGGCGGCGTCGACGAGAGCCTGGACATCGGCGACGTCGTGGTCGCCGACCAGTGGGCCCAAAACCTGGAAAGCGCCTTCGCCCGCGAGACCGACAAGGGCTTCGAGGTCCAGTCGTTCATCCGCAACAGCGACCTGGCCAACTACGGCATGATCTATCCGCGCGGGATCGTTCTGCCCGGCGACGCCCTGGGCGCTCCGGCTCGCGTGTGGTTCCCGGCCGATCCGGCCCTGCTGGCCACCGCCCGCAAGGTCGCGGCCCAGGTCGCCTTGCAGCGCTGCGCCGCCGACAAGTGCCTGATCCATCCGCCCCAGGTGGTGGTGGGCGGCAAGGGCGTATCGGCCCCGGTGTTTCTGGACAACGCCGCCTACCGCAAGTACCTGCGCGCCACGTTCGACGCCCGCGTGGTCGACATGGAAAGCGCCGCCGTCGCCCACGTGGCTCTGGTCAGCAAGACCCCCTTCATCGCCTTCCGCAGCCTCTCTGACCTGGCCGGCGGCGGCGCGGGCGAAAACGAGATGGGGACCTTCATGGCCCTGGCCTCGGACAATTCCGCGACGGTGGTGAAGGCGTTCGTCAAGGCGCTGCCGAACTAGCCTGCTGATTGGGCCAAGCGCTGCTCGTCGTCGATCAGGGTCAGGCGCGACGGCGGGCCTTCGCCCCAGGCGAACAACACCAGGTTCAGGTCGTCCGGCCGAGCGCCGCGCGCGAAGCTCCTGACCAGCAGGCCCTGATAGCCGGCCTTGATGAGACCTCGCGCGAAGGCCTGGGTCCTGGCCTCCCCCTTTGCCTTCATCTGGTCGCGCCAGCCAGCGTCGGCCAGGGCCTCGTCGTCCATCGCGTGCTCGGCCAAGGCCGTCGCGTCACGGCCGTCGAACACCCGCTCGATCTCGGCGTCGTAGGAGACCAGCGTTGTGGGCTGCAGCGACCCGACCTGGTTGGCCTCGCGCAAGGCCGTCATGACGCTCAGCGACGCGTAGAGCGCCGGCGTCCCCTTGGCGTTGAACCGGCCGCCATAGAGCTGCGCCCCGCGATCCGATAGCGGCTCACAGGCATAGACGGGGTTCAAGGCGCGATAGAGCAGCCCTCGATACATGCCCGGTCAGGCGTGGACGCCGGCGTCGATCGCGTCGACATAGTCCAGCACCTCGTCGATGCGCCCCTCGCGGACCAGTTGCATGGCCGTCTGGCCCGAGAAGCCCGGCAGCGGCTCGGAGCGGTACCAGGCATAGGCGATCAGTTCGGAGCCGAAGCGCGGCTCGACCTTGTTGATGACCTCGACCATCTCGCGCAGGCGGCGCTGGGTCTTGGCCGAGCGCGAGCGCTCCTGGCGCACAACCGCGTCGCGGCCCAGGCCGGCCGTGCGAGCGACCTCTTCGCTGGTCGTGCGCAGGACGTCGGCGATCTTGCGCGGGGCGAAGAACCCGTCGTCGGCATATTTGGCCAAACCCATGACAATCTCCATTGCCACTCAGAATGACGAATATGACGTCAATCTCTGTGGCAATCAAGATCAGCGCGTGCCGAACGTCCGATCCCCCGCGTCGCCCAGGCCTGGCACGATGTAGCCGTGCTCGTTCAGGGTCGCGTCCACCGCCGCTGTCCAGATCGGCACGTCCGGGTGCGCGGCTTGCAGGGCCTCGACGCCCGGCTGGGCGGCCAGCAGGCAGACAAAGCGCAGGTTGGCGACGCCCTTCTCCTTCAGCCGGGTGATGGCGGCGATGGCCGAGTGGCCGGTGGCCAGCATCGGGTCGACCACGATGACCAGGCGGCCGGCGATGTCCTCGGGGGCCTTGAAGTAGTACTCGACCGCTTCGAGCGTATCGTGGTCGCGATAAAGGCCGATGTGGGCGACGCGGGCCGACGGGACGAGGTCCAGCATGCCCTCGCACATCCCCAGCCCCGCGCGCAGGATCGGGGCGAAGACCAGCTTCTTGCCGGCGATCTCATAGGCCGTGGTCGGCGCGACCGGGGTCTCGATCTGCACCGGGTCCATCGGCAGGTCGCGGGTGATCTCGTAGCAGATCAGCGTCGCGACCTCGCGCATCAGGGCCCGGAAGGTCTTCGTCGAGGTCTGCTTGTCGCGCATCTTGGTCAGCTTGTGCTGGACGAGCGGGTGGCTGACGACGGTGACCTGCGACATGAGACAGTCCTGCTAGAGAATACCGCTCGGTCCTAGGTCCTGTTGACAAAATGGATTTCCAAATTGGCTGATCGCTGATTCAAGGCTGCTTTTTGAGGAGAGCGGCCTTGGTTCGCGGCTTGATGTCGGATGAAGAGTGGGCGTTCTTCGCGCCGTTCGTGATCGAGACGGGT
>CAIUMD010000046.1 GCA_903900155.1 uncultured Caulobacterales bacterium | reverse complement strand
TGCCCCCTCCGGCCCTCTGGGCCACCTCCCCCGGAGGGGGAGGAGATTTCTATCTCGACCGCCTCAAGCGATCGTCGTCACCAAGCCGCCTTCGACCTTCAGCGACGCGCCATTCGTCGCCGACGACAGCGGGCTGGCGACATAGGCCACCAGGCTGCCGATCTCTTCCGGCTCGATCATCCGCTGCAGCAGCGAGGCCGAGCGGTGCTTCTCGAAGAACTCGGCTTCGTGCTCGGCCAGCGTGCCGTCCGGATTGGTCGAGACGCTTTTCAGGAAGTCGGCGATGGCTTCGGCGCGGGTCGGGCCGGGCAGGACCGAGTTGACTGTCACGCCCGTGCCCTTGGTCGCCTGGGCCATGCCGCGGGCGACGGCCAGCTGGGCGCTCTTGGTCATGCCGTAGTGGACCATCTCGGCGGGGGTCGCCAGACCCGACTCCGACGAGATGAAGATCACCCGGCCCCAGTTGCGCTCCAGCATGCCGGGGAAGTAGCCGCGCGACAGGCGCACGCCGCTCATGACGTTGACGTCGAACAGCTTCAGCCAGTCTTCGTCGGGGATGTCGGCGAAGGCCTTCATCTCGTAGATGCCCAGGTTGTTGACCAGGATGTCGACCGAGGGCGCGGCCTTGAGGATCGCCGCGGCGCCGTCGGCCGTGGCCGCGTCAGCCAGCACGCCCCTAACCTTGCTATTGGGCGCCTTGCCGCCGATGGCCTGCACGGCCTGGTTGAGCTTGTCCTGGGTGCGGCCGGTGACGAACACCGTGGCGCCTTCGTTGGCCAGGGCCGTGGCGATCGCCAGGCCGATGCCGCCGGTCGCGCCGGTCACCAGCGCGGTCTTGTCGTTCAGTTTCAGGTCCATCGCTGGGCTCCGTTGTTTGACGGAGCCACAGATAGGCCCGCCGCGTCGGCAGACTATGCCGTCGCGGGGACCAGCTCTTGTGAATTCAAGTCATCAAATCAGGCGTTGAAATTGAGCTTCAAGCCCGGTCTGGGCCACCGCGCCTTGTAGAGTTTCCCGGCGCCCGAGGCCGTGATCCAGGCGTCGCGCATGTCGTCGCCGCCAAAGCAGATATTGGTCACGATCACGTCCGGGAAGGCGTAGTGCTCGGTCGAGCCGTCCGGGTCGAAGGCGGTGACGCCGCCATTGATGATGGTCGCCACGCAGACCTTGCCGCCGGCCTCGACCGCCAGGCTGTCCAGCAGCTGGTAGCCCGGCAGGTTGCAGACGACGTTGCCGGGCTGTAGCGGCGCGGGATCGGCCAGCACGCCGGGCGAGGCCACCTCGAACGACCACAGCCGCCCCAGCATGGTGTCGGCCATGTAGACGGTCTTCTCGTCGGGCGAGAGGCCCACGCCGTTGGGCGAGACGAAGTGATCGCGCCAGCGAACGATCTTCGAGCCGTCGGCCAGGGCGTAGTACAGCGCGCCGTACTTGCGGCCCTCGGGCGTCGAGCAGCCGTGGTCGGTGAACCAGAAGCCGCCCTGCTTGTCGAAGATCAGGTCATTGGGGCCGACCAGCGTCTTGCCGTCGCACTCGGTGTAGAGCGTGGTGATCGCGCCGGTCTTCAGGTCCACCCGCTGGATAGAACCGCCGGTGTGCGAGGGCGGGGTAGGGCCGGGGATGTTCAGGCCGTTGGCCTCGAAGAACTGGAAGCTGGCGCCATTGTTGGTGACGTAGATCGCGCCGTCCGGACCGATCGCCGCGCCGTTGGGGCCGCCGCCGGTCTCGACAACCGTCTCCTTGCGGCCGTCGGGCCAGACCCGCGTCAGGCGCTGGCCCTGGATCTCGGTGAGGATCACCGAACCGTCGGCCATGGCCACGGGACCTTCGGGGAATTGCAGGCCGTCGGCGACCAGCTGGATGTCCATCGCGTTTCTCCCTCGCGCCTCTGCTGGGCGTTGGGGATGACTATAAACGCCTGTTTGAACCTGGCGAGGGTTCCGTTCGGCCATCCGTGACGCCGCCCGGCGCTATCGCAACTGCCTGGTCGACCATCTCGACGCCGCCGTCGACCAGTGCGCGGCCATCTACGAATGGCGGCCCGCGCCCGGCGACGCGGCGATCGCCGACGACTTCACCGACGACTGAGCCGCCCGGACGGTTTCGACCGGCTGGGCGGTGAAGCGGGCCACCGCCGCCAGCAGGGTGTCGCGGACGATCGGTTTGGCCACGTGGCCGTCCATGCCGGCGGCCAGGCAGCGGGCCACCTGCTCGGGCATGGCGTCGGCGCTGAGCGCCAGGATCGGCGTCTGGCCCCGGACGCCGCCCATGGCGCGGATGGCGCGGGTGGCGGCCAGGCCGTCCATGTCGGGCATGTGGACGTCCATCAGGATCAGGTCGAAGGCCTCTTCGCGCACCAGTTCGAGAGCCTCGGCGCCGCCTTCGGCCGTGGTGACTTCGTGACCGCCCAGGATCAGCAGGGCGTGACCCAGCTCACGATTGACCGGATGGTCGTCGACCAGCAGCACCCGCGCGCCGCGCGCATTGCCGGCCTCGGGCAGGGCGACCTCGACCACCGGTAGGGCCTCTGCAGCTTCCACCGGCAGGTCGACCCAGAAGCACGAACCGCGGCCGGGCGCGCTCTCGACGCCGATCTCGCCGCCCATGCGGGTGACCAGCGCCTTGCTGATGGCCAGGCCCAGGCCGGTGCCGCCAAAGCCCCGGCTGATCGAGCTGTCGGCCTGGGTGAAGCGCTGGAAGAGGCGCGTCTGCACCTCGGGCGCGATACCGATGCCGGTGTCGGTCACCTCGAACCGCAGGCGGCCGGGCGCGCTGGCAAGGTCCAGACGGGCGGTGACCGCGCCGTCGCGGGTGAACTTGATGGCGTTGGAGATCAGGTTCAGCAGCACCTGGCGCAAGCGGGTGTCGTCCAGGGCGAACAGGGCGCGTTCGTCGCCCACCACCAGGACCTCCAGCGCCAGCCCCTTGGCCTCGGCGGCCGGGGCGGCGATGGCCATGGCGTCGCGCAGGACGAGGGCCGGGGCCAGGGGCTCGGGGGACAGCTCCATCCGGCCGGCTTCCAGCTTCGAGAAGTCCAGCAGGTCGTTGATGATCTCGACCAGCGAGCGGCCGGAGCGGCCGATCAGGTCGACGCGGCGGCGGCTGTCGGGCGACAGGCCCGGATCGTCGGCGACCAGGTCGGCGAAGCCCAGGATGCTGTTCAGGGGCGTGCGGATTTCGTGGCTGATGGTGGCCAGGAACTCGGACTTGGCCTTGTTGGCGGCCTGGGCGCTGGCCTGGGCGGCGCGGGCGATGTCGCGGCCGCGCGCCATCAGGGCCTGCAGGCGCTTCTGTCGCTCCAGGATCATGGCCGCCATCAGGCAGACGGCGAACAGCATGGCGTGGAAGATCAGCACATGGCGTAGCGGCAGGAGGGCCACGGCCGGGTCGACGCCGGTCCGGTGCAGCACGGCCGGGATCGAGGCGGCCAGCGAGCCGATGACGACGATGGCCGCCGCGCGCGGTCCGCCCCGGAACACCGCCAGCATGGCCGGCGCGAACAGCAGGGCCTGCAAGGCCGGCTCCCAGGTGAAGATCGCCACGGCGGTCAGCGCCACCAGCAGGGTCAGCACCGTCAGCTGCCATGCCGAGGCGGCGAACAGTGGCTTGTGGCGGCGATCCATCAGAATGATCGTGGTCGGCATGGCCAGGATCAGGCCCAGCACGTTGGGCATGATCCAGTCGGCCCAGCCGTCCAAGGCCGGGCGGCCCTGCGAGACAGCCAGGGTCGCGGCGGTGATCATCGACAGGCCGATGATGATCACCGAGGCCACGCCGGTAATGCGCGCCAGGCCCCACGGGCTGCGCATGTGATTGGTCAGCCGCAGGCGGTGCAGGCTCCAGGCGGTGATCGCCACCTGCAGGACGTCCTGCGGCGCGACGACCAGGACAAACAACAGGTCCACGCGGGCGATCAGTTCGACGGCCACGTCGGCCAGCCCCGACAGCGCCAGCAGGATCCAGCGCGCCCGGCCCGTCAGGGTCAGCAGGCCGGCGATCAGCACGGCGTTGGCGGTCCAGATCGACGGCAGGTTCTTGGTCGCGCCGGCCAGGAACAGGCTATAGGCCATCGACCCCACGAAGGCCGCGAGCAGGCCCGCGATCCTCAGGTTCTGGTTCTCCCGTGAAAGACGCTCGCTGCTGGTCACTGCCTGGCCCACTTGTCGGGACCGTCAGGATGCGCGGCAAAGCCCTGCGATAGGCCTAAGCCGGGTGCGTCAAATTGGCGCGGGTCCGCGCGCGTCAGGCCTTGCGCCGGCCACGATTTCGCGGTGAGCGTGGGGCGAAATACGGACAAGGGATTCTTGGGTATGCGGGTATCTGTGATGGCGGTCGCGGCGGCGGGTTTGATGCTGGCGGGATGCGCGGCCGCGCCCGCCATGCCGTGGTCCAAATCTCCGGCGATGCCGACGCGCCCCAGCTGCCCGGCGATGAAGACAGAGCAGTGGCGGCCGGTCGTCGACGCGGCGGTCCACAAGGCCTTCGACCGCGACCTCCAGAATCGCTTCGGCGGCACCGCCAGCCATGTGCGCATCGCCTGGGGCAAGACCGACAAGGGCGACACCACGGTCACCGCCCAGCGGATCGGCCCGGCCAAGTACGCGATGCCGCAGGTCGGCAAGGGCGGCGAGGTCGAGGTCGTCTTCCAGGCCTGCACGGGCAAGGTCCTGAAGACGCGCAAGCTGGCCAATCTGGAGAAGAAGCCCCAGACGGCGGCGGAAGCCGCGCCTGAAAGCGCGCCGGCGCCTCAGGAGCGTCCGGCCCCGCGCAAGCGAGGGATCAAGTGGCCCTGGAAGTCATGACGGGGCGCGGCTGACGCCTCAGCGTCGCTCCAGCACCCGGAAGGTGAAGGCGTGATCGTCGCCTTCGCCCGCGGGGTGCTCCTCGCGCCGGACCTCGGTCCAGGCGCTTTCGTCGAAGTCGGGGAAACGCACGTCGCCCTCGACCTGCGCGGCGACCTCGGTCAGGTACAGGCACCTGGCCTTGGGCAGGGCCAGCTCGAACAGCGCCCGGCCGCCGATCACGCAGACCTCCTCGGCGCCGTCGTCGGACGCCTGTTCCTTGGCGATCTGCACCGCCTCCATCCAGGTCTCGCAGGGGATCGCGCCCTGCGGCTCGAAGCTCTGGTCGCGCGACAGCACGATGTTGGTGCGGCCGGGCAGCGGCTTGCGCGGCAGGCTGTCCCAGGTCTTGCGGCCCATGATGATGGGCTTGAACAGGGTGTTGGCCTTGAACAGGGCCAGGTCCGACTTCAGCCGCCAGGGCAGGTCGCCGTCGCGACCGATGACCCCGTTGGCGGCGCGGGCGACGACAATCGAGAGACCGATCAAACCGAGACCTCGGCCTTGATGTGCGGATGGGCCTGGTAGCCCTTCAGCGTGAAGTCCTCGTCGTCAAAGGCGAACAGGTCGCGCTTGTCGGCGATCTTCAGCGTCGGGAAGTCGAACGGTTCGCGGGTCAGCTGCTCGCGGGCCTGGTCCAGGTGGTTCAGATACAGGTGCGCGTCGCCGAAGGTGTGGACGAACTCGCCCGGCTCCAAGCCCACGACCTTGGCGATCATCAGGGTCAGCAGGGCGTAGGACGCGATGTTGAACGGCACCCCTAGGAACACGTCGGCGCTGCGCTGGTAGAGCTGGCAGCTGAGCTTTCCATCCGCCACGAAGAACTGGAACAGGCAGTGGCAGGGCGGCAGGGCCATGTCGTCGACATCGGCCGGGTTCCAGGCCGTGACGATGTGGCGGCGGCTGTTGGGATTGGTCTTCAGGTTCTCGACGAGATTGCTGATCTGGTCGATCACGCGGCCGTCGGGCGTGGCCCACGAGCGCCACTGCTTGCCGTAGACGGGACCCAGGTCGCCGTTCTCGTCGGCCCACTCGTCCCAGATGCGCACGCCGTTGTTCTTGAGATAGGCGATGTTGGTGTCGCCCTTCAGGAACCACAGCAGCTCGATGAAGATCGAGCGCAGGTGCAGCTTCTTGGTTGTCAGGACGGGGAAGCCCTTGGCCAGGTCAAAGCGGATCTGCCGGCCGAAGACGCCCAGCGTGCCCGTGCCCGTGCGGTCGCCGCGCTGCACGCCGTTCTCGAGGATGTCGGCGAGCAGCGCCAGATACTGCCGCTCGGGGTGGTCGGCGGCGGCTTTGGCGGGGGCGAGGACGGCGGTGGTCATCGTTCTAAAATGCCGTCGAATCGAGTCGCTCGCCAGTGCGACACGATCGTTTTCCCTCCCCCTTGCAGGGAGGGCGGCTATCCAGAAAAGCCCCCCTCGTCGAGGAATTCGCGCTCGGCGTCGGTGGTCATGCGACCAAGACCCGCATTTCGATGGGGGAAGCGACCAAACCGGGCGATGATATCGCGATGGATGAGGGCGTACTTCATCGACTCCTCGTCGCCGGTGTCGGCCTGGAGGGCGGCGAACAGCTCGACGCTGAACTCCTGGTCGACCAGCGACTCCGAGTGCTCGAACGGCAGGTAGTAGAACGGCCGCAGGTCGTCCTCGATGGCCGGGTCGGTGTCGTGGCCGGCGGCGATGGCCTCGCGGGCGAACATCCGCGCCAGCGGGTCGGTGGCGAAGGCGTGCGGGGTGTTGCGGTACATGTTGCGGGGGAACTGATCCAGCAGGATGATCAGCGCCATCGACCCCTCGGCCGTGGCCATCCAGCTGTCATAGCGGCGCATCGAGGCGCGGTAGTGGGTCTGCTCGAACTTCAGCGCGATGGCGGCGTCGAAGGCGTGGTCCTTGACGAACCATTTCTTCTCGCCGGCTTCGCGCCAGAAGCCGATGACGTCATTGTAGTGCGCGCTCATCGCAAACCCTCGTGAAGGCCGTTCAAGCCTGGTTCATCCGGCGAGTCCGAGACTGCTATCAAGGGACAAGCCTGGGTCTGCCTTCAAGGCCCTTCGGAGCAAGACATGAAACGTCTGATCACGACCGCCGTGCTGCTTTCGTTGCTGGGCGGCGCGGCGGCCGAGGCCGGCGCCGCTGGCGCGGTGGTCGGCCAGCAGGTGGCGCAGCGCGAACAGCGCGACGGCGGCCCGCGTGGCGATCGCGGGGATGGCGGCGGCCGGATGGAGCGCGGTGACCGCGGCGGCTGGCAGGGCGGCGGCGACCGTGGCGGTGATCGCGGCGGCGGCTGGAACCGTGGCGGCGGCGAACGTCCCCAGGTCCAGCCTCAACCCCAGCCGCAGCAGAACAACGGCGGCTGGAACCGGGGTGACAACCGGGGTGACTGGGGCGATCGTGGTGATCGCGGCGGCCGTCCGGACTGGAACCGCGGCGATCGTCCGCAGCCCCAGCCGCAGCAGCCCCAGGCTCAGCCGCAGCAGCCGCAGAACAACGGCGCCAGCGGCTGGAACCGCAACGACCAACGTCCGGGCGGCTGGAACCGTGGCGATGACCGGGGTCCGGACCGCAACGACAATCGCGGCAACGACGGGCGCGGCAATGACGGGCGCGGCAACGACAATCGCGGCAACGACGGGCGCGGCCCCGACCGGGGCGGCTGGGATCGAGGCGACCGCAATGACAACCGTCCCGGTGGCTGGGACCGCGACCGCAACGACAATCGCGGCGGCTGGGACCGGAATGACCGTCGTCCGGGCCAGGGCCAGTTCCGCGATCGCGACCGGGGTCGTCCGCAGTACGACCGCTACAGCTACCGTCCGCGCCTCCAGGCGCCCCAGCGCTATCGCATCGGGTCGTACAGCTATCCGCGCGGCTGGTACGCCCGCAGCTGGTCGTTCGGCGACTACCTGCCGGGCGGCTGGTACGGCAGCTCGTACTATCTGGACGCCTGGCGCTACGGCCTACCGCAGCCGCCGGTCGGCTGCGAGTGGGTGCGGGTCGGCGACGACGCCATCCTGGTCGACATCTGGAGCGGTCAGGTCCTGAGCGTCTACTACAACCTCTTCTGGTAACAGGTCTTTCAGGAGATCGGACGGGGCGGAGGAGCGATCCTCCGCCCCGTTTCCGTTTGGGCTCCGGCGCTCCGTATCGGGTTCTCCATGGCGATCTTCCGGCCAAGCGCCTAAAACGTGGCCGGAAGGCGCTCGGCATTTCGACGTTCTTCCGGCTCGAGCTTGACGAAACGGCAAAAAAACGCTCAAACGCCCGGCCTTTGTCGCTCTACCGTTGCGTCGAGCGACCCTGATTGACCAGTCCTGGAGAAAAAACATGCGCGTCTACTACGACCGCGACGCCGACATCGCCCGCATCTTGGACAAGAAGATCGCGATCGTAGGCTATGGTTCGCAAGGTCATGCGCACGCTCTCAACCTTCGGGACTCGGGCATCAAGAACGTAGCCGTCGCGCTGCGCGCCGGTTCGCCGACCGCCAAGAAGGCGCAAGGCGAAGGCCTGCAGGTCATGACGGTGGCCGAAGCCGCCGCCTGGGCCGACCTGATCATGATCCTGGCGCCCGACGAGCATCAGGCCGCGATCTACAGGAACGACATCGCCCCCAACATCCGTGACGGCGCGGCCCTGCTGTTCGCCCACGGCCTGAACGTCCACTTCGGCCTGATCGAGCCGAAGGACACCATCGACGTCCTGATGGTCGCGCCGAAGGGCCCGGGTCACACCGTGCGCGGCGAGTACCAGAAGGGCGGCGGCGTGCCCTGCCTGATCGCGGTGCACCACAACGCCACCGGCAACGCCCTCGACCTGGGCCTGGCCTACGCCTCGGCCATCGGCGGCGGCCGTTCGGGCATCATCGAGACCAACTTCCGCGAAGAGTGCGAGACCGACCTGTTCGGCGAGCAGGCCGTCCTGTGCGGCGGCACGGTCGAGTTGGTCCGCGCCGGCTTCGAAGTGCTGGTGGAAGCCGGCTACGCGCCCGAAATGGCCTATTTCGAGTGCCTGCACGAGCTGAAGCTGATCGTCGACCTCATGTACGAGGGCGGCATCGCCAACATGAACTACTCGATCAGCAACACCGCCGAGTACGGCGAGTACGTGACGGGCCCGCGCATCATCACGCCGGAAACCAAGGCCGAGATGAAGCGCGTGCTGGAAGACATCCAGTCGGGCAAGTTCGTCCGCGATTTCATGCTGGAAAACCAAGTGGGCCAGCCGAGCTTCAAGGCGACTCGTCGTCGCGCGGCCGAGCACCAGATCGAAGAGGTCGGCGGTCGCCTGCGCGACATGATGCCCTGGATCGCCAAGAACAAGCTGGTCGACCAGGCCAAGAACTAAGCTTCAGCACCCAAGCGTAATCCCGCGAAGCCCTCGGCCCACTCAGGCCGGGGGCTTTTCGTTTGGGCCTTGCGTGCCGCCCTGTCGGAGGCCACCCAGCCGTCGCTGGGACCTGCGCTTCGACGCGCTGCTGGCCGAACTGGTCGCCTGACGAGGCGCTTCGTTTCCCGCTTGCACGGGCGCCGGCCACGCGGGAAGGTCGCGTCCGGTCCCGCTTGGGGACGTGGAGGGAAGCCCCATGAAACGCCTGCTCGCCGCCCTGATCGCCACGACCGCCATCACGACCGCCGCGCCCGCCTTCGCCGCCGAGGTCGCCTACAAGCTGGACGAGGCCCACACCGAGACGACCTTCACCATCGACCGCTTCGGCTTCAACTCGGTGATCGGCATCTTCGCCAAGTCGGAAGGCACGATCTGGCTGGACGAGGCCGCACCCGAGAAGTCGCGCGTCGAGGCGACCGTGACCGTCGACAGCCTTCTGACCGCCAATGCGACCCGGGACGAGCACCTCAAGGGCGAGCGCTGGCTGAACGCCGCCAAGAGCCCGACCATGACCTTCAAGTCGACCAAGGTCGAAAAGACCGGCGACACCACGGCCAAGGTCACCGGCGACCTGACCATCATGGGCGTGACCCAGCCGGCCGTGCTGGACGTCAAGCTGAACAAGATCGGCACGGCCCCCAACAACCAGAAGAAACAGGCCGGCTTCACCATCACCGGCCAGATCAGCCGCAAGGCCTTCGGCAGCGCCAGCGCGGCCGGGATGATCGGCGATGCGGTGAATATTCGGATCGAGACTTTGGCGGTGGCGCAATAAAAGCTGTCATCCCGGCCAAGCGCGCAGCGCGCTGAGCCGGGACCGCCGGAAGCTCTGAGCCTGTTGCGGTCCCGGGTCTTCGCTTCGCTGCGTTCGGGATGACAGCTTAGGATCACCCCAGCACGAACACCGGCCCCCAAGCCACCTGGTAGCGGTGCTCGCCCGACGACAGGTGCGGGCGCAGCTGCCAGGCGCCCGGTTGCAGCACGCTGGGCGGACGGCCTTCGACGTAGGTTGTGGTCAGCACCTCGCCGCCCGGTTCGGAGACCGAGAACTGGCGGATGGTCGGGGCGGCGTTGGTCAGGGCGCGGGCGATCTCGTCGGTGGAACGCACGCGCAGCGGCGCGGGACCGGGCAGGCGGGCGGCGACCTCGGCATAGGCCCCGACGGCGATGACGCGCGGCCCCTGGCGCAGGACGCCGTAGCCCACATGGGTGAAGCCCGGCGCCAGCAGATTGGCGCGATGGCCGGGGCTGGTTCGCCACTGGTTCATGATCTGGTCGGGGCGCACCGCGCCGTCGGCGTTGCGGCGCATGGCGATGTTCTCGCCCGGCGCGCCGACCAGGTCGCGGGCCAAGAGGCCGACGCGGCCGGCGGCGGAATAACCCTCGCGCGTGATGTGGTCGAAGAGGTCGGTGACGGCCATGTCGGCGGCGTGGGCGCGGGCGGCGCGAGTCAGGCCGGCGTCGAAGACCAGCGGGGCAGGGCCCTCGCGACGGCGGAAGAGGTTGTTGAGGTCCAGCAGGGTCTCTTCGAAGTCGGGATCGAAGTCGCCGCCGGGCGGATCGTCCAGCAGCCCGCGCAGGCGGCGCTCATAGGCTATCCAGGGCTGCGGCGGGGCGGCCCAGGCGGGCGTCGAGCCAGGCGTGGCGGCGAGGGCGAGGCCGCCGGCCAGCAGGGTTCTTCGCGCGATCGATCTCATTCAGTCTCCAACCTTGATCCTTCACGCATTTTCTTCACGCGAACTGGTCTCCACTTCGCTTGAAAATGCTAGGGCATTGACACTGGGCCTTCGGAACCAGACCTAAGGCGCATGCGTCCCGTCCGTTCCCTATGGCTGGCCGGCCCCGAGGTCTGGCTCCCCGATTCCGAAGCCCAGGCGGCCCGTCAGCGGGCCCTGTGCCTGGACGCCGGCCTCGAGCCCTTGATCCAGACCCGCATGCCCCCGGGCGAAGGCAGCGACGAGTTGGAAGCCCGGCAATTCTACGCCGGCCGCATGGCGCAATTGCGCCAGGCCGATGCGGCGGTGATCAACCTGACGCCCTTCCGTGGCCCATCCGCCGACACCGGCGCGGTGTTCGAGGCCGGCGTGCTGGCGGGGTTGGGCAAGCCGACCTTCGCCTATGTGAACATCGCCAGCGAGCTGCAGGTCGAGTACGTCGCCCGCGTCGACGCCATCCTGGGCGCGACCCTGGACGAGAACCGCATCTGGCGCGACGGCGACGGCTGCGTGATCGAGGACTACGGCCTGCCCGAGACGGTCATGCTGTGGGGCGAGGCGCGGCGACTGTTCGTGATCGTCACCGAGGACCCGTTGCGGGACCTGACGGGGCTGGAACTGTGTCTGCAGGCCCTGGCGCTGTACGCGGAGTAGGCCTGCCGCGTGAAGCGGCGGGCACATGCCCGGCGTGCATCACCAGTCCAGCGCCGCTTCCCCGCGCAGAATCGCTTCGGCCGCCGCCGCGTGCTTGCCGCCCTCGCGGTCGTGCAAAATCAGCGGCGGCAGCAGAACAAGTGGCGCCTTGCCGGTCTTGATCGACCGCACGATCACCCGCTTGGCCGGGGCGTCGGCGAAGGGCGCGACCGGGCGGATGCGGAACGAGCCGGCCTTCGGGGCGAGGGCGCTCAGGATGTCGGCCAGGCGATCGGCGCGGTGGATGATGGTGATGGTCCCGCCCTCGCGCACGGCCTTCAGGCAGAAGCCGGTCCAGGCGGTCAGGCCCCCGTCGGCCATCCAGGCGCCGCTCTTGGCCGGGGCGGGGGCGCGCAACGCCTGGGGATCGTCGAAGAACGGAGGATTGGTCATCACCGAGTCGAACACCGGCAGGCCCAGGGCCCGGAAACCGGCCTCGATATCGCCCTGGGCGATGGCGACTCGGTCCGCCAGTTCGTTCAGCGCGGCGTTCTCGACGGCCAGGCCGGCGGCGACGGAATCGCGCTCCACGCCCTGGAAGATCGCCCCCGGCCGGCGAGTCGCGGCGGCCAGCAGGGCGCCGCCGACGCCGCAGCCGGCCTCGATCACACGCTGGCCGGGCAGGGCGTCGCAGGCCGCCGCCAGCAGGGCCGCGTCCATGCCGGCCCTGTAGCCGTCTGGCTTCTGGCGCAGCCGTACACGACCTCCCAGAACCCGATCCTCGGTAACGCCCGTATCGTCCAATGCTTTCTAGGCCTTGTGCTCGCCTTGACCGTGACCTATCCCGCCACCATTGTCCCTCGCAATGGTTCGTGGGGGGCCGGCCGAAGGAGACGATGGTTTTGGACGCAGCGACAGCGACCCTCCCCCGGAAGACGGGCTCGGTGGATCGTCTCGTGCGCCTCGCCGAGGCCGACATGAAGGGCGTCAACGCCCTGATCACCGACCGCATGCAGAGCGACGTGCCGATCATCCCGGCCCTGGCCGAGCACCTGATCGCCGCCGGCGGCAAGCGCCTGCGTCCGCTGCTGACCGTGGCCGCCGCCCGTCTGGCCGGTTCCGATAACGACCACTGCCTGAAGCTGGCTTCGGCGGTCGAGTTCATCCACACCGCCACCCTGCTGCATGACGACGTGGTCGACGGCAGCCAGCTGCGTCGCGGCAAGGTCGCCGCGCACCTGATCTGGGGCGCGGCGCAAAGCGTGCTCGTGGGCGACTTCCTGTTCGCCCGCGCCTTCGAACTGATGGTCGAGACCAACTCGATGAAGGCGCTGGAAATCCTGGCCCGCGCCAGCCGCGTCATCGCCGAGGGCGAGGTGCTGCAACTGATGCGCAGCCACGACCTGAACCTGTCGCAGGCCGTCTATCTGGAGATCATCCAGGCCAAGACCGCCGAACTGTTCGCCGCCGCTTCCGAGGCCGGCGCGGTGTCGGCCGGCGTCGACAAGGACAAGACCGACGCGCTCAAGGCCTATGGCCTGAACCTGGGCCTGGCCTTCCAGCTGGTCGACGACGCCCTGGACTACGGCGGCACGACCGAGGCCTTGGGCAAGAACGCCGGCGACGACTTCCGCGAGGGCAAGGCCACCCTGCCGTTGCTGCTGGCCATCGCCCGTTCCGGCCCCCGCGAAGCCGAGTTCTGGGAACGCGCCGTCGGCCGCCGCGAGCAGACCGAGGCCGATTTCCGCCGCGCCCGCGAGCTGATCATCGGCACCGGCGCCCTGGACGCCACCCTGGATCTCGCCACCGACTATGCCGACAAGGCCAAGGCGGCGCTGAGCATCTTCCCGGCCAACGACTGGCGCGGCGCGCTGGAAGACCTGGCCGACTTCGCCGTCAGCCGCAGGGCCTAGATGTTCGGGCGGAAGTCTTCTCCCAAGGGGCTTCCCCCCGTCGCGCCGGGCGAGCGCCTGCCCCGGTTGCAGACGATCATCGCCACCTCGCCGGAGAACCCCGGCGGCGATCCCAACATCCGTCCGCACGAAGCCGGCGAGGCCGCCGGCAAGGTGATCGGCGGCGGCCTGGGCGTTCTGGTCGGCGGGCTGCTGATCATCCTGATGTTGGGCCCGATCCTGTGGGCGCCGCTGTGGGCCGGCCTGCGGGCCGCGCGCTTCGTTCCCGGACCTTGGTGGACCTGGGCGGCGGGTCTCGCCGCCGGCCTGGCCATGGCCTTTGTCCAGACCGTGTTGCTGGTCCAGCGCAGCCCGATTCTGCGCTATCCGGTCGTGGCCCTGTTCGCCCTGATCTGGGTCGGCGGCCTGTGGCTGGAGCTCACGTCGCCGCGCCACGACTGGATCACCACGGCCCCGACCCTGCACATGCCGGGCCCCTGGTCCTGGACCCTGATCGGCGTGGGAACGGTGATCTATGCCGGGATCTATCTCCTGGCCCTGGCGCCCATCGGCAAGAGCCGCTGGGCCAAGCGGTGGCAGTTGATCAAAGCCTGAAGCCGGTGAATTCGCCGTAACCCCCTTCACAGCGGGGCATGACGGGGCCACGTCTAGGGCCTGATCTTGGGGTTCGAGGGGAATATGATCCGTTTCATCCTGAACGTTCTGTGGTTCATCTGCGGCGGCCTGCCTCTGGCCATCGGCTGGTTCCTCGCGGGCCTGCTGCTGGCGATCACCGTCGTCGGCCTGCCCTATACCCTGGCGGCCTGGCGCATCGCCGGCTTCGCGCTCTGGCCGTTCGGCAAGGAGATCGTCCGCCGCGAGACCGGCCTGGCCTCGGGCCCTCTGGGCGCGGTGCTGAACGTGATCTGGTTCATCCTGGCCGGCTGGTGGCTGGCGTTGGGCCACCTGATCATCGCCGTCGGTGAAGCCATCACCATCATCGGCATCCCGTTCGCCATCAAGGACCTGCAGCTGGCCCAGATCGCCCTGGCCCCGATCGGCCGCGACGTGCGTCGGGTCGACTAAAACCCGGTGAACAAGCGGTCGAGCGCGCGGCGGATGGCGTCTTCGTGCTCGGCCAAGTTCGCTCTGGCCCGTCCTATGCCTTGTGCAGGAATGTTCGCCAACTCAGCCATGGCGATGTGAAGCAACCGGCCTTCGACCTCGACTGCGATGTTGAACAGGTAGTCGTCAGAATCCTCAATGATTGGCGCAACGATAATCGAGTCCAAGGAGACGGGGTGAGACTGGAGCGCCACTACGAAGGGCGCGAAGTCGCGGGTGTCTCGCGATGGATTAATGAAAACGTCGAATTGGCGCATCTACCAGCGCCGTAGATCCGCTCCGAATACGCCGCGTCGGTTGATGCGCTCGTTATGAGCCTTGATTGCTTCGGCATTTTCTTCCGCCCAGCGGCGGGCGCGTTCCTCACCGCCAGCCGGATCGACCTTCTGGAGATGCAGCCTCAGTTGGGTCTCGCTCATGCCTTCGACCGAGAGACCAAGCCTTCGAGCTTGGACCAATAATTCGGGATCGATTTGCGGCGCTTTCATGGGTTGGGAAGCTAGCATGGCGCGCTCTCAGCTTACAGAGAGTGACCATTTTGGAGAGTGACTTTGAAAAATCAACTATAACTTGATATTTGATTGTCGTTGCATCACGTGCGTCCACGGCCCGCTCGCATCCGCCACGAACCCCTGCGCATCCCAGAACGCGGCGGCGGCTTCGGAGGCTCTGGCGTTGACCGTGAGCAGGGCGACGGTGTCGAAGCCCTCGTGGATCAGGGCCGAGGCGAGGGCGGTCGCCACCCCTCGGCGACGCATCGCCGGGCGGATGTAGAAGCGGCGCAGGCGGCGTGCGGGTTCGGAAGACGCGGGTTCGGCGCTCAAGGCGCCGACGCCCGCCAATTCCCCGGCGAGGAAGGCGACGAGGATCGCCTCGCCATCGTCCTGGAAGCGTGCGCCCGTCGCCCAGCCTTCGGCAAGGAGGGCCATGTTGCGCACGCCTTCGCCGGAGGCCTCGGCGACCAGGTCGTCGAAGCCGTCCGGCAGTTCGTCGAACAGACGAACCAGTTGCAGCATTCTAGTGGAGCGCCTTCTGATCGCCGAACCGGCGTCCACTTCGGCGGAAGGCGCTCATCAGCCCGGCGAGACCATTTTTTCCGGGCGGACGTACTGGTCGAACTCCTCGTTCGTCAGGTAGCCGCCGCCGACGGCTTCCTCACGCAGCGTGGTGCCGTTCTTGTGGGCCGTCTTGGCGATCTTGGCGCAGATGTCGTAGCCCAGGCGGCCGTTCAGGGCCGTGACCAGCATCAGACTGTTCTCGACGCCCTTCTTGATGTTGTCGACGCGCGGCTCGATGCCGACCACGCAGTTGTCGGTGAAGCTGATCGCGGCGTCGGCCAGCAGGCGCACCGACTGCAGGAAGTTGTAGGCCATCACCGGGTTGAAGACGTTCAGCTCGAAGTGGCCTTGCGACCCGGCGAAGGTCAGGGCGGCGTGGTTGCCGAACACCTGCACGCAGACCTGGGTCAGCGCTTCACATTGCGTCGGGTTGACCTTGCCCGGCATGATCGACGAGCCCGGCTCGTTCTCCGGCAGCGACAGCTCGCCGAGACCCGCGCGCGGGCCCGAGCCCAGGAAGCGGATGTCGTTGGCGATCTTGAACAGGCTGGCGGCGACCGTGTTGATGGCGCCGTGCGAGAAGACCATGGCGTCGTGGGCGGCCAGGGCCTCGAACTTGTTCGGGGCGGTGGTGAACTCAAGGCCGGTGATCGCGGCGTTGGCTTCGGCCACGCCCTCGGCGAAGCCGATCGGGGCGTTCAGGCCGGTGCCGACGGCGGTGCCGCCCTGGGCCAGCTGCATCAGCTTGGGCAGGGTGCTCTCGATGCGCTCGATGCCGTTGGCGACCTGTTGCGTATAGCCGCCGAACTCTTGGCCCAGCGTGAGCGGAGTGGCGTCCTGGGTGTGGGTGCGGCCGATCTTGATGATCTCGGCCCAGGCCTTGCTCTTGGCCTCCAGGGCGGCGTGCAGGTGCTTGAGGGCCGGCAGCAGGTCGTGGACGATCTGTTCCGCGCACGCCACGTGCATGGCCGTCGGATAGGTGTCGTTCGACGACTGGCTCATATTGACGTGGTCGTTCGGGTGGACGGGCTTCTTGCTGCCCATCTCGCCGCCCAGGATCTCGATGGCGCGGTTCGAGATCACCTCGTTGGCGTTCATGTTCGACTGGGTGCCCGAGCCGGTCTGCCAGACCACCAGCGGGAAGTGATCGTTCAGCTTGCCGTCGATGACTTCGTTGGCGGCCTGGACGATGGCGTCCTTCAGGCCAGCATCCAGCTTGCCCAGCTTGAAATTGGTCTCGGCGGCGGCGCGCTTGACGATGCCCAGGGCGCGGACGACCGGCAGGGGCTGCTTCTCCCAGCCGATCTTGAAGTTGCCCAGGCTGCGCTGGGCTTGCGCGCCCCAGTAGCGGTCGGCGGCGACTTCGATGGGGCCGAAGGTGTCGGTCTCGGTGCGCGTGGCGGTCATGCGGGCGATCTCCGGAAAAAGCGGTCGCGCGGGGTCTAGACCTTGAGCGACGGGAGGGCAATGTTCGCAAGCGCGAAGACGCCCCTGGAGGCCCCCATGATCGTGACGACGACCAACGACCTGACCGGCTATCGCATCGTCCAGCACCTGGGGATGGTGCGGGGCGTCACGGTCCGCTCGCGCAGCGTGATCGGCAATATCGGCGGCGCGGTGCAGTCGATCTTCGGCGGCAACATCACGATCTACACCAAGCTGGCCGAGACGGCCCGGCAGGAGGCCTATGACCTGCTGGTGCGGCACGCCCAGGAGGTCGGCGCCAACGCCATCCTGGCCGTGCGCTACGACGCCAACGAGATCATGGAAGGCATCACCGAGGTGCTGGCCTACGGCACGGCCGTAAGGGTCGAGGCTCTGTGAAGGCGTTCGTCGCCTTTCCACGCTCGATCGACACCGGCAAGCGCAAGGTCCTGAAGGAGTTGCCGACTCGGTCCTCGATCGGGAATGGAAGAAGACCAAGCGCACGCCGCTGGGCACGGGCCGTAACTGGAACACGGCGCTGAAGCTGGCGGAAATGCTGGAAGCCTGAAGGCTCTCGGGGGAGGAACGATGTCCAAAACCACGTCCACGGGCGGCGCATCTGCAGCGGGGCGGCGCATCGTGTCGCTGGACCTGCTGCGCGGCCTGGCCGTGGCCGGCATGATCCTGGTCGACAGCCCCGGCGCGTGGTCCAAGGTCTATCCGCCGCTGGAGCATGCCGCGTGGCACGGCTTTACGGCCGCGGACCTGGTGTTCCCGACCTTCCTGTTCTGCGCCGGCATGGCCGTGGGGTTGATGGTCCCGCGCATGACGGCCGAGGACCGGGCCGGCTCGGCCTTCTGGCTGAAGGTGGCCAAGCGGACCGGGCTGCTGATCCTGCTGGGCCTGGCGATCAACCTGCTAGGCGGCCACTTCGACCTGCCGAACCTGCGCCTGCCGGGCATCCTGCAGCGGATCGGCGTCTGCTACGCGCTGGGGACGGCGATCTGTGTCCTGACGGCCAGGCGTGGGGAGGGCGGCAAGCTGGCCTTCAGCATGGCCGCCACGTTCGGCGCGTCCATCGTACTGCTGGCGACCTACTGGCTGCTGGTGGCGTTCGTGCCGGTTCCGGGCTTTGGCGCTGGTCACCTGGACTCCTACAAGTCGCTGCCGGCCTTCCTGGATCGGCAGGTGTTCACGATCCCGCATCTGTGGCGCGGCGCGACGACCGAGGGGCTGGGCGTCACCTATGATCCCGAAGGGCTGCTCTCGACCCTGCCGGCGGTCGTCAACGTGCTGATGGGCGCGGTCGCGGCGCGGTTGATGATGCGCGGCCTGGCCCACGGCCAGCGAGGCCTCATGCCGGTGCTGGTCCTGGGCGTCGCCCTGGTCGTCCTCGGCATGGCGCTGAACCCCGTCATGCCGATCAACAAGAAGATCTGGACGCCAAGCTTCGCCATCCTGACCAGCGGCCTGTCGACCGTTATCCTGGTCGGCTTCGAGATGGTGGCGCGGTCCAGGAGCCGTCTGGGTTTTGACTTCGTGCTGAAGGTGCTGGGCGGCAACGCCATCCTGGCCTTCATCCTGTGCCAACTCTTGGGCGTCTTCAGCGATCTGAAGATCATCCCCGGAGCCAACCCTTCGCCGCAGGGTTTCGGCAACGCCTTGGCCCTGAGCGTGCTGCCCGATCCCTATCAGGCTTCCCTTGCCTGCGCGGTTCTGGTTCTTGCCTTCATCACCGTGATCCTGATCCCGCTGCACAAGCGCGGGATCCACCTGAGGCTCTGATTTGGACGACGACTGGACCCACCACGGCAAGGTCCGCGCCCGCGAGGCCGGGGGCGAGCTGACCATCGTGGTCGACGGCCTGACCACCCAGGGCAAGTACTACAAGCCGCTGATCTATGAGTTCTTCCGCAAGTCCTGGCGCGGTTCGCGCCCGGCCTGGGGCGAGTTCAGCGTCGAGATCGGCATGGAATATGTCGGCGAACCGCCGTGGATGGATCTCGACAACCTGGCCAAGGCCCTGCTGGACGCCATCAAGGGCTATGCCTTCCACGACGACGCCCAGGTCGCCCGGCTGCTGGTCGAGCGACGGCCGGGCGAACGCGAGCGGATCGTCATACAGGTGCGGAAGCTGACCTCAAACCTTATGCGGCGCACGCTCGAAGAGTGAGGCGGCCACGGCCACGTAGGTCACGGCCAGGAAGGCGCCGTAGCGGCCGATGCTGACCGGATCGCTGGCCGGCATCACCTCGGCATAGCGGGCGATGACCAGCGCGCCGGCGACCAGACCGGGCGTCGAGAACAGCAGCATCGGAAACAGGCGACGGCGACGCGGCGTGTGCGTCAGCCGCGCCACCGCCTGGAAGGCGAACGTGACCGTTGCAGCGGCCGCGAACGCGTTGAGTGCGTAGAACCAGAAGGCGCTCTCCAGGAGGCCCCCTCCGAAAGCGGCGTAAAACAGCGTGGCCGCCGACCAGGCCGCCAGTCCGGTTCCCCCAAACGTAAGAGCGCGTTGGGCGAAAGTGTGCGCGGTTTCGTCCTTAGAACGCGCTCTAAATGTAAAGAAGCCGAGCCCGCTGATCCGGTTCGGATGGTTCCATCCGAACCGGGCAGGCTCGGCGCCGTCCAGTTTTGACACGTCGCGTCTCCCTCGCTCGTCTCCCAGAACGAAGTTCTGCAAGGCAGGCGCCGGGAGTGGAGACTAGCGATGGATCGTGACGGGACGCTGCTTTAGCGGCCCCAGGGGACCAGATAGCCCCAGGCGCCCAGCAGCACGCCCAGCAGCACGAACAGCAGGGCGGTGAAGGTGAAGGCCACCTTGCGGCCGCTGCTCCAGCTGTCGACGCGACGGCCGCCACGCCAGACCATCGGCAGGACGCCCAGGGTTAGCAGGCTGAGCACCGAGGCCACCAGGGCGCAGGCCGAGCCGCTGAGCAGCCAGCCGGAAGGCCAGCCGAAGAAGACGTTGGTCTGGTCGGCGGCCTTGACCGAGAACACGCCCATGCAGCCGGCCGAGATCAGCCACAGCACCGCCTGCATGGTCTGCATCTGGCTGGCGCGGGCCTGGACCGGGGTCTGGCGGGCTTCGCGGCGGTTGCGGAACATCACGCCCAGGATGGTCGCGATGCAGGCAAAGGCGGCGATCACGGCGGTCCAAGTCAGCAGGCCGGCCGAGCGGAAGAAGCCGACCCGCTCATAGGTCGACCAGCCGCGGGCGGCGTAGAAGCGCGAGGGCTTGTCGCCATTGGCGTCGAACACCAAGGTCAGGGCGCTGTCGACGGCCTTGAACACGCCGGGCTTGTCGACGCCGTTGAACAGGGTGCTGACGCCGCCGTCGGTGATGGCCAGGCGGCCGTCCGGCGTGGCGCGGACGGTCGCGCGGCCGACGATACGGTTGGTGAAGCCCTCCAGCCCGCCATAGGCGCGGCGGGTGGTCAGATAGTCGCCCTCATAGGCGCGAGCCTGCTCGTAGCTGATGGCGCTGTCCGCCGGCACGGCCGAGGCCGGGGCGTAGAAGTGCTCGATGATGGTCGAGGGCAGGCTGGCGGGCAGGTTGGCGCCGCTGTCGGTGTTGACCGACACGAAGATGCCCAGGCCCAGGTCGGGTGCGATCACCAGGTTTGAGTGGAAATACAGCGTCGCGCCGGCATGGCCGTAGCCGCGACGATTGCCCGGCAGCGCCATGTCCTGGAAGCCCGCGTTCCAGCCGGCCGCTTCCGGGGCGGGGCGGTACATCGGCGTGCGGAAGGCCAGGGCGGTCTTGGGCGAGAATACGGTCTTGCCGTCGATCGTCCCGCCGTTCAGCAGCAGGGTCATGTAGCGCGCCATGTCGCCGGCGGTGCTGGACGCCGAGGCGGCCGGTGCGACCTGGCCCATGAACTCGCGCGGCTGGGTCTTCCAGCCCATCGGGGTCCACGAGAAGCCGTCCGACAGCTCGGCGGCCAGGGTCTCGTTCATCGGGGCGGGCAGGCGGTCGTTCCACGGGCGGGCCTCGCGGAAGGTCGTGTGGCTCATGCCGGCCGGCAGGATGATCTCTTCGCTGACCAGCTGCTCGAAGGGCTTGCCCGTGACATTGACCAGGGCGGCGCCGGCCAAGGCCGCGCCATAGTTCGAATAGCTGGGCAGCAGGCCGGGTTCACGCACCCGGTTCGGACGCTCCTGGCGCAGATAGTCGTTCAGCGGGCGGACGCGATTGGGATCGCGCTCGAACAACTGGCCCAGAGAGCGATCTTCGAAGCCCGCCGTGTGGGTCATCAGGTCCTTGAGGCGCACCGGCGTCTTCTTGCCTTGGTCCCGCACCTGTAGCGGCTGGGGCAGGTAGACATTGACCGGACCGTCCAGGCGCATGCGGCCGGCCTCGATCTCGTTCATCAGGGCGATCCAGGTGAACGTCTTCGAGATCGAGGCGACGCGGAACAGGGTCTTGTCCGGATCGACCGGGCGGCGTTGGCCCAGGTTGGCGAAGCCATAGCCCTTCTTCAGCACCACCTGGCCGTTCTGGACCACCGAGATGGTGGCGCCGGCGATGTGGTCGCGACTCATGGCCCGGCGGACGACGCCGTCGACGAAGGCTTCCAACTCGGGGCCGGGCAGGGGGGGCTGAGCGGTCTGGACCGGCGGCGGGACGACGGCCGGCGCAGCGGCAGGAGTCGCTGCAACAGGAGCAGGGCGCGCCGCGGCGACAGCGGCGGCCGTCGCCGCGGCGGTCGCGGCCGGACGCGGGCGCACGCGGCGCGGACGCAGGCTGTTATAGGGACGCGGCGTGGCATTCAGGACGGGTTCGGACGGCGCGGCGGGCGGCGAAGCGTCCTGCGCCAGCGCCTCCAGTCCGACCAAGGACCAAAGTGCGATGAAGGCCGCCGCGAAGGCGGCCGCGGGCGAAACGCGCGACGTCAACGATGTCCCCTAGGTCGAAGCGGAAACTTCCAAGACTTGGTGTAACGCGCTGATCGCCAGGGTCAAACCCGATCACCGGTCACGGTGTCTTCGATTTGCTTCGGTTGAATGCGTAGAGCGGCAGCATCGGGCGAAGGGCCGGGCCAATCCAGACCTGAGGCTCGGAGGCGGGCTCGGTCCCGGTGTCCTTTTCGCGGCGGGCCACGCAGGCCTGCACGCCCGCGCCCAGGGTCGCGAAGTCCCGCGCGCTGGGGGCTGTGGCCAGGAAGCAGTCGTCGAAATACGGATATTTGTCGTCCTCGCCGCAGCCGAACGAGGCGCGGTCGGGGCGGGCGGCGGTCAGGATCAGCCGGTCTCCCTTCTGCAGAGGCTGGATGAACACGCCCGAAAAACAGGCGGAGATCACCACCACGCTGGGCCGGTCGGGGCAGGCGTCGTCCAGCATGGCGGCCAACAGGTGCGGACGCAGCATCTGCTCACCCAGAATCACGCCCTCGGGACTGCCGTGCGTGCTGATGTAGAACAGGCAACCGGCCTTGGCGGTCTCGGCCCGGGTCCGCAGGGCGTCATAGATGGTCCGCGCCTCGGACCGGCCCGGCGAGTCGGCGGGATAGCGCTGCGGGCGCACCGAGAACTGCTGGACGGCGTCCTTCTCGAAGCCCAGGTCGACCAGGGCGCGTGAGACGTCGCGGCGGGCGTTGTCGAAGGCCTCGGTCGGCCCGCCGGAATGGGCGTGGAAGTCCCCAGCCACCACCACGGCGGTCCAGTTCGAGAACGGGCCGGCCGCGCGAGCAGGCTGCATCGGCGCGAAGAGCAGGGCCAGAAGTCCGATGACCGCCGCTGCTCCCCGCATCACCAAATCCCTTTCTAGAAAGAAGGCCTACTTCTTCTTGAAGTTGGCGAAGGGCGTAGGGATCGCCGTGCCGGTCGACTTGGCCAACAGCCGGCCTTCGCCGTCGTAGAGCTCGCCTTCCATGAAGCAGACCGTGCGGCCCCACTTCACCACGCGGCCGACGCCGCGCAGGGCGCCGGGCATGGCCGGCCGCAGGAAGCTGGTCTTCATCTCGAGAGTGGGTACGACATGGGTCATGCCCGAAGTGATCATGCCGGCCACCGACATGCACTCGTCCAGCATGGCGCAGACGAAACCGCCCTGGATCTGCCCCATCGGGTTGCAGAGCAGCTCGGCGCGCGCCGTGAAACCGACCTCGACCTCACGATCGGCCTGACGCACAGCCAGCAGTTCGAAGCCCAGGGTCTGGGATCCGGTCGGCTGGCTCTTGGACGCGTGAAAGCGCGCGAGGATCGCCTCGTCGCTCAGGGTCTGCGGAGCGTCCGAGGCCACATCGCTCATGGCTTACAGGCGCTCATTTCTTCCGGAACTGGTCCAGGGAAACGATCTTGGGGCCCTCATCGCCGCTGGGCGCGGGGGCTTCGGCTTCGGGTTCCGGCTCGGGCTCGTCCTCGATGACGTCCGGAGCGGTGAACTGCAGGGCGAACTGCACCGAGGGGTCGTAGAAGCGGGTCAGGGCCGCATAGGGCACCGACAGGCGCTTGGGCTGGCCGCCGAACTTCAGCGTGACCGAGAAGAAGGTCTCGCCCGGCGCCAGGTCCCAGTACTGGTGCTGCAGGACGATGGTCATCTCGTCCGGGTACTTGCCCAGCAGGTCTTGCGGGCCCGAAACGCCGGCCGCCTTGGTCTTGAAGGTGATATACAGATGGTGCGGCTCGGGCAGGCCGCCGGGCGCGGCGGCCTTCTTCAGGGCCGCCTTGACCACGCCGCGCAGGGCGTCCTGGGCCATGGCCTCGTACTGCATGAGGTCTTCGGGCGGTTGGGTCTGGGACATGCGCGGGTTGGGTACTTCAACTGAAAACGAAGCCCGGAAGGTAGCGCGTCAGAGGCCTCGCGCAAAGCGGGTCGTTTGTCATCCCGGACGTAGCGCAGCGAAGATTCGGGACCGCAGGGAGCGCAACCGTTTGCGGTCTGGCTTGCGGTGGTCCCGGCTCGGCAGGATCGCTTCGCGACCCTGGGCCGGGATGGCAGATTCTAAGGAAAGTGGAGGGATTCTGTTGGCAGGCTCCCACACCCTTCAAGCAAAAGAAGGAGGAGCCTCGGCAAGTGCAGATGGAGGTGGAGGGATTCTGTTGGCAGGCTCCCTCCGGGCCCCGCCTAGGGATCTGAACCCCTAGGACTTAAAGGTCGAATTCACCAGCACCGCATTACGCGGCGACAGCGAACTCTTCAGCGAAGTTATCGTTCGCATTTAGAAAAATGACCCGAAACGGTGGATCAAGCCGAGAGAAAGCAGACACCTTTACACGTCTGTCGATGCTGATCGGCCCCATGCAGTCCCATGATAACTTGGGAGAGATTGGTGGAGCCGCCGGGAATCGCACCCGGGTCCAGTCCGCTTATTACGTGCGCGTTTATCCCCATAGTTCGGCCGAAGCCGGACGGATCCAATATAGGGGGTTCGTCCCCCCAAGGGAAGGGCGGGGCTAGGCTGTCCCCAGGCTTAGGCGGCCATCCACCAGCGTGCCGCTGATCACCGCGCCGCGATCCTCGAACAGTTTCAGCCGTTCGCCGACCAGCACATAGACGCCGGTGAAGACGTCGGGGAAATCGTCATGGGTCTCGATGAACCGCCCGTCGGCGCGCAGCTCCAGCGAGATGTGGCCGTCGGGCGAGGTCCAGACGCCGGCGACCGGGATATGGGGAACAATGGCGGACATCATCATCGGGCGATGCTCCAGGTCTGTTGGGCGGCGGGGGCGGACGTAGAGGTCGGGAGCGCGGCGGTGGCGGCCGTCAGCGCGGCCGTCCCGCCCAGCAGGGCGGCGACGAACCAGCGCGGAGCCGTCACGCCGCGTCGGGGCGTGTAGCGTCTCATCGCAGAGCTCTGATTTTGGGGTTGGCCGCGTTGGGAAGCGGAACGAGGCCACTATGAGGCGCCGGGGCGTCCAGCCGGTAGATCGATGCTCCGACATGATTGCATGATCATCCAGAACCGAACGCCGTCGCGTGACGGAGGATCGTGCAAGGCATACAAATAGTCTCGTTCCAACAAGGAAATTCCATGAGCACGCGCGAGGCGCTGGCCGCCCTGATTGAACGATTCGCGCCGGACGAAGGCCCGGTCGAGACCTGTTGCCCTAGGGTCAACCTGTACCGGCTGCACGCGCCCAGCGAACCGTCGCATGCCCTGCACGACCCGTCCTTCTGCGTGCTGGCCCAGGGCCGCAAGCAGGTTCTGGTCGGCGATGTCGCTCACGAATATGATGAGCGGAACTTCTTTCTGTCGTCGATCGACGTGCCGGTGACGGGGCGGGTGGTCGAGGCCTCGCCGCAGCAGCCCTATCTCAGCTTCCGCATCGTGCTGGACGCCAACCTGATCAGCGAGATGATCATGGAGGCTGGCTTGGCCGCGCGGCTGGACGCCGCCGCGCCGCTGGTCGGCGGCATGTCGGCGGGCGCGATGACGCCGCAGCTGTTCGACGCCGTCTGCCGCATGGTGCGCCTGCTGGATACGCCTGAGGACGTGGCGATCATGGCGCCGTTGATCGAGCGCGAGATCCTCTATCGCCTGCTGACCGGCCCGCAGGGCCCGCGGCTGGCCCAGATCGCTCGCCGCGACGGCCGCCTGCGCCAGGTCAATCGCGCCATCGGCTGGATCAAGCGCAACTTCGACCAGCCGTTCAGCATTGACGCCGTCGCCGACGAGGCCCGGATGAGCGCCTCGGCCCTGCACCAGCACTTCAAGGCGGTGACCTCGCTGTCGCCGCTGCAGTACCAGAAGCAGATCCGCCTGCAGGAGGCTCGCCGCCTGATCCTGGTCCAGCGTCTGGACGCGGCGACCGCCGGCCATACGGTCGGCTATGACAGCCCCTCGCAGTTCAGTCGCGAATACGCCCGCCTGTTCGGCGCGCCGCCGCTACGAGACGTGGCGCGCCTGCGCGAACAGCCGGAAGCGGCGGTCGGGGTGTAGCGGCCACTACCGCACCGTGCCGGTCAGCACGTATGGGATGTTGGCGCCCTGGACCGAGCCGTTTACTTCGCAGGTGTTGGAATAGATCCAGCCGGCCAAGCCCATATAGGCGCATACCAGCTGATCGTAGCCGCTGTAGGTCTTGCCGGCGTTGATCGTGTTGGGCGGCAGCGGGTTGAACTGGTTGCCGGCCCGACCGGCGACCCAGTTGGGCGAGCCCGAGACCAGGGTCAGAAACTGGACGTTCTGGGTCGCGGCCATCCGGTTGCCGCCGTAGCTGCCGTTGCAGGCCGAACCGTCCCACCAGCCGGCCCAGAGACCGTTGTAGGGGCCGATCCCGCGGCACACAGGGACTTGTGGCGCGGTGGGGCTTCGCACGACGTTCGCGGGCGGCGTGGCGGTGGACGTCCAAGTATAGACTGGGCCGGTGCTGACGCCGGGCAGGTCACGCCAGGCGACGTCGACCTTGGCGTTGCTCTGGCCCCAGACGCTGACGGTCTGGGCGTTGGGATCGACCGTCATCTTGTAGACGTAGCGCGCGCCCGGATACTCGACATTGCGCAGCACGTTGCCGCCGGCGTCGTAGCTGACGATCCCATATGACACGCGGTTGTCGATAAAGCTGTACGCCCAGGTCGTGACCCCATTGTACTGGATGATCGGGCAGGTCGGGCTGGGCGCGCCGGTGTTCGGATTGGGCGTGCAGGTGACCTTCAGTCCCGCCGGTACGGGCGGATTGCTGTTGGCCGGCACGGTGGCGATCTGAGGCGCCTGGGCCAGGGCGGCGGAGGCCGCGCCCAGGGCGATGACGAAAGCGGTCTTGAACGCGTAGGCGGTGAGCGTGGTCATGGCGTCCCTCCCAGGATCGTTGATGGGGGAGCGATAACGCCGTTACTTCAGTAAAGCTGTGAGTTGTATCACATCGCTACTCAAGCGATGGCTGTTCCGGCGCATTGTCCGGTGCGACGGGCACGGCGGTCGGCTGCGGAGGGTTCGACTCCCCGGCCTTGAGCACGCCGCCGCCGGAGACGAGGTCGTCATAGGCGCGTTGCTGTCGCGAGAAGTCGGCGCCCCGGGGCAGCACGGCGTCGAAGCGCGGATCGCGGCCGGCGGCGGCGCCCAGGGCGGCGGACAGGATGCGGGCGACCGAACCGACCTCGGCGTCGTCGCAGGCGCGGCGCAGGTGGCGGGCCTGGCCGGGGACCAGCAGGGTGACGTCCCACGAGACGCCGTCGACGCACAGGGCCGACACCGCCCCGCCGCCATAGTCGACGATGACCGAGCGCGGCTGGCCCCAGGCCGGATCGGCGGGCAGGGCCTTCAGCGGCGTTATCTGGGGCTGCGCGAGCTCGGCGTTGATGTCGACGCGGCGGCCGATCTCGGGCGTGCAGCAGCCCAGTCCCGCGCGGGCCTGGACGAAGGCGCGGCCGTCGCGGCGCAGGGTGACGCGGACCATCGCCTGGCGAACGCCGCGCGCAGGCCTGGCCCAGACCTCCAGGATTAGCTCGCCACGCTTGACGATCTGGCTCTGCAGCGGTTGCAGGCCCCACAGGCGGTAGAGCAGAGGCTCGACGCCGTTATCGATCGGGACGGGACGCTCGTCTCGGCCGAGCCGGCGGTTGTAGAGCGGCTCCAGCTCGGACGATGGGCGGGGAACCTCAGGCGACCACCAGGTCGCCGGGTCAGGGTAGGGCGCCGGTGGCGGGCCTTGCTGGACGGCGGCGAGGGCCAGCCCCGCGATCAGTCCTGTCAGCCCGCTCATCGCCTACATCCCTTCGACGCCCCGCTCGATGGAAAGGACGCCCGTGCGCGAAAGTTCCACCAGGCCCAGGGGGCGCATCAGGTCCAGGAACTTGTCGATCTTGGACGGCGCGCCCGAGATTTCGAACACGAAGCTTTCCAGCGTGGTGTCGACCGGCTTGGCGCGGAAGATCTCGGCGATGCGCAAGGCCTCGACGCGGTCGACGCCCGAGCCGCGCACCTTGACCAGGGCCAACTCGCGCTCGACGCCGTTGGGGTCGCGGGTCACGTCGTGCACGCGGCGGACGTTGACCACCTTGTTCAGCTGGGCCTCGATCTGGTCCAGCACCTGGCGGGTGCCGCGCGTCACCACCGTGATGCGGCTGGTGTGGGCCTTGCGGTCGGTCTCGGCGACCGTGAGGCTCTCGATATTGTAGCCCCGCGCGGCGAACAGGCCGACCACGCGATGCAGCACGCCGGGCTCGTTGTCGACGAGCAGCGCGAAGGTGGCGGTCTGCTCGATCTGGCCCGTGGGGCTAAGGTCGTAGGCCGAGGCGGGAGCGGGTTGGACGTTGGCGGTCATGTCTGAGCTCTGACTTCTGGTTCGTTTTCTGGCTTGGGCTTACCGCCCCGACGGCGAGACAGCGAGGGGAGCTTGTCCCATTCGCCGCGCATCATCGCTTCCTTCTTGGCGCGAGACCAACCTTTGATACGACGTTCGGCGGCAATCGCATCGGTGATGAATTGGAACGCTTCACACCAGACCAGTTCTACTGGAAGGCGGGCCGACGTGTAGTCGCCACCATGGCCTGCCTGATGTTCTGACACCCTGTCCCCAACGTCGGGTCCGCGATGGGAGCCGACATAGTAGGAACCATCCCGGCATCGCAGCATGTAAACTCACGCGCTTTGAACGTCGTACATCGGCCCTGCGTCCTTCGAGGCCCGCTGCGCGGGCGCCTCAGGATGAGGGAGTTGGTGGATGACAAAAGCGGAAAAACTGAGCCTTCACCCACATTCCTCATCCTGAGGCGCCCTCCGGAGGAGGGCCTCGAAGGACGCAGTGCTGATCAGACCAACCCGGCCCCGTCCTCGCCGATGACGTTCCCGATGTCCTCGACCTCGCCCATGATCATCTCGTTGTGGGCCTTGCCCGAGGGGATCATCGGCAGGCAGTTCTCGTGCTTCTCGACGCGGCAGTCGAAGATCACGGGCTTGTCGCTGTTGATCATCTCCAGGATCTTGTCGTCCAGCTCGGCCGGGTCCGAGCAACGGATGCCTACGGCGCCGTAGGCTTCGGCCAGCTTCACGAAGTCGGGCAGGCTGTCGGAGTACGAGTGGCTGTAGCGTTCGCCGTGCAGCAGCTGCTGCCACTGGCGCACCATGCCCATCCATTCGTTGTTCAGGATGAAGATCTTGACCGGTAGGTCGAACTGGATCGCGGTCGACAGCTCCTGGATGCACATCTGGATCGAGGCCTCGCCGGCGATGTCGACGACCAGGCTCTTGGGGTGCGCCAGCTGCACGCCCAGGGCGGCGGGCAGGCCGTAGCCCATGGTGCCGAGGCCCCCCGAGGTCATCCAGCGGTTCGGCTCCTCGAAGCGGAAGAACTGCGCGGCCCACATCTGGTGCTGGCCGACCTCGGTCGTGATGTAGACGTCCTTGTCCTTGGTCAGCTCGTACAGGCGCTCGATGGCGTACTGCGGCTTGATGACCGTGTCCGAGCGGCGGTAGTTCAGGCACTGGCGCGCGCGCCATTGGTCGATCTGGGCCCACCAGTCGGAAAGAGCCGCCTTATTGGGCTGATGGCCGCCGGCCTTCCAGGCGGCGATCAGGTCCTCAAGCACCGAGCCGGCGTCGCCGACGATCGGCAGGTCGACGCGGACGTTCTTGTTGATCGACGAGGCGTCGATGTCGATGTGGATTTTCTTGCTGCCCGGCGAGAAGGCGTCCAGGCGGCCGGTGACGCGGTCGTCGAAGCGGGCCCCGACGCAGATCATCACGTCGCAGTCGTGCACGGCGTTGTTGGCCTCGAACGTGCCGTGCATGCCCAGCATGCCCAGCCAAGCCGGATCGGCCGCCGGGAACGCGCCCAGGCCCATCAGGGTCGAGGTGACCGGCGCGCCGGTCAGGGCCTGGAACTCACGCAGCGTTTCGCTGGCCTTGGGGCCGGCATTGATGACGCCGCCGCCGGTGTAGAAGATCGGACGGCGGGCGCCGGCGATCAGCTTGGCCGCGTCGGCGATGCGGCCCGCGTCGCCCTTGGTCTTGGGCGCATAGGCGTGGTTCGAGGCGACTTCCGTCGGGCCGAAATACTCACCCTTGGCGAACTGGACGTCCTTGGGGATGTCGATCAGCACCGGACCCGGACGTCCGGTGGTGGCGATCTTGAAGGCCTCGTGGATGATCTGCGGCAGGTCGCGGACGTCTTTGACCAGGTAGTTGTGCTTGGTGCACGAGCGGGTCATGCCGACCGTGTCGGCTTCCTGGAAGGCGTCGGTGCCGATCAGGTGCGTGGGGACCTGGCCGGTGATGACAACCATCGGGATCGAGTCCATCAGGGCGTCCATGATGCCGGTGATGGCGTTGGTCGCGCCGGGGCCGGAGGTGACCAGCACGACGCCCGGCTTGCCCGAGCTGCGGGCGTAGCCTTCGGCGGCGTGGGTCGCGCCCTGTTCGTGGCGGACCAGGATGTGCTGCAGGCGCGGCTCGTGGAACAGCGCGTCATAGATCGGCAGGACCGCGCCGCCCGGATAGCCGAACAGCACCTCGACGCCCTGGTCCACGAGACCGCGGACCACGATCTCGGCGCCGGTCATGGCGCGCCCTTCTTGAGAAGAGATCGGGGTGTCAGCGGGAGCCTTGCTCTCGATGGTCTGGTGGGCGGTCATGGGACGGATCCGATGGGGTGGGGGCGGAAAGGTGAAGCTGGAAAAGAAAAAAGGTCCCGAAGGACCTTTGCGCGCGCGACCGAGCTGCGACGTGACTTCGAGGTCACCCCGCGAACGGCCGCTCCATAAGTACGATCATGGTTTTGCGCACGAGTCTTGCTCCAAAGCTACGAAAGGGGTCATGACATGCGCCAGTCGGAGCGTCAAGGCGCGGTTTGCCGCAAGGATGTGCCTTTGCTGGGCGGTGGGTCTTACCGAAACTTCACGTGACAGGGGCAGGTTTTCCCCGTCACGGTCGCGCTCCTGAAATCGGGGAGCGTGTGAGTGTTCGGACGGCGTGAATTCTTGGCCGGGGCGGCTGCCTTGGGTTTGGTCGAAAACGTATCGGCCGGCGTGCTGTCGGGCGGCGCGGCGGACAAGGCGGTCGATGTTTTCCTCCGTACTCAGCCGTTCCAGGGCGTGGTGTTGATCGGCAAGGCCGGCAAGCCGATCTACTCCCGGGCCATCGGCTTTGCCGATATTGAAGCCAAGAAGCCCGTCACGCTGGGGACGCCCTACGCGATCGCCTCAATCTCCAAGTGGCTGACTTCGACGGCGCTGCTGAAGCTGGTCGAGGCGGGCAAGCTGGATCTGGACGCGCCGATCTCGACCTATCTGCCCGACTACCGCGCCGACACCGGCGCCAAGGTCAAGGTGCGCCATCTGCTGACCAATATCAGCGGCATCCCGAACGGCTTTGCGACCTGGACCAAGGCCAATCCGGATCCCGACCTCTTCAAGAGGAGCTTCACGACTGGGGAGGCCGTGAAGCTGTGGTGCTCCGGCGATCTGGCCTTCGAGCCGGGGAGCAAGTTCGACTACGTCTTGACCAACTGGATGATCATCACCGCGATCATCGAGGCGGTCACCGGCAAGCCCTATGCCCAGGCGATGAGTGAACGGGTCACCGGGCCGCTGGGCCTGACCCGCACCACGCCGGTCGATCCGGCGGACGTCGCCATCTCGTACAGGACGCTGGAGCCGCTGGTTCGGCAGTCGAACGAGCGCTTCCCGTTCATGGCCGCCAGCGGCGGTTATGTCAGCACGGCCGGCGACCTGCTGAAGGCCGCCCATGCGGTCTTCGACGGCCCGTTCCTGCCGCCGGCGCGCAAGAAGCAGCTGCTGACCGTGGGCTGGCCCGATCAGGACTATGCCCTGGGCGGCCGGGTGAAGAGCCTGTTCGCCGACGGCTTCCCGCGCGTCTTCGCCTGGGAAACCGGGCGGACGGCCGGCTATCGTTCGGTGCTGGCCCATCGCTTCGACGACCAGACCACCGTGGTGCTGCTGAACAATACCAGCATCACCCAGAAGGCGATGGACGAGTTCGCCTACGCCCTGTTCGGAACGGTCTAGGCTTCCAGCGTTTCGGCCAGGAATTTCAGCGCGGCGGCGGCGAAGGCCTGCATATTGGCGGCGCGTTGGTCGCTGCCGGTTTCCAGGGTGGCGCTGACCGAGGCTTCTTCGCCGACCACGGCCATGCAGCAGTGGCCCGGCGCATCGCCATAGCGGTTGCCGTCCGGGCCGGCCGCGCCGGTTTCCGACAGCGCCCAATTGGCCTTCAGGTTCTTGCGGGCCACGCGGGCCAGCATCACCGCATAGGGCTCGCTGGCCGAGCGCAGCCCGTCCATGGCCTTCTGCGGGATATCCATCAGGGTCAGGCGGGCTCGCGCCGTGTACACGACCGCCCCGCCGACATAGAACTTCGACGCGCCCGGCACGGCCAGCAGCGCCGCCGAGATCAGGCCGCCGGCCGAGGACTCGGCGATGGCGACGGTCTCGCCCCGGGCGATCAGGCGTTCAGCGACGCGTCCGGCGAGGGCGTTGAGGTCGGACATCGGGTTTCTCTCGGACTCAAGGAACGGGGACCTCCATAGGCGCAAGTCGCGGGACTGCAAACAGCGGCTATCGCCAAGATTGAGCGGGCGTGCTCATCATGGCCAAGCTCAACCTTGGAGATCTTCGTGCTGTTGCAAGATGTCACGCCGCCGCCGGCCGCGACCACCCCCGCGCCACCCCTGCCGCCGCAGCTGCAACGCCTGGCGCCGGTGACGCAGAAGGCCAAGGCCCTGACCCTCGCCAAGGCCGGTCGGACCGAGAACGTGGTGGTGCGCTACCAGATCTTCCTGCGGACCATCGCCAAGCCCGGCGCGGTTCCGGCGACGCCGGAGGGCGTCACGGTGTCCGCCATCCCGTGCGCCTGGGTCGTGGAGTCGTACCTGCAGCGCGACCTCTGCTTCTATTCGATCTCGGGTTTCCTCGGCTGCGAGGAGGGCGCGACCAAACCGTTGCAGGCGATCGAGAACGGCCAGACCGACCTGCCTGCCGGCACGGCCTGCGAGGTCTTCGCCAAGCCCGTGACCGCAGCCGAGGACCGGGTGATCGCGACGCTGGACCGCATCAAGGACCAGATGTTCGACGAGGACTACCAGCTAGCCATCAAGCCCCGCCTGCTCCGCACCGGCGTGACGATCATGGAACGCTGACCTTTTCCCAGTCCGGCGTCTGGTTGCGGAACCAGGTCAGCTGGCGCTTGGCATAGCGGCGGGTCTCCTGGCGGGCGGCGTCCAGGGCCTGCTCCAGCGAGGTCTCGCCGCGCAGGTGGGCGGCGAATTCGCGATAGCCGACGGCCTTGAGGGCGGGCAGGGACGGATCCAGGCCCCGCGCCTCCATGGCCGCCACCTCGTCCAGGGCGCCTTGCTCGACCATGACGGCCAGGCGCGCGTCGCAGCGGGCGTAGAGGTCGGCGCGGGGCGGGTCCAGCACCACGCCCTTCCACTCTCCCGGCGCGATGGCCGGCTTGGTGTCGGTCTGCCACGAGGTCAGCGACTTGCCGGTGGCGATGGCCACGGCGTGGGCGCGGACCAGGCGCTGGCGGTCGCCGACCTCGATACGGGCCTCGGCTTCGGGATCGAGAGGTTGGAGGATCTCGCGGAACTCTTCCTCGCCCCGCGCCGCATAGAGCAGGCCGGAAATCTCGCGCTGGGTCTCGGGCACGGGCGGCACGTCGGCCAGGCCATGGGTCAGGGCGCGGAAATAGAGGCCGGTGCCGCCGACCACGATGGCCGGATTGCCGCGCTTCTCGATCTCGCCCAGCGCCTGGGTCGCGGCCTCCAGCCACTTGCCGACCGACCAGCCGACGGCGGCGTCGACCACCTCGAACAGGTGGTGCGGGGCGCGGGCAGTCTCCTCCGGCGAGGGGCCGGCGGTCAGCACGCGCAGGCCCGCATAGATCTGCATGGAGTCGGCATTGACGATCTCGCCGCCGGTCCGCTGCGCCAAATCCAGCGCATAGGCCGACTTGCCGCTTGCGGTCGGCCCCGCGATCAGCCAGATGCGGGGCGCGATGTCCGAACTCAACACCATTCCGACCGTCCTCACCATCGTTGGGGCGAGCCCCGACGCATACGCACAAGCCGTTTCGCGCGTCGAAGCCAGGCTGTCCAGCCGTCGCGAGGATCTGGGGCCGTTGGCCGCGGACTTCTTCGTCGAAGGCGGAGACCTGGAAGGCCTCAAGGTCGACCTGGCGCCGCTGCCGATCGACTTCGCGGTCCAGCCCGCCGAGACCCGCAAGAAGCGCCTGCTGATCGCCGACATGGACTCGACGATCATCAATGTCGAGTGCCTGGACGAGTTGGCCGACTTCGCCGGCGTCAAGGAACAGGTCTCCGAGATCACCGAGCGCGCCATGCGCGGCGAACTGGCCTTCGAAGGCGCCCTGCGCGAGCGGGTCGGCATGCTCAAAGGTCTGGGCGTCGAGGCGCTGCAGAGCTGCTACGACCAGCGCGTCCGGCTGAACCCGGGCGCCGAGACCTTGGTTCGCACCATGGCCCAGCACGGTGCGCGCTGCGCCCTGGTCTCGGGCGGCTTCACCTTCTTTACCAGCCGGGTGGCGCAGGCGGCGGGCTTCCACCTGAACCGCGCCAACACCCTGATCGAACTGGACGGCGCCCTGACGGGCCAGGTCGGGGATCCGATCCTGGGTAAGGAAGCCAAGCTGGCCGCGCTCAATGAGGAGGCGGCGGACCTGGGCCTGACCCCGGCCGACGCCCTGGCCGTGGGCGACGGCGCCAACGATCTGGCGATGATCGAGGCCGCGGGCCTTGGCGTCGCCTACCGCGCCAAGCCGATCGTGGCCGCCCAGGCGGATGCGAAAGTCGACCACACCGACCTGACCACGCTGCTCTATTTCCAGGGCTACAAAACCGAGGACTTCTACAAGTGAGCTTTCCCCGCCGGGTAGACGCCGTCGTGTTCGACATGGACGGCCTGCTGCTGGACACCGAGATCGTCTATCGCGCCGCCATGATCGAGGCCGGCGAGGTCTTTGGGGTCCAATTCACCGGCGAAATCTACGCCTCGATGGTGGGCAAGACGACGCCGGAGTGCGGGGTCATGCTGCGCGAGATGTACGGCGAGGCGTTTCCGGTCCAGGCCTATTTCGAGCGCGTCTGGGCCGATGTCGAGGACCTGCTGGAAGCCGAGACCAAGCTGAAGGCCGGGGTCATCGAGATCCTGGACTATCTGGACGACCTGGGCGTGCCGCGCGGCATCGCCACCTCGAACGGCATGGTGGCGGTCGAGAAGTATCTGGGGCGCTTCGACTTGCTGCGCCGCTTCAACGCGGTGGTCGCCCACCACGATGTGACCAGGCACAAACCCAACCCGGATCCCTACCTGCTGGCCGCCGAACGCCTGGGCGTCGACCCGGCCCACTGCCTGGCGCTGGAAGACAGCCACCCCGGCGTCCGCGCCGCCCACGCGGCCGGCATGATGACGGTGATGGTCCCCGACATCCTCGATCCCAACGAGGAGATGCACGACAAGTGCGTCCACATCGCCGACAGCCTGCACCACGTGCTGGATCTGCTGAAGGCGTCGGTCTGACGGAATCTGCTCCCCCGCTGGGAGAGCTGTCGGCGAAGCCGACTGAGGGGGCTAATGCGGCTTAGGCCGCGCTGCCCCCTCCGGCCCTCCGGGCCACCTCCCCCAAAAGGGGAGGAGAGTCCTCGCTGGGCAGTTCGATCGACCACTCGCCCAGGAAGTCGACCAGCTTGTCCAGGCCCATCGGACGGGCGATGTGGTAGCCTTGGGCCAGGTCGCAGCCCATCAGTTGCAGGACGGCCAGGCCCTCGCGGGTCTCGACGCCCTCGGCGGTGACCTTCATGCCCAGGCTGTGGGCCAGGTCGACCGTGGACTTGACCAGCAGGGCGTCCTTGCCGCCGGCTTCAAGGCTCATGACGAAGGCCTTGTCGATCTTCAGCTCGTCGGCGCGGATCTGCTTCAGATAGGCCAGCGACGACAGGCCCGAGCCGTAGTCGTCGATCGACACCGGGATGCCGGCCTCGGCCAGGCGGTCCAGCACCGACAGGGCGACGTCGGGATTGCCGATCACGGCCGTCTCGGTGATCTCGAAGCAGAGGCGCGCCCCGGCCGCCGTCACTGCGGCGATGGCGTGTTCGGCGAAGGCGTAGTCGTCGATCAGGCGGCCCGAGACATTGACCGACATCAGCACGTCGTGGCCGGCGGCGCGCAGGCGAGCCTGGTCCTCGATCGCCTGGGTCAGGACATAGTCGGTGAGCGCGCGGATATGCCCGGTTTCCTCGGCCATGCCGACGAACAGGTCGGGGCGGATGAAGCCGCGGGTCGGGTGGTTCCAGCGCGCCAGGGCCTCGACGCCGGTGATCGCGCCGGTGCGCAGGTCCAGCTTGGGCTGGTGGTTCAGATAGAGCTGGCCCTTGCGGACGGCCTCCAGCATTTCGCTCATCAGCGAGAGATTGGCCGACGTGTCGCCATAGGCGGCGGCGTCGAAGGCCATGAACTTGCGGTGGCTGGCGCGAGACTGGTCCAGGGCGATCAGGGCGCGCTCGATCAGGCGGACGGCGTCGAGCTCCCCCCTGGTCGTGGCGGCCAGGCCCTGCGTGATGTGGACGTCGACCAACTCGCCACCGACCTCGATCGGGGCTTCCAGGCCCGGCAGGGCGTCCTCGACCAGGCCCAGCACGCGATCGAGACTGGTGGAGGCCGACACGACGCAGAGGATCGAGGTGGTCAGGCGCGAGACCAGCACCCCGGGCGCGATCTCGATGATCCGCTGGCCCAGCTTGGCGACCAGTTCAGTCGCAAGCTCGTAGCCGATGGCGGCGCGGACCTGGGGGAAACGGTCGAAGCCGATGGCGGCGATCACCACCTGCTCACCAGGGGCGATGGTGTTGAGGCGTGTCTCGATGGCGCGCTCCAGGGCGCGGCGGTTGGGCAGGCCGGTCTCGCCGTCGTGCAGCGCCTGGCGGATCATCTCCGCTTCACGCTCGCGGATTTCCGAGGCCATCTGGTTGAAGCTTTGGGCCAGGCGGCCGATCTCGTCCTGGGTGGTGACCTCGACGCTGACGTCCTCGCCGTCGCGCAGGCGGCTGGCGGCGATGTCCAACGCGGTGATCGGTTTGGTCAGGCCTCGCGACAGGGCCCAGCTGGCGGCGGCGACCAGGGCCGCGCCGATCAGGCCGGCCACGATCACGGCCGCCATCAGGGGGCGATAAGGGGCCATGGCCTGGGCCAAGGGATACCGCAGCACCAGGGCCGCGCCGGAGGTCTTGTCCAGGGTGCGGATCGGCTTGACCAGCACCAGGCTGTCGGCGCCGCCATGCAGCACGGCCGGGGCCCGGAGTTTGTCCTGCATGGCCTTGGCCACGAAGGCGGCCAGGGGCTTGTTGGCCGGGCCGCTATCGGCCGAGACCCACTGGTCGCCGCGCTGGTCGAAGACCTGGGCGTCCAGGCCGATAGCCGACAGCTTCTCCAGGCCCCGCATCTCGGGCTCGTCCAGCTTGGCGGCGAAGACGATCCAGCCGGTCAGGGTGGGCGACAGGATAGGCGCCGAGATCAGCTGGTAGGGCTTGCCGTCGATGGCGAAGACGCCTTGCGCGCCGTCCTCGGCGTCCAGGGCGCTCCACAGTTTCTCGAGGTCCAGGCGAGCCGGGTCCAGGCCCACGACATCGCCGTCGACGCCGACGGTGAAGGCCAGGTCCAGGCCCAGGCGCTGGCGCAGGTTGGCGACGGCCGACTCCACGGTCGGGCGGTCATGGGTGGCGACGGCGGCGCGGAAGCCGAAGTCACGCGACAGCAGCTCGGCGCCGTCCTGCAGGCGTTGGTTGCGCAGGGCCCAGATGCGGTCGAACACCGTGCCCGACGCGGCCATCTCCTCGCGCACCGCCCGCTGCGCATTGCTGGCGATCGCGACATAGACCGTCACGGCCACCAGGCTCAGCGCCAGGGCGAACAGCCCGGCGTAGAGGACGGTGAGCTTGGTCTGCAAGCGCTGGAACATCGGCGGCTCAGCGCCCCGCCGGCGCGCGCAGCTCGACCGCGACCTGCTCGCGGGCCGCGCCGGCCCCGACGCTGGTGGTCGAGAGGGTCTTTTCGTTCTTCATGGCCCGCATGTAGGGGTGCCAGACACTGGCCTTGATGGCGCCGGTCGGGACGTCCTGGATGGTGACCACGCCGTTGGCGTCGGTCTTGCCGGCGTACTGGGTGTCGACCACGCGGATGAAGCCGACCATCTGGTCGTGGATGTTGCAGCCGATCGCCGCGACGCCGGCCGTATTCATCTTGGCCGTGCGGTTCTCTTCGTGGCCGTACAGCTTGATCTCGAACTTGTTGCCCGCCGAGAACGAGTAGACGTGGTGGCGGACCTTATCGAGGTTTGGGAACGCCACGTCCGCGCCGACCGGGACCACCAGCATGAACGGCGTGAACTGGATGTTCTGCTGCGCCACGCGGTAGGGCCAGGGGAACTTGATCGGACCCTTGGTCGGCTGGCCGTTCGGATAGACCATGACCACGGCGTCGGGCACGGGTTTGCCGTCGGCGCTGCGCACCGTGACGGTGAAATCACCCGCCATGGCAGGCGCCGCCCACGGCATGGCCATCAAAAGTAGAGCGAGCCTTTTCATCACGTCTTTTCTAGCTCTGGCGGAGTGAAATGCGCGTTAACGGGTGCGACACGGGGTGCGACACCATTTCGGGTTCCCGACATTTACTTGGAAACCGTCTGTAAAAGCTTCGGGGTCACGTTGCCGCACGTCGGCGCTCGAGTGGGGCTTGTCGCCGGCTCTCTGTGGAGGGGGCTATGAAGCGACTTTCGAGCGTGGCGCTTGCCGCGACCCTGCTGGCCGTCGGCGCGTCGGGCGCAGCGCATGCCGGCGAGATCGAGACTGGCGGCAAGCTGCTGCTGACCCACGGTGTCAGCACGGTCGAGGGCAGCGCGGGCGGCGGCCTGTCGACCTGGGCCGTGATCGCCGGGGCCGAGACCAATCGCGGCGTTGGGGCGGAGGTCCACGGGACCTATGTCGACGTCAAGGACTATAGCCTGCGCACCTATGGCGCGGCCGTTGGCTGGCATGACCGCCTCGAGCTGTCGGCCGCCCGCCAGGAATTCGACACCGGCGCGACGGGCGCAAAGCTGGGCCTGGGCAAGGGCTTCACCTTCAAGCAGACCGTGCTGGGGGCCAAGGTCCGGGTGCTGGGCGATGCGGTCTACAGCCAGGACAGCTGGGTCCCGCAGGTCAGCGTCGGGGCGCAGTACAAGGACAACAGCCAGGACGCCATCGTCCGCGCCGTCGGCGCCAAGAAGGACAGCGGCGTCGACTTCTATGTGGCGGCGACCAAGGTGCTGCTGGACAAGTCGCTGGTGCTGAACGGGACCGTGCGCCTGACCAAGGCCAACCAGTCGGGGCTACTGGGTTTCGGCGGCGACAAGGGCGACAGCTACAAGCCGCAGTTCGAGGGCTCGGCCGGCTACCTGCTCAGCAAGCGCCTGGTGGTCGGGGCCGAGTACCGCACCAAGCCCAGCAACCTGGGCTTCGCCAAGGAGGACGACTGGAAGGACCTGTTCGTCGCCTATGCCGTCAACAGGCATCTGTCGGTGACCGGGGCCTATGTGGACCTGGGCGACATCGCCACCTTCAAGAACCAGCGCGGGTTCTACCTGTCGCTGCAAGCCGGCTTCTAAGGAGAGCGCCGATGCAAAAGACCTTCGTCTTCGCGGCCGTCGCCGCCTTCACCCTGGCCGGCTCGGCCTTCGCCCAGGACGCCGCGCCGGCGGGCGAGAAGCCGGTCGATCCCTATGCGCAGTCGCCGGCCAATGCCGGCGCGACGCCGCTGGCCGATCCGGCGACCTTCCAGGCCTTCCACGGCAAGGAGGGCCTGGCCCGCATCGCCAATGACCTGGTCGACCGCAGCATCGCTGACCCGCGCATCAAGGACATCTTCGCCACCACCGACGCGCCGCGCCTGAAGCGGACCCTGGCCGAGCAGTTCTGCTACGTGCTGGGCGGCGGCTGCGTCTACACCGGCCGCGACATGGCCGCGGTCCACAAGGACATGGGCGTCACCAACCGCGACTTCAACGCGCTGGTCGAGAACCTGCAGTGGGCGATGGACAAGGAGGGCGTGCCCTTCGCCGTCCAGGGCAAGCTGCTGGCCAAGCTGGCCCCGATGCAGCGCAAGGTCGTCGAGCGCTAGGCTTCCTACGGACTTGAAAAGGCTGGCGGTCGCGAGGATATGAGGCGCTCCGAACTGGAGGCCTTCCCGTGACCGCTACCCTCGACGACGCCCGTGCGGCGCTGGACCGTATCGCCGATCCGGCGAGCGGGCAGGGGCTGGTCGCCGCCGGCCTGGTGCAGGGCCTGGTGGTCCGCAACGGCCGCGCCGGCTTCATGCTGGAAGTCCCCGCCAGCCAGGCCGCGTCCTACGCCCCGATCCGCGAGGCCGCCGAGAAGGCCTTGGCTGCGCTGCCGGGCGTCGAGCAGGCCCAGGTCGTGCTGACCGCCCAGGCCGCCGAGGGCGCGACCCGCGTTCGCAAGGGCGCCAAGATCACCGAGGATCCGCAGGCCCGCATGGCCCCGCCGCCGGAGGCCGAAAAGCCCGCCCACGTCCGCCACGTCATCGCGGTGGCCTCGGGCAAGGGCGGCGTGGGCAAGTCCACCGTCTCGACCAACCTGGCCGTCGCCTTCGCCAGGCAGGGGCTGCGCGTCGGCCTGCTGGACGCCGACATCTATGGCCCCTCGGCCCCCAAGATGATGGGCGTCGACGGCGATCCGCTGTTCGAGAATGACAAGTTGCAGCCCCTCGAGGCCCATGGCGTCAAGCTGATGTCGATCGGCTTCATCGTCGACGAGGGCAAGGCGATGATCTGGCGCGGTCCGATGGCCTCGTCGGCCGTCCGCCAGATGATCCATGACGTGGCCTGGGGCTCGGAAGCCCAGCCGCTGGACGTGCTGGTCGTCGACCTGCCGCCGGGCACCGGCGACGTCCAGCTGACCCTGGTCCAGAAGCTGCGCATCGACGGCGTCGTGCTGGTCACCACGCCGCAGGAGATCGCCCTGATCGACGCCCGCCGCGCGGCGGCGATGTTCGAAAAGACCGCCACCCCGATCCTGGGCCTGGTCGAGAACATGGCCTTCTTCGCCGATCCCTCGACCGGCGTCCCGATCCCGATCTTCGGCGAGGGCGGCGGCGTGGCCGAGGCCGAGCGCCTGAAGACGCCGCTCCTTGGCCGCGTGCCGATCGAGATCGCCGTCCGCGTCGGCGGCGACCAGGGCGCGCCGGCCGTGATCTCCGAGCCCAAGGGCCAGGCGGCGCAGGTGTTCGTCGCCGCGGCTCAGACCTTGTGGAAGTCGATCAGCCACTAATTTTGCATATCGAGCTTTTTTGGGAGCATGAAAAAGGCCGCTGGGTCGCCCCCGCGGCCTTTCCATTTTTGTCTTCACTCAGCTTAGAAGCTGAAGCGCGCGCCGGTCGACAGCACGACGGCCGAGCCCGTCACGTCGCCGTTCAGGCGGACCGTCGAGCTGGTCGCCGTCACGTCGGTGCGGTTGATCTTGCTGTTGTCGAAGCTGATGTAGCTGATCGCCGCGTCCAGCTTAATATTGTCGGTCGCGGCCCAGGTGGCGCCGGCGGCGTACATCATGCGGTCGCCGTCCGGCACACGGGCGGTGCGGCCGACGTCCGGCGTCGGGGTCGGGTCGTACTGGGCGCCGGCCCGCAGGGTCAGGCGCGGCGAGGCCTGGAAGTCGACGCCGGCGGCGTAGGTCGTGGTGTTCTTGTAGCCCTGGGCGCTGGTCGAGGCGCCGCCCGGGAAGCTGACGCGGATGGCGTCGAACTCGCTCCAGCCCACGCGGCTGACCGAGGCGTTCAGGGTCCACTGGTCGTTCACCGCCCAGCGGGCGCCGACATTGGCGATCCACGGCAGGGTGATCTTGGCCTGGCCGTCGACCGAGAAGTTGTTGGCGGCCGGGATCGGGGCCAGCAAGCCGGCGACGGTGACCGTGCCGTCCAGCTTCTGGTCGATCTTGCTGCGATAGCTGGCGCCGATGGTCAGGGCCTTGCTCGGGTGGAACTGGGCGCCGACCGTGTAGCCGTAGGCCCAGCCATTGCCCTTCAGCGCCTGCGAGCCGTCGGCCTGCAGGGGCGACAGGTTCGGCAGGGCGTTGGTCAGCTTGGCGTCGGCGTAGAGGGCCGTGACGCCCACGCCCAGGTCGAGCATGTCGTTGACGCGATAGGCGACGACACCGTCGACATTGACCGTGCGCAGCTGCGACTTCAGGGCGTCGTAGCGGGTCCAGCTGTCGGTGTTGTACTCGGTGGTGAAGTTGTAGGGGGCGGCGACCAGGACGCCGAGCGACAGCTTGTCGTTGATGCGGAACGCGGCGCCCGCGTTCGGCACGACGCCGTCGTTGATCGGGTCATAGGCCGTGGCGGCGCCGCCCACCGGGGTGGTCAGGCCGGCCGGCGGAACAGGGCGGGTGATGGTCGAGCCGGTGTTGGTGACCTTCGAATTCACCTGGATCATGTTCAGGCCGATATAGCCTTCGTTCTTGTCGATGCCGGCGATCGAGGCGGGGTTCCACCACAGGCTGCCCACGCCCTTGTCGGCGACTTCGCCGGAATAGGCGCGACCGGTGCCGCGCACCGACTGTTCCTGGAGATAGAAGGCCGAAGCGGAGGCCTGGGAAGCGGCGGCGAGCGCCAGCAGAGCGACGCCGGCGGCGAGGCTGGTACGCGAGAGAGACATTTTACAGCGACCTTCTTGGGGAGGAAGAGGCCCGCCGAGCACCTAACGGCGCTGGAGGAGCGCCGCCTTTAACGTATCTGCTCAAATAGCGTTGCTATAAATTGTCTCGAACAGCAATTTTGTCGGTTTTGTTAAAGATGCGAGGCCGTAAAGGCCCCGCATCAATCGTCGTTCTGTCAAAATGGGCCGAATTCTGGCGCTTTACCTGAGGTTAGCCGCCCGCCATCTTGCGGAAGAACTTCTGGCCCTGTTCGCCGCCGTTGAAGTAGGCCTTCTGGCCGTCCTCGGCAGTGATCTTGTCCCAGCTGTCGCGGACCTCCTCGGCCGACAAGCCGCCTTCACCCAGATAGACGCCCTCGGTCTCGAAGATGCGCGACAGGGCGAAGGCCCCGGCGCCAGCGGTCAGGATCGCGCCGGTCGGCGCCTCTTCGGAGGCCAGGTAGACGACGCCCGGCGTGACATATTCCGGGGCCAGCTTGGCCAGAACTTCCGGCGGCATCAGGCCCTCGGTCATGCGGGTGGCGGCGACCGGGCTGATGGCGTTGATCTTCACGTCGTTCTTGGCGCCCTCCAGCTTGAGGGTGTTCATCAGGCCCAGCACCGCCATCTTGGCCGCGCCGTAGTTCGATTGGCCGAAGTTGCCGTACATGCCCGACGACGAGGTGGTGACGACGATGCGGCCGTAGTTCTGGGCCTTCATGATGTCCCAGACCGCCTTGATCGGCTTGAAGGTGCCGAACACGTGCACCTGCATGACCAGCTCGAAGTCGGCCAACTCCATCTTGGTCAGGGTCTTGTCGCGCAGGATGCCGGCGTTGGCGATCAGGATGTCGATGCGGCCCCACTTGTCCATGGTCGTCTTGACCATGTCGGCGACGCCGGCGTCATCCGTCACCGAAGCGCCGTGGGCGATGGCTTCGCCGCCGAAGGCCTCGATCTCGGCCACCACCTTCTGGGCCGCTTCGGACGAGCCGCCCGAGCCGTCGACGCTGCCGCCCAGGTCATTGACCACGACCTTGGCGCCGCGCCGCGCCAGCTCCAGGGCGTGCTGCCGGCCCAGGCCGCCGCCGGCCCCCGTCACGATCGCCACCTTGCCGTCGAAGCGGATGTCCGTCATGCCCGTCGTCTCCTCAAACGCGTGTTTGGTTTGGCCGTGTTGTGCGGCGCGGGAGAGGGGAGGTCAAGGGGAGCTCCGCACGCACGGTTCTTCGCCTTCACGCGGCCAGCCGCTGAAGCGAGGGAAGGGAAGCGGAGCGCCCGGGCGACGCCCGGAGATTGGAGAGTGATTACCGTTTCGACGAAGCCAGAGCGCTCCGCGTAGCCGTTATCCGAAAGCCTCCGGGGCGGCGGGGTGTTGATCCGCTCCCGAACGCGCCTTCGACGGGCGGAGAGGCCGGCTAAGCCTCGTCCGGACCGCACAGGCGATTTCAGCCCGTGCCTGTAGTGCTGCCAGCCCGCGCCCGACGTCGTTTCTGTGTTCCAGGGTCGACTACCTCGGGGAAGGACGCGGTTATGAGGTTGCCCCCACACTGGCGAGCACGACCCGCTCGACCACCCCTGACAGCCGTCACGATCGCCGGCCGGACGTCCCTTTCGTGCTGTCAGGTGGGGTTAGTATGGGGCGGTGGAGAGGGCGGGGGATTTAGAGGGGTGTAAAAGTGGGAAGCGATTGATTTTACGGGGTTCGATCTCGCGAACGCCGAGGATAGCCGCGCGCTCAAACCCCTCTCTCTCTTTGCAGAGAGGGATTCTTGGGGCGACGTCCGTGAGGGGGCGGACTCTCCTCCCCCTTTGGGGGAGGTGGACCGGAGGGCCGGAGGGGGCGGCTCGGTGGATGCCAGCGATGCCCCCTCAGTCGGCTTCGCCGACAGCTCCCCCAACGGGGGAGCAGACCTCTTAAACGCCCGACTTGGTCGTTAGCGGAGGTTAGCCGTCCGCCATCTTTCTTCCGCCTACGCCTTCTTCTTCGTCATCCCACCAGCCACCGGCTGCGTCGGCTTATCCTGCTTCACCCCTGCCTTCTGCCCAGGCTTCATGAACTTCACCAGCACCCGCTGGCCCACCAGCAGCGGCGCGCCGTCGGCGCTGACCACCACCTCGACGACGCGTTCGTCGCTGCGCTGGCTGGGGTCGTCGGAGGCCAGCTTGCGGGCGCCGAAGACGGCGGCGCGGCGCAGGACCTTGCCGGTGTAGGCGAGATCGGGATTGCTCTCGGGCTGGATCTCGACTTCCTGGCCGATCTTCACGTTGGGGATGTCGGCCTCGACGATCTCGGCGCGGACGATGCGCTGGGTGTTGGGCTCGAGGTCGAACATGGCGGTGACGTTCAGGGTCGAGGCGCCGGCGCCCGGATTGGCCTGGCGGCGGGCGATGCGGCCATCGGCCGGGGCGCGGATGATCGTCAGTTCCTGGTTGTACCTGGCCTGGGCCACCTGGGCGGCGGCGACCTGGATGGCGGCCTGCTGGGCGCCGATATTGGCCTGGGCCGAGGCGATCTGGTCGCGCGCGGCGTCCAGGCGCTGGCCGGCGACGAAGTTCGAGGCCGACAGGTTCTGCAGGCGGCTATATTCGCGCTGGGCCGTGCGCAGCTGCACCTGGAAGAGCTGCAGTTGGGCCTTGGCCGAGGACAGGGCGGCCTGGGCGGTCTGCGAGGCCAGGCGGACGTCGTCGTCCTCCTGCCTGGCCAGCGGCTGGCCCATCTTCACGATGTCGCCTTCCTGGACATAGACTTCGCGGACGATGCCCTGGCGGCGCGCGGCCACCTGGATCACGCCGCCCTCGACGTCGGCCTTGCCCTGGGCGATGGCGGCGTAGGGGGAGGGCTCTTCCTGGGCGGCGGCGACTTCGAGCTGCTTCTTCTTCTCGGCCGCCTGGCCCTTCATGTAGAAGACGCCGCCGACGGCGAGCGCGATGACGACGATGACGATCCAGAAAGCGGGTCGGCGCAGGAACGCGGGCATCTTGGAATTCCCCCGGGAAATCAGTGGCTGAGCGGCGCGGGATTGGCGTCGGGCGTGCGGCGCACGTCGTCCAGGATCCGGCCGTCTTCGATGTGGATGACGCGGTCGGCATAGGCCTCGAGCCGCGGGTCGTGGGTCACGCAGATCACCGCCGCGCCGCGGACCGAAGCGGCCTCGCGCAGCAGGCGGATGACGATCTGGCCGTTCTCGCCGTCCAGGGCCGAGGTCGGCTCGTCGGCGAACAGGAGGTTGGGGTTCTTGGCGAGCGCCCGGGCGATGGCCACGCGCTGCTTCTCGCCGCCCGACAGTTCGGACGGGCGCTGGTTGACGCGGGCGCCCAGGCCCACCGATTCCAGCGCCGCTTGAGCGCGGCGCGCGGCCTCGCCCTTGCCGACGCCCTGGTACTTCAGCGCGGTCATCACCTGCTGCTTGGCCGACAGGGCCGGGAACAGGTTGAAGCCCTGGAAGATGAAGCCGCAGTGGTCGAGGCGGAACCTGTCGATCTTGCCGCGCGACAGCGACCACAGGTCGTCGGCTTCCAGCGCCGCCACGTGGCCCTCGTCGGGCTTGAGCAGGCCGGACAGGGCCGCCACCAGGGTCGACTTGCCCGAGCCCGAGGGGCCCATGACCATGGTCACGTCGCCGTGCTTGGCGTCGAAGTCCACGCCCTTGAGCACCTCGATGAAGGTGCGGCCGGTCTTGAACCGCTTGACGATGCCCTTGGCGGCCAAGGCGGTCTCGCCGCGCTTGTGCGCATTATTACCGGTCATCGCAGCAGGTCCGCAGGTTGGCTGTTCTTGAGGATGCCCAGCGACAGGAAGCCCGACACCATAGCGATCACCACCAGGAAGACGGCGACGATGATGATCAGGGTCGGCGGGAAATACATCGGCACGCCGCCGGCCACCGCGATCAGCGAGACCAGCCAGGTCAAGAGGCCCGCGGCGACCACGCCGACGATCCCGACCCAGAAGGACAGCTCCATGACGATGTTGCGCAGGTCGCCCATCGACACGCCGAGCGCTCGGAGGGAGGCGAATTCCTTGATGTTGGCCATGATCGCGCCGCGCAGGGTCTGCCAGGTGATGATCACGCCGATCAGCAGGCCCAGGAACGCCGAGAAGCCCAGGATGATGCCGATGATCTGGTCGTCCAGCATGGCGCCGGAATTGGCGTCAGCCAGCTCCTGGCGGGTCCAGGCGCGGAACTTGCCGTCGGCCTTCTTGTTCAGCTGGGCCACGACGATCTCGGCGCGCGAGGGGTCCTGGATCTCGACCATCAGCGGGCCGACGCGCTGGCCGGTGTCGGCCTCGCCCAGCATGCGCAGGGTGTCGCGCGACATGACCAGGGTGGGCTGGATGATGTTGGGATAGCCCTTGGTGACGACGGCGACATAGACGGTCTTGCCGTTGTAGAGGGCCTTGTCGCCCTTCTTGACGCCCAGGCGCCTGAGCGCCGTCTCGTCCACCGCGATGGCGTAGGGGCGGCGCAGGGCCTCGATCATCGACTGGGTGTAGTCGGTGGGCACGGTGACATAGCCGGGGATGGCGTCGATCACCGTGACGTTGACGAACTCGCTCTTGCGGGCCGAGCCGCTCTTGCCCTTGCCCGTGCCCTTGCCCTTGCCCTTGCCGGCGCGCTTGGCGCGGGCCTCTTCCTTGGCCTGCTGCTCGGGCGTCAGGATGTTCTGGAAGCGGCCGCCCGAGCCGTCCAGCGGGGCCACCTGGGTGACCTCGGGATGGCTGTAGACCAGCGGGATCATGCGGCGCGGCAGGCCGGAAGGACCGCCGAACAGCGCCTTGGCGCCCGGGCCCAGCACCATGATGTCGGCGCGGGCGCGGTCGATCTGGGCGGTAAAGCCCTTGCCGATGCCGACGAAGATGCCGACCTGGGCCAAGATGAGCAGGCCCGAAAAGGCCAGGGCGACCACGGCCGCCATGTAACGTCGCCACTCGTAGAGAAGAGTGGCCAAAGCCAACGACATTCCGACTCTCGCTCCCCCAAACCGTTGGTTGCAGCAATGACCGGCGTTCTTCAGGCGGCCAAGTTAAATCGGGGTAAGGCGCATTTCCGGCGTGAAATATTCGCGCAGCGAGCGGAACGGGCTGGCTGGGCGCCGTTCTGGGGGCTAAGCGACTCTCCCAGTGCAGCGATCTGGCCACCCCTTCATGACCATGGCTTTTGGCCTTCGCGCGGCTTCCGGCCTGGCGCTGGGGTTCGCCGCGACGGCGTCCGCGCCCATCGCCGCGCGAGCCGACGAGGGCATGTGGACCTTCGACAAGATCCCGGTCGAGCACATCAAGGCCGCTACGGGCGTGACCCTGGACCCGGCCTGGCTGGACGCCGCCCAGGCCTCGGCGGTGCGGCTGACCAACGGCTGCTCGGCGGGACTGGTCAGCGGCCAGGGGCTGGCGATCACCAACAGCCACTGCGTCGCCGACTGCGCCCAGGTGCTGTCGACCGAAGACAGCGAGGACTATGCCCGCGACGGCTTCCTGACCGACGGCCGCGACGAGGAGCGCAAGTGCGCGGGCGTCCAGGCCGAGGTGCTGCTGACCATCATCGACGTCACGGGGCAGGTGCGGGCCGCCGTTGTGGGCAAGACCGGACGCGACTTCGTGCGGGCCCGCGACGGGGCGATGGCGGTGGCCGAGCTGGCCGCCTGCGGCCTGGACCAGACCCTGCGCTGCCAGGCGATCGGCTTCTTCCGGGGCGGTCAGTACAAGGTCTACAAGTACCGCCGCTACAGCGACGTGCGGCTGGTCTTCGCGCCCGAGATCGCCGCGTCGGCGTTCGGCGGCGATCCCGACAATTTCAACTTCCCGCGATACGCCTTCGATGTCGCCTTCGTGCGGCTCTATGTCGACGGCAAGCCGGCCGTGACGCGCAGTCACCTGGAATGGCGCGATGCGCCGCCGATCGAGGGCGAGCCGACCTTCGTCGTCGGCAATCCGGGCTCGACCGAGCGGCAGCTGACGGCAGCCCAGCTGGAGACCCAGCGCGATCTCGTCCTGCCGATCACCCAACTGCAGCGGGCCGAGGTGCGCGGGCGGCTGATCCAGTTCGCTCGGCAGGGGACCGACGAAGCCCGCGTCGCCACGCCGGTCCTGGCTTGGGTGCAGAACAGCTACAAGCTGGGCGTGGGCAAGCAGGCGGCGCTGAACGACAAGGCCTTCATGGCCGCCAAGCGCGCCGCCGAGGACGATCTGCGCGCCAAGGTCGCCGCCGATCCGGCGCTGGCCGCCGAGACCGGCGCGGCCTGGGACCAGATCGACGACGCCCAGCATGCCGCCGCCGAACTGTTCGTCCCCTGGCGGATGCTGGAGTACAATGCCGGCGTCGGCTCGGAGCTTTACTACTACGCCCGCCTGCTGGTGCGCGCGGCCGTGGAGCGCGAAAAGCCCGACGCCGAGCGCCTGCCGGAATATGTCGACGCTCGCTTGGCCCTGATCGAGCGCAAGATTGCCGACGCGCCGCGCAGCGATCGGGCGCTGGAGCGGATCTTCCTGGAGCACTGGCTGCTCAAGACCCGCGAGGCCCTGGGCGTCGACTCCGCGCCGGTGAAGGTGCTGCTGGGCCAAGAGAGCCCCGAGCAGGTCGCGGACGCCTTGGCCAAGACGCGGTTCGCCGATCCCGAGGTTCGAGCGGCGCTGTGGAAGGGCGGCCTGGCGGCGGTTCAGGCCTCGGAGGATCCGCTGATCCGCTTCATCCTGCGCACCGATCCGGTGGCCCGCGAGGCGCGCGGGGCCTACGAGGCGCGGGTTGCAGGGCCGACCGACATCGCCGCCGAGAAGATCGCCAGGGCCCGCTTCGCCGTGCTGGGCGACAATGCCTATCCGGACGCGACGTTCTCGCTGCGGCTGTCCTACGGCAAGGTCGCCGGCTGGGAGGAGCGGGGCAGGGCGATCGCCTCCACGACGACCTTCGCCGGCTTCTACGACCGGGTGACCGGCGCCGAGCCCTTCGCCGCCGCACCGCGCTGGCTGGAGGCCAAGGACCGGCTGAAGCGCGACACCGTCTTCGACTTCACCAGCACCAACGACATCATCGGCGGCAATTCCGGCTCGCCGGTGCTGGACGCCAAGGGGCGACTGATCGGCGTGGCGTTCGACGGCAACCTGCCGTCGCTGGGCGGGGCCTACGGCTATGACGGGACCCGCAATCGGACCGTCTCGCTGTCGGGCTCGGCGATCCTCCAGGCGCTGGACAAGGTCTATGAGCGCGGCGACCTGGTCAACGAACTGACCGGGCGCTGAAGGCGCTTCATTTCAGCCGCGTAACACGCTGAAAGCTGGAACATTTCTCGCTGCTCTTCGGGGGCGTCGGCTTCTCGGCGCCTTCAACACGGGAGAGCGAAATGAGCGTGACGAGCGCCACCTCCTCTACAAACTGGGCCCAGCTGCGCCAGCTCCGGCAGGCGGAGATGTTCAAGACCGCCGACGCCGACGGCGATGGGCAGCTGTCGCAGGCCGAATTTCAGTCCATCGGGCAAAATGTGCAGGGCTCGGGCGGCGAGAGCCGTGGTCCGCCGCCGATGCGCGGCGGCGGCGGACCGGGCGGGCAGTTCGGCGGCGATACCTTGAGCTCGCTGCTGGCGACCCAGTCGGTCGACGATGTCGCCGGCTCGGTGATGTCGGCCGGCGACGCGGACGGCGACGGCCTGCTGACCGCCAGCGAGATCTCCACCGCCCTGGCCGCGAATGCGCCGGACGCGGTGAAAGGCCAGGGGCTGGAGGACAAGATGGCCTCCGACATCGTCTCGGCTCTCGACAGCGACGGCGACGGCAGCCTGTCGACCGAGGAGATCTCGAGCGCGATCTCCAGCGCCTCGGCCAACCAATCGACTCACGCCATGCGCGGCCCGCCGCCGGGACCGCCGCCCAGCGAAGGCGCCGAGGCGTCCAGCGGGTCGTCGAGTTCTTCCGGCTCCAGCGGCGTATTCGAGGGCCTGGACACCAACCAGGACGGCGTCGTCTCGGCCGAGGAACTGGCCGTCGCCGGCGGTTCGGACGCGACCAGCGCCGCGGCCGACCTGATGCAGAAGCTGCTGGCCCAACTGGACACCGCGCTGACGTCGTCGGACGGCAAGGCCAGCAATGGGACGAGTGTCACGGCTTAAACCTATACCGTCATCCCGCGCCTTGTGCGCGGGACCCATGGTTCCGCTTTCACGTGAGAGCGTGTTCCCGCTCCGCCCTTGCGGCGGACAGATGGGTCCCGCGCATGAAGCGCGGGATGACGACTGGGGGTGTGGTTACGGTGGTAAGCGTCCTCTGACTTAGGCAATCGACGGCTTCCTTAACCATTCCTTACGCAAGGCGCTTGCGCGCGACCGCTGACTTGGTGTCATTCTTCGCCCTTGGCCGGCGTCGCGGGGGCGCGCGCCACTTGAGTAAGGTCTTCGTCTTGATGTTCCGTCCTGAGAACGTTCAGGCCCTGGCGGGTTTGGCGCTCACCCTGGGCCTCTGCTGGCTCGTTTCCGAGAATCGCAAGCGATTCCCGTGGGTTCTGGCGATCGCCGCCCTGGTCGTCCAAGTCCTGCTGGTGGTGGTGCTGTTCGGCCTGCCCCAGGCGCGCGAGCTGCTGCAGGGCGTCAACGGCGCCGTCGAGGGCCTGGCCAGTTCGACTCAGGCCGGCACCGCCTTCGTGTTCGGCTTCCTGGCCGGCGGCGACCAGCCCTATCCGGTCAGCAATCCGGGCGCGGGCTTCATCTTCGCCTTCCGGGTCATGCCGGTGATCCTGGTGGTCTGCGCGCTGTCGGCGCTGCTGTGGCACTGGAAGATCCTCAAGTGGCTGGCCCAGGGCTTCGGCTTCCTGTTCCAGAAGACGCTGGGCCTGCGCGGCCCGCCGGCCCTGGCCACCGCCGCCACCATCTTCATGGGCCAGATCGAAGGCCCGATCTTCATCCGCGCCTATCTCGACAAGCTGTCGCGCTCGGAGCTGTTCATGCTGATCGCGGTCGGCATGGCCTGCGTCTCGGGCTCGACCATGGTCGCCTACGCCACCATCCTGGCCGGCGTGCTGCCCAACGCCGCCGCCCATGTGCTGACGGCCTCGATCATCTCGGCCCCGGCTGGCGTGCTGCTGGCCCGCATCGTCGTCCCCTCCGACCCGATGGAGAAGGGCGGGGACCTGGATCTCTCCGTCGAGGACAAGACCTATGGCAGCGCGATCGACGCCGTCATGAAGGGCACCACCGACGGCCTGCAGATCGCGCTGAACGTCGGCGCCACCCTGATCGTCTTCGTGGCCCTGGCCACCATGGTCGACAAGATCCTGGGCGCCATGCCGCCGGTCGGCGGCCAGCCGCTGAGCATCGCGCGCGGCCTGGGCGTGGTCTTCGCGCCCCTGGCCTGGTCGATGGGCGTGCCCTGGAAAGAAGCCGGCACCGCCGGCGGCCTGCTGGGCGTGAAGCTGATCCTCACCGAGTTCACCGCCTTCATCCAGATGGCCAAGATCGGCGCGACCACGCTGGACGAGCGCACCCGCATGATCATGACCTATGCTTTGTGCGGCTTCGCCAACATCGGCTCGGTCGGCATGAACGTGGCCGGCTTCTCGGTCCTGGTGCCGCAACGCCGCGCCGAGGTGCTGAGCCTGGTCTGGAAAGCGATGATGGCCGGCTTCCTGGCCACCTGCCTCACCGGCTCGCTGATCGGCCTGATGCCCCGGGCGCTGTTCGGGCTGTAAGGCCCTTTCATTCCCTCGGGGAAAACGATCATCCTCCCGGTCAAAAGCCGGGAGGATTTTTCGTATGAAGCTCTATGACTGCCTCCGCGCGCCCAATCCCCGGCGTGTCCGCTGGTTCATGGCCGAGAAGGGGATCGACGACGTCGAGGTCGTGACGCTGTCGATCATGAGCGGCGAGCACAAGTCGCCCGAATACCGCGCCAAGGTCGGGATCTCGCACATGCCGGCCCTGGAACTGGACGACGGGACGGTGATCACCGAGTCCGTCGCCATCTGTCGCTATCTGGAGAGCGTCTATCCCGAGCCGAACCTGTTCGGGCGCGATCCCAAGGAGACGGCGATCATCGAGATGTGGCTACGGCGGGTCGAGATGATGGTCGCCAACCCGCTGATGCAGGGCGTGCGCCACAGCCACCCCGGCATGGCGGCCCTGGAGGCCCAGGTGCCCGAGGTGGCGACCTACAATCTGGACGGCGCCAAGCGCAGCCTGAAGATACTGGACCGGCGCCTGGCCGAGAGCCCGTTCATCGCCGCCGATCGCGTGACCATCGCCGACGTGGTGGCCGCCGCCAGCCTGGACTTCGGCCGCATGATCAAGTGGCGGCCGGACCCGGAGCTGGCGCACGTCACGCGGTGGTTCGACGGCATGCTGGCCCGTCCCGCAGCCCAGGCGGGGATGGCGGCTTAGGCGGCGGGTCCGTCCTCGCCCTTCGACAGGCTCAGGGTGAGGACTAGTTTTGAGGCCGGTTCAGTCGGAAGCCTCATCCTGAGCTCGTCGAAGGGCAGGCTTTCGGTCCCTCAGCGGCTGCGGATCTTCTTCACCACGCCCGAGAAGTTCAGCATCGGCCCGGTTCCGGTCGAGATCAGGCCCCGGATGAAGATCAGCGAGCCGCCGGCCTTGATCACCTCGCCGGTCGCGGTGACCAGGTCGCCGGGGCGGGCGGGGCCGATGAACTCGCCGCTGAGGCTGACGGTCACGGCGCGGCTGTCGGCCAGGGCCTTCCAGCCGATGGCGAACAGCGAATAGTCGGCGAAGGTCATCATGCAGCCGCCATGCATGAAACCGCCGCCGTTCATGTGCTTGGTCTCGGCGCGGAAGGCGGCGGTGATCGCGCCGTCCTCGGCTTCCTTGAAGTAGAACGGCCCCGACTGGTCCTCGAACGGATCCATGCCCGACCAGGTGCGCCAGCCGGCCCACTCGCCGGTCTCCACCAGGCGCGGCCCGCTCCAGATCTCGTTTCCGCCGTCCATGTCCCGTCCCCTACGCTTGTTCTTATCGTTGTTCAGTTAGAAGGGCGCGGAGGGGCGCGCAAGCCGTCGGCCTCGCCTCCGCTGACAATCCGTGGCAGGAGAGCGCCATGACCTCCCCGATCCAAGACACGATCCTGTCCATGCTGGCGCCGCTGGCCGAGGGCAAGTCGATCGACCCGATGAACGTCGCCAAGGCGATCCAGCCCGAGCGCTGGCAGCAGATCCTGGGCCACGTGCGCACCAACGCCATCGAGCTGGCCCGCGAGGGCAAGGTGGTGATCCTGCGCCACAACAAGCCGGTCAACCCCGAGAAATTCCGCGGCGTCTATCGCATCCGCACGCGCCTGGAAGGCGATCCGACCTCGTTCGAGGAGGCTCCCGAGGCCGAGATCGACGGCGACGAAGACTAGTCGAGCTTGGGTTTTGGAGAGGCGCGCCTAGATCCCAGCCGATGCCTCTCGACACGCTTCTCGCCGACATCGCTGCTTGCCGGGCCTGCGCGCCGTATTTGCCGCATACGCCTCGGCCCGTGACCAGGGTGCGGGAAGAGACCCGCATCCTGATCGCCGGCCAGGCGCCGGGCCGGCTGGTCCACGAGACCGGCCTGCCGTTCAACGACCCGTCCGGCCATCGCCTGCGCCAGTGGATGGGCGTCGACCGCGAAACCTTCTACGGCCGGCCCGAGATCGGCGTGGCGGCCATGGCCTTCTGCTTTCCGGGCACGAACCCAAAGGGCGGCGACTATCCGCCGCCGCCGCGCTGCGCGGCGATGTGGCGGGCGCCGCTGCTGGCCGTGCTGCCGAACGTCGAGCTGACCCTGCTGGTCGGCAGCTACGCCCAGGAGTGGGCGCTGCCGGGGCGGACCAGCAGGACCATGACGCAGACCATCGCCCGCTGGCGCGAGTTCGGGCCCAACGTCCTGCCCATGCCGCATCCGTCGTGGCGCAACACCGGCTGGCTGAAGCGCAATCCGTGGTTCGAGGCGGAGGTCACGCCCTATCTTCGCCAGCGTGTCGCGGACATTCTGGCGCGATGAACCGCCGCGCCCTGATCCTGACCGCCTCGGCCGCCGTCCTCGCCGGCTGCGCGCCGCTCCGGCAGAGGCCGGACTTGGCGGCCCTGGGCTTTCGCGGTCCGCGGATCACCGACGACGGCTTCGTCAGCTTCGATGGGGCCAAGCTCGGCCTGATGCGCTGGCTGCCGGCGGGCGAGCCCGAGTGGGTCGTCGTCGGCTTGCACGGCATGAACGACTACGCCAACGCCTATCACCTGGCGGCCGGCTGGTGGGCGGGCAGGGGGATCGCGACCTACGCCCTGGATGTCCGGGGCTTTGGCCGCTCGCCCGAGCGTGGGGTCTGGGCGCCGACGGAGCTGGTGCTGGACGATGTCCGCGCGCTGGTCGCGGCGGTGCGCGAGCGGCACCCGAACGCCAAGGTCGCCCTGGCCGGGATCAGCATGGGCGGGGGTCTGGCGATCAGCGCCATGGCCTCCGACCGTCCGCCGCCGGTCGACAAGCTGATGCTGTTCGCGCCGGCCGTCTGGGGCTGGTCGAACCAGCCGCTGCCCAACCGCCTGAGCCTGTGGGTCACCGCCCACGCCACCGGCGGGTGGGTGGTCAAGCCGCCGGACTGGCTGGTGAAGGACATCATGGCGTCCGACAATATCGACGAGCTGCGCCGCATGGGCCGCGACCCGCTGATGATCTGGGGCGCGCGGTCCGACACCATCTACGGCCTGGTCGGCCTGATGGAGCGGGCCTGGAAGTCGACGGGCGCGATCGACGTGCCGGTCGCCTGGTTCTACGGGGCCAATGACCACATCATCCCGCGCGAGCCGACGGTCGAGGCGGTGGGCCGTCTGAAGCCTGGCGCGAAGACCGCCTACTACGCCAAGGGCTACCACCTGCTGCTGGTCGACAAGCAGGCGTCCAACGTCTGGGGCGACGCCGAGGCCTTCCTGCGCGACGCGCCCGGGCCCTGGCCGCCGTCGGGGGCGCCGCCCATTCCGTCCAGCGTGGCGGCGATGACAGCGTTGGACCCGCCAAAGACCAAGAAACCCAAGTCGTCGCAGCGTCAGCGTTCGGGCTTGTAGGGCGCGGCGAGGGGGCGTACACCGCCGCCACGTTCATTCTAGCTGACGCGAGACCGACGGCATGACCTTGTTCGATTCCCCCGATTTCGAGGGACACGAAGGCGTCCACGCTTTCTTCGATGAAAAAACTGGTCTGAAGTCGATTATCGCGATCCACTCGACCGCCCGGGGGGCGGCCGCCGGCGGCTGCCGGATGTGGGACTATTCCAGCGCCGACGCGGCCCTGACCGACGCCCTGCGCCTGTCGCGCGGCATGTCCTACAAGAACGCCATGGCCGACCTGGACTTCGGCGGCGGCAAGGCCGTGATCATCGGCGACAGCCGTGAGCAGAAGACGCCGGAGCTGTTCGAGGCCTTCGGCCGCGCCGTCGACAGCCTGGGCGGCCAGTACTGGACGGCCGAGGACGTCGGCGTTTCGCCGTCGGACCTGGAAAACACCCGCAAGACCACCCGTTTCGTCGCCGGCCTGGAAGGCCACGCGGCCGCCTCGGGCGATCCGTCGCCGGTGACCGCCGAAGGCGTGTTCCGTGGCGTGCGCCTGTGCGTCGAGCGCGCTCTGAACCGTGACCTGAAGGGCGTCCATGTCGCCATCCAGGGTGTCGGTCACGTCGGCGCCTACCTGGCCGAGAAGCTGCATGCCGCCGGCGCGGTCCTGACCATCGCCGACGTCAATCAAGCGGCCCTCAACGAGGTCGCCGCCAAGACCGGCGCCCAGATCGTCCCGGCCGACGCCATCTTCGACGTCGAGGCCGACGTCTTCGCCCCTTGTGCGCTCGGGGGCGCGATCTCGGCCGCGACCTTGCCGCGCCTGAAGGTCAAGGTGATCGCGGGCGGCGCCAACAACCAGCTGGCCGACGCCATGATCGGCCAGACCGTGTTCGATCGCGGCGTCCTCTACGCGCCCGACTACGTCATCAACGGCGGCGGCATCATCAATGTGGCCGCCGAGATCCGCGCCCTGGAAGCCGGCGGCGCCTTCGACGGCGACTGGGTGGCCGGCAAGCTGGACCGCCTGGCCCAGACCCTGGCCGAGGTCATCGATCAGTCCATCAGCGAAAAGCGTCCGGCCAACCTGGTCGCCGACGAGATCGCCCGCGCCCGCATCGCGGCGGCGCGGGGCTGAAGATGCTTCCCCGCATGGCGGGGGAGGATCGTTCAGCGTTCTCCATGCGTTTTCCTCACGAAGAAGAGGAGGCGCGCATGTCGCATCTCGACGAACTGAAGGAACAGCTGGGCGAGGCGGTCGCCGCCCAGGACTTCGATATGGCCGTGCGGCTGCGGGCCGAGATCGACTCGATCCAGCACAGCGCCAAGGTCCGCGGCGTCGAGGACGGGCCGCAGGCGGCCTATTTCCGCAAGCGCCGCGACGAGGACGATCTCAGGCCGCAGCCCGGCTGCGACCGCTGATCGCCGCGCCGGCGTCCTTGTCCAGCGACAGGTAGACGGGCAGGGCCAAGAGGGTCACCAGACCGATCGCCACGAAGGGGAAGGTGAAGCGGTCGGGTGTCAGCGCCCCGCCGGTTCCTCGCGCGATATTCAGCATCAGGCCGCCTAAGCTGACCCCCAGGGCGAGGCCCACCTGCTGGGTCACGGCCGCCAGGGTCGAAGCCGCCGCCGTCGAGGTTTCCGGCACGTCGGCATAGGCGATGGTGTTGGCGGCGATGAACTGGTTGGAGCGGCAGAAGCCGCCCAGGGTCAGCACGGCTATCATCAGGGCCATCGGCGTCGCCGGGCCGAAGAAGCCGGGCGCGGCGGTGAACAGCGCCGTCAGGCTGACGAACACCGTCAGCGAGGTGCGGAAGCCGAAGCGCTTCAGGCCCGCCGCCGCGAACGGCCGGGCGACCAGCACGCCGACGCCGGTGGCCAGGGTGACGAAGCTGGCCTTCAGCGGGCTCCAACCCAAGGCGACCTGCAGCAGCAATGGCATCAGGAATGGACTGGCCCCGATGCCCAGTCGCACCAGCGTCCCGCCCAGCAGGCTGGCGCGATAGGTGGGATAACGCAGCAGGGTCAGGTCCAGGATCGGCCGGCCGGCGCGCTTGGCGATCCGGAGGTAGACGACGCCGCAAGCCAGCGAGAGCGCCAGCAGGCCAACCTGCGCCCAGGGCGGCAGGAGGCCCACGCCGGCTGTCTCGGCCACGACCACCAGGCCGCTGATCGCCAGGGCCGACAGGATGAAGCCGGGGGTGTCGAAGCGGCCCAGGTCCTTGCGCGGCTCGCTCTTGGGCACGAAGCGCATGACCGCGACCATGCCCAGCAAGCCGACGGGCAGGTTGATGTAGAAGATCCACGGCCAGTCGGCGATGCTGAGCACCAGGCCGGCGATCGGCGGGCCGATCAGGGGACCAACGAGCGCGGGCATGGTGAACCAGCCCATGGCGGTCAGCAGTTTGTCCTTGGGCGTGGCCCCGACCACGATCAGCCGCGCCACCGGCGTCATCATCGCCCCGCCCAGGCCCTGGACGATGCGCGAGGCCACCAGGCCTTCCAGGTCGCGCGACAGGCCGCACAGGGCCGAGCCCAGCAGGAAGACGCTCATGGCCGACAGGAACACCCGTCGCGCGCCAAATCTTTCGGCCGCCCAGCCGCTGGCCGGCGTGAACACCGCCAGGGTCAGGATGTAGGAGGTCAAGGCCAGCTTCAGGTGGATCGGATCCACCGCGAAGGCGCGAGACAAGGTGGGGAGCGCGGTCGACAGGGCCGTGGAGTCGATGAACTCCATCAGGAGCGCACTGGCCACGGCGATGGAAATCAGGCGGGTGGCGAGCGGGGAGGGAGGCTGATCGGACACAGGAGGCGCTTTACGCCTGTGAGCGGCGAGGGTCCAGACGTGCGCCGGTCACAGCCTTTCAAGACCGGAACAGGCGGGCCGGGCGGATGAGCGGACCTAAGGCCTTATTTCCCGCGTACCGAAACCGTCAGCCCCACGACCGTGTCCTTGTCGGAATAGTGGAAGGCGTTGAGCCTGCGGCGCGTGGCGGTCAGCGAGATCAGCTTGTTGTCCTTGCGCCAGCCCAAGCCGATCTGGCGGCTGCCGAAGCGGGCCACCTTGTCCTCGCTGTAGCCGGCGTTGCGCCAGCCGCCGATCGCGTCGCGGATCAGGTTCAGGCCATAGGCCTTGCCCGAGCTGGCGGCGAACACCATCCACCGACCGCGCTTCAGGTCCTCGGCCGAGGCGCGGGTCCTGGACATGATGTTCGAGGTCGTCAGGGTGACGCGCTTGACGGCATTCGACTGCAGGCCCAGCGGCATGAAAGGCAGGGGCTGGTCATTGACCTCGACCTTCAGGACCTTCCCGTAGGGGCGGACCTCGTGGACGCGGGTCAAGGCCAGCACCGGCGCGCGACGGGGCGCGGGCGCTTCGGCCAGGATGCGGGCGGCGGGACGTGCGGTCTCGACCTTGGCGGGGACGGGCTTAAGCGCGGATGAAGGCGCGGTCTGCTCGGCGACGACGGTCGGCGCGATTTCGGCGGGACCACCCGCCAGGGCGACCGTGGCCGCCGCCGGCGCGGCATAGGCCTCGACCGACGGCGCCCGCGAGCCCTCGCCGCCGTAGCGCGCCGTCGCGATCGGTGCGTCCGGATCGTCGATATAGGCAGGTCGGTTCGCCGCCTCCGGGCCGCCGGCCAGGGTCAGGGTCTGGTTGAATTCCTCAGGGGCGCGAGTCGACAACGCCGTCGCCGATCCCACGATCGCGACGGCGGCCGTCGTCAGCAGACATACGAGCGCAAGGCGTCGCATGCTCGATCAGCTCCCCATATCCCCTAACACAAGTTAACGATCCCTGGCGCACATGTATAGACGGCTCGCCTGACGACCGAACCGCGAGTGGCTGCAAGGGATTAGGCCACCGGCTTAGTGGCCCGGCTTGGGCTCGAAGGTCCGTTTTTCCTTCAGCTCCACACAGGCCTGGTCGGGCTTGCGGCCATGCTGCGGCTTGGGCTCGGCCTTGGGGAAGCAGACATTCTGCATCGGGTCCTGGTTCTGGAAGCCTCGGGTCATGGGCTTTTCCTCCCGTACGCCACTGAGTTTATCACACCGCATGGTTGATATCCTCGACCAACCGTACGTCCACGGAAACTTGAAGACGCGCCACGCCGGGGTCGCCGATAATGGCGCCCGATACAGGTAACGCTTGAGACGGCGTTCGGGTCGCGGCGACGCGGATCAGGTCGGGCGATTCCGCCAGGCCGTTGGTCGGGTCGAACTCCAGCCAGCCCAGGTCCGGCAGGAAGACCTCACACCAGGCGTGGGTCGCGCCGGCGCCGCGGATCTCCGTCCCGGGCGAATGGATGTAGCCCGTGGCGAACAGAGCCGCGTAGCCCAGGCGGCGCAGGCCCTCGACCATCAGCCAGGCCAGGTCGCGGCAGGCGCCGCTGCGCTTCTGCAGCGTCTCGACCGGCGTCTGCACGCCTTCCTCGTAGCGGTTGCAATATTCGAACTGGCTGTGGATCAGCGCGTTGATGCGCAACAGGAAAGCCAGGGCCGGCTCGTCCCTGTGCGCGGTCAGGCCACGCAGCCAGCGTAGCAGCACCGCGTCAGGATCGTCGGTGACCGGGGCGATGAACGGCTCCAGCGTCGTGCGATCCTCGCGGGAATAGACGATGGGCGTCAGGGTGTCGGGATTTTCGACCCGCTGCGGGACCAAGGGGGCGGGGTAGCGGTCGATGACCAGCTCGCTGGCCACCCGCATGGCGTCCGACCGGTCGTTCGGCTCGAAGATACAGACGCAATTGCCGTTGGCGTCGTAGCTCCAGCGCGTGGCGCCGGGCGGGTAGAGGCGCAAGCTGGCCTCGACGATGCGCAGGGCGTGGCTATCGCGCGGACGGATCAGCAGCCGCTGCGGTCCGAACCGCACCGGCCGTTCATAGTAGTACCGGGTCTCGTGAAGGATCCGCAGCCGTCCCATGCCGAGGCGTCAAACGCGCCCGGCATGGTTGAGGTTCCTCTTTGCTTGTCGCGCGTCCAGGCGGCGAAACCGCTTACACGTCGCCTGACGCGCTAGCCCTTAAACCCAGCCTCGGCGAAGGCCAGCATGCGCTCCAGCAGGGCCACGACGTCGGACTCGCTGGTCTGGCCTTCCGACAGCACGTTCAGGCGGTCGAACTCGGCGAAGCGGTTATTGTGCAGCATGCCCAGGGTGAAGTGCAGCCGCCAATAGACGTCTTCCGGCGACAGGTCGGGGCGGGCGCGCAGCAGGGCGTCGGAGAAGCGGCGCAGGTGCGAGACGTCGGTCTTCAGCACCTGGCGGATCTCGTCGGTACCTTCGCTGCGGGCGCGGATCAGGAACTGCAGCGAGATGCGGCGCTCGTGATCGGGCGCCAGCCAGCGCAGGGGCGGAGTCAGCAGGGCGGCCAGGATCTCGCGCACCGGCGGCGACCCGGTGTTCCGGTCGTTGGCCTCGTGCAGCATCTTGGCCCGCTCGCGATTGAGCTCGGCCGTGCGCCGCTTGAAGATGTCGAACAGCAACGCGTCCTTGGACCCGAAGTGATAGTTCACCGAGGCCAGGTTCACGCCGGCGGCGGCGGTGATGTCGCGCACCGAGACGTTCTGGAAGCCGTGCAGGGCGAACAGGCGCTCGGCGGCGACGAAGACCAGGTTCTTGGTGGCGGCTTCGGTCTCGGCGGCCTCGACTTCAGTTGAAGCGGCGGCGTCGGTGGTCGGACTCACTACGTATTCCCCTTTACCCGTGGGGAAGTCTTACGGCCGTTCGAATTTGGCGCAAGCGTCAAGATCGTCCCAGTAGCGCGTAACGCCGTTCGCGTTTAGGCTTTTCCCAGGGAATGCATGGGGAGCGAGCGATGATCGGCATGCTGACGGCCTTTCTGCTGTTGGGCGGGCAGGCGGCGGTCCCGGCGTCCGCTCCGGCGGGGGACGATCAGGCCAAGGTCGATTCCGTGACGATCACGGCTCCGGACCAGAAGACCAAGGCCACGCCGCGGTGGTCCGAGCGCATCGAGGGCATCGGCTGGCCGTTCCTGGGCGTGGGCGAGGACAAGGGGATCATCACCTTCGCCAAGACCGGCAAGACGCCGGCGGGGCAGCCCTGGCAGCGGGTCTGGGTGCGCCACGAGTTTCGCGCCCCTCAGAGCGAGGCGGGCCTGACCTTCCGCTCCGAGCGCATGGCCCAGGACGTCGACTGCCAGGCCCGCAGCTTCCGCAGCCTGGCGGTCTATCGCTATCCCGAGAACAATCTGAAGGGCGCCGAGACGGCCTATGCCTTCGAGGACCGCGCCTGGACCAAGCCCGAGCCGGGCGCCTTCGATGACAGCGTGGTCGAGGCGGCCTGCATGAAGCCGCTGACGGGAGAGTAGGGGAGACTAGCGACGCACCACCTGGCGCTGCTGGACCTGTGGGTCGACGGCCAGGTTCCACAGATAGACCTGACGGGCCTTTGAGCCGATCGACAGGCCCTTCAGTTCCTTGACCTGATCCCTGTTGAGGCGGAAGCGGCGATAGCCGCGCTCGCCCAGGCACTTGGCCAGCGGCTCCTGCAGCTGGCTGGAGATCTCGCGGAACTGGCGGTTCATCCGGCCGGGATTGGGATTGGCGGCGTCGACCATCTCGCGCATCGGCATGTCGACGTCCTTCTCGGCGCCCGGCATGGCGATATTGGTCGAGAAGATGATATCGACCAGCGGGTACTCGACCGGCGCGCTCTGGCCGACCTTGTAGGCGCACTCGACCGCGTCGGTGCGGTACTGCAGGTACGAGATCCCGGTCTTTCCCCAGCTCTCGTCGCCGCGCTGGCGTTGGGCGTGCGCGGTCGAGGCGGCCAGCAGGCCGCAAGCCAGGGCGGTAAGAGCGAGATATCGGCGCATGACTGGATCAACCTTCAGGTGATCCAGTGAGGCTTCAGGCCGCCGATTTCGTCAAGGGCGCGTTGGTCTGGGGTGCGTTGGTCTGGGGCGCCTTGCTCAGGGGCGCCAGGCGCTCGACCGGACGGCCCATGCGCCCGCGCAGCAGCTGGCGCAGCAGCGGGCGGGCGACGGCCGTGCCTAGGATCAGCGGAGCCAGCACCAGGGCCAGCAGCTTGCGCTGCAGGGTGTCGGCGCGCTTGAGGAAGTAGCGGACCAGGCCCTTGCCCTTGTGCCACTCGATGATCAGCGGGTTTTCCTTGCTGGTCGAGCCGACGTGGATGATGCGGGCGTTGGGCTGGAACAGCACGCTGCCGCCCTGCTGGCGGGCGCGCCAGCACAGGTCGATGTCCTCGACGTGCAGGAAGAAGCCTTCGTCGAAACCGCCAAGGACGTGGAAGTCGGACGCCGACATGTAGAAGCAGGCGCCCGAGATCGTAGGGGTGTCCACCGGGTGCGAAGGGGGGGCTTCGCTCTCCCGGTGGATCTCGAAGCGGCGCAGCGGGGGCAGGGTGGCGCTAAGCTTCGAGAGGGTAAGCAGGGTCGTGACCGGCGTGATCTCGCCGCGCCGCGCGCCCCGCTGTTCTGTGCCGTCGGTGTTGAAGACCCGGGCCCCGATCACGCAGGGCGAGGGGCGGTCGCGGGCGGCGTCCACGAGGGCCGCCACCGCGCCGGGGGTCAGGAACGCGTCCGGATTGAGGAAGACGAGCGCTTGCCCCTTCGCCGCGGCCGCGCCCAGATTGGCGGCGCGCGCGAAGCCGACATTGCCCAGGCCCTGCAGCAGCTGTACGCGCGGTTCGCGGCGGGCCAGTTCGCGCAGCCATGCTGCGTCGGCCAGGGACGATCCGTTGTCGACGAGGACGAAATCCTCGACCAGCGGCTCGTCCAGGACGTGACGTACGCTCTCCATCAGCGCCGGGCCGGTCATATAGACGACCATGATCAGCGACAGGCGCGGCCGGGCCTTGACGGCGGCGGCGCGAGAGTGGGCGGGGTCGATCGAGACAAACATGTGTTTGTTGCGCTCAAAATAGTTGCATAAAAACTGTATGTGCGGAATTCATGATCCGCAAGGCCTCTCGATGAGGTCGCAACAGATTGTTGCGTTTTTACGCAATGTGTAACAACTAGGGGCGTGCCCGCAGTTGGGCGCGAAAGCGGCTTAGCGATGTCCAGAACGGCGATGAACCCCGCCAAGGCGGCGTTGACGAAGACCCTCCGGCGTGAAGCGGGGCGGTGGCTTAAGGCTGCACGCGAGTCGGTGGGCTTGACTCAGGCCGAGTTGGCCGAGAAGACCGGCCTGCGTTATTATACCTTCGTGTCTCAGGTGGAGAATGGTCTGGGTCGCGTGCCGATCGAGGCCCAGGCCGTCTGGGCCGAAAGCCTGGGACTTGAACCCGGTCAATTCGCCCGCACATTGCTGCGGTACTACGAACCTGAGCTGTACCGCCTGTTGTTCGATGGGGCGGCCGAAGAGGCCGAGCCCGTCGCTGACAGAGCGGCGCAAGCCTGACGAGTCGCTTGATGGGTGAGATCCTAGCCTTCAGTCCCCGGCCTCCGGCCACCGACTGGTCCGCCAACGAGCGGGGCCTGCTGTTGCTGCTCACCCAGCAGCTTGAGTCGACCTATGGCGACATTGATGTCGTGTTCGGTCAGACGGACTCCGGCGATCCCTGGTTCGTCGTCACCGACGCCAACCAGGACGTGCTGGTCCACATCGCCCGCATCGACGGTCAGTTCGTGGTGCATGACGCGGCGGTCGACATGTTTCACCAGGTCGGCAGCCTGTGGGGCGCGCTGCGCCAGGTGTTGTCCTCGAATGTCGAGGGCCAGAGCGGCGTCGTCGTGGCGTTCAATCCGGCCAGCCGCGAGGCCCAGTCGTTCCTGTCGCTGGTCATCGCCGTCGGCCTCTATCTGGAACTGCGCGGCGTCGAGATGGGCGAGGCGGGCCGCCTGAACTTCGAGAACCTGCCCCGCATAGACGATCCGGCGATCGAGGGCGTGGCGTCCAAGCTGATCGCGGCGCTGAACCTGGAAGCCGACCGGGCGCAGGGTCATATTGCGCCGCAGGCCGCCGCGTCGGGCCAGGCCGCCGGGGCCGCGCCGGTGAAGCCCGCTGCGGCTCAAGTCATCGCCATCGAGACTGCCGCGCAGGGCCACGATGGCCTGCCGCAGGTCGACGCCTCGCATTTGAGCCATGCCGCGTCGTCGTCCGCATCCGCGTCCCCGGCGCCCTTGCCGCAGCCGGCGGATGGCGAACGTGAGGGCCAGTACGAGCTGTCGCTGAACAATGCCGACGTTCGCGAGCTGGCCTTCGCCGGCGCCAAGGCGGCCGTGGTCGGCACCAACGGCGACGACTATCTGCACGGTACGGCCGAGGGCGAAGTGATCGCCGCCGGCGCCGGTAACGACTACATCGATGGCGGCGGCGCCGGCAAAGGCCAGGTCGACCGCATCGACGGCGGCGCGGGCGATGACCGCATCGTCATGAATGCTCGTGTCGTGGCCTCCGGCAGCGCCGGCGCCGACGCCTTCCTGGTTTCGGCCGAGCCGCCGAAGGACAAGGCCGAGACCCTGCTGGGCGTCGTGCTGGACTACCACGCCAGCAAGGGCGACCACCTGGTGGTGATGGGCAAGGGTGAGATGACCGTGGTCACCACCGCCGCCGTCAACGACGTGCTGGCCGTGCAGGGCGCGACCCTGAACGAGGCGGTCGCCGCTCAGGTGACCGACGTGACCCGGGCCGTGTCGGGCGTCCGCGTGGGCTTCGACCTGGATGGCGACGGGCGCGAGGACGTATTCATCCTGCTGGGCGGCGCGACGACCGCCACCTTCAAGCTGGGCGCGACGATCGCCAACGATTACTTCAGCGACGCCAAGGTTGGCCTGGTCGGTCAGTCGACCACCAGCGACATCGCCGGTCATCCGAGCGATCCGCCCGCAACGCAGTAAGGAGGCGGGGGTCTAGCCCCGCACCAGCTCGCGCATCGCCTTGTCCAGGCCGTCCAGGGTCAGCGGATACATGCGGTCGCTCAGGATCTGCTTCATCACGCCGATCGACTGGGTGTAGTCCCAGTGCCGCTCGGGCGTCGGGTTCAGCCAGATGCAGCTTTGGTAGATGTCGGTGACCCGCTGCATCCAGATCGCGCCGGACTCCTCGTTCCAGTGCTCGACGCTGCCGCCCGGATAGGTGATCTCGTACGGGCTCATGGTCGCGTCGCCGACGAAGATCACCTTGTAGTCGGCCGGGAACTTGTGGAGCACGTCGAAGGTCGGGATCTTCTCGGTGTGGCGGCGCTTGTTGTCCTTCCAGACCGTCTCGTAGAGGCAGTTGTGGAAGTAGTAGAACTCCAGGTTCTTGAACTCGGTCTTGGCGGCGCTGAACAGCTCCTCGCAGAGCTTGATGTGGCCGTCCATCGAGCCGCCGATGTCGAAGAAGATCAGCACCTTGATGGCGTTGCGGCGCTCGGGGCGCAGCTGGATGTCCAGATAGCCCTTCTCGGCCGTGCCCTTGATCGTGCCGTTCAGGTCCAGCTCGTCGGCCGCGCCGGTGCGGGCGAACTTCCTCAAGCGGCGTAAGGCCACCTTGATGTTGCGGGTGCCCAGCTCGACCGAGTCATCAAGGTTCTTGTACTCGCGCTTGTCCCAGACCTTCACCGCGCGGCCGTGGCGGCTCTTGTCCTGGCCGATGCGCACGCCTTCGGGGTTGTAGCCGTTGTTCCCGAACGGGCTGGTCCCGCCCGAGCCGATCATCTTGTTGCCGCCCTCGTGGCGCTTGTTCTGCTCGCGCAGGCGCTCCTGCAGGGTCTCCATCAGCTTCTCGAAGCCGCCCAGGGCCTCGATCTGGGCCTTCTCCTCATCGGTGAGGAACTTCTCGGTCAGGGCTTTGAGCCACTCTTCCGGAATGTCGGCGGCCAGGCCTTCGTTGACCGTCTCCAGTCCCTTGAAGACGTGGCCGAACACGCGGTCGAACTTGTCGAGGTTCTTCTCATCCTTCACCAGGCTGGCGCGCGACAGGAAGTAGAAGTCCTCGATCCGGCGGTCGATGACGTCCTTGTCCAGGGCTTCCATCAAGAGGAGGTACTCGCGCAGGCTCACCGGCACCTTGGCCTGGCGCAGCTCGGAGAAGAAACGAAGGAACATCGGCGCGGCTTTCGAACGGATGTTCGGATTGTGGAGGGTTCTGAAACGGGACGCAATCACCCTCGGCGCAGGATGAACTCCAGGTCGTTGGTCTCGCCGACCTTGAAGAAGTACTCGCCGACCTTCTCGAACCCCTTGCCGCCATACAGCTTCTGGGCCCCGAAGTTCTCCGACCACACCCCGATCCAGATCCGGCGCGGACCCAGCCAGTCCAGCGCCGTGTTCAGAAGCCGCGAGCCGCGGCCGCCGCCCTGGTGGCTTTTCAGCACATAGATCCGCTTCAGCTCGCCATCGCCCTCAGCCATCTCGTCATGGGGCAGGTCGCACGGGCCGGCCAGGGCGTAGCCGATGGCCTCGCCGTCCTCGTCCTCGAGGAGCCAGGTGGCCTTGTCGGGATGGGCCAGGTCGTTGCGCGTCCGCTCCAGTCCATAGGCATAGGCCAGGAAGGTCTCCAGGTCCTCGGGCGGATAGAGGTGGGCGAAGGTTTCCGTGAACGTGCGCGCGCCCAGGCTGGACACGGTGTCGGCGTCTTCGAGGGTGGCGCGGCGGAGGGTGTCGGTCATGGCGACGTTGGTAGCCGCCGTGACCCCTATCCTTCAATATGGGACCTTCAACGTCAGAAGCCCTCCAGCGCCACCTTGCCGATGGTGCGGGCGCTCTCGACCATGCGGTGGGCTTCCAGGAGATCGGCCGCGCGGATCTTGCCGACCACCTGGGTCAAGGTGGTGCGCAAGGTCCCCTGATCGACCAGGTCCGCGACCTCATTCAGCAGTCTGTGCTGCTCGATCATGTCCGGGGCGCCCAGCGGGCGGGCGAACATATATTCCCAGTGGATCGAGGCGGCCTTCTGCTGCAGCGGGCGGATATTGAGGTCGCCGTCGGCCTCGATGACGCCGATCTTGCCCTGCAGGGCGATGGCGTCAACGACTTGCGGGAAGTGTTCGGCGCTGTGGGTCAGCACGGCGATATAGGCCGGCGCCGCCAGGCCCAGGCGCGCCAGCTCGTCGGCCAGCGGCTTGGTGTGGTCGAACAGCTGGTGCGCGCCCAGGCCCTCGACCCACTGGCGGGTCTCGTCACGCGAGGCGCTGGCGACGACATTGAGCTTGGTCAGCTTGCGGGCCAGCTGGATCAGGGCCGAGCCGACGCCGCCGGCGCCGCCGATGATCACCAGGCTCTGACCCTCGCCGCCGTCGCGGGCCACGCCCAGGCGGTCGAACAGCAGCTCCCAGGCGGTGATGAAGGTCAGCGGCATGGCCGCGGCCTGGGCGAAGTCCAGGGTCTTGGGCTTCTTGCCGACGATATGTTCGTCGACCAGCTGCAGCTCGGCGTTGGAGCCAGGGCGGTGGATGGCGCCGGCGTAGAATACCTCGTCGCCGGGCGCGAACAGGGTGACGGCCTCGCCGACCGCCTCGACCACGCCGGCGGCGTCGTAGCCCAGGATGCGGATCTCGCCCTCGGCGGGCTGGGCGCGGCTGCGGACCTTGGTGTCGACGGGATTCACCGACACGGCCTTCACCCGCACCAGGATGTCGTGACCGGTCGCCACGGGCGCGGGCGCTTCCAGGTCGAGCAGGGCGTTGGGATCGGTGGCGGGCAGTAGCTCGCGGAAGCCGACGATCTTCATTCGGGTCTCCAGAAGGACTGGCGGGTTCAAGCCGCGAGCAGGAGATCGCGCTAAGATACGATCTTCGCAAGTACGGTCATTTTTTGTATGTAGTACCCGTTTGTATACCGTGAGATCACGATGGAAGACCCCAAGGAATGCGGCGTCGAGGCCGCGCTCGGCCTGATCGACGGCAAGTGGAAGGGCGTGATCCTGTTCCACCTGATGAGCGGCCGCATGCGCTTCAACGCCCTGGCGCGGAAGCTGGGGGCGGTGACCCAGCGCATGCTGACCAAGCAACTGCGCGAGCTGGAGGCCGACGGCCTGATCGTGCGCACGGTCTATGCCGAGGTCCCGCCGCGCGTGGAATATTCGCTGTCGACCAAGGGCAAGAGCCTGGAGCCGGTGATCTGCGCGCTGAAGGCCTGGGGCGACGCCAATGTGCTGGGCCTGCCGGTCCAGCCCGAGCGGAAGGCCGGCTGACGATGACCCTGGCGCTCTACACCCACCTCGACATGCTGGATCACCAGCCCGGCGACGGCCACGTGGAGAGCCCCCAGCGCCTGCGGGCGGTGATCGACGCCCTGAACGACGACCCGAACCTGGCGCTTGAGCCGCGGGATGCGCCGCTGGTCGATGTCGAGGACCTGCTGCGAGTGCATCAGCAAGTCTTCGTCGACGCCGTCTTCGCCGCCGCGCCCAGCAGCGGCCGGCGGGCCCTGGATCCCGACACGGTGATGTCGGTGGGCAGCCTGCTGGCCGCGCGTCGGGCGGCCGGGGCCTGCGCGGCGGCCGCGCGGGCCGTGGCGGCGGGCGAGACCGAGCGATCGTTCTGCGCCGTGCGCCCGCCGGGGCACCATGCCGAACCCGGGACGGCCATGGGCTTCTGCATGTTCTCCAGCGTCGCCGTGGCGGCCCGCGCGGGCCAGGCGGCGGGACTGAAGCGGGTGGCGATCGTCGATTTCGATGTCCACCACGGCAACGGCACGCAAGCCGTGTTCAAGCACGACCCGACGGTGTTCTTCGCCTCGATCCACCAGTCGCCGCTCTATCCGGGCACCGGCGATCCGTCCGAGACGGGCCTGGGCAACATCGCCAACGCCACGGTGGCCCCGCATGCGCCGCGCGAGACCTGGCGGTCGCGATTCGAGGGGCTGATGGACAAGGTCGACGCCTTCGCGCCCGAGCTGGTCATCGTCTCGGCCGGCTTCGACGCCCATGCCCGCGACCCCTTGTCGGCCCAGAGCCTGGAAGAGGACGATTTTGCCTGGGCGACCCGCGCGATCGTCTCTGTGGCCAATGCCCGCGCCAAGGGGCGGGTTGTGTCCTCGCTCGAGGGCGGTTACGACCTCCAGGCGCTGGGGCGATCCGCCGCCGCGCATGTGCGCGCTCTTCAGGAGGGGTGAGGGGACGGAACGGCGAGGTCGCCGACCGACTTCTCTACAACATGGCCGACGTCACCACCGCCGACCAAGCGTTCCCGTCCGTGAAGTCGGGGACCATCACCCTGGCCCGCCACGGCGAACCCGCCCTGTCGCGCAAGGTCAAGCTCAACGCGCCCGAATACGGCGACTGGTGGGCGCGCTACGAGGTGGGCGGCCTGAAAGATGGCCAGACCCCGCCGGATCACCTGGTCCAGATCGCTCGCGAGGCCGACGTGCTGATCGCCTCGACCCGCCGCCGCGCCATCGAGACGGCCCAGGCGGTGACCGGCGGCCGGGCGTTCGCCACCGACCCGACCTTCATCGAGGCCCCGCTGCCGCCGCCGCCCTGGCCCCTGTGGCTGAAGATGTCGCCCAAGCGCCTGGGCTTCTTCGCCCGCTTCTGGTGGTGGTTCTTCAACCATCACGGCGGCCAGGAGACCCGCGCCGAGGCCGAGGTGCGGGCCGGCAAGGCCGCCGACCTGCTGGTCGAGCTTTCCGACCAGGGCCAGGACGTTCTGGTGGTGGCCCACGGCTTCTTCAACTGGATGATCGCCGATGCGCTGAAGGCGCGGGGACTGGCGAAACTGGTCGACGAAGGCCACGCCTACTGGAGCATCAAGCGCTTCCGTCGCGCCTGACCTGTTCCTGATCTCTGAAACCCTCTTCCCTTAACCACGCCTTGGCTCTAGGCCGTTGCTCGCATCGGCCTTGGACACTAGGCTGACGCCTGTTCACCTGAGAGTTGAAATGACCGACGCCGCCGCCGCCCCCGCAGACATCTCCGCCCTGAGCTTCGAGGAAGCCCTGGCGCAGCTGGAGCGGATCGTGGCCGAGCTGGAATCGGGCCAGGCGCCGCTGGAGCGCTCGATCGACATCTACGAACGCGGCGCGGCCCTGAAAGCCCACTGCGAGAAGAAGCTGGAAGCCGCGCGCCTGAAGGTCGAGAAGATCGTCCTGGGGCAGGGCGGCGCCGTCGCCGCCGAAGCGGCCGAGTTCAACTGATGGCGGCCCCGCGTCCGGACAATGATCTGGCCAGGCGGATCGTCCAGGCCGCCGACATCGTCACCGTGGCGCTGGACGAACTGCTGCCGCGCGCCGAAGGGCCCGAGACCCGCCTGACCGAGGCCATGCGCTATGCGGCGCTGGGTCCGGGCAAGCGCCTGCGCCCGTTCTTCGCGCTCGAGACCGGCAAGATGTTCGACCTGCCCGAGCGGCCGGTGCTGCGCGCGGCCTGCGCGCTGGAGTGCATCCACGCCTACAGCCTGGTGCACGACGACCTGCCGGCCATGGATGACGACGACATGCGTCGCGGCCGTCCGACCGTGCACAAGCAATATGACGAGGCCACCGCCATCCTCGCGGGCGACGCGCTGCAGACGGCGGCCTTCGAGATCATGGCCCACCCCGACACGCACGACGACGGCCACGTCCGCTCGGAACTGGTGCGCAAGCTGGCCATCGCCTCTGGCGCGCGCGGCATGGCGGGCGGCCAGATGATCGACATCCTGGGCGTCCGCGACGACCTGGGCGCGGTGGCGCGCATGCAGCGCCTGAAGACCGGGGCCCTGATCGCCTTCGCCTTCGAGATCCCGCTGATCATCGCCCGCGCCAAGGACGCCGAGCGCGCCGCCCTGATGGCCTTCGCCCAGGACCTGGGTCTGGCCTACCAGATCGTCGACGACATCCTGGACGCGGAAGGTGACCCGGAGACCATGGGCAAGGCCACGGGCGGCAAGGACGCCGCCATGGGCAAGGCCAACTACGTCACCCTGCTGGGGCTGGACGCGGCGAAAGAGCGCGTGGCGCTTCTGGCCGACCAGACCCGTTCCCATCTCGAAATCTTTGGCGAACGAGCCGAACATCTGCGCGAAAGCGTCGATTTCGTGCTGGACCGCCGCAACTGACCGCGCTTTTGTCAAACATGTCTTCGAAAACGCCTCTGCTCGACACCATCGCCTCGCCCGCCGATACGCGCGGCCTCTCCGTACCCGAGCTGAAGCAGCTGGCCGCGGAAGTCCGGGCCGAGACGATCGACGCGGTGTCGGTGACGGGCGGCCACCTGGGCGCGGGCCTGGGCGTGGTCGAGCTGACCGTGGCCCTGCACCACGTGTTCGACACCCCCAAGGACATCGTCATCTGGGACGTCGGCCACCAGGCCTATCCGCACAAGATCCTGACCGGTCGCCGCGACCGCATCCGCACCCTGCGCCAGGGCGGCGGCCTGTCGGGCTTCACCAAGCGGGCCGAGAGCGAATACGACCCGTTCGGGGCGGCCCACGCCTCGACCTCGATCTCGGCCGCCCTGGGCTTCTGCGCCGCGCGCGATGCGAAAGGCGAGGACAACAGCGTCATCGCCGTGATCGGCGACGGCTCGCTGGGCGCGGGCATGGCCTATGAGGCGATGAACGCGGCGACCGATACGACCAAGCGCCTGATCGTCATCCTCAACGACAACGACATGTCGATCGCCCCGCCGGTGGGCGGCATGAGCGCCTATCTGGCCAACCTGGTCTCGGGCGGCGCCTATCGCTCGGTGCGCAAGCTGGGCAAGACCGTCGTCGAGAAGCTACCGACCCCGATGCGCGAAGCCGCCCGCAAGGCGGAAGAATATGCCCGGGGCATGGTCACCGGCGGCACCTTCTTCGAGGAGCTGGGCTTCCACTATGTCGGCCCGATCGACGGCCACGACATGGACGCCCTGGTCAGCGTGCTCAAGAACGCCAAGGCCTTCGGCGACAAGCCGGTGCTGGTCCACTGCGTCACCCAGAAGGGCAAGGGCTACGCTCCGGCCGAAGGCGCGGCCGACAAGCTGCACGCCGTGGCCAAGTTCGATGTGGTCACCGGCCAGCAGCAGAAGGCGGCCGCCGGCCCGCCCAGCTACACCAAGGTCTTCGCCCAGGAACTGATCCGCCAGGCGGAAAAGGACGACAAGATCGTCGCCATCACCGCCGCCATGCCCTCGGGCACGGGCCTTGATCTGTTCGGCAAGGCCTTCCCGCAGCGCACCTTCGACGTCGGCATCGCCGAGCAGCACGCGGTCACCTTCGCCGCGGGCCTGGCCGCCGACGGCATGAAGCCGTTCACGGCGATCTATTCGACCTTCCTGCAGCGCGGCTACGACCAGGTGGTGCACGACGTGGCCATCCAGGGCCTGCCGGTGCGCTTCGCCATGGACCGCGCGGGTCTCGTGGGGGCCGACGGCCCGACCCACGCCGGCAGCTTCGACATCGGCTTCATGGGCGCTCTGCCCGGCATGGTGCTGATGGCCGCCGCCGACGAGGTCGAGCTGGCCCGCATGGTCGCCACCGCCGCCGCGATCGACGATCGTCCCAGCGCTTTCCGCTATCCGCGCGGCGAGGGCCTGGGCCTGGAAATGCCCGCAACCATCGACCCGCTGGAGATCGGCAGGGGCCGCATCGTCCGCGAGGGGACCAGCGTCGCCATCGTCTCGTTCGGCACGCGCCTGGCCGAGAGCCTGAAGGCCGCCGACCTGCTGGCCGCCCGCGGCCTGTCGGCCACCGTCTGCGACGCCCGCTTCGCCAAGCCGCTGGACATCGACCTGCTGCTGCGCCTGGCGCGCGAGCACGAGGCGCTGATCACGGTGGAAGAGGGGGCCATGGGCGGCTTCGGCGGTTTCGTGTTGCAGGCCCTGGCCGAGCACGGCGCCTTCGATCGTGGCCTGAAGGTCCGCACCCTGTGTCTGCCCGACGTCTTCCAGGACCAGGACAAGCCCGACGCCATGTACGCCCAGGCCGGCCTCGACGCCGACGGCATCCTGCGCGGCGCGCTGTCGGCGCTGGGCATGGACAATGTCAGCGCGGCGGGGGCTGGCCGTCGGGCGTAAGCCCGAAAAACGAAAGTGAGCCGGGCTTAAGCCCCACACGCCTTGAAGAACGCCTTCACGTGACCCTGGTCGGCAGAACCTGCCGCCAGGTCATGGCGCTCGCCCTTGGTCAGCAGCGCCAGGTCGCCTGATTTCCTGAACCCCGCCAGCGCCGGAGTGCTGGCCTTGCCTTGCGCTTCCAGGAAGCCGCCGTCGCCCATGGCGTTGTTGACCTTGGCGGCGGCGAAGCGGCTTTCCGCGCGGCCCGAGGCCAGGACGATCTCGCCGCCGGGCAGCCCCACGGCCGAGACGTTGACCTGATCCTGGCCAGGGCGGCAGCTGATCATCAGCACCACGTCGTCGCTGTTCGGACGGCCATAGGCCAGGCGCGGCGCTTCCTGCGCGGCTTCCAGATAAGCCCAGCGATAGCCGACCGCCGCCGCCTTCTCATGCGCGCAGCCGGCCAGAGCGGCGGTCAGAAGCGCGAGCGAAGCAAGGGCGATGCGGGACGCCATGGGATGGTCCTCCTCGCTCGATCAACGCCGCGGGGACCTGAATGGCTCCTGAAACGAAATCGGGCGCGGAGGCCGTTGGCCGCCGCGCCCGCTCAAGGCTTTACGCTCTCGTCTCGCTTAGAAGGGCGAGAACTTCTCGACCAGCGACTGGCCGGCCGGGGTCTTCTGCACGCGGCTGATGTCGCCGCGGCCGCCGTAGCTGATGCGGGCTTCGGCGATCTGGGTGTGCTTGATGGTGTTGGCCGAGGAGATGTCCTCCGGACGCACGATGCCGGCCACGGTCAGTTGGCGCAGCTCGACGTTGGTGCGGACTTCCTGGGTGCCCTGGATGACCATGTTGCCGTTCGGCAGGACCGAGCTGACCACCGCGGCGATCGTCAGGCTGATCTTTTCCGAGCGGTTGACGCTGCCGGCGCCGGCGTTGGTAGTGGCCGAGTTGGTGTTCAGGGCGTTGGCCGGATCGAAGCCGCCCGGCAGCACCTTGCCCAGGCTCGATTCCAGGCCCAGCAGGTTGGGGATGCCGGCCTTCATGTTCGAGGTGCGCGAGGACGCCGTCTGGTTCTTGGTGCTGGCGCTGTCGTCGATGTCGATCAGGACGGTGACGATGTCGCCCACGCGGCTGGCGCGCTGGTCGTTGAAGAATGCGCGGGCGCCGACGCGCCACAGCGAGTTGGCCGAGGCGGCCTGCGGAGCGGGTTCGCGTGAGGCGACGTATTGTTGCTCCATCGGCGCCAGGGCGGCCGGGTATCCGACCGGGGCCAGCTGCGGGCCCTTCACGGCTTCGGTGACGGTGGAGCAGGCGGCCAGCGGGGCGAGCAGGACGGCGGCGGCGAGGATGACGGGGCGACGCATGGGGTGAGCTACCTCTTAGCGAGCGGCGAAACGGACGGGTTGCGAACGGGCTTGCAAGCTCCGGGCCTGCGGACCCACGGCGGCGCTTCCGGGACCGGTCGCGACAGCCTGGATGACTTTCTTGGAGAGGGTGTTCTGGACGGCGAAGACGTCTCCCGTGGCGGCGGCGGCCATGGCCTTGCCTTGAAGCGAAAGGGAAATTCCGCCGTCGTCATAGGTGATGGTGACCAGGTCGCCGCTCTTGATGACCTGGGCCGCGGCAACATCGCGCAGGGAGACCGCGGCGCCTTCACGCAGGGGGCGCTTGGCGGCCAGGCCGATGACGGCGTCGGCGTCGCGCGGGGCTTCGACCGGGGCGCCGGCCATCTTCACGTAGATCAGGTCCTGCGGCTGGACGATTTCGCCGGCCATCATGCTGCGGGCATAGGCAAGAACTTCCACATTGCCGCGCGCGGCCGAGGCCGAAGCGCCGCCGGCGCCAGCCGAGACACTGCCATTGTCCAGGCCTTCGCGCACGATGATGCGGCGGATGCCGTTGCTGTTGGTCCAGTCGAAGCCGGCGCGGCGAGCCGAGACCTGCACCTGGCCGGCGTCCAGCACGGCGGTGGGACCCATGCGGGCGGCGATGACCAGGTTGGCGGCCGGGCCGGACACGCCGTCGAACAGGTCGCCCAGGGTGATGCGGCCATCGGCGTCGGTGGTGTCCATGCGCAGGGCGACCGGCGCGCCGGCGAAGGCGGGGGCGCCCAGCAGGGTGATGGCCAGCGTGGCGGCGGCGGCGAAGAGGAAGGTCTTCATGAGCTTACGACCGCAGCTGCGAGGTGGCTTGGAGCATCTGGTCGGCCGTGGTGATCACCTTCGAGTTCATCTCGTAGGCGCGCTGGGCCGTGATCAGCGAGGTGATCTCGGTCACCGCGTCGACGTTCGAGGCTTCGGTGTAGTGCTGCATCAGCATGCCAAAGCCCGGCTCGCCCGGGGCGGCCAGCGTGGCGGCGCCCGAGGCGGCGGTTTCCAGCAGCAGGTTGTCGCCGATCTGCTCCAGGCCGCCTTCGTTCATGAAATTGGCCAGCTGGATCTGGCCGATCGTTTGAGGCTGGGGCTGGCCGTCCAGCTTCACCTGCACCAGGCCGGTCTTGCTGATGATGATGTCGGTGGCGTTCTGCGGGACCGTGATGCCGGGCTGGACAGTGTAGCCGTCCTCGGTGACGATCTGGCCCTGGTCGTTGGTCGAGAAGTTGCCGGCGCGGGTATAGGCCGTCTCGCCCGAGGGCAGCAGGATCGGCAGATAGCCCTTGCCCTGAATGGCGACGTCCAGCGGGTTGTCGGTCTGGGTCGGGGTGCCTTGCTCGGTGATGCGATAGACCGAGCCGGCCTTGACGCCGCCGCCGACCTGGACGCCGGTCGGAACGATGTTGCCGTTGCTGGAGGACTGCGAACCGGCGCGTTCCACCTGCTGGTACAGCAGGTCCTGGAACTCGGCCCGTTGGCGCTTGAAGCCCACGGTGTTCATGTTCGCGATGTTGTTCGAGATGACTTCGACGTTCAGCTGTTGCGCTGACATGCCCGAAGCGGCGGTGCGGAGAGCTTGCATCGGCTAGCGTCCCTTAGTTGGCCTTGCCCAGCCGTTCGACGGCGGAGCGGGAGAGTTCGGCGGTGTTGTCCATCATCTTGGCCACGCCCTCGTAGGCGCGCTGGATCTCGATCAGCTTGGTGATCTCGATGACCGGCTGGACGTTCGAGGATTCCAGCATGCCCTGGTGGACGCGGGCGTCCGGAGCGGCCGCCAGGGTGGTGTTGGCGGTGTTGCGGTAAAGGTTGTCGCCGTCCTTGGCCATCGACGACAGGTCGTTGGGACGGACCACGGCCAGGCGGCCGACGCGTACGGCGCCTTGGCTGACCGTGCCGTCCTTGCCGATCGCGACCGGGCCCAGCCGAGGGTCGATCGTCAGCGGGGCGCCGCCTTCGTCCAGGACCAGGGCGCCTTCCTGGGTGACCAGCTGGCTTTCCGGGTTGGTGGTGAAGCGGCCGTCGCGGGTGTAGCGATCGGCGCCGCCCGCCTGGACGTGGAAAAAACCATTGCCCTCGATCGCCAGGTCGAAGTCGCCGCCCGTCTTGGTCATGGCGCCTTGGGTGAAGTCGCGGGCCACGCCGGTGTCCAGCACGAACTTGACCGTGGACTTGCCGTCCAGGGTCTTGGCCGGCTTGGCCTGTTCGGTGGCGACCATCAGGTCTTCGGTCTTGAAGCCCGTGGTGTTGGCGTTGGCGATGTTGTTGGCCACGATGTCGAGCTGGCGGCGCAACGTCATCTGACGCGAAAGGCCGACATAAAGCGCGTTGTCCATGGCGAGTTAACTCAGGCGGCTGGCGCGACAAATGCGCCGCACCTCCAGAAGCAACCTTCGTGCCAGTTCCAAAATGCGTTATAAATCAACAAATAGGAAGGTTAACGCGAGGGTCTGTGGCGGAGTCTGCCGGGCAGATTCAGCCTGCGACAGAATGGCCGCCAAAACACATCGTTAACCATGTCTCCCGCATGTGTACGGGCATAGATTCCAAGGAACCGCGCGCGTGGCCAAGAAACCGGAAAAGGAAGCTCCCGCTCCCGAAGGGGAAGAGGGCGCCGAGGGCGAAGCCCCGGCGAAGAAGAAGCCGCCAATCCTGATCATCGCGATCGCCGCGGGCGTCCTGGTCCTGGGCGGCGGCGGCGCCGCGGCCTTCTTCCTGATGAAGCCCAAGCCGGCCGCCGAGGCCGGCGAGCACGGCAAGGAAGAGAAGAAGGAAAAGAAGGAAAAGAAAAAAGAAGAGAAGAAGGAAGGCGAGGGCAAGGAAGGCGGCGCCGCGGCCGGTAGCGCCGCGCCCGTGATCAAGGAAGGCCCCGACGGCGTGGTCTTCTACACGCTGCCCGACATCGTCGTGAACATGCAGACGGCCGATGGCAAGTCGACCTTCCTGAAGCTGAAGCTGACCTTCGAGCTGCCCGACGAGGAGACGGCCGAGGCGCTGACGCCGAATCTGCCCAGGCTGCAGGACATGTTCCAGACCTTCCTGCGCGAGCTGCGCCCCGAGGACCTGAATGGTTCGCAGGGCACTTTCCAACTTCGGGTCGAACTGCTGCGCCGGGTGAACCTGGTCGCCGCGCCGGCTAAGGTGAATGCGGTCCTCATCGAGGAGATGCTGATCAACTAAGCCTTCGGGCTGGTTGGGCGAACAAACATGGCGGACGAACTGGACGATCAGGCCGCGATGGCCCAATGGGCCTCGCAGAACCCCCCCGGCGCCTTCGATGGCGGCGGTGACGCTGGCGGCGGCAACGAGTTCGGCGACTTCTCCGGCGGCATGGGCGGCTGGGACGACGGCGGCGGCGAGGCTGGCTCCGAGCGCATCCTGAACCAGGACGAGATCGACAGCCTGCTGGGCTTTGACCTCTCCGGCGACGGCGGTGAAGACCGCACGGGCATCCGCGCCATCATCAACTCGGCGCTGGTCTCGTACGAGCGTCTGCCGATGCTGGAAATCGTCTTCGACCGCCTGGTGCGGTTGATGACGACGTCCCTGCGGAACTTCACGTCGGACAACGTCGAAGTCTCGCTCGACAACATCAGCTCGATCCGTTTCGGCGACTATCTGAACTCGATCCCGCTGCCGGCCATCCTGGCGGTGTTCCGGGCCGAGGAACTGGACAACTACGGCCTGCTGACGGTCGACTCGAACCTGATCTACTCGATCGTCGACGTGCTGCTGGGCGGCCGTCGCGGCACGGCCGCGATGCGCATCGAAGGCCGTCCCTACACCACGATCGAGCGCGTGCTGGTGCAGCGGATGATCGAGGTCGTGCTGCAGGACCTGAAGAGCGCCTTCGAGCCGCTGCATCCGGTCGCCTTCTCGCTGGACCGCCTGGAGACCAACCCGCGCTTCGCGGCCATCGCCCGTCCGGCCAACGCCGCGATCCTGGTGAAGCTGCGCATCGACATGGAAGACCGCGGCGGCCGCATCGAGCTCTTGCTGCCCTACGCCACGCTGGAACCCATCCGGAAGATGCTGCTGCAGCAGTTCATGGGTGAGAAGTTCGGCCGCGACAACATCTGGGAAGGCCACTTGGCCACCGAGCTGTGGACCACCCAAACCGAGGTTCGCGCCGTGCTGGACGAGCAGCAGGTGCCGCTGTCGCGCGTACTGAACATGCAGGTGGGCGACACCCTGATGCTGAACGCCACGCCCGAGAGCCTGGTCGAGTTGCGCGCCGGGACCATCCGCCTGACGCGCGGCCGCATGGGCCGGCGCAACCACTCGATCGCCATCCGGGCCGAGGCGCCGCTGACGCCCGCCGCGAAGAAGGCCGTGCAGAAGCTGAAATGAGCCTGATCGCCTTCGCCATGAACGGGTTCCTGGCGGTGCTGCTGATCGCGGCGCTGGTCTTCGGCTGGCGTCTCGAGCGCCGCCTGAAGGCCCTGCGCGACAGCCACGAGGGCTTCGCCAAGGCGGTGGCGGAATTGGACCAGGCCGCGGCCCGCGCCGAGCAAGGCCTGGCCGATCTGCGCGCGGCTACCGACGAGGCGGCCGAGACCCTGGCGGTGCGCATCGAGCGCGCCCAGGCCCTGGCGGCCCAGCTGGAAGAGCGGACCAGCCGTCCGCTGCCGGCGCCGACGCCCGCCCGTCCGGAACGCCCGGTCGAGCGTGAGGAACGCTTCGAGCGTCCGTCGTTGGCCCGCCGCGAGCCTGAACCGGCTCCCCAGCCGGAGCGCCGGCTGAAGGCTGAAGATTTCGAGCGCCTGCTGGACCGGGAAGACCGTCTCCCGCCGGCCGCTCGCTCTACCCTGGGAAGCCCCAGCGCCTCCCGCGAAACCCCGCGTTCACGGGCGCGGATCGATGATGACCTCTTCGACGGACCGGCCGACGGCTCGCGTCCCGGAAGCAACCCCAGAGCGCCCCGCTGATGAAGAACGTTCCGCGCATCCTCCCCCTGGTCGGCGTCGCCGTCGGCGGCGTGCTGGCGATCAACGCCCTGGCCGGCGCCAAGTCGCTGCCGGACCTGCTGGGCGGGGCCAAGGCCTTTGCCGAAGGCGTCGCCAAGCCCGAAGGCAAGAAGGCTGAAGGCGAACAGGCGGCCTCGGCCGAGGCCGCTGGCCAGCCGGCCGCCGCCAACGCTCTGCCGCCCAGGGTCTGCGCCCCGTCGGCCGACGCCCTGGCCAAGGAAGCCGGCCTCTCGCCCGCCGAACTGCGCGTGCTGCAGAGCCTGGGCGCGCGCCGCGGCCAACTGGACCAGCGCGAGCAGGACATCGACGTCCAGCTGCAGCTGCTGGCCGCCGCGGAAGCCAAGCTGGACGCCAAGATGAAGGCCCTGACCGGTCTGAAGGGCGACATCTCTGGCCTGCTGGGCCAGGTCGACGCCCAGAAGCAGGCCGAGGTCGATCGCCTGGTCGTCGTCTACCAAGGCATGAAGCCCAAGGACGCCGCCGCCCGCATCACCCTGCTGGACGACAGCGTGCGCCTGCCGATCGCCGCCAAGATGAAGGAGCGGGCCCTGTCGCAGATCCTGGCCAACATGGCCCCGGGCGAAGCGAAGATTCTGACCGAACGCCTGGCCGCGCGCCTGGCCAATCCGGCGGTCGAGAAGGGCAAGGCCGCGATCGCCGACAATGCCGCCGCTGGGGCCGCCGCCGGGGCCGCTGCCGGGGTCGCCGCTGCTCCGGGCGCGGCCACGCCGACGCAGCAGGCCGACGCCGGCCTGGCCGGCGCCGCGGCTCCCAAGGCCAAGTCGGCTCCCAAAAAAGCCGGCTAAGGGAGGCCCATGACCCTTCGCCAGCTCCTGCGCTCCAGCGTCGCCGCCGCGGTCATCGCGGGCACGCTGGCGCCGTCCGGCTACGCCGCGCCGCCGCCTTCCGCGGCGCGCGGCGCGCTGGACGTGCGCGTCGCGCAGGCCGCTGACTTCTCCCGGGTCGAATTCCACTGGGCCGGCGGCGCGAAGATGGTCTCGCACCGCGAGGGCCAGGCGCTGGTGATGCGGTTCAGCCGCGACGCCAATCCCGATCTCTCGACCCTGAAGATCGCGCCGCCGCGCTGGGTGAAGGCTTCGGAGGCCCGCCACGTCAACGGCGTGCTCGAGATCGTCCTGACCCTGACCGACGACGCCGACGCGCGCCTGGGCAACGCCGACGGGGTCGACTTCGTCAACATCTTCGCCCGTCCGGGCGCGCCGCCGGCCAGCCAGACCACGGCGCCGGCCGCGCCGATCGGCCGTCCCAACCCGATGCCCGCCGGCGGCGTGGTCAAGGTCGAGGTCGAACGCCAGGACCAGCAGGTCACGCTGGGCTTCAACTGGGCCGCTCCGGCCGGCGCCGCCGTGTTCCGGCGCGGCGAGGCCGTCTGGATCGTGTTCGACACGCCCGCGCGCCTGGACACCTCCAAGCTGCCATCGTCCAGCGTCGGCTATTCCAAGTTCCAGGTCTTCAAGGGACCCGACTACAGCGCCCTGCGCATCGTCACCCAGGCCGGCAAGCCCTATGTGGCCGAAGGGCAGGGCGGTCTGTGGAAGATCAGCCTGGGCCCCGGCTCGCAGGAAAGCCCCGACATCATCAAGGTCGCGCGCGACGAGAGCGTGCACCCGGCGACCCTGTCGGCCACCGTCGCGGGCGTGACCAAGGCGGTCTGGGTCGCCGACCCGGCCGTCGGGGACAAGATGATCGTCGCCCCGGCCCTGGCTCCGTCCAAGGGCCTGCCGTCGCGCCGCGAATATGTCGAGATGGCGCTGCTGCAATCGGTGCAGGGCCTGGCCATCGAGCCCTACGCTGCCGACCTCCTGGTGCAGGCCGACGGCGACCTGCTGCGCATCGGCCGGCCCAAGGGCCTGATCCTGTCGCCGATCTCGGCCAACACGCCGCCGGAAGAGGCCGCCGCCGGCGCGCCGCAACCGATGTCGATGCCGGCCCTGATCGACCTGGACACCTGGCCCAAGACCGGCTCGGGCGGCTTTCTGACCCGCTACAACGCCCTGCAGGGCGCCATCCCCGCCGCGCCGGAAGGCGACGGCAAGGACAGCGACACCGGCGCCCGCATGGCCCTGGCCCGCTTCCTGGTCGGCTCGCAGATGTCGTTCGAGGCCATCGGCGTGCTGAACGCCGCGGGCCGCAAGCACCAGACCCTGCTGGGCGACGCCGAGTTCCGCGGCCTGCGCGGCGTGGCCAAGGTCATGGCCGGCCGCCTGACCGAGGCCGACGCCGACTTCTCCTCGCCGGTGCTCAGCGACGACCCGTCCAGCGCCCTGTGGCGCGGCTATATCTCGACCAAGCAGGGCCAGTGGGCCGATGCGCGCAGCAAGTTCGCGGGCGGCGGCCGGGCCCTGGACCTGTTCCCGCCGGTCTGGCGCGCGCGATTCCTGCACGCCCAGGCCCAGGCGGCCCTGGGCGTCGGCGACCTGACCGGCGCCATGCAGCTGGTGACCAAGGCCCTGGCCGCGCCCAAGGTCCCGGTCGCCGACCAACTGGACATCCGCCTGACCCAGGCCCGCATCTTCGAGGCCAAGGGCGAGAAGGTCCGCGCCCGCCGCATGTTCGAAGCCATCGCGAAAGCGCCGATCGACCGGATCGCCACGCCGGCCATCCTGCACGCGACCCAGCTGGGCTACGCCAAGGGCCAGATCAGCGCCCAGAAGACCGCCGAGACCTTGAACCAGCTGCGTTATCGCTGGCGCGGCGACGGCGTGGAACTGGAGGTCATCCGGGCGCTGGGCAAGCTCTATATCGACCAGGGCCGCTATCGCGAGGCGCTGGAAGTGCTGCGCTCGGCCGGCCGCCAGCTGCCCGACCGCCCCGAGGCGGTGGCGCTGCAGAACGACCTGTCCAACACCTTCCGGCAGCTGTTCCTGCAAGGCCTGGCCGACGGCATGCAGCCGATCCAGGCGGTGGGCCTGTTCTACGACTTCCAGGACCTGACCCCGATCGGCGCTGACGGCGACCAGATGGTCCGCAACCTGGTGCGCCGCCTGGTCGATGTCGACCTGCTGGACGACGCGGCCAAGCTGCTGAAGTACCAGGTCGACAACCGCCTGAACGGCGTGCCCAAGGCCCAGGTCGCCACGGACCTGGCCTGGATCTACCTGATGAACAAGCAGCCGGAAGACGCGCTGAACGCGATCAACGACACCCGGACCACCATCCTGCCGCCGGCCCTGAACGTCGAGCGGCGCCTGGCCACCGCCCGCGCCCTGATGAGCCTGGGCCGCTACGACGACGCCCTGGAGCTGATCGACAAGGACAACAGCCGCGACGGCCAGGAGATCCGCGCCGAGATCGCCTGGAAGCAGCACGCCTGGCCGCAGGCCGGGGCGATGTACGAGCGCGCGCTGGGCGACCGCTTCAAGACCACCGGGCCGCTCAGCCCGGGCGACGAGGCCCGCCTGCTGCGCACGGCCGTGGCCTACAGCCTGGCCGACGACGACAAGTCCCTGGCGCGCCTGCGCCAGCGCTGGTCGGGCTTTGTCGACACCGCCGGCAATCCGGACGGCCTGCGCGTGGCCCTGCAGGGCATGAGCGTCGAATCGCTGTCGGCCTCGGACTTCAGTCGCGTGACCGCCGACAACGAAGCCTTCAACGGCTGGATCGGCCGGATGAAGGACCGCTTCCGCACTGGAAAGCCCGCCGGCGCCCGATAGGGCAGGGGTTTTCCCTTACACGCCAATTCCGCTGAAGTTAGAGGCACGGGCAGCCTGAAAGCCCTGCCGCGTCACCGAAAATTCACCCGCCAAAACCCGATTGGTCTTATGGCGGGCTCCGGGCGTTTAGCCTAGTTAGAGCCCGCCTCCTGTCCCATATGACGGGAGGATCCGCGAGCGCTTGCCTTTCTGCCGCAGGCATGTCATGACAACGTTGTCATAGGGTGGACGACATTGGTGAAGAAAAAAGACGACGGCGAGAACGGCCGCGAGGTCCTTGTGCTGCTGGGCGGCGCGGGGGATCTGGCTCTGCGAATGCTTTTGCCTTCGCTCTACTTCCTCGAACTTGATCGACTGCTGCCGCACGACTTGCGGATCATCGGCGTTGCGCGCGCGGATCACGACGCCGCCAGCTATCGCGCCTTGGTCCGTGAGCAACTGGGCAAGCGCGCGACGGTGGAGGAGGCGGCCTGGAACCGCCTGGCCGCCCGCCTGGACTATGTTCCCGCCGACATCACCAGCGAGAACGACACCAAGAAGCTGGCCGAGCGTATCGGCGCGCATGGCGACCTGGTGATCTTCTTCTCGCTGTCGCCCAGCCTGTACGGCTCGGCCTGCCAGGCGCTGCAAGCCGCCGGCCTGACCGGTCCCAAGGCCCGCCTGATCCTGGAAAAGCCGCTGGGACGCGACCTGGAGAGCTCCAAGGCCACCAACGCCGCCGTCGCCGCCGTGGTCGACGAAAGCCAGGTCTTCCGGATCGACCACTATCTGGGCAAGGAAACGGTCCAGAACCTGACCGCCCTGCGCTTCGCCAACGTGCTGTTCGAGCCCCTGTGGGACCGCAACACGATCGACCACGTACAGATCACCATCGCCGAGACCGAGAAGGTCGGCGACCGCTGGCCCTATTACGACGAGTACGGCGCGCTGCGGGACATGGTGCAGAACCACATGCTGCAGCTGCTTTGCCTGGTGGCCATGGAGGCGCCGTCCGGCTTCGACCCCGACGCGGTCCGCGACGAGAAGGTCAAGGTGCTGCGGTCCCTGCGCCCCTTCACCAAGGAGAGCGTGGCCCACGACACCGTGCGCGGCCAGTATGTGGCCGGCGTGGTCGAGGGTTCGGCGCGCGAGGGTTATGTCGCCGAAGTCGGCAAGCCCACCAAGACCGAGACCTTCGTGGCCATGAAGGTGGCGATCGACAACTGGCGTTGGGACGGCGTGCCGTTCTTCCTGCGCACCGGCAAGAACCTGCCCGACCGCCGCACCCAGATCGTCGTCCAGTTCAAGCCGCTGCCGCACAACATCTTCGGCAAGGCCACCGACGGCGACCTGTGCGCCAACCGTTTGGTCATCGACCTGCAGCCCGACGAGAACATCGTCCTGACGCTGATGAACAAGCGCCCGGGCCTGTCGGAAGAGGGCATGCGCCTGCAATCGCTGCCGCTGTCGCTGTCGTTCGGCCAGAGCGGCGGTCGCCGCCGCATCGCCTACGAGAAGCTGTTCCTGGACGCCTTCCGCGGCGACCGCACCCTGTTCGTGCGTCGCGACGAGGTCGAGCAGGCCTGGAAGTTCATCGACGCCGTCTCGGCCGCCTGGGCCGAAGCGGGGGTCGAGCCTGCCCACTACGCGGCCGGCACCTGGGGACCGCAGTCGGCGCAGGGGCTGATCTCGCCCGGCGGCCGGTCGTGGAAGGCGTAAGCGATGGCCAAGTTTGAAACCTTTGGCTCCCGCGAAGACCTCTATGACGCCGCCGCTTCGATCCTGGTCGGGGCGCTGACCACCGCCGTGGCTACCCACGGCAAGGCCGGCTTCGCGGCCACCGGCGGCACGACGCCGGCCCCGGTCTATGACCGCATGGCCGGCATGACCGCGCCCTGGGACAAGATCACGGTCACCCTGACCGACGAGCGGTTCCTCCCGCCGACCGATCCGGGCAGCAACGAAGGCCTCGTCCGTCGCCACCTGCTGGTCGGCGAGGCCGCCAAGGCGCAGTTCGCGCCGTTGTTCTTCGAGGGCGTGACCCACGAAGAGAGCGCGCTGAAGGCGGAGGAGGGCGTCAACGCCGCCGCGCCGTTCGGCGTGGTGCTGCTGGGCGTCGGCGCTGACGGCCACTTCGCCTCGCTGTTCCCGGGCAATCCGCTGCTGGCGCGCGGGCTGGATCCGCACACCGAGCGCTCGGTCCTGGCCGTGCCGCCCGGCGATCCGGCCCCGGACATCCAGCGCCTGAGCCTGACCCTGGCCGCCCTGACCCGCACCGACCTGATCGTGCTGCTGGTCACCGGGGCGGCCAAGAAAGCATTGTTGGACGGCGACGTCGATCCGGCCCTGCCGGTCGCCGCCATCCTGAAGCAGGACCGCGCCAAGGTCCGCATCCTGTGGGCGGAGTAATCGCCATGAGCCTGAACCCGGTCATCGCCGAAGTCACCGCCCGCATCGTCGCGCGCAGCAAGGACAGCCGCGCGGCGTATCTCGCCAACATGCAGCAGGCGATCGAGAGCCAGCCGGGCCGGGCCAAGCTGTCCTGCGCCAACTGGGCCCACGCCTTCGCCGCCTCGCCGGGCGTCGACAAGGTGCGCGCGCTGGACCCGAACGCGCCCAATATCGCCATCGTCTCGGCCTATAACGACATGCTGTCGGCCCACCAGCCGCTGGAAGAGTATCCGGCGCTGATCAAGGTTGCGGCCCGTGAAGTGGGGGCCACCGCCCAGTTCGCCGGCGGCGTGCCGGCCATGTGCGATGGCGTGACGCAAGGCCGTCCGGGCATGGAGCTGTCGCTGTTCTCGCGCGAGGTCATCGCCATGGCCACCGCTGTGGCCCTGACCCACGACGCCTTCGACTCGGCGCTGTATCTGGGCGTTTGCGACAAGATCGTGCCGGGCCTGGTCATCGGCGCCCTGACCTTCAGCCACCTGCCGGCCCTGTTCGTCCCGGCCGGTCCGATGACCTCGGGCCTGCCCAACAGCGAGAAGGCCCGCATCCGCGCCCTCTACGCCGAGGGCAAGGTCGGCCGCGCCGAACTGCTGGAAGCCGAGCAGGCCAGCTATCACGGCCCCGGCACCTGCACCTTCTACGGCACGGCCAACACCAACCAGATGCTGATGGAGCTGATGGGCTTCCATCTGCCCGGCTCGGCCTTCGTCCACCCCAACACGCCGCTGCGCGAGGCCCTGGTCAAGGAAGCCGCGCGCCGAGCCGCCGCCGTGACCAACAAGGGCAACGCGTTCATTCCGGTCGGCCGGATGATCGACGAGAAGTCGATCGTCAACGGCGTGGTCGGCCTGATGGCCACCGGCGGCTCGACCAACCTGGCCTTGCACCTGATCGCCATGGCGCATGCGGCGGGCGTGATCCTGACGCTGGAAGACCTGGACGACATCTCCAAGGCCACCCCGCTGCTGGCCCGTGTCTATCCGAACGGCTCGGCCGACGTGAACCACTTCCAGGCCGCCGGCGGCATGGCCTTCGTGATCCGCGAGCTGCTCAAGGCCGGTCTGGTGCACGAGGACGTCCAGACCATCGCCGGCCCCGGCCTGTCGCTGTACGCCCAGGAGCCGCACCTCAAGGACGGCGTCCTGACCTGGCGCGACGGCGCGGCCGAGAGCCTGGACACCGCCATCGTCCGTCCCGTCTCCGACCCCTTCAGCCCGGAAGGCGGCCTGCGCCTGCTGGCCGGCAATCTGGGCCGCGGCGTCATGAAAATCTCGGCCGTGAAGCCCGAGCACCACGTGATCGAAGCCCCGTGCGCCGTGTTCCAGGAGCAGGAAGACTTCATCGCCGCCTTCAAGCGCGGCGAACTGGATCGCGATGTGGTCGTGGTGGTCCGCTTCCAGGGTCCGTCGGCGAACGGCATGCCCGAGCTGCACAACCTGTCGCCGTCGATCTCGGTGCTGCTGGACCGTGGCTACAAGGTCGCCCTGGTCACCGACGGGCGTATGTCGGGCGCCTCTGGCAAGACCCCGGCCGCCATCCACGTGACGCCGGAAGCCGCCAAGGGCGGGCCCCTGGCCTATGTCCAGGACGGCGACGTGATCAGCGTCAACGCCGAGACCGGCGAATTGAAGATCCTGGTGGACGAGGCGGCTCTGCTGGCCCGCCCGCCGGCGAACGTCCCGGCGTCCAAGCCGGGCTTTGGTCGGGAACTGTTTGGATGGATGCGCAGCGGGGTCGGCGCGGCCGACGCCGGCGCTTCCGTCTTCGCTTAGGAAAGCACGTGGTCATGGACGGCAATCACAGCGGCGGGCTCGGCCTCGTCGGCGATATCGGGGGCACCAACGCCCGCTTCGCCCTGGTCGAATTCGACGGTCAGGACCCGCGCCTGATCGAACCCACCGCCTTCAAGGGCGAGGACTACGGCACGGCCGAGGACGCCATCGAAGCCTATCTGCAAAAAGTCGGCGTCAAGCATCCCGACCAGGCGGTGGTCGCCGTCGCCGGTCCAATCGACCACGGCCAGGTCCACATGACCAACCTAGACTGGCGGATCTCGGAAGACGGGCTGCGCCGCGCCGGCGGCTTCCGAAACGCCAAGTTGATCAATGACTTCACGGCCCAAGCTCTTGCAGCGCCGCGCCTGGCGCCCAAGGACCTGCGCCAGATCGGTCCCCTGCCGACGGCGGGGGAGGGCGACCTGGCTATCCTGGGTCCTGGCACCGGCTTTGGCGTCGCCGGCCTGGTGCGCCGCCACGGCCAGGAGATCCCGCTGGCCACCGAGGGCGGCCACGTGGCCTTCGCGCCGCTGGACGAGGTCGAGATCGAGGTCCTGCGCTCCCTGACCAAGATGCTGGACGGCGGCCGCGTCTCGGTCGAGCGCATCCTGTCGGGTCCCGGCATGGAAGACCTGCACGTCGCCCTGGGCCAGGCCGAAGGCCGCAAGGTCGAGACCCTGACCGCCAAGCAGATCACCGAACGCGCCACCGAAGGCTGCGCCGACAGCCTGGCCACGGTGAACCGCTTCTGCGCGGTGCTGGGCTCGACGGCCGGCGACATCGCCCTGACCCTGGGCGCGCGCGGCGGCGTGTTCATCGCCGGCGGCATCGCGCCCCGGATCATCGACATCCTGGAAAAGAGCCCGTTCCGCGCGCGCTTCGAAGAGAAGGGCCGCCTGTCGGGCTTCACCCAGGACATCTCGACCCACGTCATCCTGCACCCGCACACGGCGCTGATCGGCGCCGCGGTGGCGCTGACGCCGGAAGGTCGGGCGGCGGTCTCGTAGGGGGACGGTTCTCCGACCCGTTGCGGACGTTCAAGAGTTCTGCTCCCCCCACTGGGGGAGCTGTCGGCGAAGCCGACTGAGGGGGCAGCTCCGCATAGGCCGGCGATGCCCCCTCCGGCCCTCCGGGCCACCACCCCCAGAGGGGAGGAGAAGTCCGCCAACCACCCAAC
>CAIUMD010000045.1 GCA_903900155.1 uncultured Caulobacterales bacterium | reverse complement strand
TGCCGAGCTGCCCCCTCCGGCCCTCTGGGCCACCTCCCCCAGCGGGGGAGGAGATTATTTGCGAACCAGATCCATGAACCGCTGCTGCAGGACCTTGTCGGTCTTGAACACGCCGCGGAACTGGGTGGTGATCGTCGAGACGTCGTGGTGGCGGACGCCGCGGGTGCTCATGCACTGATGCTCGGCGTCGATCAGCACGGCCACGCCGGCGGCGCTGAGGTGGTCCTCGATGGCGTCGGCGATCTGCATGGTCATGGTTTCTTGCGTCTGGAGACGCTTGGCGAAGATCTCGGTCAGGCGCGCCAGCTTGGAGAGGCCGACGACCTTGCCGGTCGGCATGTACGCGATCCAGGCCTTGCCCAGGAACGGCGCCATGTGATGCTCGCAGTGGCTCTGCACGTCGATGCCGCGCAGCATGACCATGTCGTCATAGCCCTGCACGTCCTCGAAGGTGCGGGAAAGCTCCTTGGCCGGGTCGCCATGATAGCCGGCGAACCACTCGCCATAGGCGTCGACCACGCGCTGGGGCGTATCGATCAGGCCTTCGCGGTCGGGATTGTCGCCGGCCCAGGCCAGCAACGTCCGGACGGCGGCCATGGCCTCGTCTCGGGTGGGGCGCTGGGCGGGTTCAAGATCAAGACCGGCGTCTTCAGTACCGATCAGGGTTCGCTCGCGGGTCAGTGCGTCCATGTCTTGGGGGTTTCTTCCTCGGGCTGAGTTGCGCCGAGACGCCTTTCGTCCCGGAATTACGCGTGCCACCCGTCGCGCCCTATCACCAAACAGACGTGGTGGTGAGCGCGTGTGCTAGCTATATGGGGCCGGCCCCTTCGCGGGGCAACACCTCCGTTACGTTAGGTTGCTGCGGCCCAATGACCCTGAAGATCCACGACACCATGGCGCGCGAGAAGCGCGACTTCGTTCCCGCCGATCCCAAGCGGGTGACGATGTATGTCTGCGGTCCGACGGTCTACAACTACGCCCACATCGGCAATTTCCGTCCCGTCGTGGCCTTCGACGTGCTGTTCCGGGTGCTGCGCCACATCTACGGCAAGGACGCGGTGGTCTATGCCCGCAACGTCACGGACGTGGACGACAAGATCAACAAGAAGGCCGCCGACGAGGGCGTCGAGATCAAGGTCATCACCGACCGCTATCTCGCCGCCTATCACGAGGACGCCGACGCCTTGGGCGCGCTGCGCCCGACGCTGGAGCCCAAGGCCACCGACCACATCGGCGCGATCGTCGAGATGATCGGCAAGCTGGTCGAGAACGGTTCGGCGTATGCCGCCGAGGGTCACGTGCTGTTCGACACCCAGAGCTTCGCCAATTACGGCCAACTCTCCGGCCGGCCGCTGGACGAGATGATCGCCGGGGCCCGCGTCGAGGTCGCGCCGTACAAGCGCCACCCGGCCGACTTCGTGCTGTGGAAGCCGTCCAAGGAGAACGAGCCCGAGTGGGACAGCCCCTGGGGCGCGGGCCGTCCGGGCTGGCATATCGAGTGCTCGGCCATGATCGACAAGGCGCTGGGCAAGACCATCGACATCCACGCCGGCGGCATCGACCTGACCTTCCCGCACCACGAGAACGAGGTAGCCCAGAGCCGCTGCGCTCATGACCTGCCGGTGCTGGCCAATTACTGGATGCACAACGGCTTCCTGGATATGTCCGGCGAGAAGATGTCCAAGAGCCTGGGCAACGTCATCATCCCGCACGAGTTGCTCAAGACCACGCCGGGCGAGGTGATCCGCTGGGCGCTGCTGTCGGCCCACTACCGCCAGCCGCTGGACTGGACGCCCGAGCTGATCGAGCAGTCGCGCAAGTCGCTGGACCGCCTGTACGGCGCTCTGCGCCGCGCCAAGGACGTGCCGATGGACCAGGCCATGGAGGCGCCGGCCGACACGGTCGCGGCGCTGATGGACGACCTCAACACCCCGCTGGCCGCCTCGACCCTGTTCGAGGTGTCGAGCCTGATCGAGAAGGCTGTCACCGCTGGTGATACGGTCGCCATCGCCGCCAACAAGGCCCGCCTGATCGAGGCCGGCGCCCTGCTGGGCTTCCTGCAGGCCGATCCCGACAGCTGGTTCGAGGGTGACGCGTCCGACGCGCTGAAGGCCCAGGTCGAGGACCTGCTGGCCAAGCGCCTGGCCGCTCGCGCCGCCAAGGACTGGCCCGCCGCCGACGCCATCCGCGCCGAGCTGGACGCGCTGGGCGTGGTGGTCATGGACGGCCCGTCGGGCGCCACCTGGCGGATGAAGGACTGAGCATGACCTTCAAAAAGCAGGTCGTCCTGGTCTCCGGCGCGGGCCGGGGACTGGGGTCGGCGATCGCTCGGGCCTTCGTCGAGAACGGCGCCCAGGTGGTGGTCAACTACCGTCGCAGCGAGGCCAAGGCGAAGGCCCTGGTCGCGGAACTGGGCCAGCGCGCCGTGGCCATCCAGGCCGACGTCTCCGATCCGCTGGAGGCTCGCCGCCTAGTCAATGACGCGACGCAGGCCTTCGGCCATCACGTCACCACGGTGGTCAACAACGCCCTGGGCGACTTCAGCTTCAACGGCGACGGCCGGGCCAAGATCGAGACCATCGCGTGGTCCGACTTCCTGGGGCAGCTGGACGTCGCTTTGCGCGGCTCGCTGAACCTGATCCAGGCCGCCGCGCCCGCTATGAAGGCGGCGGGCTTTGGCCGGGTGATCAATGTCGGCACCAACCTGTTCCAGAACCCGGTGGTGCCCTATCACGACTACACCGCCGCCAAGGCCGCGCTGCTGTCGCTGACCCGCACCGCCGCCGGCGACCTGGGTCCGTCGGGGATCACGGTCAACATGGTCTCGGGCGGTCTGTTGCGCACGACAGACGCCAGCGCCGCGACGCCGGACGCGATCTTCGACCTGATCGCCCAGAGCACGCCGCTGCGCCAGGTCACCACCCCGGCCGAGTTCGCCGACGCCGTCCTCTTCTTCGCCTCGCCCTGGAGCCGCGCCGTCACCGGCCAGAACCTGGTGGTGGATGGTGGGTTGGTGCGAGATTAGAAATTACAGCCATGAAACGCGCCGTCGAACATCGCATCGGGATCCAGGCCCCCGCCGAGGTCGTCTGGGACGTCGTCTCCGACTTCGCCACCTGGAACGAATGGAACCCGCTGTATCGCCGGGCCGAGGGCCAGATGAAGATCGGCACGGCGCTGACGCTGGAGCAGCACCTGCCCGGCGAGCCGGCCAAGGTCATCGCGCCCATCGTCCAGGACTGGGTGCCCTACGAGCAGTTGCACTGGCGCTCGACCCGGATGGGCGGGTTCGTCACCGCGATCCGCTATCTGGAAATCGAGAACATGGGCGAGGCCAGCTCGACCTTCTCGAACGGCGAGCTGTTCATGGGCCTGTTGCTGCGCTTCGTCAGCCGCGACGAGCGCCGCAAGCTCAAGGCCGCCTTCACCGAAATGGGCGAAGCGGTGCGCGATCGGGCCGAGGCCATTTGGGCCGAGCGCCAAAAGACCCCATCTTAGGGCCGCGATGATCGACGACCTCTACAGCGCCAAGATCCTGACGCTCGTGGCCAATATGCCGCGCGCGGGTCGGCTGGACGCGCCCGACGCCAGCGCCGAGAAGACGGCCAAGCTGTGCGGCAGCCGGATCGTCGTCGACGTGAAGGTCGAAGGCGGCAAGGTCGTCGACTACGCCCAGGAGGTTTCGGCCTGCGCTCTGGGCCAGGCGGCCGCCGCGATCCTGGGCGCCAATGTGGTCGGGGCGGAACTTTCCGACATCGAGTTGGCGCGGGACTCTCTGCGCGCTATGCTGAAGGCGAACGGTTCGCACCCTGCGGGCCGCTTTGCGGAGCTCGCCGTGCTGGAGCCGGTCAAGGACTATCCCGCCCGTCACGCCTCGACGCTGCTGGCGTTCGAGGCGACGGTGGAGGCTGTCCGGAAGGCCACAGGCGTCGGCGAAACGCGAACTAGCACCGCCGGCGCGGCTTGATCGCCCCTAAAAGGGGGTTAGTGCTTTACTGGACTAACAGGCGTCGCGCGCAGGCATGACCTTCTACGAACGCACCGTCGATTTGGGCCTTCGGGCCTACAAGTTGACGCTCTCGCCCCTCATCGGGCGGCAGTGCCGCTTCGCGCCGAGCTGTTCGGAGTACGCGGCGGCCGCCCTCAAGGATCATGGCCCGCTCAAGGGTTCCTGGTTGGCGTTGCGACGGATTTGCCGCTGCAATCCGTTAGGTGGATCGGGCTACGACCCGCCGCCGTCGGCAAGCCAGCCACGCAAGTGGATATGTGAAGAATGATCGATCTGGTTTTCCCCGACGGCTCCTCCCGTCAGTATCCCGATGGCTCGACGGGACGCGACGTCGCCGCGGCCATCTCCAAGTCGCTGGAAAAGAAGGCGCTGCTGATCAAGCTGGACGGCCAGGTGCTGGACCTGGATCGCGCCCTGACGCCCGACCTGCTTGCCGGCGAGCGCAAGTTCGAGATCCTGACGCGCGAGGCCCCCGAGGCGCTCGACACCATCCGCCACGACACGGCCCACGTGCTGGCCGAGGCCGTGCAGGAGCTGTTCCCCGGCACCCAGGTGACGATCGGCCCGAACGTCGAGGACGGCTTCTATTACGACTTCGCGCGCGAAGAGCCTTTCAGCCTGGACGATCTGGAAACGATCGAAAAGCGCATGAAGGAGATCGTCGATCGCGACGAGAAGATCACGCGCGAGGTCTGGGACCGCGAGGAGGCCATCGCCCACTTCGACGGCATCGGCGAGCAGTACAAGGCCCAGATCATCCGCGACCTGCCGGGTACGGACACGATCACGGTCTATCGCCAGGGCAATTGGAAGGACCTGTGCCGCGGGCCCCACCTGCCGTCGACCAAGCACGTCGGCAAGGCCTTCAAGCTGACGAAGCTGGCCGGCGCCTACTGGCGCGGCGACCAGAACAACGCCCAGCTGCAGCGCATCTACGGCACGAGCTGGGCCTCGGAAGCCGACCTGGAAGCGCATCTCAAGCGCATCGAGGAAGCCGAGCGTCGCGATCACCGCAAGCTGGGCAAGACCATGGACCTCTTCCACATCCAGGAAGAGGGCAAGGGCATGGTGTTCTGGCACGCCAAGGGCTGGGCCCTGTACCGCGTGCTGGAAGACTACATGCGCCGTCGCCTGGACGCGGCCGGCTACAAGGAAGTCAAGACGCCCCAGATCCTCGACAAGAGCCTGTGGGAGAAGTCGGGCCACGCCGAGAAGTTCGGCCACGCCATGTTCATGTGCGAAAGCGCCGAGGGCGAAGTCCTGGCGGTCAAGCCGATGAACTGCCCGGGCCACATCCAGATCTTCAACGTCGGCCAGAAGAGCTATCGCGAGCTGCCGCTGCGCATGGCCGAGTTCGGGGCCTGCCACCGCTATGAGCCGTCGGGCGCCATGCACGGCATCATGCGGGTGCGCGCCTTCACGCAGGACGACGCCCACATCTTCTGCCGCGAAGAACAGGTCACGGAGGAAAGCGCCCGGTTCATCGAACTGTTGCGTAGCGTCTATAGCGATCTTGGCATGACGCTGGCCGACACCAAGTTCTCGACGCGTCCTGATCTGCGCGCGGGCACGGACGAGGTCTGGGACAAGGCCGAGGCCGCCCTGTCCGCCGCCGCCGAAGACGCGGGTGAGACTCTGGTGCTGCAGCCAGGTGAAGGCGCCTTCTACGGGCCAAAACTCGAGTTCTCGCTGAAAGACGCCATTGGTCGAGTTTGGCAGTGCGGCACGCTGCAACTGGATTTCGTTTTGCCGGAACGATTGGACGCCGAGTACGTTTCGGAGGATGGTTCGAAGAAGCGTCCGGTGATGCTTCACCGGGCGATCTTGGGGTCCTTCGAGCGTTTCATCGGCATCCTGTTGGAAAACTACGCGGGCGCGCTGCCGGTCTGGCTGGCGCCCACGCAGGTGGTCGTGGCCACGATCACCTCCGACGCCGACGCATACGCCCTGGAGGTCGTCGAGAAATTGACGAAGCTGGGGATGCGCGCGGAAGTGGATCTGCGTAATGAGAAGATCAACTACAAGATTCGCGAGCACAGCCTCGCCAAGGTGCCTGTGATCGCGGTGGTCGGACGTAAGGAAGCGGAAACGGGGCAACTGGCCCTGCGTCGCCTCGGCGGCGAGGGCCAGAGCGTGCTCTCGCTCGATGAAGCACTCAGTGTCCTGAAGGACGACGCCACGCCGCCCGATATCAAGCGCGCCCTGGGCGTCGCCAATCCCGTACCGGAGGCTGCGACCGCCTGATGAACAGCATCCTCCCGTCCGTCTCGACCCTTGCCGTTGGTGCGCGTCCGGCTCGTCCGAACGTGTCCGTCGTCATGGTCGTCTATCGGACGGGAGAGGCGCTGGCCGAGAGCATCAAGCATGTGCTGGCCGAGCCGCTGGTCGACGAGTTCGTCATTATCGACAACGGCTCCGACGGCCGAGACGAGGACATGCTGCGCTCGCTGGCCCTGACCGAGCCGCGCGTCGTGCTCAAGCAGGGCCACGGCAATATCGGCTTCGCGCGCGGCGCCAATCTGGGCGCCTCGACGGCGGGCGGCGAATACATCGTCTTCCTCAATCCCGACGCCAATCTGCAGCCCAATTGCGTGGCCTCGCTGGTCACGGCCTTCAAGGGCCAGCCGACCCCGACCATCGTCGGCGCGCGGGTCATGAACATCGACGGCACCGAGCAGCGTGGCGGCCGCCGGGGCGACGTCACGCCGATGAGCACCGTGCTCAGCTTCGGCCAGTTCACCCGTCGCCACCCCAACCTGGCCAGTTTCGAGATCCATCGCGAGAACGAGCCGCTGCCGGGCAAGCCCGTGCCGATGCCGACCATCTCGGGCGCCTGCTTCGCCATGCGCCGCCGCGACTTCGAGGCCCTGAGCGGCTTCGACGAAGGCTATTTCCTGCATGTCGAGGACATCGACCTGTGCTGGCGCGCCCGCCGGGCCGGCGGTCAGGTGCTGTTCCAGCCCAAGGCCGAGGTTGTCCACTTGGGCCACACCAGCCAGGAACACCCGCTGAAGGTCGAGTTCCACAAGGGCGTGGGCCTGACCCGCTATTTCATCAAGCGCGCCGATTCGCTGCAGCTGTTCGCCGCCGCCGTTCTGCTCGCGCCCGCCATCATGCTGATGAGCGTTTCGCGTCCCCTGCTGTGGAAGCTGACCGGACGGCCGATCTAGGCAGCTCGCCGCGCCTGAATCCCTCTCTCTCAGAGAGAGGGGTTCATCATCACATCGGCCCGATCGTCTCGGCCTTCAGCCCATCCGGCCCCTCGATCGACGTCGGCGCCTTCAGCGTCTTCGCCGGCAACATCGCCCGGTAGCGCTCGAACACCGCTTTTGCACTCCGCCCCGACTTCACCGTCAGGCACTGGTCGAACTCGCCTTCGCGGCCCCAGGGCTTGCGTTCCGAGCGGGCGATGTCGCGGTCGGCTTTCACCGCCACGGCGACCTTGTCGGCCAGGTCGCGGTCGATGCCCGCGCCATAGCTGCCGAACTTGATCGTCACGTCGCACTTCGGCGGACCCGCGTCCGCGACCGGCGCGGCGGCGCAGGCGGAGAGACCAAGAGCGAGCAAGGCGGCCAGGCGGATCATGCGGGGAAACCTCCGGCGCGGGCCAGGGAGGAGACGGGGGCCTTGCCCAGCTTGGCGCTGACATCGCGGCCGATCTCGATCAGGGCCGCCAGGTCGTAACCCGTCTCGAAGCCGGCCCGTTCCAGCATGTAGACCAGATCTTCCGTGCCGATATTGCCCGTGGCGTTCGGCGCGAAGGGGCAGCCGCCCAGGCCGCCGACCGAGGCGTCCAGCACATCGACCCCGGCCTGGACGCTGGCATAGGCGTTGGCCAGGCCCGTGTTGCGGGTGTCGTGGAAGTGCATGCGCAGGCGGGCGTCCGGCGCTGCGGCGCGGACGGCCTCGATGCGCTTGGTCACCACCCAGGGATCGGCCACCCCGATGGTGTCGGCGATGGCGATCTCCGGGACGCCCAGGCTGGCCGCCTCGCGGGCGATGGCCACGACCTGGTCCTCGCTGATCTCGCCGTCGAACGGGCAGCCGAAGGCGACCGAGATGGTGGCGGTGATCGGCGGGCCGCCGTCGATCGCCTGGCGCTCGGCGATGGCGGCGAGGGTGTCGAGCTGTTGCTTCACCGTCGCGCCCTGATTGGCGACGCCGAAGCCGTCCGAGGCGCAGACCACGACATTGGCCTCGTCGCAGCCGGTCGAGACACAGCGCTCCCAGCCGCGCATGTTCAGCACCAGGCCGATGCGCGAGTGGATGCGGTCCGGTGGCAGGGCGTCCATGATCTCTTCCGCGCCGGCCATCTGCGGCACGCGGTTGGGGTTCACGAACGAGACGACCTCGGCGCGCCTGGCGCCGGCGGCTTCCAGGCGGCGGATCAGGTCCAGCTTGTCGGCGACCGACAGGATGGTCTTTTCGTTCTGCAGGCCGTCGCGCGGGCCGACCTCGACGATCTGGATGAAGCGGCTCATGGGGCGGGCTCCTCAGGCTCGGACGGCTGGGGCTCGCCGCGATAGATGGTGAGCTTCTCCTGGTCGCCGTCGGAATAGTTCAGGCCCCCGACCACCGACACCGGACGCGGCGTCAGGCCCAGGGCGGTCATGGCCTCGCGGAAGGGCTTTTCCTCGCGGCTCTCGACCACGGCCGGGCGGCCTTCCGAGACCGCGTCGGCCGCGCCCTCGCCGTCGGTCAGCTCGGTGGCGGTCCCCAACTGGAAGATCAGGCTGGGTTCGGAATAGCCGGTCAGGGCCACCGGGCCCGCCGCGCCCGAGCGGGGCGAGAGCTTGGCGCTATCCAGGGCGTCGGCGACGTCCTTCGACAGGAACAGGGGCTCCAGGCGCGGGATCAGGCCGGCGGTCAGGGCGACGTGGGCCCCGACGCCCAGCACGCCGGCGGTGACCAGGGCGCGGGCCGAGTGACGGCGCAGCAGCAGGAAGGCGCCGGCGATCCCGGCGGCCAGGGAGAGGCCCGCGGCCAGCACGGTCCAGGCCAGGTCGCGCCCCGCGCCGAACTTCACTTGGCCATAGACGGCGACGGCGGCCAGCAGGGCGGCCATCAGCACCGACAGGACAGCGCCGATCCAGCGCGGTCCCTTGGCCAGCGGCTCGCGCACGGCCGCGGCCATCAGCATGGCCAGGGCGCCATAGGCCGGCAGCTCATAGTGCGCCAGCTTGGTCGGCAGGATCTCGAACATCAGCCAGGTCGGGACCAGCCAGCAGACGGCGAAGCGCACGCCCGGCTCGTTGCGCTTGGTCCAGCCGACGACCAGGCCGGCCGGCAGCAGCAGGGTGGCGGGGAACGACAGCAGCGGCGCCAACAGGGTGTGGTAGCCGAACGGGCCCGAATGCCCCTCCTGGCCGCCGGCCAGCTTGGGCGCCAGGTCCCCGCCCACGGCCGCGCCCCAGAAGGCGCCGTCGGTGGCCACCGTGATCATCATCGCCCAGGGCAGGCAGATGGCGCAGAACAGGATCAGGCCCCAGGTCCAGCCCAGATCCTTCATCCAGGCGGACTTGCGGTCCCAGATCGCCAGGCCCACCAGGGCGAAGACCGCGACCAGCAGGCCGACCGGGCCCTTGATCAGGGCGGCGATCGAGAGGCCCAGCCAGAAGGCGAGCTTGGTCCATTTCTTGACGGTCTCGCTCTTCAGCTGGGCGGCGTAGACGCGGGCAAGGGCGGCCATGGCCAGGGTCGTGGTCCCGCACAGGGCCGCGTCGGTCTTGGCGATGAAGGCCTCGGACGACAGGAGGAAGGTCGCCCCCAGGATCGAGCCGGCGATCAGGCCGGTGCGCGGGTCAAAGAGGGCCGCCGCGCCCCAGGCGCAGGCCGCCGCCGCCAGCATCGCGCCCAGCAGGGACGGAATGCGATAGGCCCAGATCCGCCGGTCCTCGGCGTCGGAGAACGCCTTGACGCTCATGGCCTGCAGCCAGTGGATGCCGACCGGCTTCTTGAAGCGCGGCTGGTCCTGGAACTTGATGACGACATAGTCGCCGGTCTCCAGCATCTGGGACGTGGCCTGGGCGAAGCGCGACTCGTCGCGGTCCAGCGGCGGCATGGCGAACAGGCCGGGCAGGCCGGCGATCAGGGCGACCAGCGCGGCTAACAGGGGGCCGCGCCACCCTCGGCTCCAGGCGTCCAGGCGAGATTCAAGCGTCATGGTCGCAGCTTTAGCACGATCCTTTCGTGTGGAAATTTTTCCGGTATTAGAGGGCGATGAACGCCACCCCCGATTTTTCCGTCGTCGTGCCCGTCTTCGACGAAGGCGAGGCCGCTCCGAAGCTGGCGCGCGAGATCGCGACCGCCTTCAACGGCGACAATTACGAAATGATCTTCGTCGACGACGCCAGCCGCGACGACACCAAGGCCCGCCTGGTCGCCCTGAAGGCCGAGATCCCGCAGCTGCGCGTGCTGGGCCACCGCAAGAACTCAGGGCAAAGCCGCGCCGTGCGCACCGGCGTCCTGGCTGCGCGCGGGCCGATCATCGTCACCCTGGACGGCGACGGCCAGAACGACCCGGCCGACGGCCCGCGCCTGGCCAAGACCCTGCAGGCCGGTCCCGACGTACTGGCCCTGGTCGGCGGCGAGCGGGTCAAGCGCCAGGATTCGAGCGCCAAGCGCTTCGCCTCCAAGTTCGGCAACGGGGTGCGCAAGCGTCTCTTGAAGGACACCGCCAACGACACCGGCTGCGGGCTGAAAGCCTTCCGCCGCGAGGCCTTCCTGCGCCTGCCGTACTTCGATCACATCCACCGCTACATCCCGGCGCTGATGCTGCGCGAGGGTTATGAGGTGGCGTTCGAGCCGGTGAACCACCGTCACCGCGAGAGCGGCGTATCGAAATACACGAACTTCGGCCGCCTCAAGGCCTCGATCTCGGACCTCTTGGGCGTGATGTGGCTGCAGTCGCGGGCCCGCAATCCCCAAGGCGTGGACGAAGCCTAGCGCTTCGCAGGCGAGCCGGCTTCACCGCAACGAATTTTCCCGCTAGGGCTTAACCATGGCATGAGACTTAACGCTCGCGCCAAAGGGGGAAGCTCGATGTTCGCAGCCGTTCCGCTGCTGGCCTTGCCGGTGCTCATCTATAACCTGGTCGCGCTGACCCTGCCGGGGGCCTTCAAGGCCGCCGACGCCGGCGTGCGGATGAGCGACAAGCTGTTCACCATCCACATGACCTCGCGAGCCGAGTGGGGCGTCAGCCTGGGCGACCTGCTGCTGGCCGCCTCGCTGGTGGTGCTGTTCGTCGAGCTCTTGAAATCCACCACCAGCCGCCGGATCGCCATCATCAACCACTCGCTGTCGATGGTGCTGTTCATCCTGTGCCTGGTCGAGTTCCTGCTGTTCCCGGCCTTCGCGACCTCGACCTTCTTCCTCATCACCCTGATGGTGCTGCTGGACGTGCTGGCCGGCTTTATCGTGACGATCGTCGCGGCGCGTCGCGACGTGGACTTCGGGGACCACTAGGGGCGACCCTCAGGCCAGCTTCAGCCCCATCACCGACAGCGGGCGCTCCAGCGGCGCGCCCAGGATGTTGGGCGAGCCGATGTCGCCGTGCCACCAGGTGGCGTAGCCCATCGATTTCAGCAGTTTCAGCGACGACTGGCTGCGCTGGTCGGGCTGGCACTCCATGTAGATCAGCGGACGGTGGGCCTTGATGGTCTTGGCCGCGCCGCGCAGCACGTCGATCTCCATGCCCTCGACGTCGATCTTGATCAGGTGGCAGGCGGGCAGGTTCAGGCTGTCGACCGTGATCATCGCGACTTCCTCGCCGTCCTCGTCGTCGAGATAGCTGAGGCTCTCGGCGCGGCCACGATCGGGCGCCAGGGTCATCATGCCGAAGTTGCCCGGCTGGCCGTAATGGATGCCGGGCAGGCGCATGGCGCCCTTCTTGGCCCCGACCAGGGTCATATGGGCGTGGACATTGGCCCAGCTGTTCAGGGCCACGCTGGCGACCATGGCCTGGAACATGATCCGCTGCGGCTCGAAGGCGTGCACCCGGCCGGTCGGCCCCACGAAATTGCAGAACGCCAGGGTGTGGGCGCCCATATTGGCGCCGACGTCCAGCACCGTCTGACCCGGCTGGATCAGCTGGCTCAGCAAATCGAGCTCGTCTGCCGCCCAGGCGCCGGTCTCCTGGATGCCGCTGAAGATGTAGAGGTCGTTGCGATTGAGCACCATCGGCCCAAAGCGCGACGGCACGACCTCGTTGAATTCGGCGCGGGCCGGCGGGGCGTTCGGTTCGGGCGGGGCGTCGGGAAAGGCCGCCAGGGCCAGGTCGTCCTCGGACAGGACCCGGACGTCGGGACAGGTCGCGCGGGCCCGCCACAGGCTGACGCCGGCGGTCATCGGGCTGTTGCGCCACGACCAGGGCAGGGCGGCGGTGCGGATCGTGTCGAGGAAGGCGCTGGCCGCCGGTCCGGCGCGCAAGGCCATCAGGTCCTGGCCGACCTGGTTCCACAGCAGGCCGTCGCGCACGACCAGCGACACGCCCTGGTCGGCTTCGGGCAGCAGGACGGCGGGATTGGCCGAGAACACCGTACGCGGATGGGCCAGGATCAGGTCGCCGCCGATCGCCGCGCCCGCCGCCGCGAAGGTCCGCAGGCGGATGACGCCGAAACGCTCTGCCAGGCTGGCGGGCGGGTCGGTGACCAAGGTCTCGATGGAAACGCGAACGTGATCGGCGCGCGCGCCGGCCCCGTCCGCGACCGTACGCGCGACGGCGGCCGAGGCGTTGCAGAGGTGAAGGTGGACGTTCCAGTCCGGGGCGACGGCCTCCAGCGACTGGGCCAGCCGTAGCGCCGCCAGCGCCTCTTCGTCGCCCTGGGCGACGCTGACCACGGTCCGCGGGGCCTTGGCGACGACGATGTCGAAGGCCTCGGGCGTGGAGAGCCGCGCGTCAGGCCGCTGCTGCGGCCACTCGACGGGCTGGCCCAGGCGTTCCAGCGCGGCGGCCAGGCACAGCGCGGCGACGCCGTCTGATTCGGCCTCCAGGGCGATGGCGCGGCGGGCGGCCTCGACGCAGCCCGCGAAATCGCCCCGCTCCAGCCGGATCACCGCCAGGGCCAGCCACGACGGGCCGTGGGCGTAGCGCTCCAGCCCGCTCTGGAACAGGCCCTCGGCCACGGCCAGGTCCCGGCTGTATTTCAGCAGCATGACGCCGCAGTTGTAGTGGTGGTCGGCGATCTCGGGCTGCTGGTCGCGGGCCTGCTTGAAGGCGTCGAAGGCGGCGGTCAGGTCGCCTGAGCCTGCGGCGGCCAGGCCGGCCATCGACAGGGTCACGCCCTGGTCGCCCTCGATCCCGAATACGCGCCGGGCGGCCGCGACCGTCTCGGTCATGCGCTGGAAGCGCTGGAAGTAGAAATCTCGCGCGGCCTGCATCAGCAGCTGGAAGCGCATCGGATCCAGCAAGGCCTCAATGTGCACCGGCGCCAGCAGCATCCAGTCGGGCCGCGATCTCAGATAGGCGATGTCCGCGCCGATGCGCCGAGAATCGATCATGGGTTGATCTTAGGCGCGCTCACGCTTCGGGGAAGCCGCCGGTCTGCCTCAGGGCCTCGCCCAGGGCCATGGCGGCGGTGGTGGCCAGGTTCATCGAGCGGGTCTCGGGCCGGATCGGGATGACGATGCGGCCCTGGACGGCGGCGTGCACCTCTTCCGGGGCGCCCTTGCTCTCGTTGCCGAACAGCAGGGTGTCTCCGGGGGCGAACGAAAATCGGTGAAAAGGCGTCGCGCCGCGAGTCGTGAAAAGCAGCAGGCGGCCCTCGGCCCGTTCCGGGGCGGCGAGAAACGCATCCCAGCTATCGTGTCGCTTGAGGTGCGCCAGAGGCCCGTAATCCAGGGCCGCGCGCTTCAAGCTCTTGTCATCCAAGGGAAAACTGCAGGGCTCGATGACGTCCAGGCCCGTGTCAAAGCACGCCGAGAGCCGGATGGCCGCCCCGACGTTCTGGGGAATACCCGGTTGAAAAAGTGCGATACGCATAATAAGCGAACCAACCACAAGGGCAGCAGGGGCTTTGCCGGGAATCGAAAGGGCTTGCGGACTTCGTCCGCGCGTCCGATACGACGATCCGACCGCTGCCTTGTGGCGGAGATCCGCATGCGGGTCGAGCAAGATATGGCGTCGAAAGGCGCTTCTCCAAGCCGGCCGCGTTTCGTGGCCTGCGGAATTAAGGGGTGACTAGGTGGCCGACACCGCCGTGGGCGCAACGACCGAGCCGGAACACGGGAGCGATCCCTCCCGGCGCGACTTTATTCACATCGCCGCGCTCGCGGCCGCCGCTGGCGGCGCCGCGACTTTGGTGTGGCCGTTCATCGACCAGATGAACCCGTCCGCCGACACGCGGGCCCTGGCCTCGACCGAGTTCGACCTGACCAAGGTCGCCGAGGGCCAGCAGGTCACGATCAAGTGGCGCGGCAAGCCGCTCTTCGTGCGCAACCGCACCAAGGCCGAGATCGCCAAGGCCGTGGCCGACGACAGCGCGTCGATGAAGGATCCGGCGACGGACGCCTCGCGCGTGAAGCCCGGCAAGGCCAACTGGCTGATCGTCGGCGGCAACTGCACCCACCTGGGCTGCGTGCCGACCTTCGGCGGCGGCGAGTACGGCGGCTGGTTCTGCCCGTGCCACGGCTCGGTCTATGACACCTCGGGTCGTATCCGTAAGGGCCCCGCGCCCCTGAACCTGGTGGTTCCGGAATACGCCTTCCTCACCGACACCAAGGTCAAGATCGGCTAAGCGATATGAGCGGACATTCGACCTATCAACCGAAGACCGGTATCGAGCGCTGGCTCGACGCCCGTCTGCCGATCGTGCGCCTGGGCTACGACTCGTTCGTCGACTATCCCACCCCGCGCAACCTGAACTACTGGTGGACCTTCGGCGGCATCCTGTCGCTGTGCCTGGCCTCCCAGCTGATCACCGGCATCATCCTGGTGATGCACTACACGCCGAGCGCCTCGGGCGCCTTCGCGTCCGTCGAGCACATCATGCGCGACGTGAACTACGGCTGGCTGATCCGCTACATGCACGCCAACGGCGCGTCGATGTTCTTCATCGCCGTGTACATCCACATGCTGCGCGGCCTGTACTACGGCTCCTACAAGGCGCCGCGTGAAGTGCTGTGGCTGCTGGGCTGCGTGATCTACCTGCTGATGATGGCCACCGCCTTCATGGGCTACGTCCTGCCCTGGGGCCAGATGTCGTTCCACGGCGCCGTCGTCATCACCAACCTGTTCGGCGCCCTGCCGCTGGTCGGCGAAAGCATCACCACCTGGCTGTGGGGCGGCTTTGCGGTCGACAATCCGACCCTGAACCGCTTCTTCTCGCTGCACTACCTGCTGCCCTTCATGATCGCGGGCGTCGTGATCCTGCACATCTGGGCCCTGCACGTGGTCGGCCAGAACAACCCGACGGGCGTGGACCCCAAGTCGAAGGCCGACACCGTTCCCTTCACGCCGTACGCCACGGTGAAGGACGGCTTTGCGATGAGCGTCTTCCTGATCCTCTTCGCCTTCTTCGTCTTCTACATGCCCAACGCGCTTGGCCACGCCGACAACTATGTCGAAGCCAACCCGCTGGTGACGCCGGCGCACATCGTTCCGGAATGGTACTTCCTGCCGTTCTACGCGATCCTGCGCGCCGTTCCGGACAAGCTGATGGGCGTGCTGGCCATGTTCGGCGCCATCGCCTGCTTGTTCGCCCTGCCGTGGCTGGACACCTCGAAGGTGCGCTCGATGCGCTACCGCCCGACCGCGAAGATCTACTTCGTGTTCTTCCTGGTGACCTGCTGCGTCCTGGGCGTCTGCGGCGCCAAGCTGCCCGACGATCCGGTGATCCCGAACCTGACCACGTTCCAGCTGATGGGCTCGGACATGAACAGCTTCGTGTGGCTCAGCCGCGTCGCCTCGCTCTACTACTTCGCTTTCTTCCTGGTCGTGCTCCCGGTCCTGGGTCTGGTCGAAAAGACCCTGCCCGTGCCGGACTCGATCGCCTCGCCGGCCCTTTCGGCCGACGCTCACAAGGGTTGATCCCGATGCTCCGCAAACTCTCGGCTATCGCGGCGGCGGCGGGTCTCCTGGTCGTCGGCGCCAACGGCCCGGCGCTCGCCGCGGGCGGCGCGCTGAAGGCCAAGGAAGTGCACTGGTCGTTCGAAGGCCCCTTCGGTACGTTCGACCAGGCCCAGCTGCAACGCGGCTTCAAGGTCTATCGTGAAGTCTGTTCGGCCTGCCACTCGCTGAAGCTGGTTTCGTTCCGGAACCTGGGCGACAAGGGCGGTCCGTTCTACAACGAGAAGTATCCGAACTCGAACGACAACCCGTGGGTCAAGGCGATCGCCAAGGACTACGAGGTCAACGACATCGACGGTGAGACCGGCGACGCCATCAAGCGTCCCGCCACCAGCGCCGACCGCTTCCCGTCGCCCTTCGCCAACGAGGCCGCGGCCCGCGCCTCGAACGGCGGCGCCCTGCCGCCGGACATGTCGCTGCTGGCCAAGGCTCGCGAAGAAGGTCCGGACCACATCTACTCGGTCGTCACCGGCTATGTGGATGCGCCCAAGGGTCTGACGGTCCCGACCGGCGGCCACTACAACCAGTACTTCGCGGGGGATCTGACCTCGGCCTGGCGCGGCGATCCCAAGCACGTCCCGCCGGGCGGCTTCATCGCCATGGCCCCGCCGCTGAAGGCTGGCCTGGTGACGTTCGACGACGGCGTCAAGTCGACCCTGAACCAGCAGGCCGAAGACGTCTCGGCCTTCCTGATGTGGGCCGCCGAGCCCAAGCTGGAAGAGCGCAAGCAGACCGGCTTCGCCGTTCTGATCTACCTCGTCCTGCTCTCGGGTCTGCTGTACGCCAGCTACAAGACCGTCTGGAAGAACGAGTCGCACTGACACGATCCTCAAGGCTGAGATACGGCTTCAAGGCTGAGATACGGAAAGGCCCGGTGGAAACACCGGGCCTTTCTTTTTGTCCCTAATTCAGTGTCATCCCGACTCTCCGCTTCGCTGCGGCCGGGATGACACGGGGGGACGTGGCCTAGACCTCCAGCCGCCACAGGATCAGCGCTCCATCCTCGCTGTCCTCCCGTTCGCCCACGGCCTGGAAGCCGTTGCGGGCCAGCACGGTCTGGGAGGCGGGGTTGTCGATCGCGGTCTCGGCGGTCAGCGCCAGCACGCGCTCGTCCGTCCGCGCCCAGGCGGCCAGGTCGGCCACCGCGCGGGTGGCGACGCCCTTGCCCCGGCGGGTAGGGGCGACGCCGTAGCCGATCCGCAGGCTGCGGTCGGAAGCGTCCAACGGCCGGGTGGGCGAGATCAGGCCGACGATCTCGCCGTCCTCGACGATCAGCCAGGCGGCGGGGCTGAACACCAGGCGAATGCCGTCCGCGAGCTTGGCCAGCATGGCCAGCACCTCGGGCGGGGTCAGGGGGCTGTCGGCCAGGCGATAGGGGGCAGGAGCCTCGCCGCGCAGCAGGGTGGCGAAGTCGTCGCTCTTGGCCTCGATCAGCATCACGGGGCGACCGACAAGGTGCGGGCGTCGGCGGCCAGCCGCAGGCGGTGACGACCCCACAGGCCTGTCCCCAAGGTCCCTGTCACGCCCTCGGGCAGGTCGTCGGCCAGGCTGGCCGGCACGTTCTCGGCCAACACGCCGCCGATCGACAGGGCGCGCAGTCGGGCCGGGGCCTTGTGGCGGGCGGTCATGTCCAGCTTGCCCGTCGCGGCCGCCCCGCGCGTCGACAGCCGGGCCATGGCCGTGGAGGCGGTGTCGATCGCGAAGGCCCCCTGCAGGGCCACGGGGCCGTCGCTGACGCCCGCGACGATGGTCGGCAGTCCCTCGACCACCTCGACGGGCAAAACGACCTGCCGGCGCGCCCGCCAGGGCTTGTCGATGCGCACCCGGCAGTGGGCGAAGTCGATCTCGACGCTGTGGCCGGCCAGAACGTCCATGCCGATCACGCCGGCGATCGGGGTGACGAAGCCGGCCCCGCGCGCGTCCAGATCGGCGACCTTGACCGGCACGGCGGGCGTCTTCATTCCCGCCACCTCGACGGGCAGCGGCAGCTCAGGCTGGGTGATCCCGGCCATCTGGGCCTTGGTCTCGTGCAGCAGGGTGCGCGGGGCCGACAGGTCGATGACATAGTCTCCGGCCATGTCGCCGATCACCGCCGGGGCGATCACGGCCCCGTTCTCGAACCAGCATGCCGTCTCGCCGGCCCGCGCCGCGCTGGCGGCAAGGACGAAAGACAGGGTCAGGACTGAAGCGCGGTGACGCATGCGACTCAGCCTAGCCCAGCCGTGACGGTTGCGCGACGATCTCGACAGCCTCACCACACGGCGTTCATCATGACGCCGGGCAGGAGGGCGGCGGCCCTTCTAAGCCTCGGCCTTGCTCCCGCCCGACCGTTGGAACAGCTGCAAGGTGCGCAGCAGGGACAGGCGGGCGCTGTCGGGATGGTGGCCGCTGGGCGCCACGAAGGCGTGGCCGGCGTCATAGAGATGGATCGGCACATCCGGATGGGCGTCGCGGAGGGTGTCGACATCGGCCAGCGGGATCATGCTGTCGGACTTGCCGAAGTGCAGGATGGTCGGGACCTTCGGCGTCTCGTCGCGATAGCTGGCGATATCGCCGCCATAGAAGGCCGACACGGCGCTCAGCCCCTCGCAGCGGCAGGCCGCCAGCCAGGCCGTCGTGCCGCCATAGCAGAAGCCCATGGCGAACACCGGTCCCGCCAGCGCGTCGATGCAGGCCTGGACGCGGGGCAGGGTGCTCGCGCCCCAGCCGGTCAGCTTGCCCATGGCCATGCGGGCGTCGAGGATCGAAGGCGTGGTGTCCTCGACCGGAAAGTCGGCGTCGGCCGCGTCCATCAGGCTGGGGACGATGACCTCATAGCCCTGCTCGGCCAGGCTGTCGGCCAACTGGCGCAGGTGCGGGGTGACGCCCCAGATGGCGTGCAGCATGACGACGCCGCCGCGCCGGGCTTCCTGCGGCGGCGCGTGATAGGCGGCGAACGGCGCGCCGGTCTCCTTGCAGGCCAGGGCGATGCGTTCACCCATGACCGCCGGCTCCCGAATGCTCGGCGAAGAAGTCGACCGTCCGCTGACGGGCCAGCTCGGCGTCGCCTGCGTCGCTGTCGGGGCGGCCGTCATTGTTGAAGCCGTGGCCGCTGTTCTCGTAGACGTGGACCGGAACCTCGGGATGGGCGGTCCAGATGGCGGCCTTGACCTCTTCGGCGGGGATGTGGCCGTCCTTGCGGCCCAGGTGCACGACCACGGGCGCGCTCAGGGTCTGGTCGGCATTGGCGGCGATCATGCTGCCGTAATAGGCCGCGCCCGCCGCCAGGCCCTTCAGCCGGGCGGCCGACAGCCACACCAGCGAGCCGCCCAGGCAGTAGCCGACCGCGAACACCGGACCGCGCGCCGTCAGGTCGTCGATGCAGGCCTGGATGTCCGACAGCATCGCGTCGATCCCGACCTTCTGCACGTAGCTGACGCCGGTCTGGAAGCCCTGCGGATCATGCTCGGCGGTGAAGCCCGGCTCGGCGCGGTCGAAGATCGACGGGGCCAGCACCTCGAACCCCCGCGCCGCCCAGCGCGCCACGTCGGCCTGGACGTACTGGTCCAGACCGAAGATCTCCTGGATCACCACCACGCCGCCCTTGCGAGGGCCTTCCGGCTGGGCGTGCAGGGCGGTGAACGAAAAGCCGTCGATGGCGGAGGTCAGGGTGACGGTGTCGAGCATGGCGGTACTCCGTAAAGCAAAACGGCCGGGGCGTTTCCGCTCCGGCCGCTGATCTTTTGAACGCTTAGACGTTGAAGCGGAAGTGCATCACGTCGCCGTCCTTGACGACATACTCCTTGCCTTCGGCGCGCATCTTGCCGGCTTCCTTGGCCGGGCCTTCGCCGCCCAGCTTGACGAAGTCGTCGAAGGCGATGGTCTCGGCGCGGATGTAGCCCTTCTCGAAGTCGGTGTGGATGACGCCGGCCGCCTGCGGGCCGGTGTCGCCGACATGGATGGTCCAGGCGCGGGCTTCCTTGGGGCCGACCGTGAAGTAGGTCTGCAGGTTCAGCAGGGTGTAGGCCTCGCGGATCAGGCGGTTCAGGCCCGGCTCTTCCAGGCCCAGGGTCTCGAGGAACTCGTTGCGCTCCTCGGCGTCCAGCATGGCGATCTCGCTCTCGATCTGGGCCGAGATGACCACCGACTTGGCGTTGTCGCGGGCGGCGCGTTCGGCGACCAGGTCGCTGTACTTGTTGCCCTTGTCGGCGCTGCCTTCCTCGACGTTGCAGACATAGAGGGCCGGCAGCGAGGTCAGCAGCTGCAGCATGTGCCAGGCCTTCTCGTCCTCCTTGTCCACGGTCGCGGCGCGGGCCGGACGGCCTTCACGCAGCTGGGCCAGGGCCAGGTTGATCAGGCGCAGGGTGTTGGCGGCGTCCTTGTCACCGCCCGACTTGGCCTTCTTCTCGACGGCGGGCAGGCGCTTTTCCAGGCTTTCCAGGTCGGCCAGCATCAGCTCCATCTCGATGATCTCGAGATCGCTGAGCGGGTCGATGCGGCCCTCGACGTGGGTGATGTCGTCGTCCTCGAAGCAGCGGGCCACGAAGGCCACGGCGTCGCAGTCGCGGATATTGGCCAGGAACTGGTTGCCCAGACCTTCGCCCTTCGAAGCGCCGCGCACCAGGCCGGCGATGTCGACGAAGGTGATCCGGGCCGGGATGATTTCCTTGGAGCCGGCGATCTTGGCCAGGGCGTCCAGGCGCGGCTCGGGCACGGCCACGTCGCCGGTGTTGGGCTCGATCGTGCAGAACGGATAGTTGGCTGCCTGGGCCGACGCCGTCTGGGTCAGGGCGTTGAACAGGGTGGACTTGCCGACGTTGGGCAGGCCGACGATGGCGACTTTCAGGGCCATGGAACTCTCGTGGATTTCGTTGGGCGGGCGATTAGCACGGATGGTCGCGAAAGGCGAACGCGGGGACCCTCTGGCGCGCCCTCTTGTGGAAACTGCAACCAGATCTGATATCAATGCGCGAAAGGAGCTTTTCCATGAGCGTTCGACCCGTCCTGAAGATCGTGAAGGGCCTGCCCGCCTCCGATGGCGATGGCGTGCGGCTGACCCGCATGCTGGGCACGCCGGAGGCCCAGATGTTCGACCCGTTCCTGATGCTGGACTGTTTCGACAACGACCAGGCGTCCGACTACATGGGCGGCTTCCCCGACCATCCGCATCGCGGCTTCGAGACCGTGACCTACATGCTGGAAGGCCGGATGCGTCACAAGGACAACACCGGCCGCGAGGGCGTGATCGGGCCGGGCGGGATCCAGTGGATGCGGGCTGGCAAGGGCATCGTCCACTCCGAGATGCCCGAGCAGGCCGAGGGCCGCATGCGCGGCTTCCAGCTGTGGGTGAACCTGCCCGCCAAGCTGAAGATGAGCGCGCCCGGCTATCAGGAGTTCGAGAGCGACGCGATCCCGGTCGAGGCGCGCGACGGCGGCGTCACGGTCAAGGTGATCTCGGGCGCGACGGATGCCGGCACGCCCGGTCCGATCGGCGGCGGCGCGGTCGACGCTCTGTACTTCGACGTCGTCCTGCCGGCCGGGACCGTGTTCGAGGAGCCGGTCGGCGACGACCGCAACGCCATGCTGGCCGTCTATGAGGGCCAGGTCCGTGTGGCTCACGACACGGTCGACGCGCTGTCGGGCGTGTTCCTGGGCCGTGGCGATACGGTGCGGGTCGAGGCGGTCACCGACGCGCGCGTGTTGCTGCTGGCCGGCCGTCCGATCGACGAGCCGGTGTTCTGGCACGGCCCGTTCGTGATGAACTCGCGCGAGGAGATCGTGCAGGCGTTCGAGGATTATCAGCGCGGGCGGTTCTAGCCGCCTAGCGGATATCGACCGCGCTCTCGAAATAGGCTGTGGCGCTGCCTTCGGCATGGGCGACGATGGCGACCTCGAAGCCCTTGCCATCGTCCAGCGCCAGATGGACGCGCCCGCGCCGGAACGCCTCGCGCATCGCTTCGGGCGCGCCGGTCAGGCCGCCCTTGGCCGAGCGCAGGCCTCGGTTGTCGAGATAGTGCAGCGAGAAGGTCACGGGATGGACCTGGCGGGCGATCGTCAGTTCGCCTTGGCCGACGTGCGGCGGTTTGGGTTGTCTTGCCATGGAGCTTGAACGTGCGAAGCGCGCTCAAGGGTCCAGCGAAAGCTGTGGAGAAGGTTGCGGCCCGGCGATCGTCGGGGGGGGCGTGTGGCCGGGCCGCTGTGTCCCGATGGCCATGAGGCGCTGTCGAGACGCATAAGAGAAATCGCCAGGACGTCGTCGGTTCCCTCAGCGGACGCCGCAGGTCCGTAGCATCGCCGTGGAGACGGCGATGGCCTCCTCGGCGGGCAGGCCGCGCGTATCGCGGGCGCGGGCCAGGGCGGCCTTGCAGGCCGGTTCGTCGGCCTTGGGGATCGGCGAAGCGGCGGACCCAGGCTGCGAGGCCGAGGCCTGCGCGGGATGGATGCCTGCGAAGACCAGGATGGCGATCACGCCGAACAGCAGCAGGGCGGCCAGGGCCACGACCATGACCGCGCGGCCGTCGTCTTGAGCGATGACAATCCGCTGGGCCAGGGTCATGGCGACGTCTCGCTTTCTGGGTGAGGCCAGATGTTAACGCGCGACGGGGCGAGGCGTTCTGGGCGTCCGCCCCCTCGATCAGGCCCCCTCGATCAGGCCAAGCCGCAGCAGGCTCTCGGCGGCGGCGACGATGGACTCCTCGGCCGAGCGCGGCGACCAGCCCAGCAGGCGGATGGCCTTCTCGCTGGTGGCGTTCATGCTCACGCCCAGGAACGGGACCAGCGCCTTCAGCGCCGGATTGCCCGCCGCCGCGCCGATGCGCACGACGGTGTTGGGGATTTCCTGGGTCGGGACCTTGGCCGCCGCCGGTCCCAGCCGCCGCCGCAGGATCGCCGCCACCTCGCGCATCCACAGGCTCTGGCCCGCAATGGCCAGGAAGCGCTGGCCCCTGGCGGCCGGGTCGGTCATGGCGCGCAGGTGCAGGTCGGCGACGTCGCGCACGTCGACGAAGCCGGAATTGACCTTCGGGCATCCGGGAATGCCCTCCAGCATCTGCTTGATCAGCCGGATCGAGTGCGAATAGTCGGCCCCCAGCGCCGGGCCCATCACGGCGGTCGGGTTGACGGCCGCCAGCTCCAGGCCGCGCCCTTCGGCGGCGATGAAGTCCCAGGCGGCGCGTTCGGACAGGGTCTTGGACTTCTGGTACGGGGCGACTTCGTCGTTCAACTGCGTCCAGTCGGTCTCGTCGAACGGCCGCGTCATCGGCTTGTGGCCCATGCCGACCGCGCCGAAGGCCGAGGTCAGCACCACCCGCCTGACGCCGGCGTCCCGCGCCGCGCGCAGGACCCGGACATTGCCCTCGACGGCGGGGATGATCCACTCTTCCTCGCTGGCATAGTCGCCGGACGGGGTCGGCGAGGCGCCGTGCATCACATAGGCGCAGTCCTTGGTCGCATCGGCCCAGCCGACGTCGTCGCTGAGATCGGCCGTGACGAAGCTCAGGCGATCGCCGGGCTCGGCGCCGCCCATCTTCAAATAGGCGCGGACCTCGGCCTCGCGCCCGGGCGTCCGCAGCGTGGTCCGCACCCGATAGCCCTGCGCCAGCAGCGCCAGGATGCAGTGCTGGGCGATGAAACCCGTACCGCCCGTCACCAGAACCAGATCGTCTCGCATGGCTGTCTCCTGATCGATGGTGGGACCCTATCGATCAGGAGGCGGACGTAGAATGCTTGTCGGTTCGCGATACTTGCGCGAAAATCCGGGAATGGTCGTCGATCCCTTCTCCGAGATTCTGAGCCTGACCCAGGCCCAGGCCGTCCATGCCGGCGGCTTCGAGGCGGGCGGGCCGTGGGCGATCCGGTTTCGCTCGCGCCACCGGATCAAGATGTCGGCCGTGCTGCACGGCGGCTGCTGGTTCTGGTTCGCGGACGAGCCCGAGACGAAGGTCCGGCTGGCGGCCGGCGACATCGGCCTGCTCACCGCCCAGCGCGACTATGTGATGGCCAGCGCGCCAGGCCTCGAGCCCGTCGAGGCGACCGGCCTGTTCGCCCGCGAGGGTCTGGCCTCGGCCGTGCTGGGCGACGGCGCGGACTTCGGCTTCATCGGCGGCCACATCCTGCTGAACCCGGGCAATGGCGGACTGCTGGCCGACGTCCTGCCGCCCTGGCTGCACATCGGGGGCGGATCGCCGCAGGCCGCCGCCTTCGGCTGGTTGCTGGGGCGGCTGGTCGAGGAGGCTCGTGGCGACCTGCCGGGCGCCCAACTGGCCTCGTCGCACCTGGCCCAGTTGCTGTTCACCGAGATCCTGCGCTCGCACCTGGGGGCCGGCGGTCCGCTGCCGGCCGGCTGGCTGCGGGCCCTGGCCGACCCTCGCACCGCGCCGGCCTTGCGCCTGATGCACGGCGATCCCGGCCGCGAATGGCGGCTGGACGAGCTGGCCCGGGCCTGCGCCATGTCGCGGACCTCGTTCGCCGAGCATTTCAAGGCCGTGTCGGGCAAGGCGCCCCTGACCTATCTGACCGCGTGGCGGATGCGCCTGGCCGAGCGGGCCCTGCGCGACGAAACGACGGCCGTGGCCCAGATCGGCCTGGCCCTGGGCTATGCTTCCGAGAGCGCCTTCAGCAACGCCTTCAAACGGGTGACCGGCAGCTCGCCGCGCGCCTGGCGCAACGCGGCGAGGGACTTCAACCCATCGGCCGGTCGAGCGACCTTGGCGGCTGGCTGAACCAGCGCGGACCGTCCGCCGAACTCGCCGGGGATATGGATGGCGGGCTCGTCGGAGAAGCCGGAAGCTGGACAGTCTTTTCGGTCCGCGCGCCCCGATCTGGCAAGCGCCCGATGGGGGAGGGGCTTGCCAACAGTTCCACATTTAGCTAAATGACTAATTATGAGCCAGGTGTTCAAGGCCCTTTCCGATCCCACCCGGCGCCGCGTGCTGCAGCTGCTGCAGAAGGGGCCGATGAGCGCAGGCGCGCTGTGCGACCACTTCGAATTCTCCAAGCCCACCATGTCTGCCCACTTCGCGGTGCTGAAGGAGGCCGACCTGGTCCATGCCGAGAAGACCGGCAAGTCCGTGATCTACCACCTGAAGCTCTCGGTGCTGGAAGAGGCGCTGCTGGGCTTCATCCACTCCTTCGGCGGTCTCGCGGAGGCGCCGGAGCCCCCATCCAAAACCGAGCCAGAGATCGTGCGATGAAGAAGGCGCTTATCGAGACTGCCGCCTGGGTCGGCGTGGTCGCCGCCCTGACGTTCGGCGCGGTCCTGGCGTTCAAGCTGGGCTATATCGACCAGGAGACGGTCATGCGTCTGGCGCTGGGCGTGACCGGCCTCTGGATGGCCTGGTACGGCAATCGGCTGCCCAAGACGCTGGTCCCGATCCCCGCCGGCGCCGGCCAGGCCCGGCGGGTCGCCAGCTGGTCCCTGGTGCTGAGCGGGCTCGTCTATGCCGGGCTGTGGATCTTCGCGCCGGTCCCGACGGCGGCCGTGGCGGGATCCGCCGCGGTCCTGGCCGGGGTCGCCGTGACGTTCGGCTATTGCCTGTCGCTACAGAAGAAGTCGGCCTAGACGACGGCCTGGGCCGCGAAGTCGCGCCAGCCCTTGGCCTCCTTGCGGAAATGGCTGTGGGTCTTGGAGAGGCGCTTGTCGATCTCGGCCAGCTTCTCGCGGGCCTCGTCCTTGCGGCCCATGCGGGCCAGGAACACCGTGTAGCGGGCGATGCCCTCGAAGCCCGGATAGTGGTCGGCGGCCCACGACAGGGCGGTCTCGGCCTGCTCCTCGCGGCCCAGGGCGTGATAGACGCGGCCCAGGGCCAGCATGGTGTGGGGCGTGCGGCCGGCATTGGGCTGTTCGCCCAGCTTTTCCAGCAGCGGCAGGGCGTCGTTCGGGCGGTTCAGCTCGATCAGGGCGTTGGCGCGGCCCAGCAAGAGCTGGGCGTCGTCGGCGTACATGCCCGTCAGGCTGTCGGCATAGAGGCGCTCGGCTTCGGCGTGCTTGCCAAGCTCGGTCGCGGCCACGGCCATGCGGACGCGATTGGCCACCGTGGGAGCGTCATCGACGGCCTGGGCGGCTTCACGATATTCGCGCTGCGGATCCAGGGCCTTGCGGGCGGCCTGGCCCATGTTCTGGGCCGTGCGACCACCGAACCAGGCCGGCGCGATGATGGCGACGAAATAGACGATCCCGCCCACGGGTTGGAACGCCAGGATGATCCACAGCCAATACATCTGCTGGCCGGTGCGGACCACATGGACGCACAAAGCAATGGCGATCAGGAACGACAGGCCGATCAGCGGCAACGGTAGCGAGAACATCGATAACCCCGGACTTGCCCTCGGTCTTTCCCGCGTGAGCGCTCGGGCGTCAACCTCAAGCCCCCAACAACCGGCTATCCCCGCGAAGGCGGGGATGATCGGAGGAGGGGATGGGGCGGTTTAGTCTTCTTTCGCCGGCTTCCGCGGATCCGCCTTCGGCGCGGGCGCCAGGCGCATGACCTCGGCCTGGTAGCGCTCGTCGTCGCCCACGGCGGCGAAGGGCAGGGCGTCGGCCAGGGCGTCCAGCATCGGGTCCAGCCACTGGTGCTCGACCTTGTGGAAGTCGCCCAGCACATAGTGCATGACCGCGTCCTTGTGGCCCGGATGGCCCACGCCGATGCGGCCCCGGCGGAAGGCGTCGCCGACCTGGCTGGTCACCGAGCGGATGCCGTTGTTGCCGGCCGCGCCGCCGCCGGCCTTCATGCGGAAGCGGCCCGGCGCCATGTCGATCTCGTCGTGGAAGACGATGACGTCCGAGGGCTGCAGCTTGAAGAACTTCATCGCCTCGCCCACGGCGCGGCCGCTCTCGTTGTAATAGGTCTTGGGCTTGAGCAGCAGCAGCTTGACCACGCCCTCGGGGGTGGCGACCTGCCCCTCGCAGGCCAGGCCCTGGAAGCGCGCGCGCCACGGGGCCGCGCCCCATTTGCGGGCCAGCGCGTCGACGGCCATGAAGCCGACATTGTGGCGGTTCTTCTCGTACTTGGGCTCGGGATTGCCCAGGCCGGCGAGGATCAGCATCGCTTGGTCCCAAATTGTGGAGCGAAACCCCCGTCCTTCGATAAGCTCAGGATGAGGATTTCGAATGCGGCCTTCCAGTAGCCCTCACCCTGAGCCAGTCGAAGGGCGAGGGCGGGCCAAACAAAAAACGGGCGGACCCGAAGGCCCGCCCGCTCTTTAAATCGGTTCGATCCCAAGACCGAGAGGCGATTAGCCTTCGGTGGTGGTGTCGCCGGCGTCCGACTGGGCCGAGGCCGAGGCCTTCAGGTTGGCGATCACGAAGTCGCGGTCCATGGCCGGCTTCACGCCTTCCGGCAGCTTCACTTCCGAGATGCGGATGACGTCGCCGATGTCGTGCGAGGCCAGGTCGATGACCAGCTCTTCCGGGATCTTGTCGGCCGGGCAGGCCAGTTCGACGGTGTGACGGATCACTTCCAGCGTGCCGCCCTTCTTCATGCCGACCGAGATGTCCTGGTTCTTGAAGTGAACCGGCACTTCGATCTTGATCAGCTGGTGCTCGTCGACGCGGTACAGGTCGAAGTGGACCGGCTCGTCGGTGACCGGGTGGAACTGGACGGCCTTGGCGATGACCGATTGCTTTTCTTCGCCGTACTGCAGGGTGACCAGGTGGCCCAGCAGCTTGCCGGTGTACAGCGACTTGCGGAATTCGTTGGCCTTCACGGCGATGTTCACCGGGGCCTTGTTGCCGCCGTACAGAACGCCCGGGACCTTGCCTTCGCGGCGCACGGCGCGCGCGTTGCCGGTGCCGGCGCCTTCACGGACTTCAACGTTCAGAATGATCTCGGCCATTGGACTGTCTTTCTAGAGAGCCGGATGCTCTCTTCTGAGACCACGCGCCTATGGCTGGATCGCCACGCTCGCCCGGTCATTTTGGGGTCGTGCTACATACACAAAAGGGCCGGGCGACGCAATCTCGAGGTTTGGAGCCTCGAAGAGGGTCAAAACCTCGCCGTCATCCCGCGCTTCATGCGCGGGACCCATGGTTCAGCTTTCAGGTGAGAGCATATTTCCGCTCCGCACGTGCGGCGGACGGATGGGTCCCGCGCACAAGGCGCGGGATGACGGGCTGGGATTAATCAGCCCTTCTTCTTGGCCGCGGTCTTGGCCTTGCGCGAGTGGGAGCCCGCGCCCTTCACGGCGATCGACTCCTTGACCGGCAGGGCGCGCGGCGGCTCGGGCGGCAGGCTGGCGCCGGCGCCCTTGACCACGCAGGCGCCCGTATCGATCAGGATGTGCTGACCCAGGCAGAAGATGTCTTCATAGTGCGGCTTGGACACGGCCAGGCACTGGTAGAGGTTCAGCTTGGCCATGTTCAGGCAGTTGGCGGTGGCCCAGTCGCTGCTCAAGGCGTCGATGGCGGCCAGGTTGTCGTCGCCGGCCGCGCCCAGCGCCGCCAGCGCCGCCACGGCCAGGCCGCGAATGACGATCGGCTGGTAGGGGGCCGGAGCCGCGCGCGGGGTCAGGCCCAGCGGCTGGCCGCCGGTCGAGGCCTGCTGCAGCACGGCCACATCGGCGCTCTCGGCCAGGGCCGGGGTGGCCGACAGGGTCTTGGCCGAGGCCAGGCGACCGTCGCGATCGACGACCGCGGCCTTGGACCAGGCGGCCTTCTGCACATCATAGGCCGACTGCTTCACGGCCTTGCCGGCCATGTAGACCTTCAGCCCGTCGCCGCCGATCTGGTCGATGATCAGGCCGGCGGCGCTGTCGGCGCCCTTGAACACGGCCGCGTAGGACGGGTTGGAGATGATGTTGGCGATCATCTCCTGGCGCTGGGCCGGATTGGCCGCCACTTCGCGCACCGAGGCGACGAAGGTCGGGTCCTGCAGGGCCAGGACGGCGGCATAGGCCACCGCGCCGTTCAGGAACGACTTGCTTTCATAGGCGGCGCCGACCTTCAGCGAGGTCTGGATCTGGTCGCCGTTCTGGAAGCTGGAGGACACCTGGCCGGCGCGGGCCATATAGCCGCGGAAGGCGCTGGCGCGCTCGACCAGGCTGGACGACAGGGTGATCGGCGGCGGGGGCGGCGGCGCCTGGACGACCGGCGGCGGCGGCGGGGGCGGCGGCGAGCTGCAGGCCGCGGCCAGGGCGGCGGCCAGCGCCACGACGGTCGTCGTCAGGACGACGCGCGTACGCGAAAAGGAACGCATTCTCGAAACTTCCCCATCAAGTCTTGGCGGCCGGCAGGTCCCCTGGCGGCGCGCTTAGCACCCCGGGTCGGCGAGATTGTGACTGTCGCCCCGTTAACCAGACTTTTACAAGCGTGACCGTGCGAGAGGCGAGTAGGTCGCGAAAATACCTGTCATCCCGGGCGAAGACCCGGGACCGCGGCGGACGCAGATGTTTCCGGCGGTCCCGGCTCGGCGCGCTGCGCGCTTGGCCGGCATGACAGTTTTAACGGTTAGTCGAACAGCTTCGACACCGACTCTTCGTTGGCGATGCGGCGGATGGCTTCGCCAATCAGCGGGGCGCACGAGACGTAGCGGATCTTGGGGCAGACCTTGGCGGGGTCGGAGGCCTCGATCGAGTCGGTGACCACCAGCTCGGTCAGCACCGAATTGGCGACGCGGTCGACGGCCGCGCCCGACAGCACGCCGTGGGTGATGTAGGCGCTGACCGACTTGGCGCCGTGGCTCATCAAAGCCTGGGCGGCGTTGCACAGCGTGCCGGCCGAGTCGGCGATGTCGTCGAACAGGATGCAGCGGCGATCCTTGACGTCGCCGATGATGTTCATGACTTCCGACTGGCCCGGACCCGAGCGGCGCTTGTCGACGATGGCGAGATCCGCGTCTTCCAGGCGCTTGGCCAGGGCGCGGGCGCGCACCACGCCGCCGACGTCCGGCGACACGACCATCAGGTCCTCGCCCATCGGATAGTTGCGGCGGATGTCCTCGGCCATCAGGCGCGAGGGCAAGAGGTTGTCGGTCGGGATGTCGAAGAAGCCCTGGATCTGGCCGGCGTGCAGGTCCATCGTCAGGACGCGGTCGGCGCCCGAGCGGGTGATCAGGTTGGCGACCAGCTTGGCCGAGATCGGCGTGCGGCCGCCGGTCTTGCGGTCCTGGCGGGCATAGCCGAAGTACGGCAGCACGGCGGTGATCCGCTTGCCCGACGCGCGCTTCAGGGCGTCGATGCAGATCAACAGCTCCATCAGGTTGTCGTTGGCGGGATAGCTGGTCGACTGGATGACGAAGACGTCCTCGCCCCGCACGTTCTCGTCGATGGTGACGAACACCTCGAGATCGGCGAACCGGCGCACCTGGGCGCGGGTCAGCGGCATGTCGAGATATTCCGCGATCGCCTGGGACAGCGGGCGGTTGGAGTTGCCGGACAGCAGCTTCATGGGGATATCTCGGGGGTGGGGGTCGGCTGTTGCGGGGCCTTCTAGCAGTGATCGTCACAGGTACAAGTGTTAACATAGCAAATTGCTACGTTCCGCCATCGGACAGTTGCCCGAGTGTGGCCCTCGCCCTTCGACAGGCTCAGGGTGAGGACCATGGTCTCGTTCGCGGCTATCAATATAAACCTCATCCTGAGCTTGTCGAAGGCCGAGGTTTCGGGCCCTCAGGCCTCCAGCGAAATCGCCGACAGCAGGCGGCCGTAGTCGCCCTCGTTGTTGAGGAAGGCGCGGCGGTTGGAGAAGAACCATTCCTCTTCCGCCCGCGTGTCGCGGCCGACCCATTCGCGGCGCTCGACGCCGGCGGTCGCCAGGCGGTCCAGCACGAACGACGGCAGGTCGAAGAAGCGCTTGTCCTCGGTCGCGCCCGGCTTGAAGAACCGGCCCGAGCCGGGGCAGTCGGCTTCGAACTTGTGCAGGAACTCCAGCCCGACCTCGTAGGACTTGGGGCCGATGCAGGGGCCGACGACGCCGGTCATCCGCGCGGGGTCAGCGCCCAGCTCGACCATGCAGTCGACGGCGGCCTGGACCACGCCGTCCAGCGCCCCGCGCCAGCCGGCGTGGGCGGCGGCCACGATGCGGGCCTCGGGATCGACCAGCAGCACCGGCGCGCAGTCGGCGGCCAGGGCCCCGCAGATCACGCCTGGCGTCCTTGTCACCACCGCGTCGCCCTCGGGACGGACATCGCCCCACGAGCCGTCGGCCTTGATCACGATGGTCGAATGGATCTGGTAGCAGGTGTTGAGGTCTTCGGGATCGCCGCCGAACCAGCGCGCGGCGCGGGCGCGGTTCTCGACCACGTCGGCCGGATCATCCTTGCTGCCGCGCCCGACGTTCAGGCTGTCATAGATGCCCGTGGAGGTCCCGCCCTTGCGCGTGAAGAAGGCGTGCTTCACCCCCGGCAGGCTGGAGAGCAGCGGCGACTGGACGGTCGGCAGGTCGGGCGTCTTCTTGGTCATGTCGCGTCCTCGAAGAGGGGGGGCGAAAGGTCGGGGGCGCACAGGCACGCGACCTTGAACAGAGCGCCCATCTGCGCCTGTCCGATCAGGCGATCAAGCTGTCTTGCGACCTGCTCGGCGCGATCGGGGCGAGCCATAGCCAACGCCTGGGCGCGGGCTTCGATGCCGAGGGCGGTCAGGAACTCGCGCTGAGTGATGACGGGGCCGGCTTTCGCGCCGGTTTCCCGCGCGGCGGCGACGACCGAGGGAAAGTCGGCCCAGACGGTGAGGTCGGCCTGGCCGGCGGTCTTCAGCGGGTCGACCTTCTGGTGGCCCTGGATGGCTTGCAGGGTGTCGCCGGCCTCCGGCTGGGCGCGGCCGTAGTCGATCAGCAGCGCCGCGCCGCCGTCGGTCGCGAGGCGGTGGGCGATGTCAGACGCCAGGGCGGCCTGGGCGGGGGAGGATTCGACGACGGCGCCGGCTTCCAGATCCTCCCCCCAGCGGGGGAGGTGGTCCGAAGGACCGGAGGGGGGAGAGACCGGGCCAGGAGAACTTCCCCCTCCGGTCGCTGCGCGACCACCTCCCCCGCGAGGGGGAGGATTTATGGCGCGAAGGCCAAAGGTCAGTTCACCGTCCTGTGAGAGCCCAACGACCCGCTCGGCCCAGCCGCCTTCCGTCCGGACGAACTGCCGCGCGGGCAGGCAGTCCAGCAGCTCGTTGGCGACCAGGATCATCGGACCGGCCGGCACGTCGTCCAGGCGGCCGACCCAGCGCGGACCATCACCCAGCTTGGCCGCCTGCCTGGTCTTCAGCGGCGCCGACACCTCGACCAGCCACACCTCGGCCGCCGCCAGGAACTCAGGCTCCAGCCGCCCCGCCCGCAGCAGGTCGCTCATCAGCGTGCCGTCGCCCGGCCCCATCTCGACCAGGCGGAACGGCGCCGGCCGGCCCATGCGGGTCCAGGTCTCGATCGCCCACAGGCCGATCAACTCGCCGAACATCTGGCTGACCAGCGGCGCGGTGATGAAGTCGCCGCCCGCGCCCAGATCGGGACGCATGGCGTAGTAGCCGTCGCGCGGGTCGTGCAGGCAGCGGGTGAAGAACTCGGGGACGCCGATCGGCCCGTCCTGAGCGATCTGCGCCTTCAGGCGATCAAGCAGGCTCATGAGCCCCATTGTCGTCCTTGGGGGCGGGTTCTTTCAGCGCCTTCCACATCAGCCAGCCCCCGACCAGGATCATCGGGGTCGACAGCAGCATCCCCATGGTCAGGCCCAGCGGGAAGTTCGGCATGCCCAGGTCCGGATTGCGGACGTTCTCCAGCGACAGGCGGAACAGGCCGTAGGCGATCAGGAAGGTCGCCACGATCGCCCCGCGCCGCTGCAGCCACTTCAGGCGATAGACGCAGAAGGCCAGGATCAGAAACAGCAGCACGCCTTCCAGGCCGGCCTCATACAGCTGGCTAGGGTGGCGCGGCAGCGGGCCGGCCGGGCAGAGGTGTTGCGGGTGGTTGGCCTGGATGGTGGCGTTGCAGAACACCATGCCGAACGGGCTGTCGGTCGGACGGCCCCACAGCTCGCCGTTGATGAAGTTGGCGATGCGGCCAAAGAAGATGCCGATCGGCGCGACCGGCGCGATCAGGTCGCCCAGCTTCAGCACGTCGATCTTCTGCTGGCGGGCGAAGAACCAAATCGCCGCGCACACGCCCAGGAAGCCGCCGTGGAACGACATGCCGCCTTCCCAGATCTTGAAGACGTCCAGCGGGTGCGCCGCCAGCCAGATCCGCTGGTCCTGGTTCAGCAGCATGTAGAAGACGATGTAGCCCAGCCGCCCGCCGACGATGATGCCCAGGGTGATCCAGAGGACGAGGTCGTCGATCTGCAAGGCCGTCGCCGTCGGGGCGCGGCCGCCCCACAGGCTGGGCGTGCGGGTCATGCGGACGGCGAAGCGCCAGCCCAGCAGGATCCCCGCCACATAGGCCAGGGCGTACCAGCGCAGGGCCAGCGGACCCCATTGCAAGGCCCAGGGGCCGATATGGACGATCGGGTCGATGTCGGGGAAAGGCACGCGGCGGAGCTCCGGGCGAGACAAGTGGTCGCAGGTCTATAACGTTCGCTCTTCGCTTTCATCCACCGTTTCCCATATAAGGACGGCTCGCCCACCCCAGGGCATGGATCAGAGATGCACAGCCAGAACCCCTTCCTCGACGAATTCGCCAAACTGACCCAGGCGGCCATGGGCATCGCCCAGACGGCCGGCGAGGAGGCGAAAACCGCGATGCGGGCTCAGGCCGACCGTCTGGCGGCCGAGTTCGACCTGATCCGCCGCGACGATTTCGAGGCCCTGAAGGCCGAGGTCGCCGCCCTGCGCGAAGAGGTCGCCAGCTTGAAAGCGGCCAAGAAAACGCCGGCTTCGAAAGCCTCGGGGAGAACCGCGAGTTCAGGCGAATAGGCGAATCACCGCTCGCTTCCGACGTGAAGCGAGTTGAGACGAACGCCGCGAAGCAGATTAGTGTCCCCTAGTACGTGAGCGATTCATGGCGGGGGCTCCCCCCGCCGTCGCCGGCGGGGGACTCAGGATTCTCATGGACACCCAACCGGAAGAAGACGACGTCCTGATGGCGCTGGACCCCCTCGAGGTGGTCGAACACGTGCTGTCGGCTGAAAATCTCACCTTTGATCGCACCGAAGACGGTGACCTGGCCTTCGCCCTGAAGGGCGACTGGAAGGACTACGAGTTGTGGTTCGCCTGGCGGCCCGAGGCCGACTGCCTGCAGCTGTGCCTGTCGCTGGACCTGCGCGCGCCGAAGAGCAAGCGCGCCAACGCCTATGAACTGCTGGCCCTGATCAACCAGCGCGTCTGGCTGGGCCATTTCGAGGTCTGGACCGAGGACGGCGAGGTCGTCTTCCGCCACGCCCTGGCCCTGCCGGCCGGCGAGCGCCCGACCATGGCCCAGGCCGCCTCGATGATCGACGCCGCCGTGGAAGCCGCCGACCGCTTCTTCCCGGCCTTCGAATTCCTGCTGCAAGGCGCCAAGACCCCCGACCAGGCCATGGCCGCCTGCATGTTCGAGACGGTGGGCCAGGCCTAATTCGGGCTTGTCATCCCGGCCGAAAGCTCGCATCGCGGGCTGAAGAGCCGGGACCGCAACACGCGCTGCGCATCCGGCGGTCCCGGTTTTCGCCGGGATGACAGCTTGGAGTGAACCATGACCCCCATCCTTCTCCTCGGCGCCGGCCGCATGGGCGGGGCTCTGGCGCAGGGCTGGCGCGACGCCGGCGCCTTCTGCGCCGCCGACCTGATCATCCGTGATCCAAGCGTCGACGCCTCGGCTTTCGAAGGCGCGACGGTCAATCCGGCGCTGGAGGCCCTGGGCGTCGCCAAGACCGTGCTGCTGGCCGTGAAGCCGCAGATCTGGCGCGAGGCGGTCAAGGACGTGGTCCCGCACCTGGCCGCCGACGCGGTGGTGGTCTCGATCGCCGCCGGGGTGCGCGCGGCGGATATTTCTGAGGCGTTCGGTGGGCGTCGCGTGGCGCGGGTGATGCCGACGACGGCGGTGGCGATCGGGCGCGGGACGGCTTCGATCTTCGCCGAGGACGAGGCGGCCCGCGCGGCGGCGCATGCGCTGTTCGCGCCGGTGGCGACGGTGGTCGACCTGCCGAGTGAGGACCTGATGCACGCGGCCACGGCGGTGTCGGGTTCCGCGCCGGCCTATCTCTACGCCTTCGTCGAGGCCCTCGAAGCCGCCGGCGCCGCGCAGGGCCTGAACGCGGAAGACAGCGCCAAGCTGGCCCGCGCGACGATCATCGGCGCGGCGGCGCTGATGGAAAAGGGCGGCGAGGAGCCGGCCGAGCTGCGCAAGCAGGTGACGTCTCCCGGCGGCACGACGGCGGCGGCGCTGAGCGTGCTGATGGGCGAGGGCGGGTTCGGGGACCTGCTGCCCAAGGCGCTGGACGCGGCGGTGCTGCGGTCCAAGGCGCTGGGCGGCTGAGCCAAGATCCTCCCCCTAGCGGGGGAGGTGGCGCGAAGCGC
>CAIUMD010000044.1 GCA_903900155.1 uncultured Caulobacterales bacterium | reverse complement strand
GCACCTTTTGCGGAGAGACCGGCCGGCACGCTGCGCAGGCTGAAAGCTCCACGCGCCGGCCTCTTGCCCCCCACCAACACCAAGGCTCAAATCAACCCAGGACTCTCGTTATCGCTGGATGAGAAATGGGGGTCACGTCAGCTGGTATCGCAGCATAACCTACTGGTTCGTTCTGGTGATGACCAACACAGGGATGAGGCCGCCGGAAGCGCGCAATCTGCGCTGGCGCGATGTGGCCCTACGCACTGACAAAAAGGGCCGCCAGTTCGTGGCGATGAACGTGCGCGGCAAAGGCAAATTCCGCACGCTCGTCGCCTCCATGAAGGTGGCCGACTACCTCGACAGGGTCCGCGAAATCAGCCCCGCCACAGGACCAGACGATCCCGTCTTCTGCACGCATGATGGCCGCGTCGCGGTCAGCCTCTACAACAGCCCCATCGGGCACCTACTCGAACAGTCCAAGCTTCTGTTCTCCGTCAGCGGCAGCCGCCGCAGCACCTACTGCTTCCGGCACACCTACGCGACCTTCCGGCTCACGGAGGGCGTGGATTCCCTATTCCTTGCCAAGCAAATGGGAACGTCCGTCAAAATGATCGAGGACCATTACGGCCACGTCTCGCCCGATAAAAATGCCGAGCGCATTTTGCAGGGACTACCGGGATGGGGGGCAGCCTCCGACGCCGCCGTGGCGACCTTTGCGCACGTGGACGAAGCATCGCCAACGCCGGCACCTGCCGAACCGAAACGGAAGCGCCGCGACTCAACCCGCCGAGTTCGAGGGCAGCGGCAGACTTCCGCCGAGATCAACGCGCCCCGCGCCAGTCCGAAGGCGAGTTCGCCTCGGCAGGCAAAGCGGAAGCGAAAGCAACCATCTGCGCTTTGATGATGACCTTTAGGACGACCAATCCTCCCGCAAAAAGAAACCGTGTTAGATCGGCAACTTACGGGGAGAAAATGGCGGTGAGAGAGGGATTCGAACCCTCGATAGAGTTTCCCCTATACACGCGTTCCAGGCGTGCGCCTTCAACCACTCGGCCACCTCACCAGCGCACTCGGGTCGGGGGTGGTTGAAACCCCCGGCGCGGGAAGGCGCGCAATATACTCAGGGAGCGACTCGTAGCAAGCGCCGTTGGTGCGGCATATAACCGACCGCGTGAAATTCCCGGCTCGAAAGGCCCGACATGCTGCTGCAGAAGACCCTCGAAATGCCCACTGCCGAAACGGCCCTGCCCGGTCGGGCCCAGCCGATCCCGACGGCGGAGACGCATTTCGTCAACGGCCACGCGGTGAAGGGTCCTTATCCCGACGGCCTGGAGACGGCGATCCTGGCCATGGGCTGCTTCTGGGGCGTTGAGCGGGTGTTCTGGCAGGTCCCGGGCGTCTGGGTCACCGCCGCCGGCTACGCGGCCGGGATCACGCCGAACCCGACCTATGAGGAGGTCTGCACCGGCCGCACGGGCCATACCGAGGTGGTGCTGGTGATGTTCGACCCCAAGGTCGTGACCTACGAGGCCCTGCTGAAGATCTTCTGGGAGAACCACGACCCGACCCAGGGCATGCGCCAGGGCGGCGACATCGGCACGCAGTACCGCTCTGGCCTCTACGTGACGAACAACGCCCAGGCCGCCGCCGCCGTGGAGTCCAAGGAAGCCTACCAGCAGGCGTTGTCGGCCCAGGGCCTGGGCGACATCACCACCGAGATCGCCGCCGCCGGTCCGTTCTATTTCGCCGAGGCCTATCACCAGCAGTACCTGGCCAAGAACCCGGAAGGCTATTGCGGCATCGGTGGCACGGGCGTGGTCTGCCCGATCGGTCTGGGCGTCCCAAGCGGCGTTTCGGCCTGATGACCCCGGAGGCGTTCGACGCGGCGTGCCTGGCCCTGCCGGGCGCGACGCTCTCGATCCAGTGGGGCGACGACAACGTGTTCAAGGTCGGCGGCAAGATGTTCGCCGTCCGCGGCGACGCCGTGCCCAAGGGCGGGATCTCGTTCAAGGCCTCGGACGTGGCGTTCGAGGTGCTGACCGAGACCGGCCGCGCCATCCCCGCGCCTTATCTGGCGCGGGCGAAGTGGGTGCGGTTCGACGATCTGTCGGAGCTGGACGCCGACGAGGTCGCCGACTGGCTGAAGAGCGCCCACGGCCTGATCGCCGCCAAGCTGACCAAGAAGGTTCGCGCGGAATTGGGACTATAAAAACTGTCATCCCGGCCAAACGCGAGGCGCGCCGAGCCGGGACCGCCGGAAGCTCTGAGCCTGTGGCGGTCCGGGATGACAACTTACGTTGTCGCCAGTCCCTGCAAGGCGGTCGTCTCGATCGCCTCCAGCAGGCGCTCGTTGGTCAGGCCCGGCGTGCCCGGCGTCCACTTGGTCAGCCAGATCAGCATGCCGACCAGCAGCTGCACGACCAGGGGCGGCTCGCAGGCCACGATCGTGCCGTCGGCCATGCCCTCCTCCAGGAACCGCTCCAGCCGCTTGGCCAGCCGCGCCGTCCAGGCCTCGATCGCCTTGCGCTGGTCGTCGGCCAGGTACGAGCTGTCGCCGAAATAGAGCTGCGGCCCGTTGGTCACCGCGTCGTCCAGCAGCGCCCGCAGGAAGCGCCGCAGCTTGCACAGCCCCGTGCCGCCCTCGGCCTCGACCACGCCCAGGATCGCCTCGAAACGCTCCAGGGATTGCTGGTGCCCGGCGAAGGCCAGGGCCTGCTTGTTGGGGAAGTAGTAGTAGAGCGCCGCGTCGCGCAGATCGATGGCCGCGCCGATCTCGGTCATGGTCGCGGCGGCGAAACCCTTGGCGTTGATGGTCTCGATGGCGGCGCGCAAGATCGCCTCACGCTTCTTCACCGACTTCAGGCTCTGCGCCATCGGCCTGGCTTCCTCAGCCAGGGCCACGGGATCCCCGCCCTTCGACAACCGCGCTCTCTCCTCCGCCGACCCGCCCGATTCTTCCGTCGGGGAATGTCGATATTTCATCGTTGTCACGAACCGCGTCGTGATCAAACACGTAAATTCTAACTTGCGTTAGAATATCGAGTTCATATTAAAATCAGCGCCAGTTGCGCTCGGCATGCAAGGCCGCGCGGGCTGGGGCGGAAACATGACGCAAAGCGTCTTCATCCAGGGTCAGGATCAGCCGACCGCGTCTCGCGGACCGGTCGGTCGGCCAGGATCGCCCTTCCCCTACGTCACAATGACCGCCCTTCCCCAAAAGAAACCCGCGATTGCTCGAGGCGGGATGGGAAGACACGCGGCCGACAATAAAGAAAAACAGGGAGTTATTCATGAGAAACGTCCACCTGCTGGGGGTCTCAGCCCTGGCGCTCGCCATCGCCGCTCCGGCCTATGCCCAAACTTCGGCGGCCGATAACAACTCGATCGCGGAAATCGTCGTCACCGCCACCAAGCGCGAACAGACCCTGCAGGACGTGCCGATCTCGGTCGCCGTCACCGGTCAGCAGACGATCGAACGCGCCCAGGTCCGCGACCTGATCGACCTGCAGTCGGTCGTGCCGTCGCTGAAGGTCTCGCAGTTCAACGCCACCGGCCAGACGAACTTCGTCATCCGCGGCTTCGGCAACGGCAACGGTAACGACGGCATCGAAAGCTCGGTCGGCGTCTTCATCGACGGCGTCTATCGCAGCCGTTCGGCCGCCGCCCTGGACGACCTTCCCGAGGTCGAGCGCATCGAAGTGCTGCGCGGCCCGCAGTCGACCTTGTTCGGCAAGAACGTCTCGGCCGGCGCCATCAGCATCGTGACCAAGAAGCCGCAGTTCGAATTCGGCGGCAAGATCGAGGGCACGTACGGCAACTACAACACCCGCCAGCTGAAGGGCACCATCACCGGGCCGCTCAGCGACACCCTGGCCGCCCGCCTGTCGGCCAGTGTGAACAAGCGCGACGGCTTCTTCACCAACACGACCACCGGCAACGACGTCAACGACCGTGACCGCTGGTCGATCCGCGGCGACGTGCTGTGGGAGCCGACCGACAAGACCTCGTTCCGCGTCATCGCCGACTACAACAAGATCAACGAGACCTGCTGCGGCGTCACCTCGATCTATAATGGCCCGGCCACCCTGGCGATCGCGGCCGTGCTGAAGAAGCCGATCAGCGACACGACCAGGATCTTCGACCGCAACGTCATCTTCAACACCGACCCGTCCAACAAGCTGTCGGGCAAGGGGATCTCGGGCCAACTGGATCACGACTTCGGCTTCGCCAAGCTGACGGCGATCACCGCCTATCGCAAGCAGACCAGTTCGTCGTTCCAGGACATCGACTTCACCGGCGCGGACATCTCCAACAACCGCACCGCCAACGCCATCAAGACCTTCACCCAGGAAGTGCGCCTGGCCTCCAGCGGCGACGGCCCGCTGAACTGGCTGATCGGCGGCTTCTACCAGAACGAAAAGCTGGATACCGGCCGCACCATCACCTACGGCAGCGACGTCCGCGGCTTCGCCGAGGCGCTGTCGGGTCCGGTGCCGGCGACGCTGCTGGGCGCCCTGCCGGCCACGCTGCGCCCGGCCCTGACCGGCCGCTCGAACCTCTACGCGCTGGAGTTCCTGCAGAGCCTGGCCACGCCGACCCTGGTCCGCCCGGGCTCGACCTACTTCCAGGCCGGCCAGGGGCTGAACGACTACTACAACATGAAGCAGAAGTCGTACTCGCTGTTCGGCCAGGTCGACTACGCCGTGACCGACAAGCTGACCCTGACCGGCGGCCTGGCCTATATGAACGACGAGAAGAACGCCCGCTCGAACGTGGTCATGAATGACCCGTTCTCGGCCCTGAACCTGGGCGCCGTTCCGCAGTTCCCGGCCCTGGGCCTGCCCGGCAACCTGTACAGCGCCTTGGGCGCCCTGCAGTTCTTCTACGGCAACGACCCGACCCACGGTCCGGTCAACTATCCGAACGCCTCCGAGTCGGGCCGGCTGAAGGGCGACAAGGTCACCTACGCCGTCCGCGCGGCCTATGACTTCGGCGCGATCAACGCCTATGTCAGCTATTCCACGGGCTGGAAGGCCGGCGCCTACAACCTGTCGTCGGACAGCCGTCCGCCGAACGCCAACGGCGTGGGCCGCACCGCCAAGCCGGAAGACGTCAGCGTCTACGAACTGGGCGTGAAGGCCAACTTCCCAGGCGGCTACGCCAACGTCGCGGTGTTCAAGCAGTCGATCAAGGGCTTCCAGTCGAACGCCTTCACCGGCCTCGGCTACAGCCTGGTCAACGCGGGCGAGGAGTCGGTGAAGGGCTTCGAACTCGACAGCGCCTGGCGTCCGGTGCAGTGGCTGAACCTGGCCGCTTCGGTCACGTATCTGGATCCGAAGTACGACAGCTTCACCGGCGCGGCCTGTGTGACCTTCGACACCGTCCGCTGCCCGGTCGATCCGGCCACCGGCCGTCGTCCGAACTTCCGTAACCTGACGGGCGACACCCCGGCCGGCATCCCGAAGTGGAACTTCTCGACCTCGGCGACGATCAACCACGACATCGGCGACACCTGGTCGGGCTACGCCCGCGTGGAATACGACTACAGCAGCAAGGTCCAGCTGACCGAAACGGTGTCGCCGGCCCTGGCCAGCTATGACATGAACATCGTCAACGCCAGCCTGGGTGTCATCAGCAAGGCCAGCCAGCTGGAAATCAGCCTGTGGGCGCGTAACCTGACGAACGACAAGAGCCTGATCTCGGCGTTCCCGACGGTGGCCCAGGACGGCAGCTACAGCGGCTATCCGAACGCCCCGCGCACCTACGGCGTGACGGTCCGCAAGAGCTTCTAAGGCTCGAGCGACGGAATAGACTGGGCGGCTCGATCTCGGGCCGCCCCTTCTTTTATGGCAAGTGGCCTGACCAATTCGGATTGCGTCCTGACCACCGGTCGTGCTTCAACAGCGCCAACGATAGCGGAGGATGCGATGGAAAAGGGTCTGAAGGTCTTGGCGAGCGCGGCTTGCGCGTTCGTCCTGCTCGCGCCTCCGGGCGCGCTGGCCTCTTCGCCCACCCTGACGCGGGCCGACAACCGCGACGGCCAGGACTTGTCAGGGACCTGGCGCTATTCGGTCGATCCTTATCGCGACGGACTGGCCGGCTTTCACCGCGGCGCGCCGGGCGCGGGCCATCGTCGTTATGACGACGTCGATGTCGACGTCCTGACCAAGGACAAGCCCACCGCGCTCTACGAATACGACATGGACCGCGCGGCGACCGCCACCCTGCCGCAAGGCTGGGTCGGGCATGATCCGTCCCTGCGCTACTACCAGGGCCTGATGTGGTACACGCGCCGCTTCGACACCCCGGCGCTGAAGCCCGGCCAGCGCGCCTTCCTGCGCTTCGAGGCGGTCAACTACACCGCCAAGGTCTATCTGAACGGCAAGCCGGTCGGCGAGCACGAGGGCGGCTTCACGCCGTTTTCGATCGAGGTCACCGACAGCCTGCGGGCCAGCAACAACCAGCTGACGGTCGGGGTCGATTCCACGCCCCAGCCCGACGGCGTGCCGCCGCCCGTGACCGACTGGGAGAACTATGGCGGCATCACCCGTGGGGTGCGCCTCGTGATTACGCCGGGCGTCTTCGTCGACGAGGCCTGGGTGCGCCTCTCCAAGGACGGCAGGATCGCCGCCACCGTGAAGCTGGACGGCGCTCAGGCGGCGGGCCAGGAGGTCCATGTCCGCATTGCCGAGTTGGGCCTGGACGTCGCCGGCAAGACCGACGCCAACGGCATGCTGACCGCCTCGACCGCCGCGCCCAAGGGCCTGGTCCGCTGGTCGCCCGAAAAGCCCAAGCTGTACGACGTCGTCGTCCAGACCGGCGACGACAGGCTGACCGACCGCGTCGGCTTCCGCACCATCGAGACCAAGGGTCGCGACATCCTGCTGAACGGCAAGCCGATCTTCCTGCGCGGCATCTCGGTGCACGAGGAGGAGTTCGGCGACAACCCCGCCCGCACCATCACCGAGGCCGGGGCCCGCGCCCTGCTCAGCGAGGTCAAGGACGGCCTGCACGGCAACTTCGTGCGCCTGGCCCACTATCCGCACAGCGAGGTCACCACCCGCCTGGCCGACGAGATGGGCCTGCTGGTCTGGAGTGAGATCCCCGTCTACTGGCTGGTCGACTTCGGCAATCCGCGCACCCTGAAGCTGGCGCGCGACATGCTGGCCGACAACATCCGCCGCGACCGCAACCGCGCCTCGATCGTGATGTGGAGCGTGGCCAACGAAACGCCCATCACCGAGCCCCGCAACACCTTCCTCTACAAGCTCGTCGACGATGTCCGTGCGCTGGACGACAGCCGCCTGGTCACCGCCGCCCTTCTCACCGACCGCAAGACCGTGGACGGCAAGTCACTGATGGGCTTGAACGATCCGCTAGCCGACAAGTTGGATGTGCTGTCGGCCAACACCTACAACGGCTGGTACAGCGACGACGCGCTGGACGCCCTGCCCGACATCGCCTGGAAGCCCACCGACAAGCCGATGGTGTTCTCGGAATTCGGCGCGGACGCCCTGTCCGGCTTCAGCGATCCGGCGCTGATGAGGAAGTTCTCGGAAGATTTTCAGAAGAACTACTACGAGAAGACCCTGGCCATGGCGACGAAGATTCCGTCCTTGCGCGGCATGTCGCCCTGGATCCTCAAGGACTTCCGCAGCCCGCGCCGCCAGCACCCGATCTATCAGCAGGGCTGGAACCGCAAGGGTCTGGTCTCGCCGACCGGCCGCCGCAAGCCGGCCTTCTGGGTGCTGCAGCAGTTCTACAAGGACAAGGAAGCCGGCCAGTAAGGCCTCTTCTCGCCCTGCCCTCTACGACCAAAGTCGCAAGGGGGCGGGCATGCTTTCGGGTAGCGCTCCCATCCCGCGCCCGTTATCCCGGCAGGTAAGGTTTGCCCGCAGAGGCGGACACAAAACGGGGTTGGCATGACGACGCGGCGCGACATGATGGCGGGCGGCTTGGCCCTGGCGACGACCCTGCTGGCGCCCTGCCCGGGCGCCGCCGCTCCCACCAAAGCCCATGCCCTGCGGGTCAAGGACCTGCTCTCGCGCATGACCCTGGACGAGAAGATCGGCCAGATGCACCAGCCGGCCGGCGGCCGGCAGAAGGCGCTGAATTCCAGGATCGACGCGGCCGCCCTGGACCTGGTCCGCAAGGGCGGCGTCGGCAGCTATCTGCACGTGGCCGGCGCCCAGTTCCTGACGGACCTGCAGAAGGTGGCCGTCGAAGAGTCGCGGCTGAAGATCCCGCTGCTGTTCGCCATCGACGTCGTCCACGGCTACCGCACCCTGTACCCCGTACCGCTGGCCATGGCCGCGACCTTTGACCCGGACAGCCATCGCGCCTGCGCCCGCATGGCGGCGATCGAGACCAGCGTGGCGGGCCTGCATTGGACCTTCGCCCCGATGGTCGACGTCGCCCGCGACCCGCGCTGGGGCCGGGTGGTCGAGGGCGCGGGCGAGGATCCGTATCTGGGCTCGGTGATGAGCGTGGCCCAGACCCAGGGTTTCCAGACCCAGGACCTGGCCGGCAAGGACACCGTGCTGGCCTGCGTCAAGCACTTCGGGGCCTATGGCGCGGTCGCCGGCGGCCGCGACTATGACAGCGCCGACCTGTCGGAGCGGACGCTGAACGAGGTCATCCTGCCCGCCTTCCAGGCCGGCAAGGCGGCTGGCGCGGGCAGCTTCATGACCGCCTTCAACGACATCGGCGGCGTGCCCACCACCGCCAACGCCGCCCTGGTGCGCGGACACCTCCGGGAGAAGTGGGGCTTTGACGGCATCGTGGTCAGCGACTGGAACGCCATCGCCGAACTCGTCGCCCACGGCGTCGCCGAGACCCCCGCCCAGGCCGCGGCCCTGGCCCTGAAGGCCGGCGTCGATATGGACATGGCCGGCGGCGTCTACGCCACGCACCTGAAGACCGCCGTGGCCGAGGATCCGTCTCTGCTGCCGCTGATCGACCAGGCCGTGGGGCACATCCTGCTGACCAAGGCGCGCCTCGGTTTGTTCGACGATCCCTACCGCTTCGGCGACGTCGTGCGCGAGAAGACCGTGATGGTCTCCGCCCCGCACCGCGCCATCGCCCGCGACGCGGCCCGCAGGTCGGTGGTGCTGCTGAAGAACGACGGCGCCCTCCTCCCCCTGGCCAAGACCGCCAAGGTCGCCGTGGTCGGGGCCCTGGCCGACGACGCCCGCAGCGCCATCGGCTCGTGGAAGGCGCGCGGCGAGGAGACCGACGCCGTCACCCTGGTCGCGGCGCTGAAGGCTCGCCTGCCGGGCGTGACCTTCGTCCCCGGCGCGGCGCCGCGCAGCGACGACCTCTCGGGCGTGGCGACGGCCGTCGCAGCGAGCCAGGCGGCGGATGTCACCCTGCTGGTGGTCGGCGAGGACTTCGACCACAGCGCCGAGTCCCGCAGCCGCTCGGGCCTCTCCCTGCCCGGCGGCCAGAAGGCCCTGGCCGAGGCTGTGCTGGCGACCGGCAAGCCCGTGGTTCTGGTGGTCATGGGCGGCCGCCCGCTGGCCATTCCCGACCTGCTAGCCAAGGCTCCGGCTTCGCTGATGACCTGGTTGCTGGGCGTCGAGAGCGGCCCGGCCCTGGCCGACATTCTGCTGGGCGAGGCCTCGCCCGCCGGCCGCCTGCCGATGGGCCTGCCGCGCACCGCCGGCGCCCTGCCCGAGACCTATGCCCACTATCCCACCGGCCGCCCCGCCGATCCGGACCTGGCCAAGGACACCGCCCGCTACCACGACGTCGATGTCGGCCCGGTCTATCCGTTCGGCCACGGGCTCTCTTATTCGAGCTTCGGCTATTCGGACCTGACCCTGGACAGGACAGAGATCGGTCCCGACGGGACAGTCGCCGTCACCGTGGCGGTCACCAACATCGGCAAGGTCATCGCCGACGAGGTGGTGCAGCTCTACATGCGCGATCCCGTCGCCCTGGTCGCCCGGCCGGTGAAGGAACTGCGCGGCTTCCAGCGCCTGGCGCTGAAGCCCGGCGAGACCAAGCGCGTGACCTTCAAGCTGTCGGCCCGTCAGTGCGCCTTCTGGGACGCCGGCAAGTGGCGGATCCAGAAGGGTCGCATCGAGCTGATGGTCGGCGCGTCGTCCGACGACATCCGCGCCAAGGCCGCCTTCGCCATCACCGCCGACGGTTGGAGCGACACGCCCGCCGCCGCCCTCCTGACGCCCGTGAGCATCGCATGAGCCCCCAAGACTCACTTGAAGTTCCCACCGTCCGCCGGGTCACCGCGCGGCTGATGCCGCTGTTCTGCGTGATGTACCTGATCGCCTATATCGACCGGCAGAACGTCTCGTACGCCAAGCTGGAGATGGTCCAGGCGCTGGGCCTGTCCGAGGCCGCCTATGGCCTGGGCGCCAGCCTGTTCTTCATCGGCTACTTCCTGTTCGAGGCGCCGTCGAACCTGATCCTGGCCCGGGTGGGCGCGCGGGTCTGGTTCGCGCGGATCATGTTCACCTGGGGCCTGGTCACGCTCGCGCTCGGCTTCACCCAGAACGCCACGATGTTTTACATTCTGCGCTTCCTGCTGGGGGTCACCGAGGCCGGCTTCTTCCCCGGGGTGCTCTATGTCCTGACCCTGTGGTTCCCGCAGGCCCACCGGGCGCGGATGGTCGGGCTGTTCATGGTCGCCTCAGCGCTCGCCAATGCCGTCGGCGCCATGGTTGGCGGGGCGCTGCTGGACCTGAATGGCCTGGGCGGTTTGGCCGGCTGGCAGTGGGTGTTCCTGGCCACCGGCGCGCCGGCGGTGCTGCTGACGCCCTACGTCCTGTGGAAGCTGCCCAACGGCCCCGAGCACGCTCCCTGGCTGGAGCCCGAGCAGAAGGCCTGGCTGGCGGAGACTCTGAAAGCGGAGAACGGCGGCGCCGAGGTCAGCCACGCCGGAGCCTGGAAGGCCATCCTGGACCCCCGCGTGCTGCTGCTGGCGGTGCTCTATGTCGGCATGCCGCTGGGCGCCTATGGCCTGAGCTATTGGCTGCCGACCATCGTCAAGGCGTTCGGCGTCTCGAACACGATGAACGGCCTGATCAACATCATCCCGTGGATCCTGGTCGGGGCCGCCCTGTGGCTGGTCCCGCGCCACGCGGCCCGGCGCGGCTTCACCGTCTGGCACGTGGCCGGCCCGCCGCTGATCGCCGCCGTGGCCCTGGTGGCCAGCGTCATCGCGCCCGGAACCTGGGCCAAGTTCGCCCTGCTGTGCATCGCCGCCCCGGCCATCTTCGCCGGCCAGCCGGGCTTCTGGAGCCTGCCGCCGACCTTCCTGTCGGGCGCCCGCGCCGCGGCCGGCATCGCGGCGATCAACGCGGTCGGCAACCTGGGCGGCTTCGTCGCCCAGAACGTGGTGCCGATCATCCGCGATCGGACAGGCAGCAACCTGGCCCCAATGCTGTTTCTGGCCGCCTGCCTGACTGTCACCGCCGCCATGGTCTTCGTCGCCTTCCGGGTGCTGAAACCCGTTGTCGGGACACCGCGAACCCAAGCCGAATAAGCCTCTGCGCGCGTTTGTCGCAGAGGTGCGACAGACTGGAACGTTGCCATAGGTCACAGACTCGACGATGGTCAGATCACTCGGCGCACCCCACCGCGTCCGACACCTTTTTGTGCTAAACCGGCTGGCCGGGCCCGATGGGCAAGACCAGCCGGTTTGTTTTCCCGGCCATGCCCAAGCCTTCGCTGGCGCCGTCCAGCGCCAAGGCAAAGCTAACCCAAAATGGTTTGCACGATTACCTCGTGTACAATTGTTTACTTGTGACACCCACGCATTCCCGCGCTAATGCAAACGATTGTGTCTAGAGCGACCCGACCATGAAAACGATCGCCAACGCCCAGCCGACCGCCTTCGCCGCGCTGAACATCGACGTTCAGGCCACGCTGCTGCGCCGCGTGCTGCCGCTGGGCCTGACCCTGGGCCTGTGGGCCGCGGTGATCGAAGGTCTTCGCCTGGTCTTCTAAGCCGCCAGGAAAGGCTTATCGCCCTTGATCGTCACGCGCTCGACGATCCGCTCCTGCGGCCAGTAGTCCAGAATGGCGTAGTGCTGCGTGGCGCGATTGTCCCAGAACACGATGGCGTTCGGCGTCCAGCGGAAGCGGACCTGATATTCGGGCGCCTTCACCCGATCCAGCAGATCGTTCAGCAGCGTCTTGGCCTCGTCCTCGGGCAGGCCCAGGATCCGCGTCCTCGTGGCGCAGCAGGGCCGCGCGGATGGCCGCGACGATCTCGGGCGTCAGAGGCTGGGTCAGGTCCAGGCCGGAGATTTCGGCCCCCAGCACGGTGCTGACGGGGGTGACGGTCAGGCCGGCGCAGTCGACGGCGTCTTTTTCGGAAATCGAAACCGGGGCGTTCATGGGCGTCCTCCCAGGGCTTTTCGAAACCCTAAGACTCACTCAATTTACAATTTCTATGGTCGGTATGCCCGTTCCTCGTAGTCGAACCAGTCGAAGTCGGCCGGCGCGGCGGTTCCGGCCCCGTCCTGGCAGGCCATGCCGACAAAGGCGCCGGTGAAGGCCGGGGCGCCAGGGATGGTGGCTTCGTCCGACAGGATCGAGGCGTCGAACACTTCCGGCAGCCAGGTCCATTCTCCCGCGCCTTGCCGGAAGCCGAACCGCAGGCGCTCCAGATCGACCTCGACCCGCAGCTCGACCGGGCCGGCGGCCAGCGCGATCGGCGCGGTGAAGCTGTCGGCCGAAGGGCTGTCGGGCGTGCAGGTCATGACCCGCAGATGCTTGCCGACGTCCTCGTCGTGGCTGACGTGCAGATAGTGGAACTTGGCCCCGTTGTAGTAACAGATCAGCCCGGCGGCCTGCTGGAAGTGGGCCGGCTCGAAGTCCAGCACCGTGGCGGCGCGGTAGCAGTGCGCCTGCTGGCGGCGGGCCACCAGCGCCTGGCGGAAGACGCTGCCGACGCTCTCGCGGCCGTAGAGGCGCAAGGAGCCCGGCTTGGCGGTCAGGCTGAAGATCTCGTCCGGATACGGCGTGCGAAGCCACTGGAAGTCGATCGGCAGGTCGGGACCGTCGAAGTTCGCGCGCACCGGGGCGGCGGGCCAGGCCTGTTCGGGCAGGTTCGGCGCGGGGGTCTCCAGCGTCGGGTCGCCCGAGCCATCCAGGGTGCGCGGCCAGCCATCCTCGCCCCAGACCAGTTTCTGGATCGCCGTCTCGCGCCCCAGGGTGCAGCGACCGCGATTGGGCAGCGGACGGCCGCACAGATAGACGGCGTAGGTCTCGCCGTCGGCGGTCTCGACCAAATCGGCATGGCCGGCGCGCTGGAGGGCCACGTGCGGCCGGTCGCGCGAGGTCAGGACGTAGGTGTCGGGATGCAGCGCGTACGGCCCGTCGATGGTGCGCGAGCGCGCCATGGTCATGGCGTGACCCCAACCCGTGCCGCCCTCGGCGGTGACCAGATAGTACCAGCCGTCGCGCTTGTAGAGGTGCGGGGCCTCGGTCAGCCCGATCGGGGTGCCCTGGAAGATCACCTTGCGCTCGCCCACCAGCCTGCCCTCGGCGACGTCGAACGCCTGCAACACGATGCCGGCGAAGCGGTTCTTGCCCGGGCGGTGATCCCACAGCTGGTTGACCAGCCATTTGCGACCATCGTCGTCGTGGAACAGCGACGGGTCGAAGCCGGAGCTGTTCAGATAGACGGGCTCGGACCATTCCCCATCGATCGTGTCACAGGTGACCAAGTAGTTGTGGAAGTCGCGCAAGCTGGCGCCCGAAGCTCCGCCCACCGTGGTGCGGCCGTAGCGCTTTACGTCCGTGAAGATCAGCCAGAACTTGCCGTCGGCATGGGTCAGGCACGGGGCCCAGACGCCGCAGCCGTCGGGATCGCCGCGCATGTCCAGCTGACTGGCGCGCGCCAGCGGCCGACTCAGCAGGCGCCAGTTCACAAGGTCGCGCGAGTGGTGAATCTGCACGCCCGGGAACCACTCGAAGGTTGAGACGGCAATGTAGTAGTCCTCGCCCACGCGCACGATCGAGGGGTCGGGATTGAAGCCGCGCAGGATGGGGTTGCGGATCACAGGCGTACTCGCGAAACGGGAATCTGACTGACCGGCTCGGCCTTGGGGCCGATACGGTCCTTGACGAGGGTCCACAGCAGGACCGCCCCGGCGATGTCGAGCACGCCCAGGGCCACGAAGAACGGGTCGTAGCCGACCTTGGTCACCAGACCGCCGATCAGCAGCGAGAACAGCAGGACGCCCAGGTTGCCCATCATGCCGGCCAGGCCCGCCACCGTGGCGACCTCGTCGCGGCGGAAGAGGTCGGAGGCCATGGTGATGACGGTGACCGACAGGGTCTGGTGGGCGAAACCGCCCAGGCACAGCAAGGCGATGGCGGCATAGGGGCTCTCGACCCGGCCGACGAATGCCATCCCGGTCATCATCGCCGCGCCCACCGTTACAGCCCAGCGGCGGGCGTTGATCAGCGACACGCCGCGCTTTTGCAGGAAGTGGGCGATGACCGGCCCGAACATGCAGCCCAGGTCGGCGGCCACGAACGGCAGCCAGGCGAACATGGCGATCTGCTTGAGGTCAAAGCCGCGCGTCTGGGACAGGTACAGCGGCACCCAGAACGACAGCGTGCCCCAGGTGGGATCGGCCAGGAAACGCGGCAGGGCGATGCCCCAGAACTTCTTCTGCTTCAGGATCGAGATCACCGAGGGCTTGGCGCCCGCATCGGTCAGGTGCGCCTCCTGCCCGGCGGCGATGCGCTCGCGCTCCTCATCCGTCATCGCCGGATGCTGGTCGGGCGAGCGGTAGAACAGCAGCCACAACACGACCCAGATCACGCCGATCGCGCCGGTCAGCACGAAGGCCGCCCGCCAGTTCCAGGTCAGCACGGCCCACACCACCAGCGGCGGCGCCAGCATCGAGCCGATCGACGAGCCGATGTTGAAGACCCCGCCCGCGAAGCCCCGCTCCTTGGCCGGGAACCAGGTGGCGACGGTCTTCATGCCCGCCGGCTGGGCCGAGCCCTCGGCCAGGCCCAGCAGGCCGCGCAGGAAGGCGAAGGCCTGCCAGTTGCTGGCCAGGCCATGGGCCATGGCCACCAGCGACCAGGCGGCGGCGAAGACGGCGAAGCCGGTGCGCAGGCCCAGCGTATCGAGCACGTAACCGCAAACCGGCTGCATCATGATGCCGATCTGGAACGCGCTGGTGATCCAGGAATATTCCTTCACCGAGATGCCCAGGTCCTTGAGGACCGTCGGCGCGGCGACGCCCATGGTGGAACGGGTCAGGTAGTTGATGATCGCGCCCAGCATGACCAGGCCGATGATCCACCAACGCAACGCTTTCAGCTTCGGCAAGGCGACGCTCCCCCTCGGACGTCCTTGGTCGGGGCCCGTTGGATGTTACCGCTATCGCCGATGAGGTCTGACGTCCACCCTCCAAAGGTCTGATGTTGACACGCGAGTGGGGATCGACGTTCAGCAAATAGGCTTGCTCCTCCCATCACCGATCATCCCCGCGAAAGCGGGGATGATCGGATTTAGGTTAGCTCAAAGCTGAATCGATCTGCGCTAGTGGGGACGCCCAGCCTGCAGCGTCTTGGCGCGGCTGGCGGCCCTGGAACGTGGCGAAGGCTCCTTCTTGCCGCCCTTGGCCGTCTTCTTCCCGGCCCGCGCATCCGTCTCGGCGGCGACGCGCTGGAACGCCTTCATGTGCCGGTCTGCCCTCTGCTTGCAGTGGGCGTGCATGGCCTCCAGTTCCTTGTCGGTCAGCTTCTCGATGCCGATGAACTCGTCCTCGGCTTCGGTGGAGGCGGATCAGTTCGTCCAGGTCAGCACCAGAGTTACGCAGATCAGGAAGGCCGGCGGACTGCCCGTGTGACATTGGCGAACTTGGCGAACAGCTGTCCACAGACGATCTCTATTCCGATCGCCCCGGTAACGCTTAGACCGCCGCGGCGGCCTCCGACAGCGGCGTCGGTTCGTGCAGGCTCTGGGCCCCGTGGCGATCAACCTCGCCGACGAAGCGGTCCTTGCGTTCGGGGCCGGCCTCGGGTTCCCACACGAAGACGCCCTTGCACTCGTGCGCGGCGGCGATCTCGGCGGCCAATTCCAGGGCGTCGACATCGTCCTCGGCGGACTCGGCGATGAAGGTCAGGGACACGCCATCAGCACGTCGCGGGTAGAACAGGTAGTTGGGCATAGTTGAGCTCCTGCCTCTAGCGAGCGGGAGCGAAAGCCGAAGCTTCATCTCTCAGCCACCGGCGCTCAAGAAACCGTGCCGATGATTTAGAGACGCTAGCACCCCAAATCGGGGATGACGAGTAAATACAGCCAAGATCAACAATAAATGTTTGTCGTAAACCCGACATTCATTGTGCCATTGGCCCATAAATCATCGAAATACATGATGAACGAGAAGCATTGAGGATAGCCAATGTATCAAAATAATTCTAAGTCACCTACACGACAAAGCTCCCCGGAAACGATCAATTTCTATCTCGATTGCAAGGCGTAGCTTCGGTCGACTTGTCGCCACTCCAGCTACTTATAGGCGATGGTCCAGTTGACCGCGACCGGACCGGTTGCACCCGCCGCGCCGGTGCGCCGGTGCGCCGGTGCGGCGGGTCAGGGCGGTCATCGCGCCGGTTGGCGCGCGATAGGCCGGCGGCCAGCGGCCGGATCGAGCAGGTCAGGCCCTGGACCTTGAAGCTGGTGACGTCGCCGGTCCCGAACGTGGTCACCCCGCCCTGGGTCGTCGCCTTGCCGCACGGCGCCGCGATCAGACCGGGCATATGTTCGGGGAGCCCCTGCCCTCCGGCGGTGATCCGATTTCCGCACCCGCCCCAAGTCGGAGCTTCGGAAAGTCTGCCGATATCCCTCCCCTTGTGGGGAGGGTGGCCCGCGTGGCGGGTCGGGTGTGGGGGATCGGCGCAGGGCGTTTGACGCCTTGTGGCCGTGGCGCGCAGTCGCATCGGCAACTCGTCGGCGGCAATAATTGGCATGACCAATCTTGCCGTCGACGGATAATTATCAAGCCAATTTCAGCTTTACCAGTTGAACATGGTCCCGTCCTGGAGACGGTTCACCGGCAGGTAGGCGCGCTTGTATTCGTACTTGCCGGCCAGCTCCTCGTCGATATCGACGCCCAGGCCCGGCGCCTCGCCCGGATGCAGCATGCCGTCGTTGAAGGTGTAGGCGTGCGGGAAGACCGCGTCCGTCTCCGGCGTGTGGCGCATATATTCCTGCAGGCCGAAATTCGGGATCGCCATGCCCAGATGCAGCGCCGCGGCCATGGTCACCGGCGACAGGTCGGTGGCGCCATGGCAGCCGGTCTTCACATGGTGCAGGTCGGCGAAGGCGGCGATCTTCTTCAGGTTGGTGACGCCCCCCGCATGGAGAACTGTAGCGCGCAGGTAGTCGATCAGCTGCTCCTCGATCAGGGTCTTGCAGTCCCAGACATTGGAGAAGATCTCGCCCACGGCCAACGGCGTGGTGGTGTGCTGGCGGATCAGGCGGAAGCCGGCCTGGTTCTCGGCGGGGACCGAGTCTTCCAGCCAGAACAGGCGATACGGCTCCAGGTCCTTGCCCAGGCGCGCAGCCTCGATCGGGGTCAGGCGGTGATGCACGTCGTGCAGCAGGTGCACGTCCCAGCCCAGCACCTCGCGCGCCTTGGCGAACAGCTTGGGCGCATGCTGCAGATAGGCGGACGTGGACCAGACGTTCTCGGTCGGCAGGTTCCCGTCGGCCGGCTCGTAGAACATCTTGTCGCCCGAGACGCCGTAGGTGCTGGCCAGGCCGGGCACGCCGGTCTGCAGGCGGATGGCCTTGTAGCCCATGGCCTTGTACTTCACGGCCTCGGCGATGGTGTCCTCGATGGTCTCGCCATTGGCGTGGCCATAGACGGTGACGCCCACGCGGCTGGCGCCGCCCAAGAGCTGGTAAAGCGGCAGGTTGGCGACCTTGGCCTTGATGTCCCACAGCGCCATGTCGACGGCGGCCAGGGCGCTCATGCCCACCGGGCCGCCACGCCAGTACGAGCCGCGATAGAAGAACTGCCAGGTGTCCTCGATCTGGTGCGCGTCGCGACCGATCAGGCACGGTATCATGTGATCTTTCAAATAACTGACCACGGCCAGCTCGCGGCCGTTCAGGGTCGCGTCGCCGACGCCGGTGGTCCCGTCCTCAGTCGTGATCTTCAGCGTCACGAAATTGCGGCCGGGGCAGGTGACGATGACCTTGGCGTCGATGATCTTCAACATGGACCTAATGCGCTAAGCGGAACCGTAAAGTGGCCTGACCACTTCTATAGACATATCTGGCAAGATGCTAGTGGTCTTGCCACTTAGGTCGAATGTGTGCGCTGTAGCGCCCTCCCGGCCCTTGCAATAGGCTGCACAACGCCCGACGCAGCGTCGGATGGAAGTTTTGAGAAGATGACCACGTCGACGGCCGAAACCCGCAAGCTCTACCAACAGGTGGCCAACTCGATCGCCGGCGCGATTCGTGATGGCGTGCACCGCCCTGGCCAGCGCCTGCCGTCGGAACGCGACCTGGCCGAGGACTACAAGGTCAGCCGCCCGACCGTCCGTGAAGCGATGATCGCCCTGGAAATCCGCGGCCTGGTCGAGGCCCGCCACGGCTCGGGCGTCTATGTCACCGAAGCGCCCCGTCCGGAGAGTGCCGAGCCGGACCTCGACATCGGCGCCTTCGAGCTGACCGAGGCCCGCCGCCTGATCGAGGGCGAGGTCGCCGCCCTGGCCGCCGCCACCATCACCGAGGAAGAGCTGGCGGAGTTGGCCGAGATCCTCGACGACATGGTCGTGGAGAACGACAACAACGTGAAGGGCGACCGCGCCGACCGCCGCTTCCACGTCACCATCGCCAGCGCCAGCCGCAACAGCGCCCTGGTCACCGTGGTCGAGAACCTGTGGGACCTGCGCTACAAGTCGCCGCTGTGCCGCGCCATGCTGGAACGCGCCCGCCAGGTCGGCGTGCGCCCCCGCATCGACGACCACCAGGAGATCCTGATGGCCCTGCGCGAGCGCGATCCCACCGCCGCCCGCAACGCCATGCGCGAGCACCTGGGCCGCGTGATCGACAATTTGCTGACGGCCACCGAGATCGACGCCCTGGAACGGGCCCGCAACGAGGTGGCGGCGCGGCGGACGGAGCTGGCGCGGCGGTCGGCGATTTAGAGGGCGGCGCCAGCCCCTCCACCGCCTACGGCGGTCCCCCTCCCCCAAAGGGGAGGAGAGTTGCCACCGCATGCGCGGTGTGTTCCCTCTCCGCCCCGCTTGGGGGCGGACAGATCTGCGCAAGCAGGTCAGGGTGGGGGCCTGTGCTGAGCTAGGGCCTGTACGGCGCGATCGTCAGCCGGCTGGCCGCGCCGGGCGTCTGCTGGGCGATCTGGTCGGCCTTGGCCGCGAGCCCTGCGTCGCCATAGGCCCAGGCGGCCGCGTCATACAGCGGCAGGGCCTCGCGCGTGGCGTCCTCGGGCTTGAGGTCCTTGTAGGGGAAGGCTTTCTCATTGCCGACGAACTGGGCCAGGTAGTCGTAGGCGGCGCGGATCCCCTGCCCCTTCGGGCCCCTGTAGCCCCACAGGTCGACGCCGACACAGGGGCCGAGTTCGGCCATGCCGACCAGCGGCTCCAGGGCGAAGTAGCTGTAGTGCAGCGCCTTGGTGCGCGAGAGCTCTTCGGGCAGCTTGCCGTCGGCCTCGATCTGCGGGTCGATGCGGCCCTTGCCGACGCCCTCCAGCACGCTCTTGGCCAGGTCTGGCTTGCGGGCGAACAGGGCGAAGGTCGCCAGCTGGTAGTCGTACCAGATGCCGTGGTTGTTCTTGGCCGCCCGCTCCTCCTTGCCGGTCGGGGCGGTCTGCATCCACATCGTATAGACCTCGAACCAGTGCTCGAGGGCCTTCTGCTCGGCCGGCTTGATCGCGCCCGAAGGGGCCAGCAGGCCGATCGACTCGACCACGCGCAGCAGGCGGAAGGTGTCCAGCACGCCCTCGGCGCGGCCCAGGGTGCGGCCGGGCACGCCCTGCGCATAGGTCATGTGCGGCCGCATGCGGGTGTCGGGATCCAGGAACCAGACGTACAGCAGCTCGGACGCCTTCTGGGCGTACTTGGCCTCGCCGGTGAAGTAGTAGGCCAGCGACAGGGCCTCGACGGCGCTGGACATGTTGTCCATGCGCACGGCGTCGAAGGCCTCGGTGTTGCGCTCTGGGTTCACCTCGCCGTCCTTGCGGATATAGGGCTCGCCGTTCGGCTTGGCCGGATCGGGCCACCAGTACGGGCCCATCGAGATGTAGTCGTGCTTGTCGCCGTTGGGCGGGGTGCGGGTCTTTTCGGTGACGGCGTAGTACGGGCCGGTCAGCGCCTTGTCGGCGCGAGCGATCAGGGCCTTGTAGGCGGGCGCCAGAGACGGGTCGGAGAGGTTGGCCTTGGCCGCCTGCAGCCACTGCGGCTTCCAGCGGAAGGTGCGGCGGCCTTCGAACGCGCCCGCATAGCCGTCGTCGGCCTTGCAGACCGGCCCTTGCGCCAGGGCCGGGGCGGCGACCAGCGTTGTGGCCAGGATGGCGGCCAGCGCCAAGGCGCGGATCGAAGCGGAAATCATGGGCCCCTCCCAGGGAACTGAAGGCGCGCACCTTAGCGTGGCCGGACACCAGCGCAAGGATTGGCCTGACCAAATTGGTAAGCCCTGTCTCAGGAAATTTGTCTGGCCTTGCCCGAACCGGTAAGACAACCTCCGATGATCGACAGCGCCCGCCAGAGGCGCGGATAACGACCTTCGAGGGAAGAGAACGATGCGCGCACTGGTCGCCGCCGCCTTGGCGTGCCTGGCTTTCAGCACAGCCCAGGCCGTCGCCCAGCCCGCATCGCCGGCCCCGCCGCAAGTGGTCGACCTGCCCTCTTCCGCCCTGAACCTGGGCCGCGCCGTCGCCGACTGGCAGCTGCGGCGCATGGACGGTCAGTTCGACTATGTGAAGACGCACCGCGAGAACACCCAGAAGCCGCGCGGCTGGATCCAGGGGGCATTCTATGTCGGCCTCTCCGCCTTCGCCGAACGGACCGGCGATCTCACCTATACGAGCGCGATCCGGGCCCATGGCGACGAGGAAGGCTGGGGCCTGGGCAAGCGCCCGCTGCACGCCGACGACCACGTCATCGCCCAGGCCTGGCTGTGGACCTATGCCCGCGACCACAACCCCGCCCAGATCGCGCCGGTGAAGGCCCGCTTCGACGCCATCCTGGCCGATCCGCCCACCGCCGATCTCAAGTTCATCGACGGGATCGAGCAGCAGCCCTGCCAGGCCCGTTGGTGCTGGAGCGACGCCCTGTTCATGGCCCCGCCGACCTGGACGACCCTGTCGGCCGCGACCCAGGACCCGCGCTACGCCGCCTATGGCGCCAAGGAGTTCTGGGCCGCCACCGACTACCTGCTGGACAAGGACGAAAGCCTCTATTTCCGCGACAGCCGCTTTTTCGACCGCCGCGACGACCAGGGCCGCAAGATCTTCTGGAGCCGCGGCAACGGCTGGGTCTATGCGGGGATCGTCAACATCCTGAAGACCCTACCCGCCAACCACCCAGACCGGGCGCGCTATGTCGCCCTGTTCCGCAAGATGTCGGCGCGGATCGCGGCCCTGCAAAAGCCCGACGGCTACTGGTCGGTGTCGCTGCTGGCGCCAGAGCACAGCCCGCCCGAGAGCAGCGGCACGGCCTTCTTCGTCTACGGCCTGGCCTGGGGCGTGAACCAGGGTCTGCTGAAGGATCCGAAATACGCCCGTTCCGCCCGCTTGGGCTGGTCGGCCCTGGCCCGCGCGGTCCAGCCCGATGGCAAGCTGGGCTGGGTGCAGCAGGTCGGCTACGCGCCCGACCATGTCGAGGCCGGCGACACCCAGCTCTATGGCTCTGGCGCCTTCCTGCTGGCGGCGTCCGAAGTCTCGCGCGGGCGCTTCTAGGCCCGCGCAATCCCGTCGTTTCGAGCCCGCAAACCCAAGGCGCATATGCGATTTCGGGTAAGCTGGCGCTTGCCGATACGAACGTCGTTATTCAATAAAACCAACTATTAGAATCGTAGTGAACACAACATTTAAAGCTTCACTGTTCCGAGAACACTGTAATTTCAGTTCTGTTCCACGACCGACGTTATACATTTCCACCTTGTTTCAGAGTTGAGATGCGAAAGACTTATTCGCGCCCCAATTGATTTGTGACGTTGCCTTAAAGAGACAGCTTCAAGACAAAGACATTACAGTTCTATGCGTGCGATTGACCGCTTCCGCTCGCGAGTCCTAAGCCGCCCGCCAACCGCCGGATCGTAGCGGGAAACATCATCTTGCATCGGGCTGTAAGGACGTCGGCGCTCGCGCCGGCGAGGGCGGCCCGGAAGGATCGACAATGAAGTATCAGCTTACCCGGGGCCGGTTGCTCGCCACCTCAATGATCGTCGGCGTGGCCACTCTGGCCGGTTTCGCCGCGAACGCTCAGACCACCGCCGCTGCTCCGGCTCAAGACGACAACTCGGTTGAAGCCGTCGTCGTCACCGGCTCGCTGCTGCGCCGCACCGACACCGCGACCCCGTCGCCGGTCACCGTCCAGACCCAGGAGTCGCTGAAGGCCCAAGGCATCACCACGGTGGCCGACGCCATCCGCAGCCTGTCGGCCGACAATTCGGGCTCGGTCCCGGCCGCCTTCGGCAACGGCTTCGCCGCCGGCTCGACGGGCGTCGCCCTGCGCGGCCTGACGGTCAACTCGACCCTGGTCCTGGTCGACGGCCTGCGCAACGCGTCGTACCCGCTGGCCGACGACGGCCAACGCAGCTTCGTCGACTTGAACTCGATCCCGTTCAACGCGGTCGAGCGCATCGAGACCCTGAAGGACGGCGCCTCGTCGCTGTACGGCGCCGACGCCATCGGCGGCGTGGTCAACATCATCATGAAGTCGAACTACCAGGGCATGGGCGCTGACCTGTCGGTCGGCACGTCCCAGCACGGTGGCGGCGACCAGTATCGCTTCAACGGCGACATCGGCTACGGCGACCTGGATACCGACAAGTACAACGTCTATTTCGACGTCGAGTACCAGCTGGACAAGCGCATCCGCATCAACCAGCGCGGCTATCCGTACAATACGTTCGACCTGTCGGGCATCCCGGGCGGCACCAACGACAATCCGGGCGCCGGCGGCAGCACCTTCTATGGCCAGATCAAGCGCGCCACGATGGGCACGCCCGGCGATATCTCGACCGGCCTGGCCCTGGACGGCGCGCTGTGGCAGCCGCTGCGCACCTGCGCCAGCGACGCCCCGCTGACCACCTCGGCCGGCGGCGCGTACTGCGCCCAGAACACCGGCCTGTTCGGCGACGTTCAGCCCAAGCAGGAGCGCATCGGCACGTACGGTCGCTTCACGGTCAAGCCGAACGACAACTTCCAGGCCTATCTGGCCGCCAGCTTCGTGCAGTCCAAGACCTCGACCACCGGCGCCCCGCGCACGATCTCGTCGTCGACCCCGCACAACCTGTCGAACATCGTCCTGCCGGCGCTGCTGTCGAACGGCCAGCTGAACCCGAACAACCCGTTCGCGGCGGAAGGCTATGACGCGCTGATCCGCTACCGCTTCAGCGACATCGCCAACACGGCCAACTACACCAACCGCATGATGCGCCTGACCGGCGGCGTGGAAGGCTCGGCGGCCGACTGGAACTACCGCGCCAATGTCGTGATCGCCCACGGCTGGCTGGAAAGCGTCAACAACGGCTTCATCAGCTACAACGCGCTGATGAATGCGGTGAAGAACGGCACGTACAACTTCATCGACCCGTCGAAGAACAGCCAAGCCGTCCGTGACGCCCTGGCGCCGGCCCTGGCCAAGACCTCGACCAGCGACCTGGACTCGATCAACTTCCAGGCTTCGCGCGACGTCTTCAACCTGCCGGGCGGCCCCGCCCAGCTGGGTGTCGGCGGCGAATTCCGCTACGAAGCCGTCAACGACCCGGCCCTGAACCCCGTCAACGACGCCCAAGGCCTGGGCAACGCCCGGACCATCGGCAACCGCACCGTCGCCTCGGCCTTCGCCGAGCTGGGCATGCCCGTCCTGAACAACCTCGAAGTCAACGTCTCGGGTCGCTACGACCACTATTCGGACTTCGGCGGCAACCTGTCCCCGAAGATCGGCGTGAAGTACACGCCCATCCAGACGGTCGCCCTGCGCGCCACCGTCTCGAAGGGCTTCCGCGCCCCGTCGTTCTCGGAATCGGGCAACTCGGCCAGCCAAGGCTTCACGAACTTCTCGTTCGCGAACTACCCCGACTTCATCGCGGCCCACGGCGGCAGCGAGTACACCAAGACCTACTCGCTCTCGAACATCACCGTGGCCAACCCGAACCTGAAGCCGGAGAAGTCGACCAGCTACACCTTCGGCGCCGTGTGGGCGCCCACGCGCTCGTTCAGCATTTCGCTGGACTACTACAACATCAAGAAGAACGACGTGATCGCGCAGGCCTCGTCGGGTGAGGCCATCGCCGCCTACTACGCCGGCAAAGCCATCCCGGCCGGCTACACGGTCGTCGCCGACCTGCCGGATCCGGACGCGCCCAGCGCCCTGCCCCGCATCCTGTCGGTGGCCTCGCCGTACATCAACGCCGACTCGCTCCGCACGAGCGGCATGGACCTGAACATCCAGAACACGATGTACCTGCCGGCCGACATCAAGTGGACCAGCAACCTGGACGCCACCGTCCTGTTCGACTTCAAGTACACGCAAGGCGGCACGACGTATAACTACGTCGGCAAGCAGGCGCCGTACGTCCTGTCGTCGGGCGCCGGCACGCCGAAGTACCGCGCTTCGTGGAGCAACACCTTCACGCGCGGTCCCTTCACCACCACGGGCGCCCTGAACTATGTCAGCGGCCTGCGCTCGATCGACGAAAGCTACGTCGGCGACCAGACCTGCCTCTACGGCGGCGCCGACTTCAAGTGCCACACCAAGGACTTCATCAGCGTCAACCTGACCGGCGGCTACGACGTCAACGACCACACCACGGTCTATGCCGACGTGCTGAACCTGTTCGACGTGGGCCCGATGTTCAACCCGGCCAACTACGCCGCGGTGAACTGGAACCCGACCTACTCGCAGTCGGGCGCCGTGGGCCGCTACTTCCGCATGGGCGTTCGCCTGAAGTACTAGGCCACGCCTCGCGAGGGCGTGGCAGCCGAAAGTGGTCGCCGGTTTCGGCGGCCGCCACGCGACCACGCTTAAAGAGCTATCTCGCGTACGGACCGCGTGAGTATGGTCCGATGAGATGGAAGGGGCTGCCCGCAAGGGCGGCCCCTTTTGCTTTGGAATTCGAAAAAATGGGCTGATCACGGCGTTGCCGCAGGTGCGGAAACGCCGTCAGCTTACGTCAGTCTAGGGAGGGGCTGACGCGCCGATGCGTCCGCCAACGGCTCACGGGGTTGGAAATGACGCGTAGCGGAGCGATGGCCGGAGCGGCCTTGGGCGTGGTGCTGGCTTTCGGGGGGCTGGCCCATGCCGCCGACATCACCCCGCCCGAAAAGGCCTTCGCCCAGCCGGTGGGCAGCGACTATTTCCTGGCCGACTACACCGCCTATGAGGCCTATCTGAAGACCCTGGCCGGGCAGTCGGACCGCATGAAGCTGGTCGACATCGGCAAGACCGAGGAAGGCCGCAGCCAGTGGATGGCCATCGTCTCCTCGCCCGCCAACCTGGCCAAGCTGGACGACTACAAGGCCATCGCCCGCAAGCTGGCCAAGGCCGAGGGCGTCTCCAAGGACGAGGCGCAAAAGCTGGCCGCCCAGGGCAAGGCGGTGGTCTGGATCGACGCGGGCCTGCACGCCAACGAGACCATCACCACCCAGGGCCAGATCCAGGTCCTGTACCGGATGCTGACCCAGACCGATCCCGAGACGATGCGGATGCTGGACGACTGCATCATCCTGTTCGCGCAGGACAATCCGGACGGTCTGGAGATGATCGCGGATTGGTACATGCGCAACCAGGATCCGAAGAAGCGCGAGTTCAACTCGCTGCCGCGCCTGTACCACAAGTACATCGGCCACGATAACAACCGCGACAGCTTCATGTCGGCCATGGCCGAGACGACCAACGTCAACAAGCAGCTGTTCCGCGAGTGGTACCCGCAGATCGTCTACAACCAGCACCAGACCGGGCCCAACGGCATGGTGGTGTTCGTTCCGCCGTTCCGCGACCCGTTCAACTTCAACTACGACCCGCTGGTCATGACCGAGCTGCAGGAAGTCGGCATGGCCATGCACAGCCGCCTGGTGGCCGAGGACAAGCAGGGCTCGGGCGCCCGCAGCGCCGCCCCCTACTCCACCTGGCACAACGGCATGGAGCGGTCGGTCGCCTACTTCCACAATTCGATCGGCCTGTTGACCGAGATCATCGGCGGCCCGACCCCGACGACGGTCAACCTGGTGCCCGAGCTGCAGCTGCCCAGTAACGACCGCCCGGCCCCGATCACGCCGCGTGAATGGAAACTGCAGGACTCGCTGGACTACCAGTGGACCATGAACCGCGCGGTGATCGACTACGCCTCGCGCAACAAGGAGCGCCTGCTCTTCAACATCTGGAAGATGGGCGACAACAGCATCAAGCGCGGCAGCCAGGACAGCTGGACCATCACCCCGACCCGCGTCGAGGAGCTGGCCGCCGCCGGCAAGGGCAAGCCCGGCCCGTTCGGCGCGGCGGTCGATCCGACCCTCTACAAGTCGGTGATCCAGACGCCCGAGAGCCGTGACGCCCGCGCCTATGTCATCCCCGCCGACCAGGCGGACATGCCCACCGTGGTCGCCTTCCTCAACGCCCTGATCAAGACCGGCGTCGACGTCGACAAGGCGTCCAAGGCCTTCGTGATCGCCGGCAAGACCTATCCGGCCGGCTCGTACGTGGTGCGCACCGCCCAGGCCTATCGCCCGCACGTGCTGGACATGTTCGAGCCGCAGGACCACCCGCACGACCTGGAATATCCGGGCGGCCCGCCCAAGGCCCCGTACGACGTCACCGGCTACACCCTGGCCTACCAGATGGGCATCAAGTTCGACCGCATCCTGGACGGCTTCGAAGCCCCGACCACGCGCGTGCCCGACCTGATCACGGTCGCACCGGGTTCGGTGAAGGGCTCGGGCGGCGCCGGCTGGCTGGTCAGCCACGAGACCAATGGCAGCTTCACCCTGACCAACCGCCTCCTGAAGGCCGGCGCGCCGGTGTTCTGGGTCAAGGACGGCGCCAAGGCCGGCAAGACCGCCTTTGGTCCCGGCGCGATCTGGGTCCCCGCCTCGCCCGCCGCCAAGGCGGTGATCGCCCAGGGCGTCAAGGATCTGGGCATCGACGCCTATGCCGTCGGCGCCAAGCCTTCGGGCGCGACCATCGCGCTGAAGCCGGTCCGCGTCGGCCTGGTCGACGTCTATGGCGGCTCGATGCCCTCGGGCTGGAACCGCTGGATGTTCGAGAAGTTCGAGGCGCCCTTCCAGGTGGCCTATCCGCAGCGCCTGGACGCCGGCGACATCGCCAAGGACTTCGACGTGCTGGTGTTCCCCGACGGCGTGGTCCCCGCCCCGGCCGACGGCCCGTTCAAGGCCGGCCGCCCCTCGACCCAGCCCAAGCCGGACGAGATCCCGGAGCAGTACCGCGCCTGGCTGGGCCGCGTGAGCGACGACAAGACCCTCCCCCAGATCGCCGCCTTCGTGAAAGGCGGCGGCACGGTGGTGGCCATCGGCGCCTCGACCCGCCTGGCCACGGCCCTGGGCGCGCCGGTCGACGTCGCCACCGCCAAGATGGAGGACGGCAAGCTCAAGGCCCTGACCAACCGCGAGCTCTACATCCCCGGCTCGGTGCTGCGCGCCAAGGTCGATCCGAAACAGCCCCTGGCCTATGGCGCCGGCAGCGACGTCGACGTCTTCTTCGACCGCAGCCCGGCCTTTACCGTGAAGCCCGACGTGAAGGGCGTGTCGCGCGTGGCCTGGTTCGACACCGACAAGCCCCTGCGCAGCGGCTGGGCCGTCGGCCAGGACAAGCTGAAGGGCGGGGCGGCCATGCTCGACATCGACATCGGCAAGGGCAAGGTCTTCGCCTTCGGGCCGGAGATCACCCAGCGGGCGCAGTCGTACGGAACGTTCAAGTTCCTGTTCAACGGCCTGCTGTACGGGCCGGCGGTGTCGGCTGGGAAGTAGCGCTTAAGATCCTCCCCCGCGTTGCGGGGGAGGTGGCCCAGAGG
>CAIUMD010000043.1 GCA_903900155.1 uncultured Caulobacterales bacterium | reverse complement strand
GCGGATCAGGCCGCTGCGGGGCGAGATCGAGCCGGGGATGCCCATGCCGAGGCGCGCGCAGGTCGCGCCGGCCATGCACTCGGCGTCCTTGACCAGTTCGGCCACGACGTCGAGGGCGTCCTTGTAATTGCCTGGATTGGGCTTGCGGACGCGGGCGACGAACTGGCCGGAAGCGTCGAGGGCGGCCGCCTCGATCTTGGTGCCGCCGAAATCGATGCCGAAGCGGATCATGTGAACAGGCGCTCCTCGATCGCCGCCTTCAGGGCGGGCCACTCGTCTATGCGCGTGTGACGATCGGGAGCAGAGGGGGCGAAGGGGCGCAGGCGCTCGTCGCTGACCATCTGGAACCGACCGACACGCGGAGCCTTCTCAGCCACCGATTCGAGCTGCGGCAAAAGGTCGTCGATAAAGACGGCGGGGCCCGTGGTTCGATCCGACAGTTCGGCGGCGGGCGGTCCCTTGGGACCGCTGTTGATGATCAGGGGATAGTCGAAGCCGTGGGTTTTCAGCCACTTGATCCGCGCCAGGCGTCCGTGCTCGGGCGCATTGGTCAGGATGACCACCTGCGCGCGCGTCGACAGATCGGCCAGGGCGTCGGCCGCGCCGATGGCTGGCAAGAGGTCGTCGGCCCCGTCGCGGAAGAAATCGTCGAACAGGGCCTTGCCCGCGATCAGATCGAGGTGTTCCGTCTCTCCAGGCCGATAAAGGTTCTGGAACAGGGCGAAACGGTCGACCCGCAGCTCGAAGCCATGGCGCTCCACAAAGGCGCCGAAGCCGCGCATGAACTGGGCCAGCACCTCGTCGACATCGACGATGACCAGCGGCGCGGCGGGGGAAATGGCGCAGGCCTGGAGGTCGGAGTAACGCTGTTCCATGATCTCGGATCGTTAGGTCTTAACGCGATTAGCGCGGGCTTAAGGATATTCGTGCCATCAGGTTCTGGAAGACGGCGCGAATCCCTATGTGTCGTCACGTGACCGTTTGGTCGGGGTAAGGATGACGAAGAAGGTCCTCATCGTGGAGGATAACGAGCTGAACATGAAGCTCTTTCATGATCTGCTCGAAGCCCAGGGTTACGAGACCCTGCAGACCCGCGAGGGTCTGTCGGCGCTGTCCATTGCTCGCGACAACAAGCCCGATCTGATTCTGATGGACATTCAGCTCCCGGAGATTTCCGGGCTGGAAGTCACCAAGTGGCTCAAGGAAGACGACGATCTGGCGCACATCCCGGTCGTGGCCGTCACCGCCTTCGCCATGAAGGGCGACGAGGAGCGCATCCGTGAAGGCGGCTGCGAGGCCTACATCTCCAAGCCGATCTCGGTGGTCCACTTCCTGGAAACGATCAAGCGCCTGCTGGAAAGGCAGCCCGCATGAGCGCGCGGATCCTCGTCGTCGATGACATCGAGGCCAATGTCCGCCTGCTCGAAGCCAAGCTGACGGCCGAGTATTATGAAGTCACGACCGCCATGGACGGCCCTTCGGCCCTGGCCATGGCCGCCAAGGACCTGCCCGACATCATCCTGCTGGACGTGATGATGCCCGGCATGGACGGCTTCACCGTCTGCCGCAAGCTGAAGGAAGACCCCGCCACCCGCCACATCCCGGTGGTGCTGATCACGGCCCTGGACGGCCGGGCCGATCGTATCCAGGGCCTGGAATCGGGCGCTTCGGACTTCCTGACCAAGCCCATCGACGACGTCATGCTGTTCGCCCGCGTGCGCAGCCTGACCCGCTTTAAGCTGGTGATCGACGAACTGCGCCAGCGCGAGGCCTCGGGTCGCCGCATCGGCGTGATCGCCGGCGCCGCCGCCCGCCTGGACGGCCTGGGCGGCCGGATCCTGATCGTCGACGACAACGAACGCCAAGGCCAACGCATCGCCGCCGAGCTGGGCCTCGAGCACCGTCCGGTCATCGAGAGCGATCCCGAAAAGGCCAAGATCAGCGCCGGCGGTCCCGTCGACCTGGTCATCGTCAACGCTTCGGCCAAGAGCTTCGACGGCCTGCGCTTTACCGCCTCGCTGCGGTCCGAAGAGCGCACCCGCCAACTGCCGGTCCTGGCCATGGTCGATCCCGACGACCGCGCCCGCATGGTCAAGGCGCTGGAGATCGGCGTGAACGACATCCTGTCGCGTCCGGTCGACCCGCAGGAGCTGTCGGCCCGCGTCAAGACGCAGATCCAGCGTAAGCGGTACACGGACTATCTGCGCAACAATCTGGATCACTCGCTCGAGTTGGCCGTCACCGACCAGCTGACGGGCCTGCACAACCGCCGCTACATGACCGGGCAGCTCGACTCGCTGGTCAAGCGCGCGACCATGGGCGGCGAGCCGGTTTCGGCCCTGCTGATCGACATCGACTTCTTCAAGAAGATCAACGACACCTTCGGCCATGACATCGGCGACGAGGTTCTGCGCGAATTCGCCCTGCGCCTGGCCTCGAACGTCCGCGCCATCGACCTGCCTTGCCGCTTCGGGGGCGAGGAGTTCGTGGTGGTGATGCCCGACACCCAACTGGCCTACGCCCTGCGCATCGCCGAGCGCATCCGCAACAACGTCGCCGGCTCGCCGTTCAAGGTGGCCCACGGCCAGGAGCTGCTGACGGTGACCATCTCGGTCGGCGTCTCGGCGACGACGGGCCAGGGCGATACGCCCGAAGCCCTGCTCAAGCGCGCCGACGAAGGCGTCTACCAGGCCAAGGCCTCGGGCCGGAACGCGGTGGTCGGCAAGGCCGCCTAACAGGCGCCGCAGCCCACATTTCACCGCTGAAACCCTTCCTTCCTTGCGCGAAAGGTGCGTTCGGGCGACATCGCTTCGCATGAAGAAGATGCTCACCAGCGCCGTCCTGGCCGCCGCCGTTTCCGCAGGGTTCGCCGCCCAGGCCCAAACGCAAAGTGTTGGGACCAGGCCCGACCCCAAGCTGGTCGTGGTCATCTCGGTCGACCAGTTCAGCGCCAACCTCTACGCCCAGCACCGGCCGGAGTTCACGGGCGGCCTGGCGACGCTGAGCAGCGGGATCGTCTATCCGAACGGCTACCAATCGCACGCCTTCACCGAGACCTGCCCGGGCCATTCGACCCTGCTGACGGGCAAGCATCCCAACAAGACCGGCATCAGCGCCAATGACTGGTACGACCGCGCCTCGGGCAGGACGGTCTACTGCCTGGCCGATCCCAGCGTGACCCTGGCCGACGACCCGAAGGGCAGGGCGGTGTCGCCCGCCAACATGGTCGCCACCACCTATGGCGACTGGCTGAAGGCCGTCTCGCCCAAGAGCCGGGTGTTCGGCGTCTCGGGCAAGGACCGCGGCGCGATCACCATGTCGGGCCACCAGGCCGACGGCCAATTCTGGTACCAGCCGGGCTTTGGCTTCACGACCTATGTCCGCGAGGGCCAGACGGCGGAAGAGCGCCTGAAGCCCGTCGCCGCTCTCAACGCCAAGCTGGCGGCGGACCTCAAGAAGCACCCCTACGCCTGGGACTACGCCAAGGACTCGGCCAAGCGCTGCAAGGCGCTGGAGGCCGACTACGAGACCGGCGGCCGCAAGTGGCATGCGGCGCTGCCGATCCCGACCGCCGCCGACGACGCCGGCAAGCTGCGCGACCTCTATGCCAGCCCCTATACCGACGCCGCGACCCTGGAGCTGGCCCAGGACCTGCGCGAGGCCTACGGCCTGGGCGACGGTCCGCAGGTCGACGTGCTGACGGTCAGCCTGTCGGCCACCGACTTCATCGGTCACCGCTACGGCACGCGCGGCCCGGAGATGTGCGACCAGATCGCTCGCCTGGACGAGCGCCTGGGCGCGTTCCTCAAGAGCCTGGACAAGGTGAAGGGCGGGGTCCTGGTCGTGCTGGCCGCCGATCACGGCGCCGCCGACTTCGCCGAGCGCCTGCATGACGAGGGCTACGACAGCGAGCGCGTCCTCGGCCGGCCGTGGGTGGCCGGGCTGAACAAGCAGCTGCGCGCCGATCTCGGCCTGTCCTGGGATCCGCTGATGGCCGACGGCGGCATCGACCAGATCTATGTGGTCGGCGCCGACGGCAGGGCGGCCTCGATCACCGACCGCGCCCGCGTCACCGCCGCCGCCCTGGTTTTGATCAAGCGCGATCCGGCCGTGGCCGACGCCTTCGACTCCAACGTCATCCTGACGATGGAGGCCGCGCCGGCCGACGCCTATCCCGAAGAGATCTCGGTGGCCGAGCGCGTGCGTCGCAGCGCCTATCCGGGCCGGGTGGGCGATATCCTGATCGCCTTCAAGCCCAATCGCGTGCCGGCTACGGCGGGGGCGACCTATGTCTCCACCCACGGCAGCCCCTGGGACTATGACCGCCGCGTGCCGATCCTGTTCTGGTGGAAGGGCGCGACCCCGCACGAGCGGGTCCTGCCGCTGGACACGGTCGACATCGCCCCCACGATCGCCGCCGCAACGGGCGTGAAGCCGCCGGTTGATGTCGATGGCGTGTGCAGACCGCTGGTTTATGGTCAAGCTTGCTAGCGCGGGCTTCTAGAAACGTCACACGCGGTCGTTAGTCCTTTCCCTCCCGGGGGAACGCATGGGCTACGACCGCTTCTACTTTCTCAACAAGGCGTACGGGATCTATCCCGGCGTCACGACACCGGTGTCGGCGCGCTGCCTGACGGCGCACTATGCCCGGCGCCAGACGCGGCGCGGGCCGCTGCGGGCGGGGCTGGACGCGCTGGTGGGGCTGGCCTTCAAGGCCTGGATCCCGTGGCGCGCGGCCAAGGTGCAGAAGAGGTTCGGCCTGGACGAGGCCTGGCGCACGCGGGCTATCGAGATCGCCCGCGTCCGCTTCGCCGACCCCAACGACCTCGCGTTGTTCCGCATCACCGACGCGGCCCAACTGGACGACTACATCCGTCGTTATGAAGACGCGGCGTTGAACAGGCGCATCAACCCGCTGGGCTGGACCTCGCGCTGCGTGCTGGCCGACAAGGCGCGGTTTCAAGCGCGCTGCGAGGCCGCCAGCCTGCCGACGCCCCGGACCGTGGCCATCGTTCGCGACAGCCGCCTGGACCTGAAGGCCGATCCCGCCGGCCGCGACCTCGTCCTCAAGCCGGCGGACGGCGAGGGCGGCGACGGCGTCGTGGTGCTGGAGAAAGTCAAGAACGCCGCCGACCTCTCCGCCCGGCTGCCGAAAGGCCGAGGCGTGTTCGTGGTCCAGGACCGCCTCCTGCCGCACCCCTCGCTGCTGGGCCTGGCCCTGGACGCGCTGCCGACCGTACGGATCGTGACCATGGTCGACGAAGTCGGCGCGCCCGAGGCCGTCAGCGCCACCTTCCGCTTCGCCTCGGTGGCCGGGGCGCGGGTCGACAACATGAAGGCCGGCGGTCTGATCTGCGCCGTCGACCTGCCGATCGGCACGCTGGGCCTGGCCTGCAAGGGCTACGGCGGCGGCGACCACGCCGTGCACCCGGTCACCGGCGCGACCATCATCGGCCGCAAGCTGCCCGACTGGGCCGCCGCCAAGGGCTTGGTGCGCCGCGCCCATGCCGAGGCCTTTGCCGACTACGCCCTGATCGGCTGGGACGTGGCCCTGACCCCCGACGGCCCGATGCTGATCGAGGGCAACGGCAAGCCCGGCGTGCTGATGCCCCAGCGCGCGGCCCGCCAGGGTCTGGGCGGCGGCCGTTACGGCGCGTTGCTGGCCTATCATCTCGCTTTGAAACCCTAGCGCTGCTGGCCAAGCGGGCGGTCGCCAACCCCGTCTGACTGCCAGGACGGCAGTCCAGCGTGGTTAACAAGTTTTAGGTCGCTTTTTTAGGACCTCGAACATTCCTGTCGCACATCCTCCGTATGCATCCTATGCGGGAGGGCGTGTGGTGATGAGAGCAAGAGTTCGAACCAAGAAGCATCCGTTTCCGGCCGGCTGGCTGGTCCTGGGGCTTATGACCTGCGTGGTGCTGTTCGTGCTGGGCGCGCAGGCCGGTCAGCACCTGTCGGGCGGATTGTCGACCGCCGCGATGCTGGGCGCGTTCGCCGCCGTCTGCGTCGGACCGGTGCTGCTGATCGTCACCGTGCTGTGGGGGAGCTTCGCGTTCTTCCGCTGGATGTGGATGGGGCGGTAGGGCCGTCAGATCCTCCCCCCAGCGGGGGAGGTGTCGGCGCATAGCGACGACGGAGGGGGAAGGTGCAAGGCCCAGAGATCTTCCCCCACCGGCGCTTCGCGCCACCTCCCCCGCTAGGGGGAGGGAGGAATCAAAAACGCCCGGCTATCGCTAGCCGGGCGTTTTCGTGTGTCGTAGCGCGTGAAGCGATCTTACTTGATCTTGCCTTCGCGGAATTCGACGTGCTTGCGGATGACCGGATCGTACTTCTTCAGCACCATCTTTTCGGTCTTGGTGCGGGCGTTCTTCTTGGTGACGTAGAAGAAGCCGGTGTCCGCCGTCGAGTTCAGGCGGATCTTGATGGAAGCCGGTTTGGCCATGGTCGAATCCCTGCGATGGTCGCGCAGGTTCCCGCGCGTTGGAAATAAGAGGCGCGGAACATACTCATCGGCGGCTCAAAGTCAATTAGCAGTCGGGCAACGCTTGTAAGGAAAGTCCGCCGACCGCGCCTGGCCCCCGACGGAGCCCTCGATCCGGGCCACCAGGGTGTCCTTGTCCACCAGTCTGTAGAGGATCCGCTGCGGGAAGTCGTGATGCGGGTTCTCGAAGGTGACGGCGTTCTCGCCGATGTCCCTTACCGGGAAGGCGGCCTCGGCCTGGCCGGAGGGAATCGCCACGTACTGCAGCTTGCCGTCCGGGGCGGGCAGGATGCGCATGAACTCGTATTCGCGCAGCTTGCCGTCGCGGACCGTGCGACTCATGCCCATCATCGCGCCGCCGGCCGGGGCCAACCACTGCTCCTCGATCTTGGCGCCGTTGGGCCGAGTCAGGGTCCAGCAGCCGCCGATGAAGGCCAGCTTGTTGATATCCGCAGGTGGTGGCGCTGACGTCGCCTGCAGAGCCAGGGCCAGAATCGTACCGATCATTCGCGAATCTCCTCCCCAGTCCCCTCTAGAAAAGAAGGGGGACCCACCTAGAGGTGGGTCAGATGCCGCTTTCCGTTCAGGAAGCGCATGAAGGGGGCCGGTCGTCCAGTGTCCGCCAACCTCTGGCCGATCTCGTGGACCACGAACCGGGTGATGTTGGGCAGGTCGAGAGCCATGGCCTCCTGGAAATCGACCCAGGCGATCTCGTCCAGCTCGCCGCAGTCGGGTCGGCGTTCCAGGCTCAGCAGCGCCTCGGCCGGCGCCATGAAGAAGCGGGCGTCGAAGCGGCGGGGACGATAGGGCGGCGTGATGGCGCGGGCCACGAAGGACAGCGGCGCCAGGTCGGGCAGGGCGCCTTGGGCCAGGAACGGCCGCCACGGCCCCGCGCCGGGGCGCTCGGGGGCTTCCTTGGCCAGCAAGAGGCCCGTCTCCTCGAAGGTCTCGCGTACGGCCGCCAGGGCCAGGGCGCGGGCCAGGCGGGCGGGCTTGGGGTGGCGGGGTTCCAGGCTCAGGCGCGCGGCGACGTCGGGCGACAGCTCGCTGGCGCTCGGGGCGTCGTAGTCGCACCGGTCGACCCGGCCGCCGGGGAACACCCACTTGTCGGGCATGAAGGCCACGCCGCCGTTGCGGCGACCCATCAGGAGGCGCGGCGAGGGGCCGTCGGTGCGGACGATGATCACGGTCGCCGCGTGCTTGGGCGTGATCGCCGCGCCGGCCTCGCGCACGGCGCCATCGTTGATCGTGTCGAATTTGGCGTCGATCGGCGGCAGGGTCATGAGGGCGAGGTTAGACCGATTGCGCGCTCAGGAAAGACCGACGTAACGTCAGGCGTATTCTTGAGGGGCTCATCATGATCGGACGGATTTCGACGCTGGCGCTGGTCGCCGGCCTGGCTCTTGGCGCGCCGGCGATGGCGGCGCCTTCCAGGGCGCAGGTCGAGGCGGCGGCCAAGGCCGTGCAGCCCAAGGTCATCGCCTGGCGGCGCGACATCCACGAGCATCCCGAGCTGGGCAACCAGGAGGTCCGCACCTCGGCCCTGATCGCCAAGGAGCTGAAGGCCCTGGGCTTCGAGGTCCGCGAGAACGTCGGCAAGACCGGCGTGGTGGGCGTCCTCAAGGGCGGCAAGCCCGGCAAGGTCGTGGCCCTGCGCGCCGACATGGACGCCCTGCCGGTCGAGGAGAAGACCGGCCTTCCGTTCGCCTCCAAGGCCACCGCCACCTGGGAAGGCCGCACGGTCCCGGTCATGCACGCCTGTGGCCACGACACCCACGTGGCCATGCTGCTGGGGACCGCCACGGTGCTGGCCGGCATGAAGAAGGACATCAAGGGCGCGGTCGTCCTGATCTTCCAGCCCGCCGAGGAAGGCCCGCAGGCCGGCGAGGAGGGCGGCGCCAAGCTGATGATCCGCGACGGCGCGCTGGACCAGCCCAAGGTCGACGCCATCTTCGGCGTCCATATCGGCCCGGGCGACGCTAACCAGCTGAACTACCGTCCCGAGGGCTTCTACGCTTCGTCGGACCGCCTGACGATCACGGTGAAGGGCAAGCAGACCCACGGCGCGCGGCCCTGGGCGGGTATCGACATGGCCAGCGTGGCCGCCGACATCATCCAGGCCATGAACCAGATCGCCGCCCGCCAGGTCGATGTCGGCGCCTCGCCGTCGGTGGTGACCATCGCGGTGATCAACATGGGCATGCGCCAGAACATTATCCCCGAAGACCTGAAGATGGAGGGGACCATGCGAACCTTCTCCAAGGCTCGCCACGAGGACCTGGTCGCCAAGGTGCAGAAGGCCGTGGCCAGCATCGGCGACCGCTACGGCGCCAAGGCCGAGGCGGTGTTCAGCCAACCCTATCCGGTGACCTACAACGACCCGGCGCTGTCGGGCTGGGTCAAGGCCAGCCTGGAAAAGGCCTCGCCCGGCAAGGTCGACGACAAGGCGGCGCTGGTGACGGGGGCCGAGGACTTCTCGATGTACGCCGAGAAGGTCCCGGGGGTGTTCGTGCAGCTGGGCGGGCGCAAGGCCACCATGCCGGCGGCCACGGCGCCGGCCAACCACTCGCCGTTCTTCGATGTGGACGAGGCGGTGTTCGAGACGGGCGTGAAGGCCGAGGTGTTCATGGCGCTGGATTATCTGGAGAAG
>CAIUMD010000042.1 GCA_903900155.1 uncultured Caulobacterales bacterium | reverse complement strand
GCGGCGGCCAGCGCCGCCAGCGCGCTCAACGCGCCGGGCGTCAACGGTTCCAGCGCCACCTCCCTGACTATCGGGACAGGGACGAAGGCCTTCACCACGCAGACCGGTAAGGCTTGGGTTGCGGGGCAGGGCTTCTTTCTGGCCAGCAGCGCCTCGCCGCTAAACTGGATGTCCGGCGTGCTCACCGCCTACAATTCCGGAACGGGCGCGGCGACTCTGGAAGTCGATACGATCGGCGGCGCGGGGACCTTTGCGGCCTGGAACTGCGGTCTGGCGGCGGGACGTCCCTACGCATTCGCCAGCCAGGCGGAGGCGCAGGGCGGCACGGACAACTCCAAGGTCATGACGCCGCTTCGCACGGCGCAGGCTCTGCGTGGCGGTCAGACGCCGGTCTCGATTACCGCCGCAACCAACCTGACGGTCACTTCGGCGGCGTTCCAGGTCGCCAACATGCCGGCCCGAGGGATTGCGGTGACCTTGCCGGACGCGATGACGCTGCAAACCGGCTATGCGTTCAAGATCGTCAATAGCGGTATCTATGATCTTCCGATCAAAGACGGCGCCGGCGCGGTCAAGGCGTTCGTGCGCCCCGGCAAGACGGTGACCGCGACGCTCAGCGCCATTGCGACGCCCGCGGGCGCCTGGATATTCGAGGATGCCGGCATCTACGGCTGCACGGTCGATACGACGTTGCAGGTGACGGGTGGCGGTGCGAACGGCAACCTGGTGCGTGTCATCGCGCTGGACGCCTCGCGGGATCTCGTCGTTTTCGCGATGATTTCGCCCTATTCGCTGAGGTGTGTCGTTCACGACCGGGTCAGCAACACCTTTGGCGCGCCGGCGACGATCCAGACCGGCACGTCGGTGTTTATGGTCGTTCCCGTGAACGCATCGACCGTCCTCGCGGTCTACGGACAGGATGACACGATGAGCGCCGTGACGCTCTCGATCTCAGGGACTGCTGTCACGGTCAATACACCCACGGCAGTCTCCGGATTTCTGTCCAGCATTGACCAGATGTTCGACGCGTTTTTGGTGGGCGGTGTGCATGTGTTTAGAATTTGGTCAAGTTATCAAAATTCCGAATATGTATTCGCCGTCAATCCAAATGGGGTAAGTCCGATCATTGGGGCCCCGCTTCAAATTCCTAGCGCTGGAACCAACGCTTTTGACGCAGCAAATTGTTTTTGTTCATTTTCTTTGACTGCGACGTCATTTGTCGTTTTCAGCGCCTATAATGCCGGATCGGCCATTTACTGTCGCCTGGTATCGGTGTCTGGAACGTCCTTGGTCATCACGTCGAACGAGATATTCAGTCAGGATAGTGGTTCTACCGCCTATAAGGTCGAGCTTCTCTCGACGGGACGCTTCCTGCTCATGTTCACGCAGAGCGGCGTTGCCTACGCTCAACTTCTGACGGTCAGTGGAACGACCACGTCGATGTCGACGCGCCTGACGCTCGGATCGATGGCTTCGGCCGCTGGCGTCGGCTTCAATGGGGCGGCGTCGGGCGTACTGATGGGGCTCTCCGGCGGGCGCGCCCTATGCAGCTGGATCGATACGACGGCGGGCGTATCGAATTGGCTGATCCTTACGGATACCTCGGGAACTCTGAGCGCCAGTACGCTTGTGACGCGCGGCGCCGATTTTCAGGCATCGGCTTCGGTGATCAAGATTGGTGTAACGGGAAATTTGGCCTACCTGGCGCGATCTACGACATCGAACTTTGCTGAATTCTATGCCGTAGATTGCTCTGGCGCTGTACCTGGTTTGATCAACGTTCAACGTCTTTCAACCGGGCTCAACCCGCACTTTGGTCTATCGAGCTACACGCCGCAGAATAAGTTCCGGAGCGCCTACATCAACACCAATGCCATGCAGGGCGGCGCGGGCTTGTTTGGTTTGATGGGGTCGAACTCAAGCAGCGGGTCTTCCGTCTTGTCGGTCTGGGCGTTCAATCCGTATCCACGGCCTGTTCCTGTCGACTCCACGGATGGCTTTGTTAACGGATACCACATCATCCCTGGCTCTCAGCTCAATGAAATCTGGGCCGGCACTATGACGGCTCGCGTGGTGAGCCTCAGGCGGGTGGATTCCATCGTCTAGTGCTCAAGGGACCCCCATGGACATCCCCACCGCCATCGCCAAATCGTGGCCCTACCTCGTGGTGGCCGCGCCTGGGATCTATGCGGTGATCAAGGACCTCCTCGGCCGGCGGGCGATCGCTCGCAAGGCCGAGGCGGATCTGATGCAGATGGCGCAAGACGCCGCCTCGGGGGTGATCAACACCCTGCGCGAGGAGGCCGATCGCCTGGTTCAGCGTCTCGAACAGGTCGAGGCCGAGCTGGGCGATCTGCGCCGCGAGCATAGCCGCATGATCTCGGACAAGGACGCCCGCATCGCCGAGTTGGAGAGCGAAAAGCGCCAGCTCGAGACCAAGGTCGGCGCCTATCGCCGGATCCTGGCCGCCCACGGTCTGGCCGACGAACCGGCCGCGCCCTCGGTCGCCTGACACCTTCACAAGAAAGGATCCCACCCATGCCCACGCCCTCGGCGCGGGACGTCCCCGCCTGCGCGCTGGCGCTTATCCAGCGCTTCGAAGGCCTGCACGACGGCGACCGCAAGACCGCCATTCTGGAGCCCCGGCCCGATCCCGTCGGGATCTACACCGTCGGCTGGGGTCACGCCCTGTTCGTCGGCGGTCGTCCGGTGAAGGACCGCGAGACCGCCTACCGCCTCTGGCGCACGCGGTGGCCGGGCGGGATGATCCGGGCCGACGCCGATGCGCTGCTGAAGGCCGATGCGCAGGGCGTCTGCGACAAGGTCGCGGCGCTTTTTCTCAAGACGCCGCTGAGCGACGTTCAGCTAGGGGCGCTCACCAGCCTGGCCTACAATATCGGCGTCGCGGCGCTGGAGAGTAGCAGTGTCCGCCGGCGGCTGGTCGCCGGCGACGTCCAGGGGGCGGCCGACGCCTTCCGGATGTGGCGCTATGCCGGTGGCCGCGAGCTGCCGGGCCTGGTCAATCGGCGCGAGGCCGAGCGCGCGGTCTTCCTGGGCCGCGAGGCCTGATCCTTCAACACATTGAGGAGCTTGGAGATGAAACACGTCATCGGCCCGGTGGCGGGCCTTGTGCTGTCGATGGCCCTGTCGGGCTGCGCCGGCATGGCCGTCGATCCCGTCACCTTGGCCCAGGCGGTCAAGGTGCTGAACGAGGGCTGCGAACGCATCGTCGACCTGAGCGTCGACAAGAGCCGGCCGGGCGGCGGGTCGCTGAAGGTGACCCGCGTCTGCGCCCCGGCGGAGCCCGCTCCGCAGAAGGACTAGAACCGGCTCGGATAGGCCTTGGCCGTCTTGGCGTCGTTGTAGCGCGCGCCCGGGCAGTCGACGGCATAGGCGTTGGCGGTCTCGGCCAGGTAGGGGCCGCGGCGGGCGTCGCCGTTCAGGGCGCGGCACGAGACGGCGGTCTTGTAGACTACCGAGCCGTCGCGGCTGAGGTCGTTCATGAACATGTCGAACGCCAGGGCCATCAGGCCGCGCGTGGCGGCGGCGCGGCGCGCCGTGCCGTTGAAGGCGCTGGTGATCTCGCCGTTCGAGGCGACCTGACGCTGAACGGGCGTGGGGCCCGCCGCGGCGCCGGCCGCGCCGATCGCGCCGCCCGCCAGCATGGCCTCCAGATCCTGGAAGCGGCCGGCGGCCGTGCCGGTGGCGACGGCGGCCGTGAAGGCGCCGGCGAAGCCCGGGCTCCACTGGCGCGGACCGCCGATGCTGGCGGCCTCCAGCCCGCCGATCGCGCCGGCGATCGGGGCGTCATAGATGTCGACGATGTGGTTCTGGTTGACGTAGTAGCCCAGGCCGATGCCGACCAGGGCGCCGCCGATGGCCGCGCGGGCGATCTCGGGCGTCGCGCCGGTCCAGTGGACATTGTAGCCGGCCTCGACGGTTTTCTCGCGCACCAGCTCGCCCGTGCGCCAGCGCACCAGCCGGAAGGTCACGCGCGCCGTGGCCAGCTTGTCGGTTCCCCACCAGACGTTGGGGCCGCGCAGCGCTTCGAACGTCGTGTAGAGCATGTACTCGGCGTCGAGGCGCGAAGGGGCCAGCATCTCGGCGCCCAGCAGATGCTGGTTCAGGCCGGCGGTGACCTCGGCGCGGGTCGGGCGGGTGGTGATCACGCCGCCGCCGTCGAACCAGCGGAACTCGGGCGCGCCCTCGACCGCCTGGACGGCGACGTTGCGATAGTAGGGGCGGGCAGGGGAGGCCTTGGCCACGGCCAGCGGCGGCAGCGCCGGCTGGCGCAGGGTGGCGACCTCGTCATGACTGGCGCAGGCGGTCAGCACGCTGGCGCTGGCCAGCAGCACGGTCATACGGACGGTCTTGAACGGCATTCTGCGCTCCCCCAGAGCGCGCCGAGGCGCGCTCCAACCTCAAGAATAAAGCCTGCGTGAGCAGGCTCTGGGTTGGCGGGCACTATCCGGCTCAATTCTAAAGAGAGCTTTTAAAGTTCGGCTCAAAGCAAAAAGAAGCCCCTGCCGGGCAGGACCGACAGGGGCGCTCAAGGCTTTGGGGAAGGCTGACGCGCTTAGAACTTGTAGTTCAGGCCCACCAGGAAGGTGCGGCCGTAGTTCTGGTAGTCGATGACCTGGCGCGGATCGTTGTTCTGGTAGGTGACGAAGGGCTCGTTGGTCAGGTTGTTGACCTGGGCCAGCAGCGAGAGGCCGTCCATCGGGCCGTCGCTGAAGGTGTAGCCGATCTGGCTGTCGACCACGGCCTCGCCCTTGACCATGCGGTAGTTGCGGCCGTTGCCGAAGCCGGAGACCTCGCCCAGGAACTTCGAGCGATAGCGGTCGCTGATCCGGAACGAGAAGCCGTTCTTCTCGTAGTAGACCGTCAGGTTGGCGACGGTCTTGGACAGGCCCGGGATCGGGGTGGTCTTGTCGCTGGGGTTCGGCTGGATCGAGCTGTCGGTGTACGAGGCGCTGAAGGTCGCGCCGAAGCCGTCCAGGATCGGGGTCAGCAGCGCGCCCGGCATCGAGGCGGCGAACTCGACGCCCTTCACCGCGCCGCCCTTGCCGTTCTGCGGGGTGGTCACCAGGCCCAGGCGCGTGGCGGGATTGCCGCCGCCGGTCGGGAAGCCGGTGAAGTCGAAGATCACGCTCTGGTCGTAGACGTAGGTCTTCAGATCCTTGTAGAACGCGGCGAGAGAGATGTAGGCCTGACGGCCGAAGTACTTCTCGTACGACACGTCATAGGCGTCGGCGCGCCAGGGCTCGAGCTCCGGATTGCCGCCAGAACCGCTCCACGGCGAGAAGTTGATGTTGGTGTTGGCGGCCTTGGCCGGATCGTAGCTGAAGGTCTTGGATGCGCGCATCTGGTCCATCCGCGGACGGGCCAGGGTGCGGGCGACGGCGAAGCGCAGGCTCTGCTCGTTGGGCAGGGCGAACTGCAGGTTCATGCTGGGCAGGAAGTCGACATACGTCTTGCCGCCGGCCAGGTTGGCGCGGGTCACGCCCGCGCCCGTGCCCGAGGCGCCCAGGGCGGTCGAGCTCTGGTCGGTGCTGACGATCTGGAAGCCGAAATTGCCGGTGACCGGCACGCTGCCGACGGCGGCGTCGATATTGGCCTTCACATAGCCGATCGCGACCTTTTCCTTGACGTCCCAGCTCTTGACCAGCACGTCGGCGTTGGGGTTGCGGACCAGGTCGTACGTGCCGTTCTTGATCAGGGCGAACGGGTCGTAGCTGACCATGCCCTGGATGCCGATGAAGGCCAGCGAGGTCGTGCCGACCAGGGCCGACTGCGGGATCGAAACGCTGGCGGGCGAGCCCTTCACGCGCAGGAACCACTCGTCGTTCACTAGCGCCTTGGAGCGTTCGCTGTAGTTGAAGCCGACCTCGAACGACGACAGGCCGTCGTCCAGGGCCTTGGTCGCCGAGAAGCGGGCCGCCTTCAGCTCGTCCTTGATCGTCGGCCGGTTCAAATAGCCGTCCTGGCCGCCGGTGATGATGTCGCTGCCCCAGCCCTGCGAGCTGGTCAGCTTGATCAGGTTGGGATCGGCGTAGTTCAGGCTGGACTTGAAGATCGCGACGCCGTCGCCGTTCATCTGGAACGTCATGTTGTCGGTCGCGCCAGTCCCTGCGCGGCCGGTGCCGGCATAGCTCTCGACGATCTGGTCGGTTCGCTCGACTTTCGAGTACGAGAGGTCGCTGACCAGGGTCCAGTCGTCGCCGACGTTCAGCTTGTTGTTCCAGCCGACCGACCTGATCGTGGCGTTGCGATCATTGCCGTCGTTGCGGACCACGCCCTTGACGCCGTTGAAGGCGCCGCTGGTCACCATGCCGGCCGAGGCCTGGCTGCTGGTCAGCGGCAAGCCGCCCCAGACCAGCGGCAGTTCGATGCCGCGCTGGATCTGGTGGTTCTTGAACTCCGAATAGAAGACGTCCAGCGACGAGCTGAACTTGTCGGTCGGCTTGAATTCCAGGACGCCGATGACGCCGTCGCGCTTGAGCATGCTGGACTGCACGTACGGCTTGGCGCCGCCGATCACCAGGTTGCCGGCCGCGTCGGTGGGGTAGCCCCACGCGTTCCAGCGCTGGGCCTGGTAGGGCGACTCCATGCGGGCGTAGCCCAGGGCGAGACCCAGCTTGCCGTCCATGAACTGGTCGATGTACGAGATCGACAGGCGGTTGCCGCGGGCCTTGGCGCCGGCGTTCAGGGCGCCGATGTCGTTCCACTCATAGCGGGCGCCGATCGCCAGGGCGCGCTTGCCATAGGCCAGCGGACGGACGGTGCGCATGTCGGCGGTGCCGGCCAGGCCCTGGCCGATCAGGCCGGCGTCCGGGGTCTTGTAGACCACGACGGCGCTCAGCAGTTCCGACGGATACTGGTCGAACTCGACGCCGCGGTTGTCGCCGGTCGAGACCTGCTCGCGGCCGTTCAGCAGGGCGGTGGTGAAGTCGGGCGCCAGGCCGCGGATCGAGATGACCTGCCCGCGGCCGTCCAGGCGCTGGGCGGTCAGGCCGGGCAGGCGCGCGATCGACTCGGCGATCGACACGTCCGGCAGCTTGCCGATGTCTTCGGCCGAGACGGCTTCGACGATCGAGGTCGAGCTCTTCTTCAGCGAGATGGCGCCTTCGATGCCGCGGCGGATGCCGGTGACGACGATCTCTTCGACCTTGCTGTCGTCCTGGGCTGCGGGGGCGGCGGTCTGCGCCTGGGCCGAGCCGGCCATGGCGAGCGCCAGCGCCAGGCTCGTGGCGCTGCCGGCCATCAGCCACGCACGACGGCGCGAGAATTGGGTGTTCATCGAGTCTCCCTCCCTGACCGGCTCTGCGCGTTTGACGTCGTGCGGCGGGCCGTTGGTGCAAATTACTGCAAATTAACGACCTGTAATCAACCCAAAAAATTGCAAACTGAGGCTCGCCGGATCTGCGGCTTCAGCGGAATTGCGCCGCCTGTGGCTTCTCTGCGCCACTGAAGGGGAACTTTTTGTACCGACGACGCCACAAATCCCTTCAATGAGATGGATTGACAGTCTGCGATGGGCTCTGCAAATTCTTGCAAAGAGTTGCAAATGGCGATCCCCGAGGTCGCCGCCATCGGGAGGGAGCGATGTCGGCCTTGACGCCTTGGCGACGAACGCTGCCGGCCGTGATGGCCTTAAGCGCGCTGGCGACGGCCGCGTGGGCTGCTCCCGACTCGTCCTATCGGCTGCGGAAGCCGCAGGACGAGGTGATCTATTTCGTCCTGCCCGATCGTTTCGAGAATGGCGACGCGACCAATGACCACGGCGGCCCCGCTTTAGATTCGCTGGTCGACGGCTTCGACCCGACGCGGGCGGGCTTCTATCACGGCGGCGATCTGAAGGGCGTGACCCGGCGGCTGGACTACATCCAGGGTCTGGGCGCGACGGCGGTGTGGCTGGCGCCGATCTTCAAGAACCGCGCGGTGCAGGGGCAGCCCGGCCACGAGTCGGCGGCGCATCACGGCTACTGGATCACCGACTTCACCGACGTCGATCCGCATCTCGGGACCAAGGCTGACTTCAAGGCCCTGGTCGACGCGGCCCATGCCCGGGGCATGAAGGTCTATATGGACATCGTCGTGAACCACACGGCCGACGTCATCCGGTACCGCGAATGCCCGGACAGCCGCTGCGCCTATCGCGGCGTCGCCGATTATCCCTATACGCGCCAGGGCGGCGTGGCGGGCGCGGCGATCAATGACGGCTTCAATGGCGAGGACTTTTCCAAGCTCAAGCGGACCGACTGGGCCTATACGCCCTACGTCCCGGCCGGCCGGGAGCACGCCAAGAAGCCGGACTGGCTGAACGACCCGATCCTTTACCACAACCGGGGTGACAGCACCTTCGCTGGCGAGAGCTCGCTGCTGGGCGACTTCGCCACCCTGGACGACGTCTTCACCGAGAACCCGCGCGTGGTGGCGGGCTTCATCGAGGTCTATGGCCAGTGGATCGACGACTTCGGCGTCGACGGCTTCCGCATCGACACCGCCCGCCACGTGAATCCCGAATTCTGGCAGGCCTTCGTGCCGGCCATGCTGGCGCGCGCTAAGGTCAGGGGCATCCCGAACTTCCACATCTTCGGCGAGGTGTTCGATCCCGACGTCGCCGCCCAGGCGCGGCACGTGAAGGTCGACAAGCTACCGGCGGTGCTGGACTTCGCCTTCCAGTCGGCCGCCACCGACGTCGCCATCGGCCGGACGGGCACGGATCGCCTGGCCACGGTCTTCGCCGCCGATCCCGTCTACGAGGGCGGCGAGGCGACCGCGCGGCAGCTGCCGACCTTCCTGGGCAATCACGACATGGGCCGCATCGGCTGGTTCATGCTGAAGGCCAGGCCGGCGATCGGCGACGACGAACTGCTGGCCCGCGTCACCCTGGCCAACGCCATCATGCTGACCGCGCGCGGCGTGCCGACCGTCTATTACGGCGACGAGCAGGGCTTCACCGGCGACGGCGACTATGCCGACAGTCGCGAGGACATGTTCGCCAGCCAGGTCGCCAGCTACAACGACAATCGCCTGGTCGGCTCCAGCGTCAAGGGGCCGTTCTCGGCCTTCAACACGGGCGCCGTGCTCTACCGACGCATCGCCGACCTCTCGAAGCTGCGCGTCGCCACGCCGGCCCTGCGCGAAGGCCGTCACGTGACCCGCGCCGCCGGCGACAAGCCGGGCCTGCTGGCGTTTTCACGTCTTCTGGACAAGACCGAGGTGGTGGCGGTGTTCAACACCAGCGACCAGCCGCTGAAGGCCAACATCCCGGTCGAGTACAGTTCCGTCGCCTGGACGGCGCTGCACGGCGCATGCGCCGCGACGGCTGTCGCACCGGGCAGCTATGCCGTCGAGCTGAAGCCGCTCGACTACAAGATTTGCGTTTCCGAGGGACGATAGTGACAGTGCAGGTTCTGGTTCGCCCCGGTGCGGAGACGTCGATGAACGCCGAATGGTGGCGTGGCGCGGTCATCTATCAGGTCTATCCGCGCAGCTTCGCCGACTCCAACGGCGACGGCGTCGGCGACCTGCCGGGGATCACGGCGCATCTCGATCACATCGCCTCGCTGGGCGTCGACGGGGTGTGGCTGTCGCCGTTCTTCACCTCGCCGATGAAGGATTTCGGCTACGACGTTTCGGACTATCGCGATGTCGACCCGATCTTCGGCGCGATCGCCGACTTCGACGCGATGATCGCCAAGGCCCACGACCTCGATCTGAAGATCATCATCGACCTGGTGTTCTCGCACACCTCGGACGAGCACCCCTGGTTCGCCGAAAGCCGTCAGAGCCGCGCCAACGCCAAGGCCGACTGGTTCGTCTGGGCCGACGCCAAGCCTGACGGCAGCCCGCCCAGCAACTGGCAATCGGTGTTCGGCGGCCCGGCCTGGACCTGGGACGCCCGCCGCGGCCAGTACTACATGCACAACTTCCTCAGCAGCCAGCCGCAGCTGAACCTGCACAATCTCGCGGTGCAGGAAGCCCTGCTGGCCGTCACCCAGTTCTGGATCGACAAGGGCGTGGACGGCTTCCGCTTCGACGCCATCAACTTCTCGATGCACGATCCTGCGTTCACCGACAATCCGCCGCTGCCGCCGGGCGGCAAGCGCACCCGGCCGTTCGACTTCCAGGACAAGATCCACAACCAGAGCCACGCCGACATCCCGAAGTTCCTCAGCCGCCTGCGGGCGCTGACCGACGCCAGCGGCGGCCGGTTCTCGGTGGCCGAGGTCGGCGGCGATCACGCCGATCGCGAGATGAAGCTGTTCACGGCCGGCGAGGATCGCCTCAACAGCGCCTACGGTTTCCTCTACCTCTATGCCGACAAGCTGACCGGCGAGATGATCCCGCAGGGCGCGGCCATGTGGCCGGGCGCGGAAGGCGAGGGCTGGCCCTCCTGGACCTTCTCGAACCACGACGCGCCGCGCGCGGTGTCGCGCTGGGCCGGGGGGCGCGACCGCAAGGCCTTCGCCGAGATGTGCCTGCTGCTGTTGATGGGCCTGCGCGGCAACGTCTTCGTCTACCAGGGCGAGGAACTGGGCCTGCCCCAGGCCAACGTCCCGTTCGAGCGCTTGCAGGACCCCGAAGCCATCGCCAACTGGCCCCAGACCCTGGGCCGCGACGGCGCTCGCACGCCGATGCCGTGGGCGGCGGGGGCGGTGAATGCCGGCTTCTCGCCGGTCGAGCCTTGGCTGCCGGTCGATCCCGAGCACCTGCCGCTGGCGGTCGACGCCCAGGAGGCCGATCCAACCTCGACCCTGCACGTGGCTCGTCGCCTGATCGCCCTGCGCCGCGCCTATCCGGCCCTGCGCACCGGCGCGATCAGCTTCGTCGAGACCAACAGCCCGCTGCTGATCTTCCAGCGCGGGGAAGGCGAGGGCGCACTGCTGCTGGCCTTCAACCTGGGCTTCGAGACGGCGACCTGGTCGCTGCCGGAAGGCTGGGCGCTGGTCGACGGGGTCAACCTGGGCGGCGAGGGCGAGATGCCGCCGTGCTCGGGGCTGATCGCCCGGAAGCTGTAGGGCTATCTTCAGTCGGCGTTAGATGTCGCTCTGTACGCTTGGCTATAATGCTGACGATCGACACAGACCGCCCCGATACAGAAATCGTGGATGCGTGGATTGCCTGGACCGCAAGCGCTCAGCATCGCGTGCTCGACCGGGACGTAGCCGGTTCATCAGCAGAGGCGGAAGACGATTGGGGCGAGCAGGCGCTCCTCGAGCTTGTTTGCGAGGATCCCATCCGGGCGCTGGAGATTTCATTTCTTATTGCTCGCAAGACGGATGACGATTGGCTCCTCTGCAATCTCGGCGCAGGGCCAATCGAAAGCCTCTTGGCGCATGACGCCACCTTCCTGGATGCGATAGCGCACGAAGTTCCACGCAGTCCGAATTTGAAGGCAGCTCTCGCTTCGGTATGGCAAAACGCTATGTCGGACGCGACTTGGCAGGCTGTCCGGCGTCTGGCGGCCAGCTAGCCTCCGCAGCTTTCTCGGATGATCAGATCCGTCGGCACCCGCTCCGACCGGCTGGCCCGCTCGCCGCTGTCCAGCAGCTTGGAGACCATCAGCCTTCCCGCCTTCGTGGTGTCCTGCGCGATGGTCGAGAGCGCTGGGCTGGCGTAGCGGCTGAAGGGGACGTTGTCGAAGCCCATCACCGAGACGTCGCCGGGCACCGACAGGCCGGCGTGCTTCAGCGCTCGCATGGCGCCCAGGGCGATCAGGTCGGACGCGGCGACGACGCCGTCGAACTTCACGCCGTGGTGGATCAGGCTGTCCAGGGCGGCCTCGGCGGACTCGACCTCGAAGTGGGCGGGGACGATCAGGTCCGGATCGACGCCCAGCTTGGCGTGCTCCAGGGCGTCCAGATAGCCGCGGTGGCGCTGCATGGCTTCGGGCGCCTCGGTGTCGCCGAGGAAGACGATGCGCTTGCGGCCCAGGCGCTGCAGGTGAAGTGTGGCGCGGCGACCGCCCATGACGTTGTCCGAGCCGACCGAGCAATAGTTCTGGTCCGGGAACTGCGCGCCCCAGACCACGAAGCGGTTCTCGGTCTCCGCCAGGCGATTGAAGGCTGCGTGCAGCGAGCTCTGGCCTAGGAAGATCACGCCCTCGGCCCGGCTGGTGGTCATGGCCGCCGACAGGTCCTCGAAATTGGCTGGGGCGATATGGCTGAGGATCACGTCGCAGCCGCGCTCGCGGGCCGCCTCGCCGACGCCGGCCAAAAGCTCCTGGAAGAACGGGTCGGACATGCCGCTGTCGCGGCTCTGCACGCGGGGCGTGACGATGGCGATCGTCGCCTCGGCCCCGATCGGGCCGGCGGGCATGTAGCGGCGGAAGGGATAGTCCATCTCGCGCGCCAGCTTCCAGATCAGCTGCTTGGTGCGCTTATTGACGGCGGGACTGTCGTTGAGGGCCCGCGAAGCGGTCGAGATCGAGACCCCCGCCAGCTTGGCCAGGTCCTCCAGTCGCGTCGCCCCCTTGCTCACACCAAACGCCCCTAATGCAAAGATTTCTGCAAACTTTTTCAGAGGCCCATAAGGCGCCGTTCGGACGGGTTTGCAAGCTGGGCGCGGCGAAAATGGCTTTGAAAAGTCCTGCAAACTATGTCGCAAGCTTTACCAATTTGAAGCGCGAGCGGTAGTTGCGAGTTTGCGAACAACCTCAATAAAATATGGATTTTCCGTTGCACCACGCGGCGGCGCGTGCGCAAATGTGCGCCACGAAGTTTTATGAAAAAATTTGCGAACCAGTCGGAGCCAACCGGCGGTCGAGGCGGGCGGAGGATCTATGGCCAGGCAGAGGCTGAACTTCCTGCAGATCTGGAACATGTGCTTTGGCTTCTTCGGAATCCAGATCGGTTTCGGCCTGCAGAACGCCAACACCAGCCGCATCTTCCAGACCCTGGGCGTGGATGTGAACCACCTGGCGATCCTGTGGATCGCCGCGCCGGCCACGGGCCTGCTGGTCCAGCCGATCATCGGGCATCTTAGTGACAAGACCTGGGGGCGTCTGGGGCGCCGCCGGCCCTACTTCTTCTGGGGCGCGATCCTCACCACGCTGGCGCTGTTCGTCATGCCCAATTCGCCGAGCCTGTGGGTGGCGGCGGGCGCGCTTTGGCTGATGGACGCCTCGATCAACATCACCATGGAGCCGTTCCGCGCCTTCGTCGGCGACAACCTGCCCGATGAGCAGCGGGCGACCGGCTACGCCATGCAGAGCTTCTTCATCGGCCTGGGCGCGGTGCTGGCCTCGGCCCTGCCGTGGATGCTGACCAACTGGTTCGATGTGTCGAACACCGCCCCAGCGGGCCAGATCCCCGACGCGGTGCGGATCGCCTTCTACGCCGGCGGCGCGGGCCTGCTGCTGGCGGTGATGTGGACCGTCTTCACGACCAAGGAATACAGCCCCGAACAGCTGGAGGCCTTCGAGACCGCCGAGTTCGACCACGGCGTCCACGAGAACCCCGAGCCCTCGGTCAACGCCTATATCGGCCTGGCGCTCGGCGGCCTGCTGGGCGGTCTGGCCCTGGCGCTGATCGTCTGGGGCGCGAAGCTGGAGAAGGAGCTCTACGTCCTGGCCGGCCTGCTGGCCGTGTTCGGCGTCATGGGCGTTGTCGGCGTGCGCCTCAAGCGCATGGGCAAGACCCGCAACGGCTTTTCCGAGGTGCTGGAGGACTTCTTCCGGATGCCCAGGACCATGCGCCAGCTGGCGGTGGTGCAGTTCTTCTCGTGGTTCGGCCTGTTCGCCATGTGGATCTACACCACCCCCGCCGTGGCGGCGGTCCACTTCCATGCCACGGATGCGGCGTCGAAGGCCTATAACGACGGCGCCGACTGGGTGGGCGTGCTGTTCGCCATCTACAACGGCGTCGCGGCCCTGGCGGCGCTGGTCATCCCGCTGATGGTCCAGGCGACCAGCCGCCGGATCAGCCACGCGGCGTGCCTCGTGCTCGGCGCCTTGGGCCTGCTGTCGTTCCTGCTGATCCGCGAGCCCGGCATGCTTTGGATCGGCATGGTCGGCGTCGGCTTCGCCTGGAGCTCGATCTTGTCGACCCCTTACTCGATCCTAGCCGGAGCCCTGCCGGCGCGAAAGATGGGCGTCTACATGGGCATCTTCAATTTCTTCATCGTCATCCCGCAGCTGCTGGCGGCGACGGTGCTGGGCCTGCTGCTGAAGACCTTCTTCGGCGGTGAGGCGATCTACGCCTTGGTCCTGGGCGCGGTCGCCTTCGTGATCGCCGCCGCCGCGACCTTCGCGGTCGGCGACCGCTCCACCTTTTCCCTTCAAGCCTGACGAGGTCCTCGCCATGCGCACTCTGAAAACGCTCGCCCTGGCCTCGGCCGCTGTCTTCACCGCCGGCGTCGCGCAGGCCGCTCCCACCACCTGGGCCTATTCCGCCAAGACCGGCGTCGGCGCTTCGTACGAGGCCTATGTCGACGGCGCCTACAAGGCCGGCGGCAAGACCGGGGCGGTGTCCAAGGTCTGGTTCTCGATCGCCGACGGGGTGCTGACCGAGACCATGTACGGCCTGATCCACGACGCCCAGATCAAGCAGATGCGCATCGCCGTCCAGACCGCGACGGGCTTGGCGGTCGAGGGCGCGGACACGACGTCCAAGACCGAATACCTGCATGTCGACAGCGCGGGCCGTCCGCTGTCGCCGGCCTACAAGATCACCACCACCGACCGCCAAGGCCGCTTCGTCATCGAGAAGCGGATCTTCACCGACCCCGACCGCAACAGCCTGTTCGTGCGGGTGACGGTGAAAGCGTTGAAGGGCCCGGTCACCCCGACCCTGGTGCTGGAACCGCACATGGCCAACACCGGCGGCGGCGACACGGGCTCAGCGTCGACGGCCGCGCTGACCGCCTATGAGGGCAAGGCGTTCCTGAGCCTCAAAGGGACCAAGCCCTTCACCCAGGCCTCGGCCAGCGTGCTGAAGGACAACGACGCGGTCGCGGGCCTGAAGGCGACCGCCACCTCGGCCAAGGGCGCGATCGTCCTGACGGGCCAGCTGCCGGCCGTGGCCAAGGAAGCGACCTTCGACTTCGCCATCGGCTTTGGCCCCGACGCCAAGGCCGCCGACGCCTCGGCCGCCGCCACGCTGAAGACCGGCTATGCCGAGGTGCTGGCCCGCTTCAACGGCGAGGGCGCGCGGGTGGGCTGGGAGGACTATCTGGCCTCGCTCACCGAACTGCCGCGCCTGCGCGAGGCGTCGGAGGACGGCGGCAAGCTGCTGCAGGCCAGCGCCCTGATGCTGAAGGTCCAGGAGGACCGCACCCACGCCGGCGCCTTGATCGCCTCGCTGTCCAACCCGTGGGGCGACACAGTCGACGCCACCCAGTCCTCGACCGGCTACAAGGCCGTCTGGCCGCGCGACTTCTACCAGTGCGCCATGGCCCTGGCGGCCCTGGGCGACAAGGACACGCCCCTGGCGGCCTTCCACTACCTGCCGACGGTCCAGGTCGGTCCGAAAACCCCCGGCAATAAGGGCGACGGCGGCTGGTTCTTGCAGAAGTCGCATGTCGACGGCGCGCCCGAATGGGTCGGGGTCCAACTCGACCAGACCGCCATGCCGATCATGCTGGGCTGGAAACTGTGGAAGCTGGGCTGGCTGTCCGACGCGGATCTCAAGACCTTCTACGGCAAGATGCTCAAGCCCGCGGCCGACTTCCTGGTCAAGGGCGGCAAGGTCGACCTGGGCTGGAACCACTCGACGATCACGCCGCCGTTCACCCAGCAGGAGCGCTGGGAAGAGCAGGGCGGCTACTCGCCCTCGACGACCGCCGCCGTGATCGCGGGCCTGGTCGTGGCCAGCGACATCGCCGAGGCCGCGGGCGACAAGGCCAGCGCCGAGACCTACCGCAAAACCGCCGACGACTACTCGTCGAAGGTCGAGGCTCGCATGGTCACGACCAAGGGCAGCTTCGGCGACGGCCACTATTATCTGCGCCTCAACAGCGACCAGGACGCCGATAACAAGAGCCCGGTCGAGGAGCGAAACGGCCAGGCGGCGGTCCCTGAGGACAAGATGCTGGACGCCGGGTTCCTGGAGCTGGTCCGCTACGGCGTGCGCCGGGCCGACGATCCGGCCATCGTCGCCAGCCTGCCCAAGGTCGATGACCAGAGCCTCGAGGACCTCTACCGCGTCCGCTACGACTTCAAATTCCCGGGCGTGGAGGGCAGCTTCCCCGGCTGGCGGCGCTATGGCGTCGACGGCTATGGCGAAGATACGAAGACCGGCGCCAACTACGGGGCCGACAACCAGATGCGTCCGGGGCAGCGCGGCCGGGTGTGGCCGATCTTCACCGGCGAGCGCGGCCACTACGAACTGGCCCTGGCCGGCCTGGCGGGCAAGCCCGATGCGGCGGCGGTCAAGAAGATCCGCGACACCTACGTCAAGGCCATGGAGCTGTTCGCCAATGACGGCCTCTTGATCCCCGAACAGGTCTGGGACGGCGTCGGGGCCGACAGCCAGCATGCCTACGTCCGAGGCGAGGGGACCGACAGCGCTACCCCTCTGGCCTGGAGCCACGCTGAGTACGTCAAGCTGCTGCGCTCGGTCAGCGATGGCCAGGTGTGGGACACCTATGCGCCAGTTAAGGCCCGCTTCTCGCGCTAGGGTAAGCGGCTGACGCGCGCGGATTGTCGCAGTTCGGCGCGCTTACGGCGTAGTTAACGGCCGCTTTAGGATTCGGCCGCGAAGAGATGGTTAACAGCCACATTCGCGGCCGGAGACCTTTGAGATGACGGCGTTCCGTCGGTTGACCATCGCCTGGAAACTGATCCTGGTCGCGGGCCTCGCGATCGGGTTCCTGTTGATCGCCGCGGCGGTCGCGGTGTCGTCGCACACGGCGACCATCGTCTCGGGCCTGACCAACCGCTACGCCGAGGCCGTCGCCGACGACGCGATCCAGAGCGTGCAAGCCGACATCGGCAAGGTGCAGTCGACCGTGCGGTCGATGGCCGTGTCGATCGGCGCCGCCCACGAGGCGGGCCTGCGCGACCGGGCTACGGTGGTCCAGATGTTGAAGCCGAACGCCGAGTCCTCGGAAATGGTGCTGGGCAGCTGGTACATGGCCGAGCCTAACGCCTTCGACGGCAAGGACGCGGAATTCGCCGGCAACACGATCTCGGGCTCGAACAAGGCCGGCAACTTCTCGCCCTACTGGGTGCGCGATGGCGACAAGGTGATCTTCCAGCCGCTGGATCAGGGCGACGAGTACAAGGAACCTTACTACGCCATCCCCAAGCAGACCGGGAAGTCGACCGTCGTCGAGCCCTATGCCTATGACGTCGCCGGCAAGTCGGTGCTGATGACCTCGGTGGTCTATCCGGTCACCTCGCACGGCCAGTTCATCGGCGTGGCGGGCCTGGACATGGCTCTGGACAATGTCTCCAAGAGCCTGGGCGAGCTGAAGCCGCTCGGCGGGGGGCGAGTGATGATGCTGTCGCCGACCGGCAAGTGGATCGCCCACCCCGATACGACCAAGCGCATGCAGCCCTATGCCGACGCCGGCGCCGACGAGGTCAAGAGCGTCCTGGACGGCGGCGTGGCGGTCGAGATCAAGGGCGTGGTCGAGGATGGCGTGCCGATGGCCCGCATCGTCCGCCCCGTGCCGATCCCGGCCCTGAACACCACCTGGGCCCTGGTCATGGACGTGCCGGTGGCCGCCATCACCGGTCCGGCCGACCGCTTGGCCAAGATCCTGTTCGTCGGCGGCCTGTTGATCACCGCCGCGGTGCTGGCCGCGCTGTTCTTCGCCAGCGCCAGCCTGGTCAAGAAGCCGCTGACCGGTCTGACGCGCTCGGTCGATAAGCTGTCGGCCGGCCGTTACGACGAAGCCGTGCCCGGCGTCGACGGCGGCGACGAGATCGGCGCCATCGCCCGCGCGCTGGACGGCTTCCGCCACGACCTGGCCGACGGCCAGCGCCGCCGAGCCGAGCAGGAGGCCGAGCGCGCCGTGGCCGAACGCGAACGCCAGCGCCACGAGGAAGAGGCCGCCGCCTTCGCCGCAGCCCAAGCCAAGGCCGTTCACTCGCTGGGCGAGGGCATGGAGCGCCTGGCCGACGGCGACCTGATCTGGCGCATGCGCGAGGACGATTTCCAGGGCGATGCGGCCAAGATGCCGCGCGACTTCAACGCCGCCGTCGAGAGCCTGCAGGCGACCATGGCCGGCATCCTAAACGCCGCCCGCAGCATCCGCACCGGTTGCGCCGAGATCAGCGGCGCCGCCGACGACCTCTCGCAACGGACGGAACGCCAGGCCGCCGGCCTGGAACAGACCGCCGCCGCCCTCGACCAGATCACCGCCACGGTGAAGCGCAGCTCCGAAGGCGCCGAGCGCGCCCGTCAGGTGACGATCAGCGCCAAGGCCGCCGCCGAACGGAGCGGCGCGGTGGTGAAAGAAGCCGTCGTCGCCATGGGCGGCATCGAGAAGTCCTCGCAGTCGATCACCCAGATCATCGGCGTCATCGACGAGATCGCCTTCCAGACCAATCTGCTGGCGCTCAATGCCGGCGTGGAAGCCGCCCGCGCCGGTGAAGCGGGCCGTGGTTTCGCCGTCGTCGCCCAGGAAGTCCGAGCCCTGGCCCAGCGCTCCGCCGACGCCGCCAAGGAGATCAAGGGCCTGATCAGCGCCTCGACCGCCGAGGTCGGCAAGGGCGTCAAGCTGGTCGGCGAGACCGGCGAGACCCTGGAGCAGATCCTGACCCAGGTGGCCGAGATCAACGAGCTGGTCGGCGAGATCGCCGCCTCGTCCAAGGAGCAGGCCGTGGGCCTGGCCGAGGTGAACCAGGCGGTGAACCAGATGGACCAGGTCACCCAGCAGAACGCGGCCATGGTCGAGCAGTCGACCGCCGCCAGCCACGCCCTGTCGACCGAGGCCGCCGAGCTGGAGCGCCTGATCGGCCGCTTCCAGGTCGGGGCTGTGGTCCATGAGATGCCGGCCCGCGTCGAGCGTCGCCCCGCCGCTCCGGCACAGCGTCCCGCCGCCGCGCCGACCCGCGAGAGCTTCCGCCAGCGCTACGTCCAGGGCAGCAGCGCCTTGAAGGTGGCCCCGAACTCGCGTCCGGGCGAGTGGGAAGAGTTCTAAGGCTTACGCTCCGGCACCAGCAGCGACACGCCCTGGCGCGGCAGCTGGAAGGCTGGCGTCGCGCCCGTCCTTCATGGTGGCGTAGTTCGGCGCATCGGCCCCGAAGAACCGCCAGATCGGGCGGAGTTCTTCTGCCCGCGTCGACGGTGATCGAGACGGGGAGTGGCGCTGTTGTCCGAGCAAAGGCCGGGGCGTTGGCGAGCGACAGAGCGGCCGGCGGGCCGGCGCATGACGTGACGTGACCCCCTGAAACTCCTCCAGGAATAATTAGAGTCCGCGCACCAAAAGGACGGACGAATGAAGCGGTCACGGTTCACGGAAGAGCAGATTATTGGGATCCTGCGCGAGCAGGAAGCGGGCGTGCCGGTGGCGG
>CAIUMD010000041.1 GCA_903900155.1 uncultured Caulobacterales bacterium | reverse complement strand
GTGCGGGGGGGGGCGTAGCTCGGCAGTGGCCGGCGACGCCCCCTCAGTCGCTACGCGACAGCTCCCCCAGCGGGGGAGCAGATTTTAGGGGATCAACAACGTCGCCCCAGTCGTCTTGCGACCCTCCAGCGCCTCATGCGCCGCGCGGGCTTCGGACAGCGGGAAGGTCTGGCCGATGTCGATCTTCACCGCGCCGGCGGCCAGGACGCCGAACAGCGCCTCGGCGCTTTCGTCCAGTTCCTCGGTGGTGGCGATGTAGTCGAACAGGCGCGGGCGGGTGACGAACAGCGACTTGGCCGACAGCTCCAGCGGCGCGAACGGCGGGACCGGACCCGAGGCGTTGCCAAAGGTGACCAGCACCCCGCGGCGGGCCAGGCTCTTGAAGCTGGCCTCCCAGGTGTCCTTGCCGACCCCGTCATAGACGACGGCCACGCCCTTACCGCCGCTGATCTCGGTGATCCGAGCGGCGACGTCTTCATGGCTGTAGTCGATGGCGTGGTCCGCGCCGAGCTGGCGGGCGAGGGCCAGCTTGCCCTCGCCGCCGGCGGTGGCGATGACGGTCGCACCAAGCACCTTGCACCACTGCACCAGGATTTGGCCGACGCCGCCGGCGGCCGCGTGGACCAGCACGCGGTCGCCCTGTTTCACGTGGAAACACCGGCGGACCAGGAACTCGGCGGTCATGCCCTTGAGCAGGACGGCGGCGGCGGTCTCCAGGCTGACGCTATCCGGAACCTTCACCGCGCGCTCGGCCGGGACGACGGCCGCCTCGGCATAGGCGCCCATGGTCCCGTTATAGGCGACGCGGTCGCCGACCTGGAACCGGGTGACGCCGTCGCCAATGGCCTCGACCACGCCGGCCGCCTCCAGCCCGATCCCGGAGGGGAGTTTCAGGGGGTAGAGGCCTGAGCGGTGATAGGTGTCGATATAGTTCAGCCCGACCGCCTGATGCCGGACCAGGATCTGGCCGGCGGCCGGAGAGGGGATGTCGACCTGAACGGCCTCCAGAACCTCGGGGCCGCCGGTGCGGGCGAACCGGATCGCCAACACTACGCGAGCGCCTTCTGGAAGAAGGTCAGGCTGCGGCCGTTGGCCTTGGCCGCATCGGCGGCGTCATAGTGCGCGCCGCCCTCGCGTGCGAAGGCGTGATCGCGGTCGGCATAGGTATGGATCTCGATCTGCGGGTGATCCTTCAGGGCGTTGAGGATGACCTGCTGGGCTTCGGGCGGCACGAACTGGTCCTTCTCGGCGATGTGCATCAGCAGCGGATGGGCCAGCTTCTCGGCCTCGCCGACATGCTTCTCGATGCCGACGCCGTAGTACGAGACCGAGGCGTCGACGTCGGTGCGGGTCGCGGTCAGGAAGGCCAGCAGGCCGCCCAGGCAGTAGCCGACCGCGCCGATCTTGCCGTTGACGCCGGGCAACGCGCGGGCCGCGGCGATGGTCGCGCCGATGTCCGAAACACCTGTGTCCACGTCGAACGCATTGAACAGTTCGAAGGCCCGCTTCCATTCGGCCTCGGACTGGTCGGTGATGTCGATGCCCGGCTCGATCCGCCAGAACAGGTCGGGGCAGACGGCGACATAGCCCTGGGCGGCCAGGCCGTCGCAGATATCGCGCATCACCTTGTTGACGCCGAAGATCTCCTGGATCACGACGATGGCCGGAGCATTGTCTGCCTGTGGGCGCGCCACATAGGCCGAGAAATCGCCATCCGGCGTGGTGATCGTGAGGGTCTCGCTCATCGCAGCTCTCCGTCCTCTATGCGCCTCAAGTCAGACTGATGTGACTTTCGGCCAAAGCGCTCTAACCTGCGCCGACGGGCTTGCCCCATAACAATATCGTGCCCTGACCGAAGGGAACCACCCCGATGAAGATGACCATCGAGATCGACTGCACGCCCGTCGAGGCGCGGGCCTTTCTAGGCCTCCCCGATGTCAGCGCCTTGAACGAGCATCTGGTGAAAGAGATGCAGAACCGCATGGACGCCAATATGGCCATGCTGGCGCCCGAGGAACTGATGAAGAACTGGATGGCTTTCGGCACGGGCGCTCAGGAGCAGTTCCGCAAGCTGATGACGGCGGCGGCCGGCGCGGCGGTCGGGAAGCCCTGACGACATGACCGATACGATCTTCGCCCTGGCCACCGCGGCCGGGCGAGCGGCGGTGGCCGTGGTGCGCGTTTCGGGTCCGGCGACCCTGTCGATCGTCGAGGCCCTCACGGGAAAACCGCCCAAGCCGCGCCTGGCGGCTCTGCGCAGACTGCGCCACCAGGGCGTCGAGCTGGACGAGGCGCTGGTCCTGCGGTTCGAGGGACCGGCCAGCTATACCGGTGAGGACAGCGCCGAGTTTCACGTGCACGGCGGCCGGGCCGTGGTCGAGGCCCTGCTGTCGGCCCTGGTCGATCTGGGCCTGCGCCTGGCCGAACCGGGCGAGTTTACCCGCCGCGGCTTCGAGAACGGCAAGCTGGACCTAGCCCAGGCCGAAGGGGTCGCCGACTTGATCGACGCCGAGACCGAGGCCCAGCGCAAGCAGGCCCTGGGGCAGGTGGGCGGCGCGCTGAGCCAGCGCTATGACCGCTGGCGAGATCTGCTGCTCCATTCGCTGGCCATGTTGGAAGCCGCCGTCGACTTCCCGGACGAAGATCTGCCGGAAGAGGTGGCCGAGCGCGCGCGTCCGGGTCTGCGGACCTTGAGCGCCGAACTCGAGGCGGCCCTGGCCGATGTTTCCCGTGGACGCCGGGTGCGGGACGGCTTCCGCATCGCCCTGGTCGGCGCGCCGAATGCGGGAAAGAGCACCTTGCTCAACGGCCTGGTCGAGCGCGACGCGGCGATCGTGACCGATACGCCCGGTACGACCCGGGACGTCATCGAGGTTCCGCTGGTGCTTGGCGGGTACAAGGTGCTGATCGCCGATACGGCTGGCATTCGCGAGACGGCGGATGCAATCGAAGCCGAAGGGGTCCGCCGAGCGCGGGCCTGGGCTGAAGATGCTGACCTAAGGCTTTGGGTCGTCGATGGGTTTCACGTGAAACATACAGTGAAGCTTGAGGAGGTGATCCGGCCGGGCGACTGGCTGGTGCTGAACAAGGCCGACATCGCCGATGTCTCGGCTCTGGATGATGCCGCTCAGAAGTGGACAGGGGAGGAGCTCAAAGTCCTTCGGCTGTCGGCCCGTTCGAGCGACGCCGTCGACGGCGTCCGCGCCGCCTTGACCGAGCATGTCACCGACGCGCTGTCAGGCGCGGAATTCCCCGCCGCCACTCGATTGCGCCATGCCGAGCGTCTTCGGGAGGCGCAGGACTTTCTGGCTCGAGCCCTGTCCGAGGTCGGTCTGGAAGTCGAATTGGCCGCCGAGGATGTCCGCCTCGCCGCCCGCGCCCTGGAGAAGATCACCGGCCGGGTCGATCCGGAGGATGTGCTCGGCCGCGTCTTTTCGACCTTCTGCATCGGCAAGTGATGTTCCACGTGAAACGTCCCCTATATTATCCACAGCGGGCTCACAGCTGCTGAGGGGGTGTTTCACGTGAAACGCCTTTGAGTCACATCGACCCGCTCGCCTGTTTGGCGTATAGATCGAGTCCAACGCCCCCGCTGTTCCCGGGGGCGTTCGCATTGAGGCGAGTCTTTTGTCCGATACCTGGGATGTCATTGTCATCGGCGGCGGTCACGCCGGCTGCGAGGCGGCGGCCGCCTCGGCGCGCACGGGCGTGCGCACCCTGCTGCTGACCCACAAGCTCGAGACCATCGGCGAGATGTCCTGCAACCCGGCCATCGGTGGCCTGGGCAAGGGCCACCTGGTCCGCGAGATCGACGCCCTGGACGGCGTCATGGGCCGCCTGGCCGACAAGGCCGGTATCCAGTTCCGGATGCTGAACCGTTCGAAGGGCCCCGCCGTTCGTGGCCCGCGTTCGCAGATCGACCGCAAGCTCTATCGCGAGGCGATGCAGGCCGAGCTGGCCGCCACACCGAACCTCGACATCATCGCCGCCGCCGCCGAGGACCTGATCGTCGAGGACGGCCCAAATGGACAAGGGCAGGTGGCGGGCGCGGTTGATGGGGAAGGGCGGGCCTACCGCGCTTCACGTGTAATCCTCACCACCGGCACCTTCCTGAAGGGCGTCATCCACCGGGGCGACGATCGTCTCCCGGCCGGCCGGGTCGGCGACCAGCCGTCGATCGGCCTGGCCGATCGCCTCTATGGCCTGGACTTCCAGATGGGCCGCCTGAAGACCGGTACGCCCGCGCGGCTGGACGGCAAGACCATCGCCTGGGACCAGCTGGAGAGCCAGGCGGCCGACGAACAGCCGGTCCCGTTCTCGTATCTGACCGACAAGATCGACGTGCCGCAGATCGCCTGCGGCGTCACCTTCACCACCGAAGAGACCCACCGGATCATCGCCGAGCGGCTCAGCGAGTCGCTGGTCTATGGCGGTCGCGCCACGGGGATCGGTCCGCGCTACTGCCCGTCGATCGAGGACAAGGTCGTCCGCTTCGCCGACAAGACCAGCCACCAGATCTTCCTGGAGCCGGAGGGCCTGGATGACAACACCGTCTATCCGAACGGCATTTCCACGTCGGTCTCGGAAGAGACCCAGCTCCTGTTTCTGCGCACGATCCCCGGCCTCGAGAAGGTCGAGGTGATCCGCTACGGCTATGCGATCGAATACGACTATGTCGATCCGCGCGAGCTGTACGCCACGTTGGAGACCAAGCGCCTGCCCGGCCTGTACCTGGCCGGCCAGATCAACGGCACCACGGGGTATGAGGAGGCGGGGGCCCAGGGCCTGGTCGCCGGCCTGAACGCGGCGCTGGCGGTTCAGGGCAAGGAGCCCGCGACCTTCGCCCGCGACGAGGCCTATATCGGCGTGATGATCGATGACCTGGTCACCCGGGGCGTCACCGAGCCGTATCGCATGTTCACCAGCCGGGCCGAATTCCGCCTGACCCTGCGCGCCGACAATGCCGACCAGCGCCTGACCGATCGCGGGATCGAACTGGGCGTGGTCGGCGAGACCCGCGCCAGGGCCTGGACCGAGAAGAAGGATCGCCTTGAGGCGGCCCGGGTCTTCGCCCGTTCGGTCAACTTGACCCCGAACGAGGCGGTGAAGACCGGCTTCAAGGTCAATAGCGACGGCGTCCGCCGCGACGTCTTCGCCATGCTGGCCTATCCGGATGTGACCCTTGATGACCTGGGTCGCATCTGGCCCGAGGTTTTCACGTGGAACACTGACGTCCGCGAGCAGATCGAGATCGAGGCGGCCTATGCCGGTTATCTGGATCGCCAGCGCGCCGACGCCGAGTCGCTGCGCAAGGACGAGGACCTGCGCCTGCCGAGTGATCTCGACTATGCCGACATCGGCAGCCTGTCGAACGAGGTGCGCGAAAAGCTGCAGCGCGTCCGCCCGCTGACCCTGGGCCAGGCGGCCCGGATCGAGGGCGTAACCCCCGGCGCTCTGACGGCGCTGCTGGCTCACGTGAGGCGCGGCCGTGCAGCCTGATCTCGTGATGGCTGAACCCCCGGTGCTGGACGCGGCGGGTTACCAAGCCCTTACCGGCGCGTCCGACGCCCAGATGGCCGAGTTGGCGCGCTTCCAAGCGCTGCTGGCCGAGTGGAACGCGGTGATGAATCTGGTCGGCCCGCTGACCATCAACACCTATTGGACCCGCCACGCCCTGGACAGCTCGCAGCTGCTGGCCCTGGCGCCCGACGCGGTGACCTGGGCCGACCTCGGCGCTGGCGCCGGCCTGCCCGGCGTGGTGCTGGCCATACTGCTGAAGGGTAGGGCCGGGGCCAAGGTTCACCTGGTCGAGTCGATGGCAAAGCGCTGCCGCTTCCTGGAAGTGGTCGCCAAGGACCTGGACCTGCCGGTCGAGATCCATAATGTCCGAGCCGAAGAGCTGAAGCTGAAGGTCGACGTCGTCACCGCGCGGGCCTGCGCGCCGATGACCAAGCTGCTCGGCTTCGCCGAACCCTATCTGTATCGCGGCGCGACGGGTCTGTTCCTCAAGGGGCAGGACGTTGCTGCGGAACTGACCGAGGCCTCCAAGGCCTGGGCGTTTGCCAGCGAGCTGAGCACCAGTCAAAGCGACCCCCGTGGCCGCATCGTTCAAGTGAAGAGGCTTTCCCGTGTCCGCTAATCCTCTCCGCGTCCTGGCCATCGCCAACCAGAAGGGCGGGGTCGGCAAGACCACGACCGCCATCAACCTGGGCACCGCCCTGGCCGCTTGCGGCGAGCGCGTGCTGCTGATCGACGCCGATCCGCAGGGCAACTGTTCCACGGGGCTGGGCATCGGCCGCACCCAGCGCCGGACCACTCTTTATGACGTGCTGATGGGCGAGTCGCCGGTGGTGGACGCCGCCGTGAAGACCGAGCTGCCGGGCCTGGATGTCATCCCGGCCGACGCCGATCTCTCCGGTGTGGAGATCGAACTGGGTCAGACCGCCCGCCGGTCGTACCGCCTGCGCGACGCCCTGGAGTCGATCCGGGTCAACGGCCCCTACACCTACGTCCTGATCGACTGCCCGCCGTCTCTGAACGTGCTGACCGTCAACGCCATGACCGCCGCCGACGCGGTGTTCGTGCCGCTGCAGTGCGAGTTCTTCGCCCTGGAAGGCCTGACCCAGCTGATGCGCACCATCGAGCGCATCCGCGGCAGCCTGAACCCGCGCCTGGAGATCCAGGGCGTGGTGCTGACCATGTACGACCGCCGCAACAGCCTGTCCGAACAGGTGGCCCGCGATGTGCGCGAGTACTTTGGCGACAAGGTCTATGACGCGGTCATCCCGCGTAATGTCCGCGTCTCTGAGGCGCCGTCGTTCGGTAAGCCCGTGCTGCTGTATGACCTGAAGTGCGCCGGCAGCCAGGCCTACCTGAAGCTGGCCCGCGAGGTGATTAGCCGCGAACGCGACCGTCAGGCGCAAGCCGCCTGACCTTAATCCCCAAGTAGCGATCCGAGTTTGTACGAGAAGAAGATGGAGTCTGTGGTGGCTGAGGCGGGTGGTTCCGAAGGACGTCGTGGTCTGGGTCGTGGTCTGTCCGCGCTGCTGGGCGAGGTCGACGCCGCGCCGGCCCAGGCGCCGGGCGACAACACGGCCGGTTCGCGCGAAGCGCCGATCGAGATCCTGAAGCGCAATCCTGACCAGCCGCGCCGCACCTTCCGCGAGGAGGACCTGGAGGACCTGTCCAACTCGATCCGCGAAAAAGGCGTCCTGCAGCCGATCCTGGTGCGTCCGGCGCCGGGGGCACCCGGCGAATACCAGATCGTCGCCGGCGAACGGCGCTGGCGCGCGGCCCAGCGCGCGGGCCTGCGCACCGTGCCGATCATGGTGCGCGAGCTGGACGACCTGGCGGTGCTGGAAATCGGCATCATCGAGACCGTCCAGCGCGCCGACCTGAACATCCTGGAAGAGGCGCTCTCCTACAAGGTGCTGATGGAGAAGTTCGAACGCACCCAGGAGAACATCGCCCAGACCATCGGCAAGAGCCGCAGCCACGTGGCCAACACGATGCGCCTCTTGGCCCTACCGGACGAGGTGCAGTCCTACCTGGTCAGCGGCGAACTGTCGGCCGGCCACGCCCGCGCCATTGCCGCCGCCGCGGATCCGGTCGCCCTGGCCAAGCAGATCATCGAGGGCGGCCTGTCGGTCCGCGAGACCGAGGCCCTGGCCCGCAAGGCGCCGACCGCGACGCCGAACAAGAACAAGGGCGGTCGTCCGCCGCGCGTGAAGGACACCGACACGCAAGCGCTCGAAGCCGACCTGTCATCGGTCCTGGGGCTGGACGTCTCGATCGATCATCGCGGCGCCGGCGGCGCCCTGACCATCAGCTATGCGACGCTGGAGCAGCTCGACGACCTCTGTAACCGGCTGAGCAGAGGGGTCTGATCAGTCGCACGTAAGCGTGTGCGTTTGAGCGCTTGTTGGGCTCGAAAACGGCCTCTGAAAATTGCCTCTGTCGCGCACCAAGCGGCGCCTTTCCGTACTCCGGGAGGCGCCGTTTTCGTGAGCGGAGGGCAGTTTGAGTCCGATTAGACTCCAAGCCCTTGTGGCGTAAGGCTTTCCTCGGAACCGTCCACAGCGGCGCAAAGGCGCTATTTTGGGTGATTTCCTTCATCCGATCTTCCCGGCGAAAGCCGTGACCCAGATCTCAAGGCGAAGGGCAAGATTGGAAGAGCGCTGAGCTCATAGAACCCATTCCAGCGTTCTTTCATCTGGGTCCCGGCTTTCGCCGGGGAAGCGGATTTGGAAATTTACAGCCCCAACCGCCGCGCCCGCCCCGCGATCATCAGCGCCAGGCGCTCGGAGATCAGTTGGTCGGGCGAGCCGGAGGTCTTGCAGGCGCGGTCGGCGGTGAGGACCTCGCCCTGGATCTCGAGGATGGTTTCCAGGTTCCAGGCCCGGGCCTGGCGCAGGAACTCGCGCTCCTGCTTCCAGAAGACGCCCGAGGCCTTGGCGGCCGCCTGCAGGTCGACGCCGTTCTTGTGCAGGGTCAGCACCCGGCGCAGGCGGTTCAGATAGTAGCTGATGGCGCGGACGGCGGCCGGACCGCCTTCGCCCTCGGCGGCCGCGCGGCGCAGGGCCTGCTGGGCGAGGCCGGCCTTGCCGCCGAACGCGTCGGCGGCGGCGTCGCTGAGCGAGGCCTCCGGCTCGACGCCCAGGAAGTCGGTCAGGTCGGCGGCGGTGGCGGTGACGCCGCTGCCCGGGCCCAGATATAGCGCCAGGCGTTCGATCTCGGCGCGGGCCACGCCGCGCTCCTTGGGCAGGCGCGAGACGAAGAGGTCCAGGGCCTCGCTGTTGAGGCCGACCTTGTCATTGGCCAGGGTGTCGCGCGCCAGGCGGGCCAGGTCGCCGGCCTCGTCCTCGTAGCAGGGGATGACGGCGCAGCCATTGGCCTTCTCGCCGACCTTGCGCAGCAGCGAGTTGCGGTCCAGCGCCCCGGCCTCGACCAGGAAGAAGGCGTCGGGGTTCAGCTGGCCCTCGACATGGCGCGTCAGGGCCTCGGAGGCCTGCTTGTCAGGACCGGCCTTGTCGCCTGAGAGGCGCAGGCGCACCAGGCGGCGGCCGCCCATCAGCGACATGGCCGACAGCTCGTCCTCCAGCTTGGCCGGATCTGAGTCCAGGTCGCCGTCGGTCAACATGGCGGTGTCGAACGGGTCGTCCGGGCGCTCGACCACGCGTTTGGCCAGGGCGTTGGCGCGATCGCGCACCACGCCCCGATCCTTGCCGTAGATGACCACGGCCCGGATGTCCGGGGCCGGCTCCTTGAGGAAGCGTTCGACGTCCGGACGCTTGGAGAGGATCATGGGCTTTAGGCCGGCTTCCGGCCCGCCATCCAGGTGGCGATGTCCAGCTGGATCTTGCGGGCCACCTCGGTCGCGGCGCGTTCCTGGCCGTCGTTCTGGGCCGCGATGGCCGCATAGGGCTGGTCGGCCGAGTCATAGGTCACCGACACTTCGGTGAGGCCCTTGTGGACCTCGGCCGTCGTCTTGGCGTCCAGCAGGCGCCAAGTGACGCTCATCCGAAGTTCATAGCGGTTGGCGGTGTTGTCCAGGCGGACGCCGCGGGCGAAGCGACGCTCATTGACCGACAGCATCAATTTGTAGGCCGCTGGCGCGCCCTGGCGGTAGGCTAGGGCATCGTCCAGCTGCTCGCGCAGCAGATAGCCGCCGCGACCCTCGGCCGCGATGGTCTGGATGCTGGAGAGACCGCTCTCGACGCCCGGACGGCCATACAGCGGCGTGAAGCCGGCGCAGGCCGCCAACATCGTGGAGGAGAGTGCGAGGGTCGAAAGGGCCAGGGCGGCCGCAGCCAGGGTGCGTTTCATCTGTCTCAGTTGGCCACGATGTTGATGATCCGATCCTTCACCACGATCACCTTGCGGACCGTGAGGCCCTCAAGGTGGGCCAGGACGTTCGGATCCGCCAGAGCGATTTTCTCGACCTCGTCCTCGGGGGCGCCGGCTTTCACCTTCACTTCGCCGCGACGCTTGCCGTTGATCTGGATCGGCAGCACGCGCTCGTCGTCCGCGGCCAGGGCCGGGTCGGCCTTGGGCCAGGGCGCATCGACGACCATGCCTTCGCCGCCGATCGAGGCCCAGGCTTCTTCGGCCAGGTGGGGCGTGAACGGCGCGACTAGGCGGGCCAGGATGTTGAGCGCTTCCTTGCGGGCCGCCAGCACGGCGTTGCTGGCGCCTTCGGCCGGAGCGGCCTTCAAGGCGTTCAGGAACTCGTACAGGCGCGCCACGCCGCTGTTGAAACGGAAGCCCTCGATGCTGTCGGTGACGAAGCCGATCAGTTTGTGGGCCGACTTGCGCAGGGCCATGGCGGCCTCGTCGCTGTCGTCATGGGTGAAGTCGCCGGCGGGTTGGCCGTCGAACTCGTTCCACAGGCGGTGCGTGAAGCGCCAGCTGCCCTCGACGCCCGAGTTCGTCCACTGGACATCGCGCTCGGGCGGGCTGTCGCTCATCACGAACAGGCGGGCGCTGTCGACGCCGTAGGCCTCGAAGATGTCCTCGGGGGCGACGACGTTCTTCTTGGACTTCGACATCTTCTCGATGTCGCCGATGACGATCGGCGCGCCGGTCTTGGCGTGCTTGGCCGAGCGCGTGTTGCCCTCGGCGGTGATCACCACGTCCGCCGGTTCGACCCACTCGCCAGCCTCGTTCTTGTAGGCCTCGTGGGTGACCATGCCTTGGGTGAACAGGCCCGCGAACGGTTCGGCGACCGACAGCAGGTTCTCGTCCTTCAGGGCGCGGGTGATGAAGCGGGCGTACAGCAGGTGTAGGATCGCGTGCTCGACGCCGCCGATATACTGGTCGACGGCCATCCAGTAGTCGGCCGCGTCCTTGCCCACCGGCTCTTCGGCCGTCGGGTCAGCGAAGCGGGCGAAGTACCAGCTGGAGTCGATGAACGTATCCAGCGTGTCGGTTTCGCGCTCGGCGCGGCCGCCGCACGACGGGCAGCTGGTGTGGCGCCAGGTCGGGTGGCGCAGCAGCGGGTTGCCCGGCTTGTCGAAGGTGACGTCCTCGGGCAGGGCGACCGGCAGCTGGTCCTCGGGGACCGGAACGACGCCGCAGTCGGCGCAGTGGATCACCGGGATCGGGCAGCCCCAGTAGCGCTGGCGCGAGACGCCCCAGTCGCGCAGGCGATAGACGGTCGCGCCTTCGCCCTGGTCGGCCGCTTCGATGCGCCTCACCGCTTCAGCCTTGGCGGCCTCGATGTCCAGGCCGTCCAGGAATTCCGAATTGTAGATCTTGCCGGGGCCGACATAGGCCTCCTTGCCGATCTGGAAGGTCGCCGGATCCTCGCCGTTCGGCAGCACCACCGGCAGCACCGGCAGGTCGTACTTGCGGGCGAAGTCCAGGTCGCGCTGGTCGTGGGCCGGGCAGGCGAAGATCGCGCCCGTGCCGTAGTCCATCAGGATGAAGTTGGCGATCCAGACGGGCAGGGTGATCGACGGGTCCAGCGGGTGCCGCACCCGCAGGCCGGTGTCGTAGCCCAGCTTCTCGGCGCTTTCGATCTCGGCTTCCGAGGTGCCGCCCTTGCGGCAGTCGGCGATGAACTGCTGGACCTCGGGGTTCTCGATCCCTAAGCGTTCGGCTAGCGGGTGCTCGGGCGCGATGCCGACGAAGCTGGCGCCGAACAGGGTGTCGGGACGGGTGGTATAGACCTCCAGGCCCTCGGCCATGCCGTCGGGCGCCTCGCCCTCGAACTGAAACTTGAAGCGCAGGCCCTTGCTGCGGCCGATCCAGTTCTCCTGCATCAGGCGAACCTTGTCGGGCCAGCGGTCCAGGGTCTTCAGGCCCTCGATCAGGTCGTCGGCATATTGGGTGATGCGCAGGAACCACTGGGTCAGCTTGCGCTTCTCGACCGTCGCGCCCGAGCGCCAGCCCTTGCCGTCGATGACCTGCTCGTTGGCCAGGACGGTCATGTCGACCGGGTCCCAGTTGACCGAGGCTTCCTTGCGATAGACCAGGCCGGACTTCAGCAGGCGCAGGAACCAGGCCTGCTGCTTGCCGTAATATTCCGGGTCGCAGGTGGCGAACTCGCGCGACCAGTCGACCGAAATGCCCAGCGATTTCAGCTGCTCGCGCATGGCGGCGATGTTGTCGTAGGTCCAGCCCTTGGGGTGGACGCCGCGCTCCATGGCCGCGTTCTCGGCGGGCATGCCAAAGGCGTCCCAGCCCATCGGGTGCAGGACGTTGAAGCCTTGCGCGCGCTTGTAGCGGGCCACCACGTCGCCCATGGCGTAGTTGCGGACGTGGCCCATGTGGATGCGGCCCGACGGGTACGGGAACATCTCGAGCACGTAGTATTTCGGACGGCCGTCGTTGATCTCGCCGGTCTTGAAGACGTCGGCCTTCGCCCAGGCTTCACGCCACTTGGGCTCGGTGTCTTTGGGATTGTAGCGGGCCATCGGAAACCAGGTGTCTAGATGCGGAAAAGCGCCCCGAACGCGTGACAGCCGAAAGTGTAAGCGGTTTCGGCGGTTGTCACGCGCCCAGCCAATAAAAACGGAGCCTGCTAAGGCAGGCTCCGCGCGAATTCCGCGTCAACGTAAGCGGTTTCGCGGCCGGAGCGCGCAGAGAAATAGGAAGGTGGGGCCCCTTTCGCTCGGAAAGAGACCCCTGAGAACCTTAGTTCTTGATGTTCGAAAGTCGAAGCTGACGCGCGCGGGTCAGGATCGCGTTCTCGATGTCGGTGGCGGTCTGGTCGGCGACCGGGGCGTCGACCCAGGCGCCATTGACGTCCTTTGACTGCTTGAACACCGTGACGTTCAGGCCGTCGGCGCGCAGGCGGGTGTCCAGGATGTAGACCGTGGCCTTGAAGCGCTCGGCCGGGGTTTCCGGGTTCACGTACCAGTCGGTGACGATCACGCCGCCATAGGGGTCGGCCGAGGCCAGCGGCATGAAGGCCAGGGTGTCCAGGCTGGCGCGCCACAGATAGCCGTTGACGCCGATGCCCGCCTCGCTGGGAGCGGCTTTTTTGCCGCCGCCGAAGCGCTTGAACGGGTTCAGGCCCGGCTCGTCGCTTTGCGTGGAAAACGTCTTGGGGGGCTTGTTGCTGGCGCATGCGGTCATGCCCAGCATAGACAGAGCCAGGACGCCCGCGGCGACGCCGCGCATCACAGACCCACGCTCAAACGCCATATTACCTCGCTCCAATGTCTCGCCGACGCGATTCCGCGCTTCCAGGCGCGCCCCCGCGGCCGGGAGCCGGTCTATAGCATGGCGACGCCGCCTCAAAACAGGAATCGCGTGGCCTCATCGACACAGGACTCGATTGAATCGTCCAAATCAGCCCGAAGTGCGACCAAACACCCGTTGACCGCGTTCCGGCCAAGCCTTTAATCGCAAATCAAGGGACCTGATCCTATATGGAGAAGGTGGGGACACTGTATAGGCGGCGAGTAGCGATGGTCGCGAAGCGTTATTTCCTGGCGGGTGCGGCCGCGCTGATCCTTACTGGATCGGCCGCGACGGCGTTTGCCCAGGCCAAGCCGCATGCCGTCACCCCCGACTTCTCGGTCAAGAACGATTTCACCAGCGCGCCGGTCGGCGTCCAGTACCCGACCGATGACAAGCGCACGCTGAAGTGGGACGCCAAGAAGGGCCGCTGGGGCCTCAAGCTCGACCTGGACCAGCCGTCCAGCCGCGAGATGGAGCTGCGAGACGTCCAGGCCGGCGCCTATTTCAAGGTGAGCCCGTCGATCCGTGTCGGCGGCGCCGTGAGTCTGGGCGAGACCAATCCGGCCCTGGCCGCGCGTCGCGCCCAGCAGGCCGATCCGGCGCCTCGCGTGCGCCTGGAAACCGCTTTCAAGTTCTAACCCGCAAGCGCTTCGACCGCCGCGATCCCGACGATTCCGCTGCCGATCAGCTGCGTGACCGTGCGCGCCCGTACGCCGCCCAGCGCGTAGACGGGCAGGGTCGTCGCTCCAACCAGATCCTTCAGGCCCTCGACGCCCAGCGGCTCGCCCGCCGACGGGCTGTTGCTGGGAAAGACCGGCGACACCACGACCGCATCGGCCCCCGCGCGCTGCGCCGCCTGGACGGCGAGCACGTCGTGGGCGGCGGCGGTGATCAGCCAACGGGCGTGCTCGGCGCGCAGGCGCGGGATCGCCGCGACGCTGGCCTCGGGCAGGTGCAGGCCGTCCGCGCCGATGCCCTCGGCCAGGCTGGCATGGGCGCCGGCCAGCAGGATCAGGCCGCGCCCGTCGGCGATGGCGCGCAGGCGGCGACCCTGGTCGACGGCGTCCTCGGCCCCGAAGGCCCGGAAGACGATCCCGGACCCGGCCGGCAGGCGCTCGGCCACGGCCTCGGGGTTCGAAACCCGCGCCGGATCGGTGAAGAACAGCAAGGCAGGCAGCGCCCTGCCGCGCGCGGTCCTTGGCGGGAAGGCCGCCGTCGCACTAGACAGGACTTCCAGTTCGCTCACGTTTCCGTCCAAGGCCACACCCCCCGATGTCGACAGCCCTCGCCCAGGTCCAGGCTAGCATTGCAGAAGCCGAAATCCGAGCCGGTCGGCCGGCGGGTTCGGTCACCCTGGTGGCGGTGTCCAAAACCCAGCCGTGGGGGAATGTCGCGCCCGTCCTCGAGGCCGGCCAGCAGGTGTTCGGCGAGAACCGCGTCCAGGAGGCCATGGAGCGCTGGCGCGACCGCCGCGAAGGCCTGGAACTGCGCCTGATCGGCCCGCTGCAGACCAACAAGGCCCGCGAGGCGGTGGGCTTTTTCGACGTCATCGAGACCCTGGATCGGGAGAAGCTGGCCCGCGTGCTGGCCGACGAGATCCAGCGCGCCGGCAAGACTTTGCGCCTCTATGTCCAGGTCAATATCGGCGAGGAAGCTCAGAAGGCCGGGATCGCCCCCGCCGAAGCCGACGCCTTCATAGCCGCCTGTCACGAGACCTATGGTCTGACGATCGAGGGCCTGATGTGCATCCCGCCCTTCGACCAGGACCCCGCGCCGCATTTCGCCGCCCTGCGGGCGATCGCCGCGCGCAACGGGGTCGAGAAGTTGTCCATGGGCATGAGCGACGACTTCGAGATCGCGATCGCCGAGGGGGCGACCTCGGTGCGGGTGGGATCGGCGATCTTCGGGGCGAGGGACTATCAGGCGACCTAACAGACCCTGTTTCCCCGGCTTTCGCCGGGGAGGCGGAGGATTTTTAGGCCACGATCTCCACCGCATCCCCCGGCCGGGCCGCCGCCAGCACCGCCTCGAGGTCCGGCCGCTCCAGCGCCACGCAGCCCTCGGTGCCGGGATAACCCTCCCGCGCCAGGTGCATGAAGATCGCCGAGCCCATGCCCGGAACCGGCGGGTCGTCGTTGTGACCCAGGATCACCACCAAGTCGTAGACAGGGTCCTCGCGCCACATCCGCTCGGCGCTGGCCGGATAGGGCAGGGTCACCGGCCGGTTGTAGTTCGGATCGTCCGGCGCATCGCACCAGCCGTCTTCCGGCCGCGTGGCGCGGACGGGCAGGGTGGTCCTGGGGCCCTCGGGATAGGCGTCGGGCCGATACCGGACCTCGCGCATCATCCAGGTCCCCAGCGGGCTCCTGTTGTCGCCCTCGCGCTTGTCGGCTTCCGCGATCACGCCGGCCTTGCCGATCGCGCAGCGCAGGACCCGTCCGTCCAGCTCGAAACGGCCATCGGCATGGGCGCGAAACAGCATCGACGGTCGACTCCTCAGACTAAAGCGGCGCTCGGGGTTGTCCCGAGGGGCCGCAGCGGTGCATGTTTCGCCTTATGGCGCAACGTAAGACCCTGCTTCTGATCGACGACGACGACGACCTGCGCGGCGCCCTGGCCGAGCAGCTGGCCCTGCACGAGGAGTTCGCGGTCGCCGAGGCCTCGACCGCCGGCGAGGGCGTGCGGGTGTCGCGCGAGCTCAAGCCCGACCTGATCCTGCTGGACGTCGACCTGCCCGACATGGACGGTCGCGAAGCCTGCCGCCTGATGCGCAAGAACGGGGTCACCGCCCCGGTGATCATGCTGACGGCCGCGGCCAGCGACAGCGACACGATCCTGGGCCTGGAGTCGGGGGCCAACGACTATGTCACCAAGCCCTTCCGCTTTGGTGTGCTGCTGGCCCGCATCCGCGCCCAGCTGCGCAGCTACGAGGCCTCGGAAGACGCCCTGTTCCGCATCGGTCCGTACGAGTTCCGTCCGTCCGCCAAGCTTCTGGTCGACGAGAAGCAGAAGAAGGTGCGGCTGACCGAGAAGGAAACCAACATCCTCAAATACCTCTACCGCGCCGGCTCCAAGCCCGTGTCGCGCGAGGAGCTTCTGACCGAGGTCTGGGGCTACAACGCCGGGGTCACCACCCACACGCTGGAAACCCACGTCTACCGCCTGCGCCAGAAGATCGAGCCCGATCCGGCCGTGGCGCGGATCCTGATCACCGAGATGGGCGGGTATCGTCTGCAGCCTTAGGCGGGCCCGCAAACCTCGTTCTTCGACAGGCTCAGGATGAGGTTTTCTACTGAACCCCCTTTGAAGCCGCCCTCTTCCTGAGCTTGTCGAAGGACGAGGGCGGCTCCTCGGCGCAAACGAAAAGGGCCCGGCCTTTCGGCCGAGCCCCTTCAAAACACTTCCGCCTTCAGACTTAGGCGTTGCCGATCGGCTGGCCCTCGGCCTGGGCCTTGCGCGCGGCGTAGACGCCGGCGAAGTCGATCGGGTCGATGAGGAAGGGCGGGAAGCCGCCTTCGGCCGTGACGTCCGAGATCAGGCGACGGGCGTACGGGAACAGGAAGCGCGGGCATTCGATCAGCAGCACCGGCTCCAGATCGGCTTCGGCGACGCCTTCGATGTGGAACAGGCCGCCATAGACCACTTCGACGTGGAACACGGCTTGCTCTTCGCGCAGGGCGCGGGCCGAGAGCTTCAGGTCCACTTCGAACAGGCCGTCGGGACGGCCGCGGGCGTTCATCTCCACGCCCATGTCGATCGCGGGCTGGGCGGCGCCGGCGCGCAGGCTGTCGGGGGCCAGGGGATTTTCGAACGAGAAGTCACGGACGAACTGGGCCAGGATGCGGATGCCCGATTGCCCAGCGGCCTCTTCAAGGGTCCCCGCCTCGGGTGCGCCATTGGGGGCAGTGGTGTCGGTCATTAGGATAAAATCCGTAATCAGCGTTCTAGAACGCCTGTAAGAAAGGTGGGCGCTGCTACCATGAGGGCCGGTCTGGCGCAACGCCAGGCGCCTGACGGGAGAACGCGTCTCGCCTATATAGACACCATTCGCTGGGCCAAAAGCCCGTCAACGGACCTTGAAGTGCTCCAGATCCTGTTCCTCGCCGCGATCGCCGCCGTCGTCCTGTACCAGCTGTACGCCACGCTGGGGCGTCGCATCGGCCGCCAGCCGGAAGAGGTCGTCGACAAGACCATCAAGCCGGCCAACGGGACCGTTCTCGAAACCCTGCCCAATGTTCGCGCCGAGGACCTGGCGGCGATCAAGTCCAAGCAGCCCGACTTCGACCCGACCAAGTTCCTGTCGGGCGCCCGCGCGGCCTATGAGCAGATCGTCACGGCCTATGCCGCGGGCGACCGCGAAACGCTCAAGCCCCTGCTGGCGACCGAGGTGATGGACAATTTCGAGCAGGCCATGGCCTCGCGCGAGGCCGCCGGCCGCACCGAGAAGGTCGAGTTCCTGACCCCGCCGCGCCTGGACCTGGAAAAGGTCGACGTCGTGGGTGACCTGGCCAAGGCTGTCGTCCGGATCCTGGCCGAGGTGCGCACCCGCACCAAGGACGAGCGCGGCGAGGGCGTCGACGACCGCCGCACGGCCGAGCTCTGGACCTTCGAGCGTGAGGTCAAGAGCGCCAATCCGAACTGGCTCCTGACCTACGTCGCCGCCGCCGAGGCGTGATGATCCGCGTCCGCGCCTTCGCGTCCCTGGCTCTGACCGGCCTGCTGCTGAGCGCTTGCGCCAGCGCGATTACGCCCGCTCCGCCGATCGCGACCGGTCCGAAGCCATCGACCGCCACGCCACCGCCGCCGCCCGCGACGACCCTGCCCCCGACGGCCCTGTCGTTCTCCAGCCTGGCCGGCTGGAGCGAGGACGATCACCTGGCGGCGCTGAACGCCTTCCGCGCCGGTTGCGGCGTGGCCAAGGACCCGGCCCTGGCCCGCGTCTGCGGCCTGGCCAAGACGACCGTCGTTCAGGACGAACAGGGCGCCCGGGCGTTCCTCGAAGCCCATTTCCGGCCCGAGCCGGTGGGTGACGAAGGCCTGCTGACCGCCTATTTCGCCCCGCAGTACGAGGCGCGGATGTCGCGCAACGCCGAGTTCACCGCGCCGGTGCGCGGGCTGCCGGCCGACCTGGTGGTGCTGGACCTGGCCGATTTCGAGCCGGGCTTCGTCGGCAAGAAGATCACCGGCCATGTCGAGGGCCCGACCTTCGCGCCCTATCCGGCCCGCGCCGAGATCGAGGCGGTCCCGACCGACAAGCCGTTGGCCTGGATGCGGCCCGAGGAGCTGTTTTTTCTGCAGATCCAGGGCTCGGGCATTCTGGTCCTGCCCGACGGCCGCCGGGTGCGCGCGGCCTTCGCCGGTCACAACGGCAAGCCGTTCGTCGGGATCGCCAACGCCATGCGCGACCAGGGCCTCTTGCCCGACAACAACACCTCCGGCGACGCCATCCGCACCTGGCTGGCCGAGCATCGCGGGCCGCAGGCCGACGCGATCATGCAGTTGAACCCGCGCTACGTGTTCTTCAGGATGGCCGCCGACGACGGCAAGGAAGCGGTCGGCGCCGCCGGTATTCCGCTGCCGGCCGGCCGCGCCATCGCCGTCGATCCCAGCAAGCATAGCTATGGCGGCCTCTACTGGCTGGACGCCGCCGCGCCCAAGCTGGCGGGGGCCTTCCCGGCCTATCGCCGCCTGGCCGTGGCGCTGGACACCGGCGGGGCCATCAAGGGCGAGGTCCGCGCCGATCTCTATATGGGCAGCGGGACCGCCGCCGGGGCCGAGGCCGGCCGTGTGCGCCACGCCCTGCGCCTCTATCGGCTGGTTCCGAAGTCGTAAGGTGGGGAAGAAGCCGCCGCCCGGACCGGAGGACGACAAGCGCCTCTGGACGCTCGTCGCCTCGACCGTGACGCCCCGCGCGCCGGTCGCGCCCGAGAAGATGCGCTCCAAGGCCCGGATTCGGCCCTCGCTGAAGGCGTCCACGGCCATGCCGGCCGATCCGCCGACCCGCCTGGCCTCGATCGCGCCCCTGCGCGTGTCGCCCGAGGAGCTAAAGCCCGCGCCGGCCAAGACCCTGAAATACGCGCCCGGCCGCATCGAGCCCAACCGCAAGCGCCGCATCGTCAAGGAACACGACCCGATCGGCGCGCGGCTGGACATGCACGGCCTGGACCAGGACCAGGCCCGCGCGACCCTGGAAGGCTTCATCCGCCGCGCCTATGACGACGGCCACCGCGCCGTGCTGATCATCACTGGCAAGGGCAAGGTCGGGCAGGGGGTGTTGCGGCAACGCACGCCGGAATGGCTGGCCGGGCCGGCGGTGCGCGAGATGATCGCGGGGGTGTCGACGGCGGATCAGCGACACGGCGGCGAGGGCGCGCTTTATGTGGCGCTGAAGCGGAAAGCCTAGCGCGAGGTTTCGGTTCCTCAGCCCTTCCGCGACGCCTTCTCGGCGATGCCGGACGTCCCTTCACGGGCTTCCAGCTTCTCGGCGACCACGTCCAGCGACACGCCCGAGGCCGCCATCAGGGCCAGCCAGTGGTAGAGCAGGTCGGCGCTTTCGGCCGCCAGCGCGTCAGGGCCTTGGCCCACGGCCGCGATCACCGTCTCGACCGCCTCCTCGCCCAGTTTCTTGGCGGCCAGGGCCGGATCGTTGAGCAGCTTGGCGGTATAGGACACCGACGGATCGCCGCCCTTGCGGGTCTCGATCGTGGCGGCCAGGCGGTCCAGGACATCCGCCAAGCGGCTTACGGGGCGGCTCATGCGGCGCTCCGGTCCAGGCGCACGGGGATGCCGGCGTCGGCCATGGCCTGCTTGGCCTCGCCGATGCTGATCTCGCCGAAGTGGAAGATCGAGGCGGCCAGCACGGCGGCGGCGTGGCCTTCGCGCGCGGCCTCGACCAGGTGCTCGGTCTTGCCCGCGCCGCCCGAGGCGATCACCGGCACGTTCACCGCGCCCGTCACGGCCTTCAGCAGCGGGATGTCGTAGCCGATCTTGGCCCCGTCGCGGTCCATCGAGGTCAGCAGGATCTCGCCCGCGCCGCGCTCGACCACCTTGGCGGCCCAGTCGACGACGTCGAGACCGGTGTCCTTGCGGCCGCCATAGGTCCAGACGTTCCAGCCCGAACCGTCCTCGCGCAGCTTGGCGTCGATGGCCACCACCACGCACTGGCTGCCGAAGGCGTCCGCGCCGCCGGCGATCAGGTCGGGGTTCTCGACGGCGGCGGTGTTGGTCGAGACCTTGTCGGCCCCGGCCAGCAGCAGCCGGCGCATGTCCGACACCTGCCGCACGCCCCCGCCCACCGAGACGGGCATGAAGCAGACCTCGGCGGTGCGTGAGATCACGTCCAGGATCAAACCGCGGCCTTCGCTGGAGGCGGTGATGTCCAGGAACATCAGCTCGTCGGCGCCGGCGGCGTCATAGGCCCGCGCCTGCTCCACCGGATCGCCGGCGTCGCGCAGGGAGACGAAATTGACCCCCTTGACCACCCGCCCGTCCTTCACGTCGAGGCAGGGAATGATCCGGGTCTTCAGCATCAGGCGGCCGCCGCGATCAGGGCTTCGGCCGGCTTGATGGCGCCCGCATAGAGCGAACGGCCCAGGATGGCGCCGGCGATGTCCACACCCGGACGAGCTTTGAGTTTCACAATGTCTTCCACCGAAGCCACGCCACCGGAGGCGATGACGGGGATCGAGACCGCATCGGCCAGTTCGCCCACGCCTTCCACATTGACGCCGGTCAGGGCGCCGTCGCGGCTGATGTCGGTGATGATCAGGGCGGCGACGCCGGCGTCCTCGAAACGGCGCGACAGGTCGATGGCGGAAAGGTCCGACAGGCCGGTCCAGCCGTCGACCGCGACCTTGCCGTCACGGACGTCGACGGCGACGGCGATCTGTTCGGGCCACAGGCGGGCGGCCTTCTTGACCAGTTCGGGGTCGTGCACGGCCACCGTGCCGAGGATCACGCGGGACACGCCGGCCTCGATCCAGGCCTCGACGCCTTCCAGGGTGCGGATGCCGCCGCCCAGCTGCACCGGGATGGAGATCGACTCCAGGATGGTCTCGACGGCCGCGGTATTGACCGACTTGCCCTCGATGGCGCCGTTCAAATCAACGACGTGCAGCCACGAGAAGCCGTCCTTGACGAAGCGCTGGGCCTGGTCGGCGGGCGAGGTGTTGAAGACCGTGGCCTTCTCCATGTCGCCGTGCAGCAGGCGCACGCACTGGCCGTCCTTCAGGTCGATGGCGGGATAGAGGATCATGGGCGCCATTCCAGGAAGTTGGCGAGCAGGGCGAGCCCGGCGCCTTGTGATTTTTCGGGGTGGAACTGTACGCCCGCGACATTGCCCTTGGCCACCGCCGCCGTGAACGGGCCGCCATGGTCCGTCGTGGCGACGATGTCGGCCGGGTCGGCCGCGTTCAGGGCGAACGAGTTGGCATAGTACATGTGAGCGCCGTCCTCGATGCTTTCGAACAGGGCATGAGCGCGGGCGAAGGCGATGGCGTTCCAGCCCATGTGCGGGATGGTCAGCGAGGGATCGGCCGGCGCGAGCTTCTTGACCTGGCCGGCGATCCAGTCGAGGCCGGGGGTGACGCCGAACTCCAGGCCTTCGGTGGCCAAGAGCTGGTGACCGACGCAGATGCCCATGAACGGGACGCCCCGGCCGTGGACGGCCTGGTTCATCGCCTCATAGACGCCGGTGGCGTCAAGGCCGGCGCGGCACGAGGCGAAGGCCCCGACGCCGGGCAGGAAAATACGATCGGCCTTGGCGACAAGGTCGGGATCGGCGGTGACGACAATCTCGGCGTCCAGCGCGCGGCGGCGGGCCGCCTCACGCAGGGCCTTCTGGGCCGAACGCAGGTTGCCCGACCCGTAGTCGATCAGGGCGACGGTCTGCATGGAGGATCCTTACAGCACGCCCTTGGTGGACGGCGCCTGGCCGCCGGTCTTGGGGTCGATCTCGACCGCCTGACGCAACGCCCGGGCCAGGGCCTTGAAGCCGCTTTCGGCCACGTGGTGGGTGTTGTCGCCGTATAGCGTCTCCAGATGGACGCACGCCCCGCAGTTCATGGCGAACGCGTGGTGGAACTCCTTGAAGAGTTCGGTGTCCATCTCGCCGACCTTGGGGCGCTTGAACTCGACCTTCCAGACCAGATACGCCCGGTTCGACAGGTCGATGGCGCAGCGGGTCAGGGTCTCGTCCATCGGCACATAGGCGTGGCCGAAGCGCCGGACGCCCTTGAAGCCATCCAGCGCCTTGTTGATCGCCTGACCCAGCACGATGCCGGTGTCCTCGACCGTGTGGTGCATGTCGATATGCAGGTCGCCCTTGGTCTCGACCTTGAGATCGAAGCCGCCGTGGCGCGCGAAGGCCTCCAGCATATGGTCGTAGAAACCGATGCCGGTGGAGATCGTCGAGGCGCCGGTCCCGTCGAGATCGATCCAGACCCGGATCTGGGTCTCCTTCGTCTCGCGGACCACTTCAGCGGTGCGGGCCATGAGTGTCCTTAGAATCCTTAGTTCGCTTACAGGCCGTTCTTGGCGGCCAGCTCACGCAGGTTGACCTGCGGGCGCGGACCATAGTGGTCGATCACCTCGGCGGCGGCCAGAGAGCCCAACTGACCGCAGATCGGCAGCGGGCGACCCTGGGTCAGGCCATAGAGGAAACCAGCGGCGTATTGGTCGCCCGCGCCGGTCGTGTCCACGACTTTTTCGACGGGGTAGGCCGAGATTTCGTGAAGCTGCCCGCCGGCGACCACGATCGAACCCTTTTCGCCCCGGGTGACGGCGGCGATCTCGCAGCGCTCGGCCAGGGCCTTCACGGCGGCGTCGAAGTCGGTGGTCTCGAACAGCGAGCAGACCTCGGCGTCATTGGCGAAGACGATGTCGCACTGGGTCTCGATGAACGGCAGCAGGGCGCCGCGGTGGCGGTCGACCATGAAGCTGTCGGACAGGGTCATGGCGATCTTGCGGCCCGAGCCGTGGGCCAGGGCGGCGGCCTTGGCGAAGGCGCGGCGGGCTTCCGGCGGATCGAACAGATAGCCTTCCAGGTACGAGATCTGGGCGGCCTCGATGATCTCGGCGTCGACATCGGCGCTGGAGAGCTCGACGCAGGCGCCCAGATAGGTCGACATGGTGCGCTGGGCGTCGGGGGTGACGTTGATCAGGCTCTGGGCGGTCGCGGGGCCTTCGGCCAGCGAGGGCGTGGTGAACACGCAGCCGATCGCCTTCATGTCGTGGCGGAACACGCGGCCCAGCTGGTCGTCGGCGACCTTGCCGATATAGGCGGCCTTGCCGCCGAAGCTGGCGATGCCGGCCATGGTGTTGGCGACGCTGCCGCCCGAGGCCTCGATGCCCGCGGCCATGACGTCATACAGGGTCGCCGCGCGCGCCGGGTCGATCAGGGCCATGGCGCCCTTGGTCAGGCCTTCCTTGGCGAGGAAGGCGTCGTCGCATTGGGCGATGACGTCGACGATGGCGTTGCCGATGCCGGCGACGTCGTAGAGCGCGGTCATGGAGCGGGACAAACCTTTGAAAGAACAGGGCGCGAGGCCCGAAACACTTGGCGATTAAAGGAAGTGAGGGCTCAAGGCAACGCAAGGCTTGCCGCGCCGGTCGCGACATCTTAGCTGCGAAGCTCCGTAGAACGTGAGTATCCCGATGGCCGACGTCCTGATCCTGGTCCCCGCCCGTGACGAGCACCGGTATGGCGACAGCTGGGCGCCGCTGCTGGAGCGCCTGGCCACGCCCCTGCGCCGCCACGGCCTGACCATTGAAGCCCAGCCCTGGACCGACCCGGTCGCGAAGGACCAGGCGCGTCTGGTCATGCCGTCCCTGGCCTGGGGCTACCACGCTCGCCAGGCCGACTGGTTCGCGCAGCTGGACGCCTTCGAGGCGGCCGGTATCCACATGGTCAATCCGCCGTCGGTGCTGCGCTGGAACTCGACCAAGACCTATCTGGTCGGGCTGACCGCCCAGGGCGCGCCGGTCGTGCCGACCCACGCCCACGACGTCCTGACGCCCGAGCATGTCCAGGCCGCCTTCGACGCCTTCGGGGTCGACGAGGTGGTGGTCAAGCCGCAGGTCTCGGCCGGCTCGCACGAGACGATCCGGGTCAAGCGGCACGGCTCCCTGGAAGGCGGTCCGACGGGTCCGGCCCTGATCCAGCCTTTCCTGCCGGCGGTCGGCGGGGAGGGCGAGCTGTCGCTGTTCTATTTCGACGGCGTTTTCAGCCACGCGGTGACCAAGGTGGCGGTCGAGGGCGATTTCCGCGTCCAGCCGCAGTTCGGCGGCCGCACCAGCCAGATCGCGCCCGAGCCCGAGGCGCTGCGGGCGGCGCAGATGGTGCTGGAGGCGGCCGGGCCGGCGCTGACCTATGCCCGGGTGGACCTGATCCGGGGCCTGGAGCACACGCCGCAGCTGATGGAGCTGGAGGCGATCGAGCCGGACCTGTTCCTGGAGCACGCGCACGATCATGGGGCGGCGTTCGCGCAGGCGGTGGTGCGGGCGCTTTCTTAAATCTGCTCCCCCGCTGGGGGAGCTGTCGGCGAAGCCGACTGAGGGG
>CAIUMD010000040.1 GCA_903900155.1 uncultured Caulobacterales bacterium | reverse complement strand
TTGCCCCCCACCAACACCAAGGCTCAAATCAACCCAGGACTCTCGTTATCGCTGGATGAGAAATGGGGGTCACGTCAGCCCTAACACCGCGAGTCTGCTATCTCCGACATAGAAATCACGAGATTGATCTACACAGTTCCTGCACAGGCGAATTCAACATCAAGTTATTTTAATATAATCAGTCGCTTGGCGATTGGATCGTCATCGCGCGGGGATGAGCGCTTTTGGCGCTCATTTGCCGCCCGCATAGTCCTTGATCAGGGCGTAGAGGAAGTCGCGGCCCTCGTAGAGCGACTTGACCCGCATGCGCTCGTTCAGGCCGTGGACGCCGTCGCCGTCCGACCCGCCGAACAGGCCCGAGACGCCGTAGGTCGGGATGCCGCCGGCGTTGGTGTGGACGCCGTCGGTGGCGCCGGTCAGCAGGATCGGCACGATCGGAACGCCCGGCCACAGCTTGGCGGCCTCCTTCTGGATCGGGCCCATGATGGCCGGCGTCAGCGGCGGAGGCGGCGAGACGGGTTTGGATTCGTGGGCCAGGGTGACGGTGATGGCCGGGCCGGCCAGCTCGCCCAGCTTGGCCTTGACCTCGTCGATCGGCGCGCCGGGCAGGATGCGGCAGTTGACGTTGGCGGTGGCGCGCTGGGGCAGGGCGTTGGGCGCGTGGCCGGCATTGACCATGGTCGCGACGCACGTGGTGCGAAGCATCGAGTTCCACATCGGGTCGGCCGTGACGGTCTTCAGCGCCGCCGGGTCGTTGATGTTGGCGACCAGAGCCTTCATCGCCGCCGCCGTCTCGGCCGGCACGCGGGCCTGCATTTGGGTGAAGTAGCCGCGCGTGGCGTCGTTGAAGCGCGGCGGGAAGCCATAGGCCCCGATCCGGTCCAGGCCCGCCGACAGCTGATAGATGGCGTTGGCGGGCGTGGGGCGGCTGGAATGGCCGCCGGGATTGGTCGCGGTCAGGGTGAAGTCCTGATAGACCTTCTCGCCGGCCTGGATCTCCAGCACCACAGGCTTGTCGTGTTCATCCAGCAGGCCGTCGGCGCCCTCGTTCAGGGCGAACTCGGCGTCGACCAGCGGACGGTGGTTCTTCACCAGGTCCTCGATGCCGTTATAGGCCTCGCTCTCCTCGCCGCAGGTCAGGGCCATCTTGATGTCGCGCTTGGGCTTGAAGCCGGCCTGCTTGAAGCGGACCAGGCTGTCGACCCAGATGGCCGCCTGGGCCTTGTCGTCCGACGCACCGCGCCCGAAGAAATAGCCGTTCTCCTCGACCAGCTTGAACGGATCGCGGGTCCAGTCCTCACGCTTGGCCTCGACCACGTCGATATGGGCCAGGAGGAGCATCGGCTTCCACTTGGCGTCGGTCCCATGGAGGACGGCCACCAGGCTGCCCTCGCGCGGATGGCCATCGGCGACCACCACCTTCACGTCGGCCTCGGGGAAGCCGGCCGCCTTCAGCCGCGCGCCCATGGCCTCGGCGGCGGCGGTGCAGCTGCCCACCGACAGGGTGGTGTTGATCTCGACCAGCTCCTTGTAGAGGTCGCGGAAGGTCAGCTGGTCGGGGCGGACGGTCTTGGGCGGCTCGGCGGTCTGCGCGCTCGCTCCGGTCGCCAGGGCCAGCAGGGCGCCCGCCGTCATCAACACCCGTTTCATCCGTACTCTCCCCAATGAAGCCTGGGTGCGAGGAGAGCCTGCCGGAGCGCGCCGCGCAAGGGCTGCTGTTTACCGCGCGTTAGGGAAGACGGGGCTTTTCCTGGCGGGCAGAAGCGACGATGGTGCGAGAACACATGATGAACGCGATTCGCATCCTCGGCCTGGATCCTGGCCTCCGCCGCACCGGCTGGGGCGTCGTCAGCGTGCTCGGCTCGCGGGTGACGCATGTGGCCCACGGGGTCATCGCGCCCGACGAGAAGGCCGCCTTTTCCGATCGCCTGCTGCATCTTTTCGAAGGGATCTGCGCGGTGATCGAGCAGCACAAGCCCGACGAGGCGGCGGTCGAGGAGACCTTCGTCAACACCAACGCCCAGTCGACGCTGAAGCTGGGCCACGCGCGCGCGGCGGCGATGATCGCCCCCGCTCGGGTCGGCCTGCTGGTCGCCGAATATTCCAACGCCATGGTCAAGAAAGCGGTGGTCGGAACCGGCGGCGCCGACAAGGCCCAGATCGCCTTCATGATCGCCCGCCTGCTGCCGACGGCCGGTTCGCCGACGGCCGACGCCGCCGACGCCCTGGCCGTGGCCATCGCCCACGCCCACGCCCGCACGGCCCGGAGGGTTGCATGATCGGACGTCTTCGTGGGGCGGTCGCCGAGGTCGGCGAGGAAGAGGCCCTGATCGACGTCATGGGCGTCGGCTATGTCGTCCGCTGCGGTCACCGCACGCTGCAACGTCTGCCGGCGCTGGGCGAGGAGACCCTGCTGCACATCGAGAGCCAGTGGAGCGAGAGCGCGGGCCTGCGCCTCTATGGCTTCGCCACCCGCGAGGACCGCAAGGCCTTCGTGCTGTTGCAGGCGATCCAGGGCGTTGGCCCCAAGGCGGCCATGGCGGTGCTGGACGTGCTGTCGCCGGCCGAGCTTGCCGCCGCCGTCGCCCGCGAGGACAAGGCCGCCGTCGGCCGCGCCAGCGGCGTCGGGCCGAAGCTGGCCCTGCGCATCGTCACCGAACTGAAGGACAAGCCGATCACGGATGGGCCGGTGCTGATGACCGCCCCGCCCTCGGCCAAGACGGCGCCCGCCAAACCCGCGCCCACCGGAGACGCCGTCGCCGCCCTGATGGGCCTGGGCGTGGCCGAGGTGAATGCCCGCCGCGTCGTCGAGGCCGCCGCCGCGGCGCTGGGTGAAGAGGCCACCGTCCAGGCCTTGATCAAGGCCGGCTTGCAGGAACTGGGCCGGTGACCCGGATCATCTCCGGCGATCCCCAGCACGGTGACCAAGTCCCCGCGACCGACCGCGCCTTGCGGCCCCAGACCCTGGCCGAGTTCGTCGGTCAGGAGCAGGCCAAGGGCAATCTGCGGATCTTCATCGAGGCGGCCAAGGGCCGGGGCGAATCCCTGGATCACGTGCTGCTGTTCGGCCCGCCCGGCCTGGGCAAGACCACCCTGGCCCAGATCGTCGCCCGCGAGCTGGGCGTGAACTTCCGCGCCACCTCAGGTCCGGTGCTGAACAAGCCCGGCGATCTGGCCGCGATCCTGACCAATCTCGAACCGAACGACGTCCTGTTCATCGACGAGATCCACCGCCTGTCCTCGAACGTCGAGGAGATCCTATATCCGGCCATGGAGGACCACGTGCTGGACCTCGTGATCGGCGAGGGGCCCTCGGCGCGCTCGATCCGCATCGACCTGGCGCCCTTCACCCTGGTGGCGGCGACCACGCGGGCGGGGATGCTGGCCACGCCCCTGCGCGACCGCTTCGGCATCCCGATCCGGCTGGAGTTCTACACGCCGGCCGAGCTGCGCCACGTGCTTCTGCACGCCGCGCGCAAGATGGGCGCGCCGCTGTCCGACGACGGGGCCGACGAGATCGCCAAGCGCGCCCGCGGCACGCCGCGCGTCGCCGGCCGCCTGCTGCGCCGGGTCCGCGACTTCGCCACCGCCGACGGCGCTGCGGTGATCGACCGCAAGGCCGCCGGCCTGGCCCTGGCCCGCCTGGAGGTCGACGAGGTCGGCCTCGACAGCCTGGACCGTCGTTATCTGCGGGCCATGATCGAGCACTATGGCGGCGGCCCGGTGGGCGTGGAGACCATCGCCTACGCCATCGCCGAGGCCCGCGACGCCGTCGAGGACGTCATCGAGCCCTATCTGATGCAGCAGGGCTTCATCCAGCGCACCCCGCGCGGCCGCATGGCCTGCGGCAAGGCCTATTTGCACCTGGGCCTGACCCCGCCCGCCGCCCCGCCGGGTACGGCGCAGGGCGGGTTATTCGACGAGGGCTGAGAAAACCTCTCCCATAGGGAGTAAGGAGGGGCCCGCGCCGCAGGCGTGGGAGAATGAGGGGTTACGAGTTCGGAGGAGACGGCCCGGGAATCGGCTTTCCGGCAGCCAACGACTCCAAGCATTCACACATGGCTTCGTGGCTCATCACACGGCCAGCGGCGACGTCGGCTCCGCGCGGCCTCACAGCGGCTTCTTCGTCTTCGGAAAATGGAGGGGGATCATTCATGGCCAAGTTGCCGCTTCTGGCAAGAAATACAACCTCTTGGCTGAGGTCTAAACCCCTGACCCTCGCACGCATGCGGCGCGGGTCCCTCCCTCTCCCTCTGGGAGAGGGCGATCTGAGGCGCTAAGCAGTCCCCATGACCACCCCGCCCGAACCTACCGCCGGCGCGTTCTCCGGCCGTGAGCATCAGTTGCCAGTGCGGATCTATTACGAGGACACCGATTTCTCGGGGATCGTCTATCACGCCAATTACTTGCGCTATCTGGAGCGGGGGCGGAGCGATTTCTTCCGGATGGTCGGGATCTCGCACACCGCGCTGGCCAAGGCCGATACGGCCTTCGCGATCATCCACATGACGCTGGACTTCAAGCGCTCGGCGCGGATCGACGACGCCCTGGTGGTGCGCACGACCTATGACCGGGTGAAGGGTGCGCGGCTATACGTGACCCAGCGCGTCACACGCGGCGACGAGGTGCTGATCGAGGCCAAGGGCGAGGCGGTCTGCATCACCCTGGACGGCCGTCCGCGTCGTCCGACCGCGGAGATGCTGGCGCAGCTGGCGCCCTGGCTCGCCAGCGAGAGCGAATAAACAAACATCGTTTTTCGGGATCGCTCGACGATTGTCATAGTTTCACCCAAGCGTCGCTTCATGCCATAGGGCACAGCATTAAGTGATTTCAGACGCCCCAACGGAGCTCAACCCGCATGGACGCCTCGGCCGCCGCACCGAATTTCTCGTTCTTCGCCCTCTTCATGCAGGCCGACTGGATCGTCAAAGGCGTGATGATCGGCCTGATCCTGGCGTCGCTGGGCTCGTGGGCCGTGATCCTGGACAAGCTGTTCCGTTTCTCGTCGCTGAACCGCGCCGCCGACCGCTTCGAGGAGCAGGTCTCGGGCGGGCGTTCGCTGGAGGACGTCGCCGGTGAAGCCGGGGCCAATCCGCGCCACGCCCTGCCGCGCATGCTGCAGGCGGCCCTGAAGGAATGGCGCGACGCCAAGGCCAAGGGCGCGATGAGCGAGAACCAGGCCGCGTTCCTGGTCGCCCGCATCGACCGCATCCTGGACACCCAGATCGCCCGCGAGAGCAGCAAGGTCGAAGAGGGCCTGGGCAGCCTGGCCATCGTCGCCACCGCCAGCCCGTTCATCGGCCTGTTCGGCACGGTCTGGGGCATCATGCACGCCTTCCAGAACATCGCCCTGTCGAAGAACACCTCGCTGGCCGTCGTGGCGCCGTCGATCGCCGAGGCGCTGTTCGCCACGGCCGTGGGCCTGATCGCCGCCATCCCGGCCTATATCGCTTACAACAAGTTCTCGACCGACGCGGGCAAGTACGCCGGCCGCCTGGAAGGCTTCGCCGACGATCTGTCGACCGCGATCCAGCGCCGCCTGTCGGAACGGGCCTAAGCCCATGTCAATGTCGTCCAGCGACGCCTTCGCCACCAACAGCGGCCGTGGTCGCCGCCGTCGCGGCCGCCGCTCGCGCGGGGCCCTGTCCGAGATCAACGTCACGCCCCTGGTCGACGTGATGCTGGTGCTGCTGATCATCTTCATGATCAGCGCCCCGCTGCTGACCGCCGGCGTGCCGTTGGAGCTGCCCAAGACCGAGGCGGCCGCCCTGCAGAACCAGGAAGAGCCGATCACCGTCTCGATCCGCAAGGACGGCGGCATCTTCGTGGGCGAGACCCAAATCCCGTTCGAGAATCTGGCGCCGCGCCTGACCGCGATCGCCGGCAACGGCTACGACAAGCCGATCTTCGTCCGCGCCGACGGCGGGGCGACCTATTCGGTCGTCGCCCAGGTGATGGCGGGCCTGTCGAACGCCGGTTTCAACAAGATCAACCTGATCACCGAGACCGGCGGCCCTTCCACGGGCGCGGCCCCGCGTGACGCCCAGCCGGAGGGGTCGGGCGAGCTTCGGCCAAGTCAGTGAGAATGGCTCAGTAGGTCCGTATGAGCGCGCGCCGCGAACAACAGATCTCTCCGGGCCTGGTCGGCTCGATCGCACTGCACGGAGCCGTGGCGGCGCTGATCGCGTTCGGCCTGCCGTGGAAGACGTCCAAGCCGATCACCATCGGCGAGTCGGTGCCGGTGACCATCGTCACCAATGGCCCGACCAACGTCCGCCCGGCCGAGGAAGCCCCGGAAGAGCAGACGGCCCAGGCGCCGGATCCCGTGCCGGAGGCCACGCCGCAGCCGCCGGCCCCGACGCCCGCGCCCACCCCGACGCCGGCCCCCGCGCCGCCGCCGAAACCGACTCCGACGCCCAAGCCCGCGCCGACCCCGACGCCGGCCAAGCCCAAGGAGACCAAGAAGAGCGACAACGACTTCTTCGCCTCGCTGGAAGCCTCGATCGCCAAGTCCAAGAAGGCGACCGGCAAGCCGACCGCCAACGCCCCCAAGGGCCCGGCCCGCGCGGAGACCTCGGTCTCGGCCCGCCCGGCCATGGGTGCGGCCACCGGCCTGTCCGCCGCCGCGCTGGGCCGTCTGCAGGGTGAGGTGCAGGACCGCTGGAACCCCAACTGCGAGGTCGAGGGCGGCGCCAATGTCAGCGTGCGGGTGGTGTTCGTGATCGGCCCGGGCGGCCGCGTCGTCGGCCAGCCGGAGTCGCCGGGCACGTCCTCGCCCGATCCCGTCGTCAAGGCGGCGTCGGACCGCGCCGTGCGCGCGCTGTTCGCCGCTTCGCCGTTCGCCTACCTGCCGCAGGACCTGTACGGTCAGAAAATCGCCCTCAACTTCAACGCAAAACAGGCCTGTTCGCGTTGATGCCGGGAAGGACACAGAAGGAGACCTCGATGCGCTTCAAAGCCCAAAATGGCGTACGAGTTCTTATGCTCATGGCCGCCGTCCTGCTGGGCGGCGCGGCGTTCGTGACCCCGGCCGCCGCGCAGATCGAGGTCGACATCAATTCGGGCGCGGTCAAGCCGTTGCCGATCGCCGTGCCGGCCTTCTCGGGCGCGACGCGCGGGGCCGAGATCGCCCAGGTCATCACCGGCAATCTGGAGCGCTCGGGCCTGTTCCAACCGCTGAACGTCTCGGGCGTCGCCGACAAGCTGAGCGACGTGAACGTCCAGCCGCGCTTCCCCGACTGGCAGGCGACCGGGGCCCAGGCCCTGATCAACGGCCAGGTGACGGTCGGCCCGGACGGCGGCTTGCGCGTCGACTTCCGTCTGTGGGACGTGTTCAGCCAGCAGCAGCTGCTGGGCCTGCAATTCTCGTCGACGCCGGACAACTGGCGCCGCGTGGCCCACAAGATCAGCGACGCCGTCTATGAGCGCCTGACCGGCGAGAAGGGCTATTTCGACACTCGCGTGGCCTTCGTCGCCGAGAGCGGCCCGAAGCTGAACCGCGTCAAGCGCCTGGCGATCATGGATCAGGACGGGGCCAACCCGCAGTACCTGACCGACGGCTCGTACATCGTGATGACGCCGCGCTTCAGCTCGACCAGCCAGGAACTGACCTACATGGCCCTGCGGCCGACGGGGTCGTCGATCTACCTGCTGAACCTGGAGACCAGCCGCCAGGAGACGATCGGCAAGTTCCCCGGCATGGTGTTCGCTCCGCGCTTCTCGCCCGACGGCGGCAAGGTGGCGTTCTCGGTCGAGAAGGCCGGCAACAGCGACATCTACATGATGGACCTGCGCAGCCGCGCGTCGACCCGCATCACCACCGACCCGGCCATCGACACCTCGCCGTCGTTCTCGCCGGACGGGACCAAGGTCGCCTTCAACTCCGACCGCGGCGGCCAGGCGCAGCTTTATGTGATGAACACGGATGGTTCGGGCGTGCGCCGCATCTCGTACGGCGGCGGCCGCTACACCACCCCGGTCTGGAGCCCGCGCGGCGACTTCATCGCCTTCACCAAGCAAACGGGCGGCGAGTTCCACATCGGCGTGATGCGTCCCGACGGCAGCGACGAGCGCCTGTTGACCACCAGCTATCTGGACGAGGGCCCCACCTGGGCGCCGAACGGCCGGGTGCTGATGTTCTTCCGCGAAGGCTCGGCGGGCAACCCGCGCCTGTGGACGGTGGACATCACCGGCCGGATCCTGCGCCCCGCCGCCTATCAGGGCGCGGGCTCGGACCCGGCATGGTCGCCGCTGCTCAACTGATTGACACACAGACCCGGTAAATCGGGCAACCTGAGCCAGATCAAAGCGTTCCTGGCTCAGGTTTCCGGGCGCGGGCTATTCGCGCCGGAAGTGAATCCGCATCGTGTGTCGACCATCTGACATCATTGTGAGGTTTGGTCAGACATTTTCAGGGCCCATTCCAAGCGCAGCTTAGGTATGGGTCAGGTCCAGAGTTCGTAGACTGAGGAGAAACTGGATGAGCTTCGACACCAAGCGCGCCGTTAGACTGGCGCTCGTCGGCGTTGCCGCCGCCTCGCTCGCCGCCTGCGCTTCGCGCCCGAAGCCCCAGCCTGTCGCCCCGACGCCTGAGCCGCCGCCGGCGACCCCGAGCCAGCCCTACACCCCGCCGGCCCAGCCGCCGGTCTCGTCGGTCGTGCTGCCGGGCTCGGTGCAGGACTTCGTCGTCAATGTCGGCGACCGCGTCTATTTCGACACCGACGAATATTCGGTCCGCGCCGACGCCCAGCCGGTCCTGGCCGGCCAGGCCCAGTGGCTGAACCGCTACCAGTCGGTTCGCGTCCGTATCGAAGGCAATGCCGACGAACGCGGCACCCGCGAGTACAACCTGGCCCTGGGCGCCCGCCGCGCCAACGCCATCCGCGACTTCCTGATCGCCCAGGGCGTCTCGGCCGCACGCATCGAGACGATCTCGTTCGGCAAGGAACGTCCGATCGACGCCGGCACCAGCGAAGAAGCCTGGGCCAAGAACCGTAACGGCCGCACGGCCATCACGGACGGCGCTCGCTAATACCGAGTTGAACGGGGCGGCTTCTTTCCGAGAAGCCGCCCTAGTTTTGTCTGGTCTCTATCGGTAGATCACGGTCATGAAGCTGAAATCCGCCCTGCTCGCCGCCCTGCTGGCTTCGGTCGCCACCGTCGCCGTGGCTCAGACCCCGCTGCCGCCCGCCGATCCGCTGGACGATCGTTCGGCCAAGCGCGTGGAGCGGATGGAGAAGGTGGTGCGCGAACTGCGCGCGATCGTCTTCCAGGGCCGCGACACGGGCAAGCCGGTCGTGGTGCAGCCGGCCGAGACCGACGCCCAGATCGCCGCCCTGAACGAGCGTGTCGGCGACCTGGAGCAGACCCTGACCAAGCTGAACGGCCAGAACGAGACGGCCAATTTCGAGCTGACCAAGGCCAACCGCGCCGCCGCCGAGCAGAAGACCCGCGCCGACGCGCTGGAGCAGCGCCTGGCCGCCGTCGAAAAGACCCTGGCCGACCTGCAGACGGCCGCCGCCGCCCAGGTCGCCGCGCCGGCCTTGGGGGCTCCCCCCCCGCCGCCCGCGCCGCCGGCCGACCCGGCCGTGGCCTTCAAGCAGGCCAAGGACCTGCTGCTGGCCGGCGACTACAGCAACGCCGAACAGGCCTTCTCGGCCTTCGTGGCCAACTATCCGGAGAGCACTCGCTCGGCCGAGGCCAAGTACTGGTGGGGCGAGACCCTGTTCGTGCGCGAGGCCTACAGCGACGCCGCCGGCGCCTATATCGGCGCGATCCGCGGCTGGCCGCAGACGACCTGGGCGCCGGACGCGACCCTGAAGCTGGCCCGCTCGATGGTGGCGCTGAAGAAGACCGCCGACGCCTGCCGCACCCTGGACGAACTGTCCAAGCGCTATCCCAAGGCCCCGGCCCAGGTGACCTCGCGCGCGGCCTCGACCCGCGTCGCGGCGAAGTGCGCCTAGCATCGGTCCGGGCCGCCTTCGACCGGCGGCTCGATCCGACCTCCGCCGCTCCGCTGGCCGTCGGCTTTTCGGGCGGCGGCGATTCCCTGTTCTTGTTGAAGACGGCCCTGGACTGGGCGCGGCCACACGGTCGGCCAGTCTTGGCCCTGGTCGTCGATCACGGGCTCCAGACGGGCAGCGACCGCTGGACCGCCGAGGCCCTCGCCAAGGCGCGCGCCTTGGGCGCCGAGGCCCGAGCCCTGGTCTGGACGGGCGACAAGCCGAAGACGGGCCTGCCCGCCGCCGCTCGTCGGGCTCGGCACGCGCTGCTGGCCACCGCCGCCCGCGCCGCTGGGGCCAGGGTTCTGCTGCTGGGCCACACCGCCAGTGACCTGGCCGAGGGCGCGGCCATGCGGGCCGAGGGCTCCACGGTTTCCGATCCTCGTGAATGGACGCCGTCGCCGGTCTGGCCTGAGGGACGGGACGTCTTCCTGCTGCGACCGCTGCTGGCTCTGTCCCGCGATGGGATCCGGCAGGCGTTAGCCCATCAGGACGAGACCTGGCTGGACGATCCGGCCAACGAGGACATGCGCTATGCCCGTGCGCGGGCTCGCGCCGCCGGGGTAGGGAACGCATCGTCCGTCGAGATCGCATCCCTGCCGCTGCCCCGCTTCACCGTCGACGCCGTCGGGACGATCCGCCTGCCCCGCGACGTCGCCGCCGCGCATCTGGCCGCGGCCCTGCTATGCGCGGCCGGGACCGAACGCCCCCCCCGCGGCGAGCGGCTGGAGCGCCTGGTCCAGCGGATCCGGTCCGACGAGACCTTCGCCGCCACCCTGTCCGGCGCGCGAATCGAGGCCGGCGACGACGTCCTGATCTGTCGCGACGCCGGCGAGACCGCCCGCGGGGGCCTGGCGCTGCTGGAGCTTGCGCCGGGCCAGACCGGCGTCTGGGACGGGCGCTGGGAAGTCGTCGCCGGCGATGCGCCGCTGACGGTCGTCGCTCTTAAGGGCAGGGCGGCCAGCCTTTCCGTACTCGACCGCGCCCGGCTGGCCGCCATCCCCGCCTCGGCGCGACCCGCCTTGCCGCTGATCTTAAGTCCGCTTGACGGCCCGGAGCTTGCACCCGAAGGAAAGGCGCGCGCACGCTTGCTCGTTCTGGGTCGCTTCGAGGCCGCTGTCGGCCTTTGCGACCAAGAATCCGTGACCTGATGTCACGTGCATGGCGCTTGCGCGTTCAACCGCCTATCTTGGTGGGTCAAGAGCTATCGTTGGAAAGACGACGCGTATGAATTTCAGGAACCTGGCCATCTGGCTGGTGATCGTGGCGGTGCTGGCGGGCGTTTTCGTCGTCAGCCAAAACGCGCGCACGAAGAGCGGCGGCGAGATCAGCTACTCGCAGCTGCTCAAGCAGGTCGACGCCGGCAAGATCAAGTCGGCCGAGATCGCGGGCCAGAAGGTCATCGCCCGCGACGCGCAGAATAAGCAGATCAACGTCAACGCGCCGCTCGACTCCGACGAGCTGGTCAACCGCATGGTGGCCAAGAACGCCGACGTGAAGTTCATCAACAGCTCGATCAGCCCCTGGGCCATCCTGGTGCAACTGCTGCCGATCCTGCTGGTCGTGGGCGTGTGGCTGTTCTTCATGCGCCAGATGCAGGGCGGGGCGAAGGGCGCCATGGGCTTTGGCAAGTCCAAGGCCCGCCTGCTGACCGAGAACAAGAACCGCATCACCTTCGAGGATGTTGCGGGCGTCGACGAGGCCAAGGAAGAGCTTCAGGAGGTCGTCGACTTCCTGAAGGACCCGGCCAAGTTCCAGCGCCTGGGCGGCAAGATCCCCAAGGGCGCTCTGCTGGTCGGCCCTCCCGGCACCGGCAAGACCCTGATCGCCCGCGCCGTCGCGGGTGAGGCGGGCGTGCCGTTCTTCACGATCTCGGGTTCGGACTTCGTCGAGATGTTCGTTGGCGTCGGCGCCAGCCGGGTGCGCGACATGTTCGAGCAGGCCAAGAAGAACGCCCCCTGCATCATCTTCATCGACGAGATCGACGCCGTCGGTCGCCATCGCGGCGCCGGCCTGGGCGGCGGCAACGACGAGCGCGAGCAGACGCTGAACCAGCTGCTGGTCGAGATGGACGGCTTCGAAGCCAATGAAGGCATCATCCTGATCGCCGCCACCAACCGTCCCGACGTCCTGGACCCCGCGCTGCTGCGTCCGGGCCGCTTCGACCGTCAGGTCGTGGTGCCCAACCCCGACGTGGCCGGCCGCGAGAAGATCATCCGCGTCCACATGAAGAACGTGCCGCTGGCCGCCGATGTCGACGTCAAGACCCTGGCGCGCGGCACCCCGGGCTTCTCGGGCGCGGACCTGGCCAACCTGGTCAACGAAGCGGCCCTGACGGCCGCCCGCAAGAACCGTCGCATGGTCACCATGCACGACTTCGAGCACGCCAAGGACAAGGTCATGATGGGCGCCGAGCGTCGCTCGATGGCCATGAGCGACGCCGAGAAGAAGCTGACCGCCTATCACGAGGGCGGCCATGCCCTGGTGGCTCTGCGCGTGCCCGTCGCCGATCCGGTCCACAAGGCCACGATCGTGCCGCGCGGCCGGGCTCTCGGCATGGTCATGCAGCTGCCGGAAGGCGACCGCTACTCGATGAGCTACGACATGATGACCTCGCGCCTGGCCATCATGATGGCCGGCCGGGTCGCCGAGGAGCTGATCTTCGGCAAGGAGAAGATCACCTCGGGCGCGTCCAGCGACATCAGCGCCGCCACCAGCCTGGCCCGCAACATGGTCACCCGCTGGGGCTTTTCGGACGAGCTGGGCACGGTGGCCTATGGCGATAACCAGGACGAGGTGTTCCTGGGCCATTCGGTCGCCCGCACCCAGAACGTCTCGCCCGAGACGATGGTCACGATCGACGCCGAAGTGCGCCGCCTGGTGAAGGGCGGCGAGGACGACGCGCGTCGCATCCTGACCGAGGAACTGGACCACCTGCACTCGGTGGCCAAGGCCCTGCTGGAGTTCGAGACCCTGAGCGGCGACGAGATCGTCGGCGTCATGAAGGGCGAGATGCCCAAGCGCGACGAGGAAGAGACCAAGGAAACTGTCGCCGCCCCGTCCCTGGTGCCGCTGTCCCCGGGCGCGGGCGCCAGCGTCACCGCCTAAGACGCTGATCCGATCCAAGGAACGAAGCCGGCTCGCGAGGGCCGGCTTTTTTCTTGGCCCCACACACGGAACTGGCGCGACTGGGACGCCTTTCCCAACAGGGGCCGCAACCTGTCGGCCATCCGACCGTTCAAGCTTGGCTGCGTAGGCGCGGCCGAGGGGCTCTGCTATTGGAAACCATGACCGCCAAAGACGGGCCCGCCGGCTCGCCCCCTCCGTCGTCCGCAGCGCTGGCCTTCCTGACGGGAGGCGGCGACCTGGGCGCGGCCATGGCGGCGCGCGACTGGTCGCAGACCGCTCTCGGGCCCATCGACGGCTGGCCTTCGGCCCTGAAGACGGTAGTCGGGCTGATGCTGGCCTCGCCGATCCCGTCGTTCCTGGCCTGGGGCGTCGACGGCGTGCTGCTGCACAATGACGCCGCGCGCCGACTGCTGGCCGCCAACACCCCGGCGCTGGGCGGGCGGTTCGCCGAGGTTTTCCCGATCCCGGCCGGCCTGCCGATGCTGGACCAGGCGCGGACGGGCCAAAGCGTGGTGCGCGAGGCCATCGGCTTTTCCCGCGCCGACGGCGAGGCGGCCTGGTGCAACCTGATGTTCTCTCCCGTGCGCGACGAGACCGGCGCGGTCGCCGGCATTCATGTGCTGTGCAACGACATCACCGAGCGCGTCCGCCGCGAGCAGGCCCATCTTGAGGACGAGCGCCGCTACCGCGCCCTGTTCGAGTCGATGGATGAGGGCTTCTGCGTCATCGAGTTCTTCGATGGCCCGTTCGGCCCTTTGAGCGACTACATCCACATCATGGCCAACGCGGCCTATGAGCGGCACGCGGGTATCCCCAACGTGGCCGGCCAGAAGCTGCGCGAGATGGTGCCGGCCGAGGCCGACGCCTGGGTGGCGCGCTACGGCGAGGTGCTGCGCACCGGCCAGCCGATCCGCTTCGAGCAGGAGTTGGTGGCTACGGGCCGGCACCTGTCGCTGTCGTCGTTCCGCATCGAGCCGCCCGAACTGCGCCAGGTGGCCGTGCTGTTCCAGGACGTCACCGCCCGCAAGCAGGCCGAGGCCGAGCTGCGCCTTCTGAACGAGACCCTGGAGGCCCGTGTCGCCGAGGCCCTGGCCGAGCGCCGCCTGCTGGCCGACGTCGTCGAGGGCGCCAGCGTCTTCGTCCAGGTCGTCGACATGAACCTGACCTGGCTGGCCATCAACAGCGCCTCGGCCAATGAGTTCGAGCGCATCTACGGCATCCGGCCTCACGTGGGCGACAACATGGTCGAGCTGCTGGCCGACTATCCCGAGCATCAGGCCCAGGTGCGCGATGTCTGGTCGCGCGCCCTGGCCGGCGAGAGCTTCATCGAGACCGACGAGTTCGGCGATTCCGAGCGCGAGCGTCGTCACTACGAGATGCGGTTCCACCCGCTGTACGACCTGAACGGCCAGCGGATCGGCGCCTATCAGTTCGTCTACGACGTCACCCAGCGCGTCGTGGAGCAGGAGCGCCTGCGCGAGACCGAGGAGGCCCTGCGCCAAGCTCAGAAGATGGAAGCCGTCGGCCAGCTGACCGGCGGCCAGGCGCACGACTTCAACAACCTGCTGGCCGGCATCTCCGGCTCGTTTGAGATGATCGGCGCGCGCTTGGCCCAGGGGCGCACGGCGGACGTCGAGCGTTACCTGGCGGCCGGCCAGGGCGCGGCCCGGCGGGCGGCGGCCCTGACCCATCGTCTGCTGGCCTTCTCGCGCCGCCAGACCCTGGCCCCCAAGCCGGTGGTCATCAATCGGCTGATGGTCGAGTTCGTCGAGCTGGTGCGCCGCACCGTCGGCCCCGGCATTCAGGTCGAATATGTCGGCGCCGCGGGCCTGTGGCCAACCTTGGTCGACGCCAACCAGCTGGAGAACGCGCTTCTCAACCTGTGCATCAATGCTCGCGACGCCATGCCGGACGGCGGGGTGATCACGCTGGAGACCGGCAACCGCTGGCTGGACGCCCGCACCGCCCGTGACCACGGGCTGGAGCCGGGCCAGTATGTCTCGGTCTGCGTCAGCGACACCGGCACCGGGATTGACAAGACGACGCTGGAGCGGGTGTTCGACCCGTTCTTCACCACCAAACCGATCGGCCAGGGCACGGGGCTGGGCCTGTCGATGGTCTACGGCTTCGCCCGCCAGTCGAACGGTCATGTGCGGATCTATTCCGAGGTCGGGCAGGGGACGATGGTCTGCCTCTACCTGCCGCGCCGCCTGGGCGAGGAGGACGAGGCCGAGGCCGTCGAGCATCCGGTCGACGCCTCGCCGGTGAAGGCCGGCAAGACGGTGCTGGTGGTCGACGACGAGCCTACGGTGAGGATGCTGGTCGTCGATGCGCTGGAGGAGCTGGGCTATGCCTGCCTGGAGGCCGCCGACGGCTCGGCCGGCTTGCGCATCCTGCAGTCGACCGCCGAGATCGACCTCTTGATCACCGATGTCGGCCTGCCGGGGGGCTTGAACGGCCGCCAGGTCGCCGACGCCGCCCGCGCGTTGAAGCCCGAGCTGAAGGTCCTGTTCATCACCGGCTATGCCGAGAACGCCGTGCTGAACCACGGTCATATCGAGCACGGCATGGAGGTGCTGACCAAACCCTTCGCGGTCGGCGATCTGGCCGGCCGGGTCGACCGGATGCTGCGCGACGCGTAGGAGAAGGGGCATGAGCCCGGTTTCTCGTCCTCAAGTCATGGGGATCGTCAACGTCACGCCCGACAGCTTCTCGGACGGCGGCAAGTTCGCCGCCGCCGCCGACGGCATCGAGCACGCCCGCCGCCTGATCGCCCAGGGCGCCGACATCCTGGATATTGGCGGCGAGAGCACCCGGCCGGGGGCGGCCCCGGTCTCGGAGTTCGACGAGATCCTGCGGGTGGTCCCGATCATCGAGGCGATCCGCAAGGCCAGCGACATCCCGATCTCGGTCGACACCATGAAGCCCGGCGTCGCTCGGGCGGCGATCAAGGCTGGCGCGACGATCTGGAACGACGTGGCCGCGCTGCGCGCCTCGCCCGACGCGCCGGAGGTCGCCGCCGAGCTGGGCTGCGAGGTTGTGCTGATGCATATGCTGGGTGAGCCGGGGACGATGCAGGACGACCCGCGCTATGGCGACGTCGTGGCCGAGGTCGAGGCCTTCCTGCTGGCGCGGGCCTTCACGGCCATGGCGGCCGGCGTGGCCAAGGAGAAGATCTGGCTGGATCCGGGCATCGGCTTTGGCAAGACGGCCGAGCACAACCTCGCTTTGCTGAAGGCCCTGCCGCGGTTCGTGGCCCTGGGCTATCCGATCCTGCTGGGCGCCAGCCGCAAGCGGTTCATCGCCGGCATCGATCCTTCGGCCGGCGAGGCGACCGACCGCCTGGGCGGCTCCCTGGCTGTCCATCTGCACGGCGCCGACGCCGGCGTGGCGGCGGTGCGGGTCCATGACGTGCGCGAGATGGTCCAGGCCCTGGAGGTCCAGGTGGCGATCAAAGCGATTTGAAGTCCCGTCACGGGAACGCCTTGTCAGGCAAGCGATCGATGCGTCCGCGCGCGAGTCTGGGTTGTCTGCGACGCCTGGCCTCGCTTGCGGGTTGGGGAATCACCGCGCTTAAATATCTGGGGACGGCCTATCGAAAGCACCCGCAAGATGCGCTCGCGACATGCCCTGATCATTGAAGACGAGATCCTGATCGCGCTGGAAATCGAGGAACTGCTCAAGGAGCAGGGGTTCGCCAGCATCGCCATCGCCGACAGTCCGCTGGAGGCCCTGGACAGCGCGCTGAAGAAAAAGCCCGACCTGATCACCGCCGACTACCGCATCGTCGACGGGACGGGGGTCGAGGCGGTGAAGATGATCATGGCCCATCTGGGTCCGATCCCGGTGGTCTATGTCACCGGCCACGCCAAGGCTCTGGACGGCCAGGAAGAGGGCCTCGTGGTCCAGAAGCCGATCCGTCCGAACATCCTGGCAGGGGCCTGGCAGCACGCGCTGCAGGCGGCGTAGCGGACCCTCCGAATCCCGCCTAAACAGCGGGGATGTCTATCGCCTCGCTCAATACTTTCCAGGGCCGGGTCCTCGTCATCGCCGGATCGGATTCCGGAGGCGGCGCGGGCATCCAGGCCGACATCAAGACCATCACCGCCCTGGGCGGCTACGCGGCCACCGCGATCACCGCCGTGACGGTGCAGAACACCCTGGGCGTCACGGGCGTCCATCCGATTCCGCTGGACGTGATCGCCGCCCAAGCCCGCGCGGTGCTGGACGATATCGGCGCCGACGCGATCAAGACCGGCATGCTGGGCGACGCCGCCGTGGTCGAGACCGTGGCCGCCGCCCTCGATCATGCCGGCCAAGTTCCTGCCGTCGTCGACCCGGTGATGATCGCCAAGGGCGGCGCGCCCTTGCTGGCAGGGGCCGCCATCGGCGCGGTGAAGAGCCTGATGATCCCTCGCGCGGCGCTGCTGACGCCAAACGCCCCGGAAGCCGCCGCCCTGACGGGCCTGGTGGTCGAGACCACCGACGACCTGCGGCGCGCCGGCGAGGCGCTGCTGGCCATGGGCGCCAAGGCGGTGCTGATGAAAGGCGGGCACGTGGAAGGGGAACGCGTCGTCGACGTGCTGATGACGACCGAGGGCGAGACCACCTTCGAGGGCGAGCGCATCGAGACCCGCCACACGCACGGCACCGGCTGCACGCTGGCCAGCGCCTGCGCCACGGGCCTGGCCCAAGGCCTGCCGTTGGAGCAGGCCGTCGCCCGCGCCTGGAACTATGTCCACGAGGCCATGCTGCGCGCGCCGGGTTTCGGCGCTGGCCATGGCCCCCTCGACCACGGCTGGACCCTTCGCTGATGACCCAGAGCCTCGAAGACCGCCTGCGCGACATCGTGCGGGCTTCACCCACGACCTGGGAAGTGCTCAACACCGTCCGCGATCTGGACCTGCCCGACTGGATGATCTTCTCGGGCGCGATCTACCAGCCGGTCTGGAACCACCTGACCGACCGCGATCCGGCCTACGGCATCAAGGACTACGACGTCGCCTATCACGACGATAGCGACACCTCGTACGAGGCCGAAGACGTCGTCATCCAGCGCGTGGCCGCCGCCTTTGAGCCGCCGCTGCGCGAACTGGTCGAGGTCCGCAACCAGGCCCGCGTGCATCTGTGGTTCGCGAAGAAATTCGGCGCCGACGAGCCCTATCCGCCGCTCGAGGACAGCGCCGCGGCCCTGAAGCGGTTTGTGGCGACCGCCTTCTGCGTCGGCGTGCGGCTGGAGAAGGACGACAGCTTGAGCGTCTGGGCCCCGTTCGGCCTGGAGGACCTGTTCGCCATGCGCCTGCGGCCCAACCCTCTGCGGGTGAAAGGCGCGGGCGGCTGGGAGCGCACCACCGGCTCGGCCAAGGCCCGGTGGCCGGAGATCAGCGTCGAAGGTTGAGGGGGCCGTCTTCGTCCTTCGACAGGCTCGGGATGAGGACTAATGTTGAGGCCGGTCAGTAGAAAACCTCATCCTGAGCTTGTCGAAGGACGAGGTTTGCGGTCCTGCCGTAATTGTCACCGGGACAATAAAGGCTTTGCCGCCTGTCCCGGCCGCGCATAACAGCGAAGTCCATCTCAGGAGCTTTCCATGCGCCAGTGGACTATCGACGCCTTCGCCAGCGGCCCGTTCAAGGGCAATCCGGCCTGCGTGGTCGAGCCTTTCGACGCCTGGCCGTCGGACGTGTGGATGCAGGCCCTGGCGGCCGAGAACAACCAGGCCGAGACGGCCTTCCTGCTGAAGACAAGCGATCCGGCGCGGTTCGGCCTGCGCTGGTTCACGCCGGCGCGCGAGGCGCCGCTGTGCGGCCACGCCACCCTGGCGTCGGCCCATGCGCTGTTCCTGGAAATGGGCGTGGATGTTCCGCTGCTGACCTTCGACACCCTGTCGGGGCCGTTGACGGTGCGTCGCGATGGCGAGGGCCTGGAAATGGACTTCCCCGCCGATCCGCCGCGCCAGACGTCGGTTCCGGAAGGCCTTGCCGCCGCGCTGGGCGTCGAACCGGTCGAGGTGTGGGCCGGCGCCTATCTGATCGCGGTGCTGCAGGACGAGGCGACGGTGCGGGGCCTGACGCCAGACCTGTCGGCGCTGAGGGGCATCGCGGGCGAGGCGACGGACGGCGCCGGGCAGACGGTGGTCGTGGCTCAGGCCGACGCCGGTCAGCCCTATCGTGTGGTCAGCCGCTTCTTCGCACCAGCCGCCGGGATCCCGGAGGATCCGGCCACGGGCTCGGCCCACTGCATCCTGATGCCGCTGTATGGCGACAAGCTGGACGAGACGGTGCTGAAGTTCCACCAGGCCTATCCCGGACGGGGCGGGGACCTGGAATGCGAAAACCGCGGCGCGCGCGTTCTGCTGCGCGGCCGCGGCTTCACGGTAGCGGAGAGCCGGCTCCGGGTGGAGCCGGCCTAGAAGGCCCTCGTTAGTAACGACGCGGTCCGTTGCCATAGCCGTAACCGTAGTCACGGTCGCGGCGCTCGTAGCGGATCTGGGCGCTGATGCGGTCGAAGCGACGATCCAGGTCGGCGCGTTCCCAGCCGCTCAGGCCGCCGCGGCGGTACTGGGCTTCCAGACGAGCGGTCTGACGCAGGTCGCCGCGCAGACGATAAGCTTCCGAGCGGCTCAGCGAGCCGTTGCGCACGCCCATGTCGATGCGGCGCTCCAGCATGTCCTGGCGCTGGTTGATCGACTGGGCCGAAGCCACGGCGGGGACGGTGGCGGCCGCCAGGGCCGAGACCGCAACGATCGGGATCAGGATCTTCTTCATCGGTTCGGTTCCTTTCAAATCTCTGCGTCGCACCCGTTTGACTTGGGGAAGTGGGGGAAGCGACGTTGAGCTAAGAGAAACACGCCCAGCCTGAAGCGGTTCTGAGCCGCTCGTTATGTTCTGTTCATCTGTGTCGAGGGTTCGACTTAGGTCGCCGGTCGTGCCAAGAGTTGGCGCGGGACTCAACCCAAGCGTTATGAGTGGGCGGGGCTGATGCATTTGAGCGAAGTTCGCGTCGTATCCGGCCGTTTTCCCGGGTGTGTGGTCGAGGGGCGTTTTAGCCTCGTCGCGCCGCACTACCCCGGCAGCGAACCGATCTCATTGGAAGGCGCCCAGATTTCGTTTTTCATGCGCGGCGCGTCCGGCGCTTGGCTGAAATTGAATGTGCTGAAGGAGGACGCTCCGGGCCTGTTTGCCCCAGCGGATTGGCACAACCATCTTTCGTTGCATTTTCCGACCACGATGAACTTGGAGCAGGTGCTGTCCGACTTGGCGTGGGGGCGTGTCGCTGCGGGTTCACGGCGCCTGGAGGGCGTCGCGCTCTCCGGGGGAGGTGGCCTTGGCCACATCATGGGACAGATCCCCGTTCTCGAGGTTGAGGCAAAGCCCGTGGAAGCTGGTCTGGAGATCGGTTTCCGCGGCGAGGTCGGACCCCTGACAGCGATAGGCGCGCCGCTGGAACCGCCGTCGCCTGTTCCAGCCTTGGCCGACAGCCGGATTGAGGCGAACTTCATCGTGCCATGGGCCTTCCTGGCGCTTCAGGAATTGGAACTGGCTGGGCTGGGAAACCAGTTTCACAAGAGGGATGAGCGCGTCGACACGCCGTTCGATTTCGGTCGTCCAGGCCTTTCCGGTGTCGCTTTCGACAGGAACTTTGGCTGGCCCTATTGCGAGGCGCGGTTCATCGTCCAGGGCGCGGCGTCACCGTCGTCCTTCGTGAGCGTCCAGATCCGAGAAACGGAGTTGGTGCTGAGGCCGGTCACCACGCCGCTTCTGCTATCGGACGGTTTCACGGTGGCCTCGACGCGCAACCCAGCCCTGACGCTATTTGGATGCGGCCCGGACGCCTGGGCCAAGATATTGAACGGCGGCGCGACGGGAAGTCTGACGCTAAGTGGTGATGGCGTCGGGCGGCTCACGGAGGCCTCCCATATGGGGCATGTCGTCGGACACCATGTGGTCTCGGTGTGCCGCATGACGGTAACGCTGGATGAGACCAAACTGACCCTCACGATCGTCGGCGAGGTTGACCGCATGCTGCGGCACGACGGGCCGCCCCTGCCGCCCAAGCTGGGGCCGCGCTTCGAGGTCGAGGTGCTAATCCCCAAGGCCTTTCTGATGGCGCGGGGCATAGACCTGCGATCCTGGGCGGACCAGCAGCGGTTCGCCCTCGAGCCTTACTACGGTTGATCCCTAAGCCGCCTGCGCCAGCCGCGCGGCCGTCATGGCCGCCTCGATCGCGGCATAAAGCTTGGTGACTTCGATCGGCTTGGCCACGTGGCCGTCCATGCCGGCGGCCAGGTAGCCCTCGACCTGGTGGGCCAGGGCGTTGGCGGTCACGGCGACGATCGGGGTGCGGACGCGGCCTTCGGCGGCTTCCATCGCGCGGATCGCCTGGGCGGCCTCGACGCCGTCCATGCCGGGCATGTGGATGTCCATCAGCACGATGTCGAACGTGGCGGCCTTCCAGGCCTCGACGCAGGCCGCCCCATCGGCGACCAGCACCACCTCGGCGTTCAACGGGGCCAGGACAGCCTCGACGACCTTCTGGTTGGTCGGATTGTCGTCGGCGGCCAGCACGCGCAGGAAGGTGGTCTCGACCGGAACGGCGGGCTGTTCCTGGGCCTGTGGGACTTGCGACAGCGTGGGCGCATGGTCGTCGTCGATATAATGGACGTCGGTCAGCGCCTCTTCGCGCGGCAGCGAGACCAGGACGGTGAAGGTCGAACCGCGGCCTTCGCGGCTCTGGACCTTGATCGAGCCGTCCATCAGGGCCGCCAGCTCGCGGCAGATGGCCAGGCCCAGGCCCGAGCCGCCGAAGCGGCGAGTGGTGGTGCTGTCGGCCTGCACGAACTTGTCGAACAGGCGCGGCAGGATTTCGGGCGAGATGCCGATGCCGGTGTCGGCCACGTCGATGCGCAGGCCCGAGCCGTCCTCGGCCGAGGCGAAGCGCACCGCGACGGCGCCTTCCAGGGTGAACTTCAGGGCGTTGCTGATCAGGTTGCCCAGGATCTGGCGCAGGCGGTCGCTGTCGCCGCGCCAGACGCCCTGCGCCTCGGGCGCGATGGCGACTTCGAAGGCCAGGCTCTTGTCGCGAGCCTGGGGCGCGTAGGTCTCGCGGATGGCCTGGGCCAGCTGGGCGATATCGAACGGGCGGTCGGTGATTTCCAGGCGGCCGGCCTCGATCTTGGACAGGTCCAGCACGTCGTTCAGCACGCCCAGCAGCAGGGCGCCGGACTCGCGGATCACCTTCAGGCGCTCGCGCTGCTTGGAGCCCAGGTCGTCCATGGCCATGACCTCGGCCATGGCCAGCACGCCGTTCAGGGGCGTGCGGATCTCGTGGCTCATATTGGCCAGGAAGTGAGATTTCAGGACGTTGGCGGCGTTGGCGTCGTCGCGCGCCTTGACCAGCTCGGCCATCGCGCCGCGCAGGTCGTGGTCGTTGGCCTCCAGGCGGCAGACCAGGTGGTTGAAGCTGTCGGTCAGGCTCTGGAAGACGTCGTCGTCGGCCGTCTGTTCGACAGCCTTGTAGCGGCCGCCGACGGCGGTCTCGTGCATGGCTTCCGACAGGCGCTCCATCGGGCGGGCCAGGCGGCGGGCCAGGCTGTTGGCCAAGAGGATCGCCAGGCCGGCCGCGCCGAAGAACAGGGCGCCGGTCAGGGCCAGGTCGCGGGCCAGGGTCTGACCCAGGCCCGGATGCTGGGCGACCAGCACAAGGGTGCCGACCTTCTGCGAAGACAGCTTGATCGGCCGGGTCAGGGTGTCGGCGTCGGTGGGATTGGCCGCGCCCAGCTGGGCGACGGTGCGGCCCTTGGTGTCCATGATCCGCACGGCCGCGACGCTGGGCGCCTTGGCCACGGCTTCCAGCGCCCGGTAGACGCCGACCATATTGTGGTCGGCCAGCGGGGCTGCGGCGCCGGCGGCGGCCATCTGGGCCAGGATCTCGTGATTGGCGCGGGCTTCCTGCCGCGCGACGCTCCATTGCTGCAGCATGAAGCAAAGGCAGGCGGCCACGAGCGCCAGCACCGTCGTGGCCAAGGCCACGCCAGCGATTCGCGCCTGTAGTGGCGCGTGTGTCGCGGCTGTGCTCGCGCTGTTGTTGTGCTTTTCGCCCATCAGCGTTCAGGAACTCAATCGTCGCGACAGTATGCCTGAAGGTTCCTAACGCTTCGCTTCCAAGGCCAGTGAGAGTCGCGCGACAAAACAACGCTAGGGCGCATTTTTACGTTGCTTTACCTTTAACAATCTATTTACCTTTTCCATTAGTTTTTCGTTAACGGAGGCGGGTGTGGAAAAGGTTTTTGTTGCTCAACGTGTTGCGACCAAGCTTTTCGCGACGGAAGCGGCCATAGACGCCGCGATCGTGGAAGCGACTGAAATGATGGCCGAACTGATTCAGGCCCGTAAGGATCTGGGTCTCTCGGCGGTGGTCGCCAATGGCGCCAGCGCCAAGCTGGCCGAGGCTGTCCAAACCCTGTCGGCCGCGCGTACGGCCGTGGTCGAGGCGCATGCCGAACTGGACGAGACCCGTCTGCGCATTGGCGTGCGCACGAAGATGGTCGGCGTCATCGACAAGCCGGGCGTGGATCCCGTGATCGGCGGCCTGCGCGCCGCGAGCTGAAATCCCGCAAGCGCATTGCAATAGTTTAATATGTTTGAGCCTCTAATTTCGGTTAGAGGCTCAAGTCATGCCAATGCACCTGTCACTCATCGCCATGATCGGTTGGCTGCTTATTCTAGCGGCTTGCCTGACAGCATGGCGTTTAGGTGGTCGGGCCGAGCGACAGGCGGCCTTGCTTGTCCTGGCGACGTCTTTCCTGGCCAGCTTTCCCAAGCTGGTTCCCGATCATGACTTGCAGCGGGTAGCCTATCTGGCCCTCGACGGCGCCGTCGCCGGGGGACTGCTGCTGCTGGCCCTGCGTTATGCCCGCGTTTGGCTAGGCGTGGCCGTTCTGCTGCAGGGCGTCCAGTTCAGCCTGCATGCCTACTATCTCGTGGCCGGCAAGCGGTACGACAACGCCTATGCCATGGTGAACAACATCGTCAGCCTGGGCGTGCTGTGCAGCCTGGCGGCCGGCTCGATCCTGGCGTGGCGCGCGCGGCGCCGGGAAGTCGCCGCAAAATAATTGCCGCGACCGGACGATTGGTCGCGGCTTTCGCAAAATCTCTCCTTGCAATCGGCGACGAAACGAGGTTCTTCGCCGGCGGGCCACATCCCCCCAACGGGATGCAGTCCATCTGTAAGGATGGGAGACATCGCTATGACGACCCTCGCCAAGCCGGCAATCCGTCCGGCTCGTCCCGAGTTCTCTTCCGGTCCGTGCGCCAAAAGGCCGGGCTGGACCCCCGAAAATCTTCAAAACGCCGTGCTGGGCCGTTCGCACCGCTCCAAGCTGGGCAAGGCGCGCCTGAAGGCCGCCATCGACCAGACGCGCGAAGTTCTGGAAGTCCCCGCCGACTTCCTGATCGGCATCGTCGCCGGTTCGGACACCGGCGCCGTCGAGATGGCCATGTGGTCGATGCTCGGCGCCCGCCCCGTGCAACTGATGGCCTTCGAGTCCTTCGGCAAGGACTGGGTCACGGACGTCACCAAGCAGCTGAAGCTGCCCGACGTCGAAGTCCTGAGCGCTCCTTATGGCCAGCTGCCGGACACCTCGAAGGTCGACCCGGCCAAGGATCTCGTTTTCACCTGGAACGGCACGACCTCGGGCGTGCGTGTCCCGAACGCCGACTTCATCTCGGCCGACCGTGAAGGCGTCACCATCTGCGACGCCACCAGCGCCGCCTTCGCCCAGGACCTGGACTGGGCCAAGCTCGATGTCGTGACCTTCTCCTGGCAGAAGGCCCTGGGCGGCGAAGGCGCGCACGGGATCCTGATCCTGTCGCCGCGCGCCGTGGCCCGCCTGGAAAGCTACACGCCGGCCTGGCCGATGCCGAAGCTGTTCCGCATGACGAAAGGCGGCAAGATCGCCGCCGACATCTTCGAAGGCGCGACGATCAACACGCCGTCGATGCTGTGCGTCGAGGATGCGCTGGACGCCCTGAAGTGGGCCGCTTCGATCGGCGGCCTGGAAGCCATGCAAGGCCGCGCCGACCAGAACCTGGCCGTGCTGGCCGACTGGGTCGCCAAGACCCCGTGGGTGGACTTCCTGGCGGCCACGCCGGAGATCCGCTCCAACACCTCGGTGTGCCTGAAGGTCGTCGACCCGAAGATCGCCGCCCTGCCGGAAGATGCGCAAGCCGACTTCGCCAAGAAGCTGGCCAGCCTGCTCGAGAAGGAGGGCGCCGCCCTCGACATCGGCGGCTATCGCGACGCCCCGGCCGGCCTGCGCATCTGGTGCGGCGCCACGGTGGAAGCCTCGGATCTCGAGGCCCTGACGCCCTGGCTCGACTGGGCCTTCGCCACCGTCTCGGCGGAACTGGCCGCCGCTTAAGTCCTCAGACCCCCTCCGGCCCTGCGGGCCACCTCCCCCACGAGGGGGGAGGAGCTATCCGGTTACTCCTCCCCTTCATGGGGAGGTGTCGCCGAAAGGCGACGGAGGGGGCTCCCCACGCACAATTCTCCGCAAGGAAACCCGCACATGACCGCTCCTCGCGTTCTCATCGCCGACAAGCTCAGCCCCGCCGCCGTCGACATCTTCAAGAACCGCGGCGTCGACTTCGACATCAAGGTCGGCCTCTCGAAAGACGAACTGATCGCCGTGATCGGCGACTATGACGGCGTCGCCATCCGTTCGGGCGCCAAGCTGGACAAGGACGTGATCGCCGCCGCCCACCGCTTGCGCGTCATCGCCCGCGCCGGCATCGGCGTCGACAATGTCGACATCCCCGCCGCCACGGCCAAGGGCGTCGTCGTGATGAACACGCCCTTCGGCAACTCGATCACCACGGCCGAGCACGCCATCGCCATGATGTTCGCCCTGGCCCGCCAGATCCCCGCCGCCGACGCCTCGACGCAAGGCGGCAAGTGGGAGAAGAACCGCTTCATGGGCGTGGAGCTGTACGCCAAGACCCTGGGCCTGATCGGCGCGGGCAATATCGGCGGCATCGTCGCCGACCGCGCGCTGGGCCTGAAGATGAAGGTCGTCGCCTATGACCCCTTCCTGTCGCCGGAACGCGCCGTCGAGATCGGCGTCGAGAAGGTCGAGCTGGAAGAGCTGCTGGCTCGCGCCGACGTCATCACCCTGCACACGCCGCTGACCGACAAGACCCGCAACATCCTGTCGGCCGAGAACCTGGCCAAGACCAAGAAGGGCGTGCTGATCGTCAACTGCGCCCGCGGCGGCCTGGTCGATGAAGCCGCCCTGCGCAAGTTGCTGGACGATGGCCATGTCGGCGGCGCGGCCTTCGACGTGTTCACGGTCGAGCCGGCCAAGGAAAACCCGCTGTTCGGTTCGGACAAGGTCGTGGCCACCCCGCACCTGGGCGCGAGCACCAACGAAGCCCAGGAGAACGTCGCCCTGCAGGTCGCCGAGCAGGTCAGCGACTACCTGCTGACCGGCGCGGTCACCAACGCCCTGAACAGCCCCTCGATCACCGCCGAGGAAGCCCCGAAGCTGAAGCCGTTCGTGGCCCTGGCCGAGAAGATCGGCGCCCTGGCCGGCCAGATGGTCGACTTCGGCGTCACGGCCATCGACATCGCCTACGAAGGCGAAGTCACCAACCTGAACGTCAAGCCGATGACCTCGGCCGCCCTGGCCGGCGTGCTCAAGCCGATGCTGGCCGAGATCAACATGGTCTCGGCTCCGGCCATCGCCAAGGAACGCGGCATCACCGTCTCGGAAAGCCGCCAGGAACTCAGCCCCACCTATGACAGCCTGATGCGCGTGACCATCACCACCGAGAAGGGCAAGCGCGCCTTCGCCGGCACGGTGATCGCCGGCGCCCCGCGCATCGTCGAGGTCAAGGGCATGGAGCTGGACGCAGGCTTCTCGCCGGCCATGCTGTACATCAACAACCTGGACAAGCCGGGCTTCATCGGCGCGCTGGGCATGCTGCTGGGCGAAGCGGGCGTCAACATCGCCACCTTCAACCTGGGCCGCGTCTCGGCCGACGAGGACGCCATCGCCCTGGTCGGCGTCGACCAGGCTCCGGCCGCCGACCTGCTGGCCAAGATCCAGGCCCTGCCGCACGTGAAGGAAGCGCGCGCGCTGACGTTCTGAGGATAGATGCTCCCCCGCAGTGCGGGGGAGCTGTCACGAAGTGACTGAGGGGGCTAATGCGGCTTAGGCCAAGCTGGCCCCCTCCGGCCCTCTGGGCCACCTCCTCCCCCGCATCGCGGGGGAGGAGAGCTTCCAAAGGCGCCGCATGTCCCTGCTCGTTCCCCGCAAGATCAGCTGGCCGGGTTTCCTGGTCTTCCTCGGCGCCGTGACGTTCAC